>CAZOGK010000003.1:104931-217864 GCA_964579295.1 uncultured Ardenticatenaceae bacterium
CGTGCGCCGCGAATCCCTGAGCCACAGAGCGGGAGTGATCGGCTATTGAACGCCGCCGCCGCCATGTTAAAATGATGCCAGGTGACGAGGGGCTTCATTCCTTTTATCTGCCGGGCCTTATCTCTGCAGTCCCCTCTCAGGCGAATAGCCATGCCGATGACGAGGCGGATCCTCTACATTGAAGACGACCCTGCCAGCCAGCTCCTCATCCAGAGGGTGCTGGAGCAGTGCGGCTATGCCGTCTACCTGGCGGACGAAGGGTTAGCGGGGATAAACGTCGCCCGCGAAAGCGAGCCTGACCTCATTCTCCTGGACATGGATCTCCCCGGTATGAACGGCCGGGAGATAGCGACCCGGCTGCGCAGTCTTACGCCGTTTGCCGGGACGCCGATCATCGCCCTCACGGCCCACAATGGCGCCGGCCACCGCGAGCAAGCGCTGGCCGCAGGCTGCGACGGCTATCTCACCAAGCCGATTGATGTCGCCACGTTTCGTGAAGAAGTAGCTTCCTTCTTGCAAGGTCGCCGCGAGCAGCTGGAGGCGGCCGACCGGCTGCACCACCTGGAGCGCCACGCGCGTACCCTCGTCGTCCGCCTCGAGGACAAGGTGCGCGAGCTGGAAGCCGCCAACGAACGGCTGCGAGACATCGACAGGCTAAAGAGCAACTTCATCGGCCTCGTCAGCCACGAGCTGCGCACGCCGCTGACGCTGGTGGAGGGTTATGCACACTTGCTGGCCGATACGATGAGCAGCGCCCCGGATGACCAGCTCATGGACGAGCTGCGCCAACTCGTGGACGGGCTGAATGTGGGCGTCGAGCGCATCGGCAGCCTGGTCGCCGACATCATTAACGCCACGCGCATCGCCTCCGGCGAGCTGGAACTGGGCCTGCGCCCGCTGCGGCTGGCGGAGCTGGTCGTCCTGCTGGGCGATGACATCGCCGATGTGCTGGCGCAGCGCAATCTGCTGCTCGACGTGAGCGGCATTGACGCCGTGCCCGCCATTGAAGGCGACCCGGGCCTTCTTTATACGGCGCTAAGCAACATCGTGGGCAATGCCATCAAGTATACGCCCGATGGCGGCGTGATCCGGCTCAGCGCCGAGCTGGTCGGCGAGGCCGTCAACATCTCTATCGCCGATAACGGCATCGGTATCCCCTCGTGGGAACAGGGCCGCATCTTTGAGGAGTTCTACGTCCTGGAGGCGCTGGAGAACCATACCACCAGCAAGACGGCGTTTAAGGGCGGCGGCATTGGCCTCGGCCTGACTATAGCGCGGGGCATCATCGAAGCCCACCAGGGGCGGGTCTGGGTCAGCGGCCGCGGCGGCGCTGGCGCCGCGGAGTCCGGCGCTACCTTTCACATTCTGCTCCCCTTATGCCAGCCGCGCGCGCCCGACGTATACACGTATTGACCAGGCGGGCTTACCCACCCATCTTCACGACTCCTCTATGCCGATGACATGACGGCGGCGCTATTGCAGGGCCGCCGCAACCATTCCCGGCACGGCCGCCAGCGCTTCTGGCAGCTTCGCGGCGTCGCGGCCGCCGGCCTGGGCCAGATTGGGCCGCCCGCCGCCGCCGCCGCCGACCAGCCGCGCCGCCTCGCGCACCAGGTCGCCGGCGCGTACGCCGCGGGCAATCAGGTCGTCGGTAACCGTCGCCACCAGCAGCGGCTTCTCGTCCTGCACCGTGGCGAAGACGGCGACGCCGGAGCCAACCTTGTCGCGGAACCAGTCGGCCATCTCGCGCAGCTCGTCCGGGCCGCCGACATCGACTTGAGCGGTGAGGACGTTGGCGCCGTCCACCTGCTGCATCTCGCCCAGCAGCGATTCGAACTGGCTGCGGGCCAGCCGCCGCTGCAGGCGTTCTATCTCCTTCTGCGCCGCGCGATGCTCGCTTAACAGGGCTTCCAGCCGGCCCTCGGTTTCCTCGGGCGTGCTGTTCAGGCGGTCAGCCAGCCGCTCCAGTATCGCCAGCCGCCCGGCCACGTACTGCTGGGCCGCCAGCCCGGCGACCGCCTCGACGCGGCGTACGCCGGCCCCGACCGCCTCCTCGCGCGTGAAGTGGAAGAGGCCGATGTCGCCTGTTGTTTCTACATGCAGGCCGCCGCACAGCTCAAAGCTATAGGGCTCGTCCTCGGCGCCGATCTTAATTGTGCGCACTACGTCGCCGTACTTCTCGCCAAAGAGGGCCATCGCGCCCTGAGCTATCGCCTCGCGCTGACCCATGAAGGCAACGCAGACCGGGTAGTTAGCCAGGATAATCTCGTTTATATCGCGCTCAATGGCCGCCAGCGTTTCCGAGCCTACCGCCTCGCCATGCGTGAAATCAAAGCGCAGCCGATCCGGCGCGACGAGCGAGCCGGCCTGGGCCACGTGCGTCCCCAGGCGCCGGCGCAGCTCGCGGTGCAGGATATGCGTGGCCGTGTGGTGGCGCCGGATCTGCTGGCGCCGCTCGTCATCTACCTGCAGCGATACCTCGTCGCCGGTGGCGATAGCGCCGCCGCTCACCTCGCCGCGATGGACAACCAACCCGGCTACGGGCCGAGCCATCTCGCCAACACTCACCCGCGCGTCGCCCTCGACGACGCGGATCTCGCCCGTATCGCTGACCTCGCCGCCGGCCTCGACGTAGAACGGCGTCGCCGCCGTGACCAGCTCCACCATGTCGCCGGCCGTAGCCTCGTGTACCAGCGCGCCATCGCGCACGATGGCCAGGATTGTGCTGCGCGCCGCGGCGCCGCTATAGGGATCGTAATGAACGCCTTCAGCCGGGAGCCGCCCGGACGCAACCAGATCGGCCAGCAAATCGCTGTAGACGTTCGCTCCGGTCTCATAGCCCTTGAAAGCGCCCGAGCCGCTCGCCAGTGCATGGGCCTCGCGCGCCGCCAGGAAAGCAGCCTCGTCTACGGTAAAGCCCCGCTCCTGCGCCACATCCCGGGTGATCTCCATAGGCAGGCCATAGGTGGCGTGCAGGGAAAAGACGACCCTACCGGGCACGACCTGCTCGCCGGCCGCGTCAATCTCTTCCAGCACCTTCTCCAGGCGCGCCAGGGATGTGTCCAGCGTGCGCGCGAACTTCTCTTCCTCCGTCGTCAGGGTACGCCGGATCAGGTCACGCCGCTGGCGCAGCTCCGGGTAGACCTCGCCCATCTGGTCAATATAGACCTGGGCGATTTCCGCCAGGAACGGTCGGGAAAAGCCAATGGTCCGGCCAAAGCGCAGTGCGCGGCGAATGATCATGCGCAGCACATACTCGCCGCCTTCACTGCCGGGCCGCACGCCATCGGCGATCAGAAACGTGGCCGCCCGCCCGTGGTCGGCGATGACGCGGTAGGCAGTTTGGTGCGCCTCCCGCTCGCCTTCGCCATCGCCAAGCAGCGCCTGGATGCGATCCATCGCCGGCGCAAAGAGGTCGGTGCGGTAGTTCACCAGCTCCTGTTGCTGCACGCTGGTAATCCGCTCCAGCCCCATGCCCGTATCCACGCCGGGCTTAGGCAAGGGAGTGCGCGCGCCGTCCTCGGCCTGGTTGAACTGCATGAAGACCAGGTTCCAGATCTCCAGCCAGCGATTGCAGCCGTTGTCGAGGGCCACGCTGCACTGCGCCTCGCCGCAGTTGCACGCTCCCGGCCCCCAATCGTAATGCACCTCGCTGGTAGGGCCGCACGGCCCCACTTCGCCCATCATCCAGAAATTGGTCTTGTCGCCCATGCGCAGCACGCGCTCGGCGGGCACGCCTATCTCCTCGGTCCAGATGCGGTGCGCTTCGTCGTCGCTCTCATGGACCGTAAACCAGAGCCGGTCGGCCGGTATCTCGCAGACCCGTGTGAGAAAGTCGTAGGCGTAGCGAATGGCGCCCCTCTTGAAGTAGTCGCCAAAGGAGAAGTTGCCCAGCATCTCGAAGAAGGTGTGGTGGCGCGGCGAGGGGCCGACGTTCTCCAGGTCGTTGTGCTTGCCCTGGATGCGCATGCACTTCTGCGAGGAGGCGGCCCGCTGGTAAGGGCGGCTCTCCTTGCCTAGAAAGGCGTCGACGAACTGGTTCATACCTGCGTTGGTGAAAAACAGGGTCGGGTTATCTACGACAGGCAGCGGCGAGCTGGGCACCACGGTGTGACCCATCTCTTCAAAGAAGTCCAGAAAGGCCTGACGGACCTCCGCACTGGTGATCGGTTTGCTCATTCTTACTCCAGAATCTTCGTGTAACCTGTGGATTTTACGGGAGCGACAAATGGCTGTCAACGAGCGAAGCTGTCTGCTCATCTCTCCGTCAGCGCCTCTTGGATTCTAACCCGGCCGGCTCCACCCACCCTTGACAGCGACCCGCTAACCCATCATAATTTGGCCTAACCGAATAACCTACACCCGCCGGGAGGAGTAGGCGGAACGAAGAGCGACAGAGAAGATGGGGTCGCGGCGCAGCGCCGTGGTTGAGAGCCCCCGCAGCCAGTTCACCGCCGAATGTCGCCCGTGCAGACTGTCGAAGAAAGGGGCTGGCCCGCCAGCGCCGAGTAGAACGACACGGGTAAGCCCGTTACAGCGCAGCCCCGCTCAACCGGCCGGGGCAAGAGTGCGCGCCAACGAGAGAAGGCGCGAACCGAGGTGGTACCGCGGAAGGTCACCCTTTCGTCCTCGTGCAGATTTCTGCCAGGATGAAAGGGTTTTTTGTTTTTCAGGCGACGTCGGGGCGCCGCTGCGGCGGCGGGCTGGCGTCAGGAGGAATAGAGAATGTCCCTCGCCAGACGATATGATCCCAACGACCGCGAGCCGCGCCTGGAGGCCCGGTGGCAGGAAGAGGGCGTCTATGCTTTCGATTCCGCCAACCCTGCCCCGCTCTATAGCATCGACACGCCGCCGCCCACGGTATCCGGTCAGCTGCACCTGGGCCACGTCTACTCCTACAGCCACACCGACTTCCTGGCCCGCTTCTGGCGCATGAACGGCCGTAGCGTCTTCTACCCGATGGGCTTTGACGACAACGGCCTGCCAACCGAACGCCTCGTGGAGCGGCTGGACGGCGTGACGGCGCGCGACATCGGGCGGCAGGCATTCGTCGAGCGCTGTATGGCGGCTGGCGCCGAGGCGCAGGCCGCCTACCGCTCGCTCTGGCAGCGGCTGGGTCTCTCGGTCGATTGGCGCTACACCTACCGGACCATTGGCCCGGCGGCGCAGCGGCTGAGTCAGTGGTCGTTCATCGACCTCTACCGGCGTGGGCTGGCCTACCGGCAACAGGCGCCGGCCATCTGGTGCCCCACCTGCGGTACGGCCATTGCGCAGGCCGACGTGGACGACCTGGAACGGGAAAGCCGCTTCTACACACTTGCTTTCACGCTTGACGACGGCTCGACTCTGCCCATCGCCACCACGCGCCCCGAGCTCCTGCCGGCCTGCGTCGCGATCTTCGTCAATCCGCACGACGCGCGCCACGCTCACCTCGCCGGCCGCCGCGCCACGGTGCCACTCTTCGGGCAGGGGGTACGCATCCTGGCCGATGGGGGCGCCGACCCGCAGAAGGGAACGGGCGTCGTCATGTGCTGCACCTTCGGCGATAGCGCCGACGTGGCCTGGTGGCGCAGCCACAATCTGCCGCTTGTGGCGGCGATAGACCCAGAGGGGCGGATGGCCGCCCCTGCCGGTCCCTTTGCCGGCCTGCCCGTGGCCGCCGCGCGCGAGCAGATTGTGGCGGAGCTTGCCGCGCGCGGCGCAATGCTGCAGCAAAGCAGAACGGCGCAGACGGTGCGCGTTCACGAGCGCTGCGACACGCCGGTCGAATTTATCATGAGCCTGCAATGGTTCATCCGCGTGCTGGATCACAAGGACGATTTTCTGGAGGCCGGCGAGCAGATTAACTGGCATCCGGCGCACATGAAGCATCGCTACCGGCAATGGGTGGAAAATCTGGCCTGGGACTGGTGTATCTCGCGCCAGCGGGTTTTCGGCGTGCCCTTTCCGCTCTGGTATTGCCGCGGCTGCGGCGAGCCGATGCTGGCAGATGAGGCGCAGCTCCCGGTAGACCCGCACGCCGACGAGCCGCCCGGGCCCTGCCCCCATTGCGGCGGCGAGCAGTTCACGCCGGAAGACGATGTGATGGACACCTGGGCCACCAGCAGCCTGTCGCCGCAGCTGGTCGGACAGCTCTTTGAGCAGCCGGAGCTCTTCCGCATGGTCTTCCCTTTCACGCTCCGCCCCCAGGCCCACGAGATTATCCGCACCTGGGCCTTTTACACGATAGTCAAGTCGCACTACCAGTTCGGCGCGATACCCTGGCAGGACGTGGCTATCAGCGGCTGGGGCATTGCCGGGGCAGGCACGGGCAAGATCAGTAAGAGCCGCGGCGGCGGCCCCAGGACGCCCCAGGAGATGATCGAGGCATACTCGGCCGACGCCGTACGCTATTGGGCAGCCAGCACGGCCCTGGGCAAGGATAGCATCATCGACGAGCAAAAGATCGAGGCAGGCCGCCGGCTGATCACCAAGCTGTGGAACGTGGCGCGCTTTGGCGAGCGCTTCCTGGAAGGCTATCCGCCGCCCGCGCTGCAACCGGAAAGCCTGACGCTGGCCGATCGCTGGCTCCTCTCGCGTCTGCAGCGGCTCGTCAAGCGCACAAGCGAGCGCTTTACAGCCTATGACTATGCAACCGCGAAGAGCGAGACCGAGCAGTTCTTCTGGCAGATGGCCGACAACTACCTGGAGATGGCCAAGCAACGGCTCTATGAAGGCGGCCCGGCTGGCGCCGGGGCGCGCTACACCGTGGCGCGCGCGCTCGATACGCTGCTCCACCTTTTTGCGCCCATCATGCCCTTTGTGACCGAGGCTATTTACCAGGATCTGTGGCAACCGGCCTACTCCCTGCACCGCAGCGCCTGGCCCACTGCGGACGAGGCGCTCATCGACGAGCAGGCGGAGCAAGCCGGCGAGCTGTTGCTGGCGGTGGCCGTGGCGGTACGGCGCTACAAGAGCGAGGCTGGCCTGGCCTTAGGCAGCGAGCTGCCCGGCCTGATGTTGGCAAGCAATGAGTCAGCGCTGCTCAGTGCGCTGCGCGCAGGGGAGGCCGACCTGGCCAGCGTGACGCGGGCCAGAAGCATTTCCTTTGCCGCCGCGCCCGCTGCCGGCCTGACGCCGCTGCTCAGCTCTGGCTCTCTCGTCGTGGCCCTGCTACCGGCAGAGGACGCGTCGCGACCGGCGGGCTAGTGACCGGCCGGCGCGCTTGTTGCCAGCGCGGCCCGCCTGCTACAATCGGACCGATAGCCATTGTGTGGAGGTATTGTCATGCGAGATGAGCTGCGCAGTAGTGCGCGCCGGGTGCAGGCGGCGCTGGACGCCCTCGGTTTCACCTTTCAGGTAGTCGAGCTGCCGGATTCGACGCGCACCGCGCGCGAAGCCGCCGCGGCCGTCGGCTGCACCGTAGGCCAGATTGCCAAGTCGCTCGTCTTCCAGGGCAAGGAGAGCGGGCAGCCCCTCCTGGTCATTGCCAGCGGCAGCAACCGGGTTAACGAAGAGCGGCTGGCCGCGCTGGCCGGCGAGGCGGTTGTTTTTGCCGACGCCGATACGGTGCGCGCCGCCACGGGCTACGTCATCGGCGGCGTGCCGCCGGCCGGGCATAGCCAGCCGCTGCCAACGTTCATCGACGAAGATTTGCTTGATTTTACCGAGATATGGGCTGCCGCCGGCACGCCGTTTGCTGTCTTTCGGCTGCACCCGGCCGATCTGCCGCGTATGACCGGCGGGCAGGTGGTGCGGATTCGCGCCTGACTTCGCCATCAACCGGCGTCTGTGGCAGTCAGCTTTGTCACTTTTCAGGCCATTCTGCTATACTGTCGCGACCCATCGCCCGTTAGCAGCGATGGGTTTCTTATTGAGAGCGGGCCGGCAGGGGTGAAAGGAAAAGACGATGCACGTTGCGTTACTGGCTAACCTAAAGAAGAACGCGCCCACCTGGGAAGGCATGTCGGCTGACCGCTGGGACGATCTAGACTCCGAAGAGACGATTGCCGACATCAGCCGCGCCCTGGAGAGTGGCGGTCATAGAGTCACCTTCCTGGAAGGCAACATCGGGCTAGCGGAGACGCTGCCAAAGGTCAGGCCAGATATCTGCTTTAATATCAGCGAAGGCCACTTCGGCGACGCACGCGAGTCACACGTGCCGGCCATCCTGGAGATGCTGCGTATTCCCTACACTGGCTCGCGCGTGCTAACCTTGGCGCTGACCCTGGACAAGCCGATGACCAAGCGCGTGCTGGCTTACCACGGGCTGCCGACACCCGCTTTTCAAACTTTTGAGCGCCTCGACGAGCCGCTCGACCCGGACATGCGCTTTCCCCTCTTCGTCAAGCCGAGCCGGGAAGGAACCGGCATGGGCATCACGCCGGATTCTATTGTCTACGATGAGCAACAGTTACGCGCCCAGCTGCGGGCGCAGTTCGAGCGCTACGACCAGCCGATTCTGGTGGAGCATTACATCAAAGGGCGGGAGCTGACCGTGGGCGTGGTCGGCAACCTGGTAACGCCTGTCGCCCGGCGAATTCCTGAAGAGGAAGAGGCGCCCCGCATCCAGCGCGGCCTGACCTTCTTCCCGCCGCTGGAAGTGGACGTAGACCGCTATGAGAGCGAGGCAGGCATCTACACCAGCCGTATCAAGACGGAACTGGTGCACCAGTTCTACTGGACCTGCCCGGCCGAGCTTAACCAGGAGATGGTTGACGAGCTGAACTGGCTCACGGCCGCCACATTTCGCGTGACCGGCTGCCAGGACGTAGCTCGCGTTGACTTCCGGCTTAACGAAAAAGAGGACAATAAACCATACATCCTGGAGATTAATCCCCTGCCCGGCCTCAACCAGGAATATTCCGACCTGTGCATTGAAGCGCGCGCCGCCGGCTGGAGCTACGAGCAGCTGGTCAATCGCATCCTCGACGAAGCCATCGAGCGCGAAGGTCTAGACCAGTAAGAGACGCGCGCTCGGAATCCGCGCGCTTGCCGGCCGCTGCAGCCCAGGCGGCCCTACTTGCCGCTGCCCCAGGGCAGCTTTAAGCCGGAACCACGCAGCCGCTCGCGCTCCAGCTCGCGTTCGAGCCTGGCGCGGCGACCGCCGATGCGGCTCCGCTCCCACAGCACATAGGCCATTCCGCCGGCGGCCGCCAGGCAGTACAGCGGCAGGAGCAGCCCCTCCGGTGTGGCCCGGCCCACCAGGAAGAAGGTCAGGATCAGAGCGGCAAGCACGACAAGCATACGAGTCATCGTTTGCACTCCCATTCCTCAGCAGCCGGCTCGCGTTCATGCACGATCATGCCCATAGCTCGCGCAGGTTTTCCCACATGACGTACGCGCCGGCCAGCAGCACGAGGATGACCACGGCCGTCCAGAAGAACTCGTAGAGTAGGACGATTGCGGCGACAAAGGCCAGGATAATCGTAGCCGTGCTCACCAGCCGCGGCAGTTGGCGGCGGAAGCCGGCTTCGACAAAGATAAAGAGGGTGAGCAGCAGCGTCAGGCCGTGCCAGCGAAATTGGGGAGCAAAGAGAAAGAGCAGCACGAAAGCAATGAGCATCAGGCCAATGCTGGCGGCGGCCCAGATCTCGGCAAAGAGGCCAAAGCGCAGGCTCAGCTCGCTCACCGGTTCGTAGCTGCGACGGATGTGGGCGCGCAGCGGCCCGCGCAGACCGGCGTTGAGCCGTTCGGCATAAAGGTCGAGCGCCTGCATCAGGCTCTCCTCTTCGGAATAGGCGGCGCGCTTGGCGGCGATTTCGGCCGCGAGCACGGCGCCCGCGGCATCATGGGCCACGTATAATGTCTCCAGGTGGGGCCGCTCCTGCATGGCGCGCAGCCTGACGCCCAGCCGCATCAGATCCTCGCTCTGGCTGGCTATTTCCTGCGCGAGCTGCTGGCGGCGGGCTTCTACCGCTTCGCGCTCGGCCAGCACGTACGCCAGCGCCTCGTCCGGCGGCGCCACTTTATCCAGGCCGGCCCAGCCCACCGGGTCGTACCAGGCCCGCCGTACCGTACCGTCGCGGTTGTAGATAGGGCCGGCCGGCGCGTCCTCGCCAGAGAAGGGATCGTGGGCGTACAGTCCCCACAGACCGCGGTAGTCACTTGCCCAGGAGGGCGCCGGGTTGAGCAGGTGAAGCTCGTCCCAGCTTTCGGCCTGGCCCGGCCCGATAGCGAGCCCATCGCCGCGCGCATAATCGACAAAGGGGACCCGAAAGATGTTGAACGACTCGCCATTCAGATCATAGCCGTCGTCCTCAATGTAGCGGCGCAACGTGCGGCGCCAGAAGCGCTCCTGTTGTTCGGTAAAGCGCACCAGCGGCACGAGAAACGGCAGCTCTAGCTCGGCCAGATATTCGCCCGCCTGAAAATAGCCAGCATGGCTGCCGGCGCCACAATAGACAATGGGATGCTCGCCCACTTTTTCCACCTCGGGATCGTCCCAGCGGCGGCGTAGGTCATCGCCCGCATAGTCGTGGACCGCATACGCGACCCACTCCGGCCGCACACTGCCGTCGTCCTCCCGCTCCGACAGGTAGATGCAGACCATTTCCCAGTCGGCCTCATGGTCGTTGGCCCCAAAGAAGCCGGAGCGCCAGTTATTGAACGGGTAAAAATACCAGTATTGCAGGACGAGCCAGCCGTTCTGCCGCACGACGCGCCCATAGTAGGCATAGTGCGGGTCTTCGGCCATGATCGTGTTATAGGCCAGCGCCGCGGCTGCCGCTGTATCGCCCGGCACGCGGCCGCGTGCCAGCAGCGAAAGCTGAAAGAGGGCATCGACGAAGCGGCTGGCATAACCCACGCGCGCCAGACGGCCGCTGCCCGCGCGGAAACGGTCTTCCTTGCGCCGCTGCAGCCCCTGCTGCAGCCGGTAGGAGGCCAGCTCGGTCAGGTTGAGCGGCGTAATGAACTGCAGGTAGTAGATAGCGTCAAACTCGCCGTAGCGTGGCTGCGCCAGGTCGGGCGGCGCCAGCTCGCCCTGGGGCACGATCAGCTCAGCTTCACGTTTGGGCCGGACGCACCAGAGGCTGCTCCGCTCCAGGTAGGGCTCAACGCGCATCGGAAAAAAGCGCTCGCCCTGTGTATAGCGGAGCACGGGCTCGAAGCGGCGCAGCAGCGCGCGTTCGGCGGACTCAGCCATCCTGTTCCACGTCGTCAGGATAGGCGCGGAAAATGGCCGGGACTTCCGCGTAGTTCAGATAGATGACCATGACGACGGCATAGAGCATCATCACGAACAGGTAATATTGCTCCTGCCCATAGAGGAAATAAAAGAAAAGGGCCACTATCAGGTGCAGTCCCTGGACCAACATGGCGACGACCCAGGAGCCCGGCCGCAGCCAGAGGAAGCCGAGCGTGGCCGCCAGCCCCAGCAGCGCAAGGACCGGGAGCGGCAAGAAGAAAGCCGTCTCCGGCTCCGCCACCAGCTCCTGAAAAGAGCTCCATGGGTAAAGCCGCAGCAAGGCAAAGGCCATCACCGTGACCGTCTGCAGACCGAGGAGGACCGTCAGCGCCCGCACCGGCCACGGCCGCGGCTCGCGCCAGACCCGTGCCTTCTCATTGCTTAGTTCGCGCCGTTTACTGCCTGCCAGCGTCGCCCTTCCTACTCTGCGTGCCCCTCGATAACGGCGATGATACTGCCGGTGCTGGGACTTGACAACCATCGCCCGGCTGCCCATAATGCGCCGCACGACGCGAGACGACCGCCAGCCGCTGCTGCACAGCGCCGACGGCGAGAGGTGGGAAATCATGGACGAATGCATTGGCTTCATTGGGCTGGGAATCATGGGACAGGGGATGGCCCGCAATCTGCTCCGCGCCGGTTTTGACCTGACGGTGTGGAACCGCACCGCCGCTAGGATGGAGCCGCTGTTGGCGGCCGGGGCCCGCGCCGCGGCCAGCCCGGCCGAGCTGGCCGGCCGCTGTAGCGTGGTCATTACCTGCGTCAGCGATACGCCAGACGTGGAAGACGTGGTGCTTGGCGAGCAGGGCGCGATTCACGGCCTGCAGGCAGGTAGCCTGCTTATCGACATGAGCACGATCAGCCCGCAGGCCACGCAGACGATGAGCCGGCGTTTGGCGGAAAACGGCGTCCACATGCTGGACGCGCCGGTGAGCGGGGGCAGCGAAGGAGCCGCCAGGGGCACGCTAAGCATCATGGTCGGCGGCGAGGAAGAGCAGGTAGCCCGCGCCACGCCGCTCTTGCAGGCAATGGGCCAGAGCATCACCCACGTCGGCGGTCAGGGGGCCGGGCAGATGGTCAAGCTCGTTAACCAGATCCTGGTGGTGGTCACGATGCTGGGCGTGGGCGAAGCGCTGCTCTTCGCTCAGGCCGGCAACCTAGACCTGCAGAAAACGCTCGATGCCGTCTCCCAGGGCGCGGCAGGTAGCTGGATGCTCAGCAACCGCGGGCCGCAGGTCATCGCCCGCGATTGGCGGCCTGGCTTCATGGTCGATTTGCAGCAGAAAGACCTGCGCCTGGTCCTGGAAGCCGGGGACGCGTTGGGCGTACCGCTGTTGGGCACCTCGCTCGTCTTCCAGCTATACCGGACGCTGCAGCAGGCCGGCCTCGGCGGCGAGGGCAACCACGCCCTCGTCAAAGCGCTGGAGCAGCTGGCCGGCGTCACCATCGCCGGCGAGCCAGGGCAGGTTTGACAGCATATCGGCGGCGACATACGATCCTGGCGCTATCTATCTACCGCCCAACCACGGAGGTTCGCCAACCCTATGACCACACCTGACCAAAGTCGCTTCGTCTCCGGCCTGGAGGGCGTAGTTGCTGCCCAGACACAGCTCAGCCACGTTGACGGCAAGCGCGGCCAGCTCATAATCGCCGGTTTTCCCGTCGAGGAGCTGGCGCCGAATGCGCGTTTTGAAGAGGTTGTTAATCTGCTGCTTTATGGCGAGCTGCCCGCTGCCGGCGAGCTGCAGACGTTGCGCGATGCGCTGGCTGAGGCGCGGAAGCTGCCGGCGGCGACGCTCGACCTGCTGCGCGCGGCCGCGCAGAAAGACGTGGCGCCGATGGACGCGCTGCGGATGGGCGCCGCGACGCTGGCTCTGGAAGCGGCCGAGCAGCCGGAGGTCAGCCTGATCGCCCGTTTTCCCACCATTGTGGCCGCCTACTGGCGGCTGCGGCAGGGCCAGGAGCCCGTCACTCCCCGCGCCGACCTTGATCTGGCGGCCAACTACCTTTACATGCTCACGGGTAGCGAGCCACCGGCGGAACGCGCGCGCGCGTTGGAGACCTACCTGAACACGGTGAGCGACCACGGCCTGAACGCCTCGACCTTCGTCGCCCGCGTCATCATCTCGACTGCCTCCGACCTTAACTCGGCTATTGTCGGGGCCATTGGCGCGCTCAAGGGTCCGCTCCACGGCGGCGCGCCCGGTCCGGCGCTGGAGCTGGTCTTTGAGACGGGCCGCGAAGAAAACGCCGAGCCTGTCCTGCGTAGTCACCTGGACCGGGGCGACCGGCTCATGGGTTTTGGTCACCGCGTCTATAAGGTGCGCGATCCGCGGGCGGAGGTTCTCAGCCGGGCGGCCGAGCAGCTCTACACGTCTGGCGCTGCGGCCCAGGGCGGCATGGAGCTCTACCGGCTGGCCCGCCGCGTAGAGGAAACGGCGGTGCGGCTGCTGGAGGAGTACAAACCCGGCCGGAACCTGCAGACCAACGTCGAGTTCTACACGGCGCTGGTGCTGCACGGCATCGGCCTGGAGACGGACATGTTCACGCCGACCTTCGCCATCGGCCGTCTACCTGGCTGGATTGCCCATTGCCTTGAGCAGCGGCGAGAAGGCCGGCTCATCCGCCCCAGCTCGGAGTACACCGGCGTCTTCGACCGGCGCTGGCCGGCCGGGGAGTAGAGGCCGCCCGTGGCAGGAATGGAGCCCTTCAGTCAGGTCCGCCGTGCCGACCGGGCGGTCGACGACGAGGCGTGGATCGCGGCGCTGCTCGGCACGGGCCAGACCGCCGTGCTGGCGACCGTCTATGAGGGACAGCCGTTTCTCAACACCAATTTGTACGTCTATGATAGCGCCGCCCGCGTCATCTACCTGCATACGGCGCGCAAAGGGCGCACGCGGAGCAATATCGAGCGCGAGCCGCGCGTCTGTCTTACGGTGAGCGAGATGGGCAGGCTGCTGCCGGCCGACGAGGCGCTGGAGTTCAGCGTGGAATACCGCAGCGTCGTCGTCTTTGGCCGGGCCGCCATCGTAGATGATGAAGCAGAAGCGACGACGGCGCTGCAGATGCTGCTCGACAAGTATTTTGCCCATCTCCAGCCGGGCCGGGACTATCGCCCGCCGGTCGCCGAGGAGCTAAAGCGCACGACCGTCATCCGCGTCAGCATTGATAGCTGGAGCGGCAAGATGAAAGAGGTTGGCGCTTTTCCGGGCGCCTTCTATTACGGGGAACCACCGGAGGAGGCGGCATGATTGCCCAGCGCCGGCCGATCCCTGCTACGATTGACAGGCCGTCCGATGAACGCTAGCGCTGCACCTGACCTGTGGATTGGCGGTGCGCCGCAGGAGCGGCTGGGCCCGATCTGGGTCGCCGTCTCGGCGGCCGGCCTGGCCGCCGTCCTCATGAAGGCGACGGAAGCGGAGATGAGGGCCTACCTGCAGCCGGCGCCGGCCATTGTGGATCGGCGGCGGACAGAGGAGGCGCTTTCACAAATCGTCGCCTACCTGGATGGGCAGCGCCAGGCTTTTGACCTGCCTATCGATTGGTCGGTGATGGCTCCGTTTCAGGCACAGGTGCTGCGGCTCGTCTGCGCCATTCCTTACGGCCAGACGCGCACCTATGGCGCAATCGCCGCGGAGCTGGAAATGAGCAACGGGGCGCGAGCCGTGGGGCGGGCCAACGCGACCAACCCCATGCCCCTGGTCATTCCCTGCCACCGCGTGCTGGGGAGCGATGGACGCCTGCACGGCTATGGCGGGCCTGGCGGTGTCGTTACCAAAGCATGGCTCTTACAGCTGGAGGGCAGCCGCCTGCTCTAAATAAGATAAGGCCGCCCTGGTCCGGGATTCGTACCACGCGACCAGAGCGGCCTCTCCATTCCAGACGCTGACGCCCACGTCTAGACGACGATATTCACCAGCCGGCCCGGCACGACAATGACCTTCCTCGGCTGCTTGCCGTCCAGATAACGCCGGATATTTTCTTCGTCCAACGCCAGCCGCTCGGCCTCGGCGTTGTCGATGCCCACGGGCACGTCGATCCTGGCGCGTACTTTACCATTCACCTGGACGATGAGGGTCACCGTCTCGTCACGGGCTATCGCCGCGTCCCAGGCAGGCCAGGGCTGCTGGTGGATGCTGTAGGGTCCGCCGCGCCGCTGCCACAGTTCCTCGGTCAGGTGCGGCGCAAAGGGCGCCAGCAGCAGCAGCAGCGTGTCAACGGCTTCATCCCACGCCTCACGGCTGGCGCCGGCCTTCCGTTGGGCGGCGCCGATGGCATTGCGTAGCTCCATGAGGGCGGCGATAGCTGTGTTGAAGCTGAAGGACTCAATATCCTGCTCTACTTTGCGGATCGTCTGATGCGTCTTGCGGCGCAGCCCGCGCGTCGCCTCTTCGTCTCGCTGCTGGGGCTGGTAGCCCACCTGAGCCACCTCCCAGACATCCTGCATGAAGCGCTGCGGCCCCTTGATGCCGTCATGGTTCCACGGGCCGCCCTGGTCCCATTTGGCGAAGAACATCAGGTAGGTGCGTACGGTGTCCGCGCCGTAGCGCGCTACCAGGTCGTCGGGGGCGACCACGTTGCCGCGGCTCTTGGACATCTTCTCGTTGTCCTCGCCCAGCACCATACCCTGGTTATAGAGCGCCCGCATCGGCTCGTCGAAATCGACCAACCCCATGTCACGCATTGCCTTTGTAAAGAATCGTGTGTAAATCAGGTGCATGGTGGCGTGCTCGATGCCACCCGTATATTGGTCAACCGGCAGCCAGTAAGCCCCTTCTACGGGGTCAAACGGCCCATCTTCAAAATGGGGGCTCAGGTAGCGGTACTGGTACCAGGAGGAACACATGAAGGTGTCCATCGTGTCCGTCTCGCGCTGCGCCGGACCGCCGCAGGTGGGGCACTCGGTGTGGAGGAAACCTTCGTGGCTGCGCAGCGGGCTCTCGCCGGTGGGCATGAACTCCACGTCGTCTGGCAGCAGCACCGGGAGCTCTTCGTCCGGGACGGGCACGGCGCCGTGTTCGGGGCAGTAGACGACGGGAATCGGCGCTCCCCAATAGCGCTGGCGGCTGATCAGCCAGTCACGCAGCCGGTAGTTCACGGCCGCCTTGCCCAATCCCTTCGCTTCCAGCCAATCGGTAACGCGGGCAACGCCTTCGCCGGCCGGCGTGCCGTCGAAGCTGGCCGAGTTGACGAGATGGCCTTCTTTATCCGTATAGGCCTCGGCCAGTGGCGGCAGCGTTTCACCGCGAGCAACGGCGGCGCTGCGCTCCGGGCTGCGTATCACTTCGACAATGGGCAGGCCGTATTGCACGGCAAAGGCAAAGTCACGCTCGTCGTGGCCCGGCACGGCCATAATGGCGCCACTGCCATACGTCATCAGGACGTAGTCGGCAATCCAGATGGGAATGCGCTGCTCGTTGACCGGATTGATAGCATAAGCGCCGGTGAAGACGCCGGTCTTCTCACGGTCAGCTGCCTCCCGGTCGATTTCGCTCATGCGCCCGGCGCGCTGCTGGTAGGCCTCGACCGCGGCCCGCTGCCCCGCGCTGGCAATCTCGTCCACCAACGGGTGCTCCGGCGCCAGCACCATGAAGGTAGCGCCCCAGAGCGTGTCCGGTCGGGTGGTGAAGACCGGTATCTCATGGCCCCTTTCGGTGCGGAAGACGACGTCGGCGCCCTGCGAGCGGCCAATCCAGTTGGTCTGCATCGCCTTGACCCGTTCCGGCCAGTCCAGACCCTCGAAGTTCAGCAGCTCTTCCGCGTAGTCGGTGGTGCGGAAGAACCATTGCTCCAGCTCTTTCTTGATGACCGGGGTGCCGCAGCGCTCACAGTGGCGATCCTCGCCCCACACCTGTTCGCGCGCCAGCGTCGTGTTGCAGTTCGGGCAGAAGTCGACGGCGGCGCGCTTGCGGTAGGCCAGCCCCATTTTCAGCAGCTGGCTGAAGAACCACTGCGACCAGCGATAATATTCAGGGTCGGAGGAGACCGCTTCCCGCTCCCAGTCGAACATGGCGCCCATGGTGCGCATCTGCCGGCGCATGCGTTCGATGTTGTCATAGGTCCAGATTTTGGGATGCACGTTGCGGCGGATGGCGGCATTTTCGGCGGGCAGGCCAAAGGCGTCAAAGCCCATCGGAAAGAGCACGTTGTAGCCCTTCATGCGCATATAGCGCGCCCGTGCGTCGCTGGGCGTCATGGCGTACCAGTGGCCGATATGCAGGTCGCCGCTGGGATAGGGGAGCATGGTCAGGGCATAATGTTTTGGCCGGTCGTGGTCAATGGTCTGCCGATAGAGACCGCTCTCTTCCCAGCGCTGCTGCCAGCGGGCCTCGATCTCTGCCGGCTCGTAACGGTCAATTCGCTGGACGAACTCTCTGGTGCTGCTCAATCCTTCCTCCATTCCAGTTCAGCCTGCATCTCTCGATAAAAAGCCAATCACCTTCGGCGCAACATCGGCGGCGTTCGCCGCGGCCGCGCTGTGACCGCCGCGCGGGTATTTGACCAGCTCCATGTGCGGCACGCGGCTCAGGTAGTCGCCTGCCAGGGCGCAGGGCAGCACCGGGTCGTCCTCGGCCCAGACCATAAACACTGGCTGCCTCAGCTCCGCCAGCCGATCGAATCGCCGGAAGGCCGGGGCGGATAAGATCAGCTTGGATACGCGCTGGCCGTGGTCGAGCGCCGTCAGCAGCGCAACGCCTCCGCCCCAGCTCTTGCCCAGCAGCACCGCCGACTCCGCCTCCAGGCCATCGAGCAGAGCCAGCACGACCGCCACCGCCGACTCCGGCGTTATCTGTCCGCTCGCCAGCGGCGGCGACTGCCCCCAGCCCGGCATGTCTACGCTAACGACACGGAAGCCGGCCTCGGCGAGCGGCGCGATCAGCGGCTGCCAGGTATGCCAGCCGTTGCGCTGGCTCCAGCCGTGCAGCCCAAGCACAAGCGGGCCCGAACCATCGGCCATACCGTGAACGCTGCCATATGCCGTCTCAATCCAGATATCTTGCATCAGATTTCCACTCAAGGCTCTGAAATGCAAAAAGCTCCTGTTCGTTCAGAGACGAAAGGAGCTTCCGCGGTACCACTCTGATTGATGGCAGCGACTACCTGAGGTAGTCTGGATAAAACAGTGGACCCAAAGGGATTCGAACCCTTGACCTCCACAATGCCATTGTGGCGCTCTCCCAGCTGAGCTATGGGCCCATTCCACCTGGATGGTGTGCCATCCACTTAAACACGTAACGGGTGTAACCGGCAGTAGCTAAGCGGTTAACGTTCACTACTGCAGCTTCCAGGCGAGTTCGGCGCTATCTGCCACCCTTGCAGCCTCTGGGGTGGCTCTCTGTCGGTCAGCCGCCTACTACTCCTGTTCGCAGCTATTATTGTATCGTCCTTTATGTTAATTGCCAACCCTGTTACCCGCTGCTCACGTTGGCTTGCCAAGCTGGCAACGGCGGCGGCCATGGACCTGAGGGGATTCGAACCCCTGACCTCTACAGTGCGATTGTAGCGCTCTCCCAGCTGAGCTACAGGCCCGGAAGCGAATGCAATGGTATCCCAGCCCCGCTTCGTTGTCAAGATTTCAGACGCCTTTTATACTCTGGCAGAGTGCTGACCAACCTGCGGCTAATCTACCCGAGGAGGGTACCAGATGGAACGCTATCGCATCTCTATCGAATATTGTGTGCCCTGAAACTATGCACTACGCGCCGTCCGTGTGACGGAAGATCTTCTGACAAACTATCAGCACGTGATCGAACGGCTAGACCTTATTACTGGCACGAAGGGAGCGTTCGAGGTGCGCGTCAACGGCGATCTCATCTTCTCCAAGAAGACGATACAGAAGCGACACGCCGAGCCAGGCGAAATTCTGGCCATGTTCCGCGAGATTGTCGGCCCGGACGTACCCACCTACCCGCAGCCCAACTAGCCGGCGTCCGGCGCGCCGCAATGGGCCCCTGTCAGCTTATCCAGTCGCGCCGCGCCACATCCCAGTCGCGGTGAGCGTAGCTGTTCTTGCAAGCTTTGCAGATGAGGCCAGAGGCGACGCTGCCGCCGTCGCGCCAGCGCCAGCGTACCGTGGTCAGATGATAACGGCAGGTCGGCTGGTAGCAGAGCGGGCATAGCTCACCGTCGGCCAGGCCGGCGTTGCCGTAGCGCCGTCCTTCCAGCGGGTCGCCATCGCAAAGATGGCAGCGCAGCACGGTCACGGGGCCGGCGCCTCCTGCGCCTCGTATTCGTAAAAGCCATGTCCGCTCTTGCGCCCCAGGCGCCCGGCAAGGACCAGCCGTCTGAGGAGGGGCGAGGGCCGGTAGCGGTCGTCGCCCCATTCGTCAAAGAGCCCGCACATTACGCCGTAGACCGTGTCTAGCCCAATGATGTCGGCCCATTCCAGAGGGCCATAGGGATAGTTGGCGCCCAGCTTCATGGCCTGGTCAATATCCGCGGCGGAGGCAATCCCTTCCATCAGCGCCGTGGCGGCCTCGTTGATCAGACAGCAGACGATGCGGGCGCGCACGAGGCCCGGGCCGTCGGCCACCCAGACCGGCTCATAGCCAACGCTCTGCCAGAAGGCCACGGCACGCTCCTTCGCCTCCTCGGTCGTCTGCAGGCCGGGCGCCAGCTCAACCAAGCCCGCGGCAGCCAGCGGCGGGACCAGGCCGAAGCCCACCACCCGCCCCGGATTCGCCGTCCAGGCGGCGGCCTGTGTGACGCTGGTGGAGAGCGCCGAGCTGAGCACCAGGGCATTCTCCGGCAGGGCCTGCGACAGGCTGAGCAGCAGCTCCTGCTTGGCGTCGGCCGACTCGTTATGAAGCTCGACGGCCACGTCAACGTTTTCCGCCTGAGCCATCATCAGCCCGCTCTCGATGGCGCTGAAGAAATCTTCTACCAGATAGAGAATACAGTCGTGCCCGGCCTGCTGGCAGAGCCTGCCCACTTCCTCCACCAACGGCAATTCGCCGGCAATGACCACTTTCATCCTGTCTTCCTCCATAACCTGCCCCACTGGCCTCAGCGGGCGGCAATCTACCGGGTTCCATCTTACTGCCGGCGGCGTTCGCCCGCCAATTGTCGCGCCATCCCTGACGTGCTATCCTTATGTCCAGTCTTGGGGAAGTGAAGCACGATGGAACTACAGCCAGTAACCAGCCAGCTCTACATTGTTAACGGCGCCCTGCAGGAGAGCAAGGAGGCGCCCGGGCTACTGGCCCAGGTGGCCCCGCCCCGGGCCGCGCGCGGCCGCAGCCACGACACGCTCTTTATTCACCTGACGCTGGGCGACGACCCGGCCGAAACCGACACCCTGGCGCAGGACCTCCTGGAGGCTATTGCGCAGCGCTTCTTTCTGACGTCAGGCAGCGTCACGGCGGCGCTGCGCGGGGCCATTGTCGCCGCCAACGACCTGCTGCTGCGCCTGAACATGAGTGGCGCGGCGCCGGCGCGCGACGGCGCCATTAGCTGCGCCGTCCTGCGCGGGCAGGAGCTGTTCCTCGTCCAGGCCGGCCACTCGGTTGCGCTCATCGGGCGCAATTTTGGCGTCGAGCGCATTCCGGCGCGAGCGCCGGCGCGCAACACACCGCTCGGCCGCACGGCCAGCATTGACCTGCGCTACTTCCATAACTGGCTCGAGCCGGGCGACATGTTGCTACTCGGCGATAGCGCCATTGCTTCCATCCCCGGCGAGTCGATGAAGCCCGTCCTCGTCGATACCACCGTCGAAGACAGCCTTCCCCATCTGGTCACAATCGTCGGCGAGCGCAGCACGCGCCTGATGCTTATCGAGTTCGCCGACGAAAGCGCTGTAGATGCGCCCATCGCCGCTGCAGGCTACGCCGTGCAGCGGGCGCCGGTCAGCCAGCCGAAGTTGGCCGTTCCCGCGGCGACCGGGGCCGGCCCAACGTTGGCGGGCGCCGGCGCGGGCGGCGGGCGCCGCACTGGCGCTGTTGCGGCCGTCGATCTGCCCTCGCCTGAGCGCATGGAAGAGACAGCGCGCCGGGCTGGCGCCCAGACGGCGCGCGGCCTGTCACGGGCCACGGGCTGGCTTGCGGATCTGATGGCGCGGCTGCGCCCCGGCGGCGGCCCGGCCCGTGAAGACGGCGCCGGTTGGACCTTCCCTCTGGTCGCCGCTATTCTCATCCCCATCCTGCTGGCGCTGATCGTCGGCGGCGTCTACATCCAGCGCGGGCGGGTCACGCGCTTCAGCGAGCTGCGGCGCGATATGCAGACCTCACTGACGCTTGCCAGCGAAAGCGCGAACGAGGAGGAACGGCTGGCCCACTACGCCCAGGCCCTGCGCTACGGCGCGGAAGCGGAAACGCTGCGCCCCGGCCATGACGACATTGCCCGCATGCGCGTCCAGGCGCTGGAGGAGCTGGATCGTCTGGAGGATGTTACCCGGCTGCAGGCCACTCTGCTATACGAATATAGCCTGGAAACTGACCTGCGCGGCGTCGTCCTGCGCGAAGGGCTCAATGGCGACATCTATACACTCGATCGCGCCAATAACAGCGTCTACGTGCACGAAACGGACGAGGATTACGTCGTCGAGCCTGGAGTGGCGCCGGAACGCATCATCTTTAACAGCCAGGCAATCGGCACGCACATCGCGGGCCCGCTGGTCGACATAGACTGGCGACCATCCGGCGTGCAGGCGACTGCCGATGGGCTTATCGTGCTCGACGCGCGCGGCGCGCTGCTCAGCTACCGGCCAAGCTTTGCCGATTTGCGCGCCGTTCCCCTGGGCCTGGCCAGCGAATGGCTGGAGCCGCGGGCGATCACCCAGTTCAACGAGCGCCTTTACGTGCTCGACCGTGGCGCCGGCCAGCTCTGGCGCTACTTCCCTGAATCAGACGGCTTTTACGTGGATGAAGCCCAGCGCGCGGTGACAGTGCCGGACCTGCAGGAAGCCGTAGACGTCGCTATCTACAGCGAGGATGCCAGTATCCTCGTCCTGTACGGCGACGGGCGGGTACGCCGTTATGGACAGGACAGCCTACTCTGGGATGAAACGACGCTGCGCCAGAATGGGCTGGATACGCCGCTCGTGGCGCCGACACGCATCAAGATTATTGGGCGCGGGCTCAACTCTTCCGTCTTTGTCGCCGACCCGGGCAGCGGGCGCATCGTCCAGTTCAGTCTCGGCGGCACTTTTCTGGCGCAGTGGAAGGCTGTCGAGCCGCGCAGCGGCGAGGAGCTATTCGCCAGCCTGGGCGACTTTGACGTGGCCGATAGCCCGCTGCGCATCTTTGTCGCCGCCGGCAACGGCCTCTATCTGGCCGAGCTACCCTGACAGGCCGGGGCGCCCCCCGTTTTGCACCACAACAGGCGCGCTAGTCGCCGTATTTGTAGAAGCCGCGGCCGCTCTTCCGCCCCAGCCGCCCGCTTTCCACCATGCGCCGCTGTAGCGGGTGCGGGCGGTAGCGCGGCTCGTGGTAATAGGCCTCATAGACGGCTCTGGTCACGTCGTAATTAACGTCACAGCCAATCAGGTCAATTAGCTCAAAAGGGCCCATACGGAAGCCCAGCGATTTCGCCAGCCGGTCGATGGTCTCGACTTCAGCGGCCCCTTCGCCGAGCAGCCGGAATGCCTCGCCATAGAACGGGCGCGCCACACGGTTGACGATGAACGCCGGCGTGTCCTGGCAGTGCACGGCAATCTTGCCCAGGCTGCCAACGAAGGCTTCCGCTGCAGCCACGGTTGCCGCGCCGGTGTCTTCGGCGCGGATCAGCTCGACAAGGCGCATGATGTGGGCCGGGTTAAAGAAGTGCAGCCCGACGACGCGCTCTGGATGGTTGGTAACCCCCGCCAGCGCATTGATGCTCAGGCTGGAAGTGTTGCTGGCCAGGATAGCGCGCGGCGCCAGCAGACTGTCGAGCCGGGCGAAGATATCCTGCTTCAGGGCCAGCTTCTCTGGCACGGCTTCAATGACCAGGTCGGCCGCGGCCACATCATGCCAGGCCGTGGTCAGTGTGAGCCCACGGCGCGCAGTGGCGGCCGCCTCGCGCTGTACCTTGCCCAGCTCAATGCCCCGCTCAATCAGGGCGTGAATATGATCGGCCGCCTTCTCCAGCAGGTCGTGGGAGATGTCATAGAGAGTAACCCTATAACCGCCGAGGAGCGTCGCCTGCGCAATTCCCGCTCCCATGGTCCCCGCGCCAATAACGGCCACTGTTCCGATATCCATCCCTACTCCAAAGAAAAGCGCCGGGAGGGTATCCCGGCGGCTTCAGGCGCGTTGCTTATTCGCCGCGATAGTGCGGCTGGCGTTTTTCGAGAAAGGCGGCGACGCCTTCACGGTGGTCGGCGGTGCGCCCGGCTACTTCCTGCAGCATCGACTCATAGTCCAGCGCCTCTGTCAGGGTAGTCCCCAGAGCGCGCTGCATGGCCCGCTTGGTCAGTCCGTAGGCGCGCGTCGGCCCCTGCGCCAGGCGCAGCGCCCAGGCCCGTGTAATCTCCGGCAGCTGGGCCGCAGGCACCACGTCGTTGACCAGCCCCCACTGCAGCGCTTTCTCGGCGCTCACCGGCTCGGCCATGACGGCCATCTCGTAGGCGCGCGCGTAGCCAATGAGCCGGGGCAGCATCCAGGTCGAGCCGCTGTCCGGGATGAGGCCAACCTTGCTGAACACCTGGATGAAGCTGGCGCTGTCGGCCGCAATGCGGAAATCGCAGGCCAGGGCCACGCCACAGCCGGCGCCGGCGGCGACGCCATTAATAGCGCCGACGATGGGCTTTTCCAGGGTCACCATGCGCGTGACCAGCCGGTTGTAGCCGTGCCGCAGGTGCTCGCCTATGGAAAAGGAGTCCTGCCGTCCGGCCGCGTCGGCCAGATCCTGGCCAGAGGAAAAGGCCCGGCCTGTACCCGTGAGCACGACGCAGCGCACGGCGCTATCGCGGCCGGCTTGTCGCATGGCTTCTGTCGTCTCCGCGATCATCTGGTCGTTAAAGGCGTTCAGCCGCTCGGGACGGTTCAGCGTTACCGTCGCTACCCCTTCCTCAATGTCGTAACGGATCGTCTCAAATGCCATCGGCTTGCCTGCCATGCGACTGCGTTAGAGCTCTGGAAACAGAGCTGGCTTATTCGTCGAAGTCGAAGTCGTCGTAGTAGCTCTCTTCTTCCTCGTCTTCTTCGTCCTCATCATCTTCGTCGAGGGGCCAGCGCACCCAGAGCATGAGGACATCGCCTTCCTCCACCTCTCTCAGGCGCATGCCAACCACGTCAACTTCCTGGCGCATGCGCAGGTCGTCGGGGAAGTCGAGGCGCACCGGCCGGCCATCACGCCAGGCCTGCTGGCAGCGCTCTACGATATCGTTGCCGTTCATCGTGCGCAGCTCGCACTGCGCCACGGCAGCGTCCACCGGCCCTTCATAAACCGACTGTAACCACATGTAAGGGGTCGCCTGAAAATCCGGCGTCGGCCCTTCAAGAATGGTGATGTATTCCGGTTCTAACACGTTCACTTTCTCACCTTTGACTCTACGTATACAGAGCTTTCTGTATTCACGTGAGTCTACTTGCCGTGGCCGGCGATTACAAGCAGCGCAGCCTGATTCTGAGCAAATTCCAACAGCCGCCGCTACAGCCCCAGGAGAGCCTGGTCGAGGTCGGCGATAATATCCGCAGCGTCCTCCAGCCCCACCGATAAGCGCACCAGGCCCGGTTGCACGCCACTGCTGGCGATGGCTTCTTCAGATTGGGCCAGCGAAACGGTGCTGGCGGGATGGGTGATGAGAGAGTGCGCGCCGCCGAGGCTGACCGCGAGAGCGATGAGCTGTAACTTCTGGAGCAAATCATAGCCCGCCTGCCGGCCGCCTTTGAGGTCGAAGCTGATCATACCGCCGAAGCCGCCGGGCATTTGCCGGCAGGCCAGTTCATGCTGGGGGTGACTGGATAATCCCGGATAATATACCGCAGCCACGGCCGGGTGTCCAGACAGAAATTGGGCGACGGCCACGCCATTTTCGTTGTGGCGGGCCATGCGCAGGCCAAACGTCTGCAGCCCGCGCTGCAAGAGCCAGGCTTCCATCGGATGGAGAACGGCGCCCAACATGACGTGCGATTCCCACACCTGTGAAATGCGCGCGGCGCTGCCCGCCACGACGCCGGCCACCACGTCGGAATGGCCGCCTAGATACTTTGTCGCGCTGTGCAGTACCAGGTCAATGCCGAGAGATAGCGGCTGCTGGTTGTAGGGCGTGGCAAAGGTATTGTCCACCACGGTAACCAGCCGGTGCTCCCGGCCCAACGCCGCTATCGCCGCCAGATCGGTGAGAGCCATTGTCGGGTTGGCGGGGCTTTCGCAGTAAATCAGCCGCGTGTTGGGCTTGATCGCCGCGGCAAAGGCAGCCGTGTCTACCTGGTCTACCAGCGTCGCCGTAATGCCAAAGTCCAGCAGCTTTTCCTCGATTAACGTGCGCGTGGATGGGTAGAGCGTCCTCTGGGCCACGACGTGGTCGCCCTGCCGTAGAAAGGTCAGCAGCACGGCGGAGACAGCGCCCATGCCGGAAGCAACGGCGATGGCCGCCTCAGCGCCTTCCAGCCGGGCGACCGTCGCTTCCACCTGTTTGGTGTTCGGCGTGGCGTAGCGGCCGTAAAATTGCGGATGCGCTTCGGCTACCATCGCCGCGCTGATCGCTTCCGGGCTCTCAAAGCGAAAGGTCGCGCTCTGGTAGATTGGCGAGGCGACGGCGGGTGAGGGGTTGTGCGCACCAGCGTCATGGATGAGGTGCGTCTGCCGGCCGCTTCTGTGCTCTTTGCTCATAATAACTCCTTCCTGGCGCGCCTGCGCAGCTGTTAGCGGCCGGGATGCCCGGATCTGTGAGCTGCCGGCCATTTTGGCAGCGCAAGTGTACTCAGCCGCGACCAAAAACAAAAAAAAGAGCGCCCACAGGACGCTCTCGAACTGGTGCGGCGAGCTGCAGCCGGGCTACCCGGCTGCGCGCGCGCTGGCGATCACGATTTCTCTCCCGAGAGCCGGTCCAGGCGGCCTTCGGCGAAGTTCTTGAAGTTGCGCAGGTCGGTCTCAAGTCGCTTTTCCGGCTGGCCGAACAGCTTGGCGGCTACGTCTCCCGCAATACCGGCCTTGTTGGGCTCATAATGCATTTTCACGGTGACTTCCGTCTGGCCCGTGCCCAGCTCGTTAAACAGCACCTGGCCGCTTGTCTTGACATCGGCGTCCATATCCTTGCTGTTCCAGGCAATCCGTTTGTTGGGCTCGCGCAGCGTCGTCTCGGCCGTCCACTCCAGGCGGGTGCCGAGCGGCCCTTCCATCACCCAGTGCCAGAGATCGCCGCTGACGTTGGTGACCTGCTCGATGTTCTCCATAAAGGCAGGAAAGGTCTCGAAGTTCTCCCACAGGCCATAGACGTAATCGACGCTGCCGTTAACAATGATTGATTTGGTTACTGTCTTGTCATCCATCATTCGCTTCCTTTCAGAGTAAGTATTCGTTGTTCTGTCGTTTCTGGCCGGCCGGGGCTGCCCGCTGTCGTCGCTGCAGCGCCGGGCAAACCCCGTGGCTATCAGTCATAGCCTGACGGTAGCACAGGACGCCGCCCGCATTCAATGTATAAGGGTACAGGGACCGGTTATAAATCGGGTACTATCTTCTCTGGGGCAGGACACGACGTTTGCTACGGGCTGCGGGCTGCTGTATAAGAACGCGGTAATAATGAGGCTTGCCGCGCCCCCATTGCCCGCTGGTCCTGACATTGGCGACATCCGCCAGCGGGGCGAGCGCGCCCGGCGGCGCGGCTGACTTTACCTGGGAAGGCACACCATGAAAGCACTACTGCAGAAACTCAACATCACCGAGGTCAACGCCGGCGCCTGCACCGGCCCTGATAGCTGGCTGCAGGATCCGGCCGGCGAGCCGCTGGTCTCCTATAACCCTACCAATGGCGCAGCGCTGGCGACGGTCATCATGCCGACGCCGGTTATCTACGACCAGGTCGTCAGTGCTGCGGTCGCTGGCTTCCGCAGCTGGCGCCATTTACCGGCGCCACGACGGGGCGCCGTCGTCCGCGACCTGGGCGAGCGTCTGCGCGAGCTGAAAGAGCCGCTCGGCGACCTGGTCAGCCTGGAGATGGGCAAGATCCGCGCCGAGGGACATGGCGAAGTGCAGGAGATGATCGACATCTGCGATTTCGCCGTCGGCCTCTCGCGCCAGTTGTATGGGCTGACCATGCCCTCCGAACGCCCTGCCCATCGCATGTATGAGCAGTGGCACCCGCTCGGCGCCATTGGCATCATTACCGCGTTCAACTTCCCCGTCGCCGTCTGGTCGTGGAATGCGGCCATAGCGGCTGTAGCCGGCGATACGATGATCTGGAAGCCTTCGGAGCTGGTCCCGCTCTCGGCCATTGCTGTGCAGCACATCGCTAACGAGGTCATGGCCGACCACGGGCTGACGGGCATCTTCAATTTGGTCGTGGGCACGGGCGCGACCATAGGCCAGCGCATAATCGAAGATCCACGCCTGCCGCTAATCAGCTTTACCGGTTCTATCCCCACGGGGCGACACGTGGCTCAGACAGTCGCCGGCCGCCTGGGGCGCGCTATTCTGGAGTTGGGGGGCAACAACGCCATCATTGTCGATCGCCACGCTGACCTGGACCTTACCACGCGCGCGGTCGTCTTTGGCGCGGTCGGCACTGCCGGCCAGCGCTGCACCAGCACGCGCCGCCTCATCGTGCACAAAGAGGTGGTGGACGAGCTGGTAGGCCGCCTCAGCCGCGCCTACCAGCAGGTACAGATAGGCGATCCGCTCGCCGAGGGCACGCTGATGGGCCCGTTAATCACCCGCCAGGCCGTAGACGAGATGCAGGCGGCGCTGGAACAGGCGCAGGCTGACGGCGGCGAAATTGTCACCGGCGGCAGCGTGCGCTCCGACCTCGGGCCCACCTTTGTGGAGCCGGCCATTGTCGTCATGCCAGAACAGACGGCCATCGTCACGCGGGAGACCTTTGCCCCTATCCTCTACATCCTGCCCTATCAGGAGCTGGACGAAGCGATGACCATGCATAACGCCGTCAGCCAGGGACTCTCCAGCGCCATTTTTACCGATAGCCTGCGCACGGCCGAGCAGTTCCTGTCCGTGGCCGGCTCCGACTGCGGCATTGCCAACGTCAATATCGGCACCAGCGGCGCCGAAATCGGCGGCGCGTTTGGCGGAGAAAAAGAGACGGGCGGCGGGCGTGAATCGGGCAGCGACGCCTGGAAAGCTTATATGCGCCGGCAGACAAACACCATTAATTGGGGGCGTGACCTGCCCTTGGCTCAAGGGATCGAGTTCGGCGAGTAGGCGCTGCCGGCTGTCGCTTCGCCCGCGGAAGAGACCCAGAGCCTGAGATTGACTGGAGGCAAGGAGCGCCAGGCGCCGGTGGAGCCGCCGAAGTCGGGCGCGGCTACTGGTTCGGACGGGGGTATGGAGGCGGCTCTTCCGTCGGCGTCGGCGTCGGTGGGGGCGGTGGGGCCGTGGGCGGCGGCTGCGTCGGCGGCGTCGTCGCGGTGGGCGGCGGCGGCGCTGTAGGCGGTGGGGCCGTGGGCGGCGGCTGCGTCGGCGGTGGTTGTGTGGGCGGCGGCGGCGGTATCTCGGTAGCGTCTGGCTCACCCGGGCCGGTTGGCGTGCTAGTTAGCGTGGCCGTAGGGAGAGCGCCGGGCGGTCCGCCGAGCGCCGGCACTGTTGCCGTCGGCGTTGGCGCGGTTGCCGTAGGTCGCGGCGTACGGGTTGGCCGCCGCGTTGCCGTGGCTGTCGGCGAGGGCGTCTCGGTGGCGGTCGCCGTCGCCGTTGGCGTGGCGCTTGGCGCCGGCGTCGCCGTGCGCATCGATTCGGGCTGGCCGGGGGCAGCGACCATTAGCTCGCCGGTGGTAAGCGTCGTGGTAACCGATTTGCGCGTGATAGAGACTGTGCCTTCCTGCACCGTCACTTCCGTCTTACCGTCCTCGGCGACAAACAGGACAAAGCGCGTGCCGGTAACGCGGACAAACAGCGCGGGCGTCTCCACCATGAATTCGACAGTCTCGCCGGCCACCGGTTGCACGCTCACCTGCAGGCGGCCAACGTGATGGTACAGGTAGATGTCGAAATAACGCTCCTGTTGTGATAGCTGCCTGACGCCGAGAGCGGTCTTCTCCCCCAGTGTAATGGTGCTGTGCTCGAAAAAGCCCAGCGCCAGGCTGGAGTCGGCTCCAGTGCGAACGATATCGCCGTTACGCAGATCGATCGGCTGCACCGCCAGCGCCCGGCTGGCGGGCGCCAACGGCTGCATAGTAGAGCCGCGCTGGATCCCTACCTCCCCCTGGATGAGAGAAGCGACTACGGGCGCCGGCGGCCCTGGACGCTGCCATTGCCGTACGGAATAAATAGATATGATGAGAATCACGACGGCAAACGCCACCGCCAGGGCCGGCCGAAGCGCCGATTGCGAACGGCTTCCCCCCAGCCAGTCTACAACCTGTTGCCAGGGTGTGCGCCAGCCAGTGGCCCCGAACCCGAACCGCTGCCTGGCCGCTCCACGCGCTCGCGAAGACGCCAGCGCCAGCCGGAAAAGCTGGCGCGCCTGCATCCGGGCTTCCCGCGAAGGCTCCTGCCAGAGATCGGCGGCGATGGCTGCCTTGATTTCTTCAAGCCAGCTCACATCCGCCTGGCAGGGGCCACAGCCGGCAAGATGATTCGACACCTGCAGCACAGCCAGAGGCTGCAACTGCCGGTCGCTGTAATCCGCCAGCTGCTCAAACCCGGGGTGGTCGCTTCTCTCGTCCATCGTCTTCACATCAACAGAGGGATCTAAGGCCCATAAAATACATAATTAGGACCTATTCCTCTCGGCCCATCAGCTTGCGCAGCTTCTCCAGGCAGCGGGCCCGTGTTGGGCCAATAGAGCCCACCGTCATTCCCATCAGGCGAGCAATTTCAGTATAAGAAGGGTCGGCACGATCCTGGTATAGATAGCGGAGCAGGCGCCGGCAGCGCTCGCCGAGCCGCGCCAGTGCATCCTGTGCCTGGCGCTGCTGCTGATACTGAAGGACCAGCTCTTCCGGGGTCATCTCCTCCGCGACATCGGGCAGCTCCGCCGGGTCATAGCTCTCGGTCCGCTCGTGTTCGGCCCCACGCCGGCGGTCCCAGGTAGCGCGGCGCGCCGTGGTAACCAGCCAGGCAGCCACTCTCTCCGGCTCCTGCAGGGTTGGCAGCTTCTCCAGCAATGTGACCCAGACGGTCTGGAAAACGTCTTCCGCCTCGGCCGTCGTTAACCCATAGCGAAGCGGAATGGTATAGACCAGCCGCTCGTAGCGCGCCACCAGCTCGTCCCAGGCTTCAGCTTTATCCTGCCGGCACGCCGCAACCAACTCGGCGTCGCTACATTGTCGAAACGAAACCATCGATCTCGCTAACCCTTCAGGGGTGGGCGCTCTCCTCTGTTCTTCTCTGTCTGGCAGATTGGGATTGTGGAGCAGGACGCGTGTGAAAGCAACTATTAGTAGGTTACTCTCTGTCAGCCAGGGGAGCTACGCTGATCAGTCGCCGGCGCGCGCCGCCACACCGTGCTGGCGCAGCGTCAGCGCTACCCGCTCCGGCGTCAGCGGGAAGTCGTGGAACCAGACGCCGGTGGCGTCATAGAGGGCGGCGACGACGGCCGGCGCGTAGGGCAGGTATGGCATTTCGGCCATGCCGCGCGCGCCCCAGGGCCCCTGTGGATCGGGAAACTCCAGGATGACGGAGCGGACTTCGGCCGGGATATCCATTATCCCCGGGATGAGATAGGTGCTCAGCCGCGGGTTGAGGATGTGGCCACCCTTTAGCTGCATATTCTCCGTCAGCGCGTAGCCGTGCGCCTGGACAACGGCCCCTTCAATCTGGCCCTCGACCAGAATCGGGTTGATTGCCTTGCCCACATCGTCGGCGCAGACAACGCTGCCCACGTAGATATGACCCGTCTCTACGTCTACGGTGAGATCGACCACTTCCGCCACGTAGCCATAGGTAATATTGGGCATGCTGCGGCCCGTTTCCGGGTCCAGCGGCGTGGTTGGCCGCGGTACGAAGCGATGGTGCGCCGTTGCCGGCCGCTCCTCGCTCTGCCAAGCGGTCAGCGCCTGTTGCACCGCGCCGCGGATTGCGTTGCCCGCCATCCAGGTCATGCGCGAGGCCGATACCGAGCCCGAGTTACCTGTCTCCGCCGTATCCGACAGGATCATCTCCACCGCGTCCACGGGCACGCCGACAGCTTCCGCCACCATCTGGCGGAAAGCGCTGTGCGCGCCCTGCCCCACCTCGGCGCCGGCATGACGCAGCACCACCCGCTCGACGGCCGCGCCGCCATACAGGGTCACCGTAGCCTCGCACGCTTCCGGCGCGCCAAAGCTATAGCCAACGTTCTTGAAGGCGCAGGCGAAGCCGCGCCCCTGGCGCAGTGCGCCCCTGGGGCTAGGCAGCGTCTTGAATGCCGGCAGCGCCATGGTGCTGGCGGCGCGTTCTGGCTCCGGCCGCGGCCAGGCGCCAGGCTGCCAGCCGGCGGCGTGCGCGCAGGCTTCAATTACCGGTCCCATCGTCACCCCCTCCGGCATAGTCGACTGCATGACCAGCTCGCTGCCTTCGCGCAGCACGTTCTTCAAGCGCAGCGCAACCGGGTCCATACCTAGCCGCTCGGCCAGGCGGTTCATCTGGCACTCGGCGGCAAAAGCGCCCTGCGGCCCGCCAAAACCGCGGAAGGCGCCGCCCGGCGTGTTATTGGTGTAGACGGCGTAGCTATCCACGTGCGCGTTAGGGATCTCATAAGGGCCGCTGACCATCAGGTGAGCGTTGCCCAGCACCTTGTTGCTGGTGTAGTTATAGGCGCCGGCGTCCAGCACGACTTCGCTCTCCACCGCCGTTATCTTGCCCTCTCGCGTCGCGCCCCACCGCGTGCGAATCGTGGCCGGGTGGCGCTTGTGGTGGCCGACAATACTCTCCTCGCGCGACCACTCAATGCGGATCGGCCGGTCGATACCCCGCTCGTGCAGTTTCATCGTCGCCAGCGCCAGCACGATCTGGACCGACATATCTTCGCGCCCGCCAAAGGCGCCGCCAATGGCCGGGTAGATGACGCGCACCCGGTCAGCGGACAGCTGGAGGGCGTGCATGATCTGCTCCTGATCTTCGTGCGCCCACTGCCCGCCGACGACGACCGTGATCCGGCCCGCCTCGTCGATAAAGCTGACTCCTGCCTCCGGCTGCAGATACGCATGTTCCTGCACCGGCGTCCGGTAGATCCCTTCGACAATGACGTCAGCCGCCGCCCAGCCTGCCGCCATATCGCCCTTGCGGATACGGTAATGGGCATAGGCATTGCCTTCGTCACGCTCGGCATGGATGAGAACATCGTTGCTCATGGCCGCAAACGGGTCGGTAACCACCGGCAGCTGCTCCCACTCGATGGCAATCAGTTCCGCCGCCTGGGCGGCCGCGTGCTCCGTCTCGGCGACAATCATGGCGACCTGGTCCCCTTCCCAGCGGCTGACGTCGCAGCCCGGGCGGCTGCTGCCGAGTCCAACCAGCACCGGCTGGTCAAAGAGAGTCAGTCCATACTCGTTGTTAGGCACATCCTGTGCCGTAAAGATGGCGACGACGCCAGGCACCGCTTCCGCCGCGGCCATGTCCATGCGCACCATGCGCGCGTGCGGCTGGTTACTGAACAACACCTTGGCGTGCAGCAGATTTTCCGGCAGGATGTCGCCCGGATAGAGCGCTGTGCCAGTTACTTTGCCAATGGCATCAACCCGATTGAGCTTGCTTCCAACGGCCATCGTTACACCCTGTGTAAAGCTGACCGACGCTTCGTAAGCGTCGGTCACCTGAATTAACTAGCTCGATTCGATACGCTGTGCCGCTTTCTCGACCGCTTCGATAATCTTGTAGTAGCCTGTGCAGCGGCACAGGTTGCCGGCAAACGCCTGCTGGATATCGGCCAGCGCCGGTTGCCGCTGCTCTTCCAGCAACTTGGCGCCAGCCATCAGGAAACCGGGAATACAGAAGCCGCACTGCACAGCGCCTGTCTCAATAAATGTCTGCTGCAGGGGGTGCAGGTCGTCCATGTCGTCGCCAACGGGGCGAATGCCCTGCCGCCGGCCCCACTCTGCCAGTCCCTCTATCGTCCATATCGTCGCGCCGTGGGCGCGGATGGCCGGCACCAGGCAGCTCATGACGGCCATGCCGTCGAGATAGACGGTGCAGGCGCCGCACTCGCCCTCGGCACAGCCTTCCTTGGCGCCCGTGGCCTGGCCAGCCTCGCGCAGCCAGTCCAGCAGTGTGACATTCAAGCCGCCGGCCGCGCTGATAGGGTGTCCATTGACCTGCGCCGTGATGGGCGTCGCGTCGTCGAAACTGCCCACGACCCCATTCGCCGCGGGGAAGAGTCCATGCGTGTCACCCCAGAGCATCACCGGCCGCTCCACCCACTGCTCGCGCTCGGCGCCGTCGCGCAGCGTTTCCAGCGCCCGGCGCACCATGACCCGCACCATCTCCTGGCGATAGTCCGCGCCGCCGCGGATGTCGTCGATGGGAGTGGCCGCGCCGGCCGCCAGCTCCGCCGCGCGCGCGATCACGCCGTCAGCCAGCGTCTTGCCGCTCAGGAACGCTTCCGCTTCCGGTGCACTGATGATCGTCGGTGCTACACTGCCCAGCGCTATCCGCGCCTCGCGCACCGAGGCGCCGTCAAAGTCGAGGATAACGGTCAGATGGACCACGGAAATCGCCTGGGCGCGGCGCAGGCCCAGCTTGACGAACAGGCCGCGCGCCGTCGCCGGCAGGGCGCGGAAGGAGATGTCTACCAGCATCTCATCCGGATGCATCACCGTTTTGCGCACCCCCTGGTAAAAGCGGCGGATAGGCACAGTGCGGCTGCCGCGTGCCGAGGCCAGCGCGACGACGGCGTCCAGCGCCCACAACGCGGAAATCGTGTCATTAGCCGGGCTGGCGGTAACCACGTTGCCGGCCACAGTCGCCCGGTTGCGCAGCTGCGGCGAGGCAATCTCGGCCGACGCCTGGGCCAGCGGCAACGCCCCCGCCACAATCGCCGGCGAGGCGACGACCTGGTTGTGCGTCACCAGCGGCCCCAAGTGAATGACGCCGTTCTCCTCGACCGTGATCTGGGCCAGCTCCGGCAGCCGGCTAATGTCGATGAGCACGTCGACACCGGGCCGGGCGCGCCGCGCCAGCTCTAGCAGTAGGTCGGTTCCGCCCGCTACGAGGCGAGAGCGGGCCCCGTACTGGCGCAGGAGCTGCAGGGCAGCGTCTACGGATGCCGGGATTTCATATCGGGTCAGGAGTTGGCGATGTTTCTGAATCTCGTGCATAACATTCCAGCTTGTGCTTCCAGGTCTGGGGGAACTGGTCCTCTCTACAGGCCGCGCTCGCCGCGGATGTAGGGTAGACCGAGCGCGGCCGGCGCTCCGAGCCGCTTGCGTGCGGCGGCGCGCGCGCCGATGACCAGCGCCAGAATTGTCAGGATGTACGGCGTCATTTGCAGAAAGAAGCCCCAGTTGGAGTTGATGTAAAGCGGATTGACCACCCCGAAGAGGATGCGCGGGCCCTGCAGGTCGAGGATGCCGCGGCGCAGCGCGCCAAAGAGGTAGGCGCCCAACGCGGCCCGCAGCGGGCTCCACTGGGCGAAGATGACCAGACCTACGGCAATCCAGCCCTGGCCCGACGTGGTCTGGCTGCTGTACCAGCCCGGCGAGACGGAGAGGCTGATCGTCGCGCCGGCCAGACCCGCCAGGACGCCGCCGACAAAAGTGTAGAAGTAGCGCAGGCCATAGACGTTAATGCCCATCGTATCGGCGGCTTCCGGCTTCTCGCCGACCGCGCGTAGGTGCATGCCCGGCCGCGTCTTGTGGATGTAATACCAGGCCAGCGGTGTGAAGAGGTAGCCGGCGTAGACGAGGACGCTGTGGCCCCTGAAGACGATAGGGCCGACGAAGGGGATGCTGACCAGCAGCGGGATGTCGAAGCGCGGCACCAGCGGCGGGTTCTGGCCGGTGAGACCTTCGCCAAAGACGAGCGCCAGCCCCGTGCCGAGGAAGGTGAGCGAGAGGCCGCTCACCACCTGGTCGGCCTGGAAGTGGATGGTAACCAGCCCGTGTGCCAGGCTGAGAATGCCGCCGGCCAGCATCGCCGCCAGTACGCCTGCCCACACGTTGCCGCTCGACAGGGAGACGCTGAAGCCGGCCATGGCGCCCAGCAGCATCATCCCTTCAACGCCGAGGTTGAGGATGCCGCTGCGCTCGGCAAAGATCTCGCCGATGGCGGCAAAGAGCAGGATAGTGCCGGTTGCCAGCCCCGCGTGCAAAATGACAATAGGATCCATGCTTCTACCTCCGCACCAGCCGCACGCGGTAGCGCAGCAAAACGTCGCTGCTAATCACCATAAACAAGGTGATGCCCTGTAGCAGCTGCGCCAGGCCAGAGGGTTGAATCTCGCGCCCGGCCACAATCAACGCGCCGAACAGCACGCTGACGATAATCACGGCAAAGGGGTTCAGCTTGGCCAGCCAGGCGACGATTATGCCGGTGAAGCCATAGCCCGGCGAGATCCGCTCCTGCAGCCGGTGGACGACGCCGCTAATTTCCGACATGCCGGCCAGCCCGGCCAGTGCACCGGAGAACATCATCACCAGGACGATATTGCGCGCGATGCCAATTCCCGCGTAGCGAGCGGCGCGCGGGTTGTCGCCAATCAGCTTGATCTCGTAGCCCCACCGGCTGCGATCCAGCAGCCACCAGACAAAGACGGCGGCCACCAGGCCGAAGACGACGCCCAGATGCAGCGTAATCCCGCGAAAGGCCGGATTCTCGGCCGCATAGTCGGCCAGGCGCGGCAGCCAGTAGACGCGTTCAAAGGTCGGCGTCATCTGGAAGCCGGCGTCGCTCCAGCGGTTAAAGATCCAGAAGTTGTTCCAGAGAATGGCGACGTAATTGAGCATCAGCGTCGTGATAATCTCGTTGACGTTGAAGCGCGCCTTGAGCAGACCGGGAATGAAGCCGAAGATAGCGCCGCCAATTAGCCCCATGATGACCATAGCGCCCAGGGCCACAACCTTGGGGCTGTCGGGCGGCACAATGGGAATGAGGACCACCAGACTGGCAAAGAAAGCGCCCATGTAGAACTGGCCCTCGGCCCCGATGTTCCACAGGCGCATGCGGAAGGCGACGGCGCAGCCGAGGCCGACGAGGATGAGCGGCGTGGCCTTGACCAGGGTATCAGAAAAGGTTGGCCAGCTGCCGAAGGTGGCGTCGTAGAAAAAGCGCAGAACGCGCAGCGGTTCGCCGCCGATGAGCATGAGGATCAGGCCGCTGAGCAGAAAGGCGACGACCACCGCCGCCAGCGACGTGAGCGCCGGCAGCCAGCGAGGCACCTCGGCAATTCGTTTCTCCAGCTGCAGCCGGTAGGGTATGAGCGGGCGGCGGCTTTCTGGGACGCTCTCGGTGGTGCTCATGCGCTTACTACCTCAGTCTCCGCCGCTTGCTCGCGCAGCGCCGCCAGCGGCGTGCCGGTCATCATCAGGCCTATCTCTTCGATGTCGGCTTCCTCGGCGGCCACCACGCCCATAATCTGCCCCCCGTATATCACGGCAATGCGGTCGCTAAGCGCAAGCAGCTCTTCCAGCTCCTCGGAGATTAGCAGGATTCCCGTCCCGGCTTCGCGCTGATCAAGCAGCAGCGTATCGACGGCCTCAATGGCGCCCACGTCCAGGCCTCGGGTTGGCTGCACGGCGACCATCACCGTAGGGTCGCCAGATATTTCGCGCGCCAGAATGACCTTCTGCAAATTGCCGCCGCTCAGCTTGCGCGCCAGAGTGCGCACACTCGGGGCGAGGATGGCGTATTTCTCTTTCAGGCGGCGGGCATGATCGCGCGCCGCGGTCAGGTCGATGCTTAGGCGGTTGCCAATCGGCTCTTCCCGGTAGCTCTTCATAATCGTGTTTTCGGTAATCGTCAAGTTGGGCGCGCTGCCCACGCCGGTGCGGTCCTCCGGCACGTGCGCCACGCCCTGACGGATAGCCGTGATGGGCGGCTTATTGGCGACATCTTTGCCGTCGATGATGATCTTGCCTCGACAGACGCGCAGGCCGGTAATCGCCTGCGCCAGCTCGCTCTGCCCGTTGCCTGCCACCCCGGCAATGCCCAGGATCTCGCCGCGCCGCACCTCCAGCGAGACGCCGCGCAGTGCCGGCAGGCCCTTGTCGCTTTCACAATGCAGATCCTGGATCGAGAGGACAACCTCCCCCGGTTGCTGCGGCTTCTTCTCCACGCGGAAGACAACGTCGCGTCCGACCATCAGGCGGGCCAGCTCGCCGCGCGTGACGCCTGCCATTGGCAGCCCTTCGGCGGTCACCTTCCCCTTCTGCAGCACCGTCACCCGGTCGGCCACGGCTTCCACTTCCTGCAGCTTGTGGCTGATAAAGACGATGGACTTACCTTCGGCAGTCATCGCCCGCATCGTCGCGATCAGGTCAGCTATCTCCTGGGGCGCGAGCACGGCTGTGGGCTCGTCCATAATGAGGATCTCGGCGCCGCGGTAGAGCACCTTTAAGATCTCGACGCGCTGTTGCTCGCCCACCGATAGCTGCCAGATTTTCGACTCCGGCTCGACCCGCAGCCCATATTGGGCCTGCAGCTTCGTGATGCGGCGATTGTATTCGTCCAGGTTCAAGATGAAGCGCGGCTCGTTTAAACCGAGCAGGATATTCTCGGTCACGGTCTGCGTCGGCACCAGCATGAAATGCTGGTGAATCATGCCGATGCCGCGCGCGATGGCATCTCGTGGCGAGCCAAAATTGACCAGCTCGCCGTTCACACGAATTGTTCCCGACGCGGGCCGGTAGAGGCCGGCGAGCGCGTTCATGAGCGTGCTCTTGCCTGCCCCGTTTTCGCCGAGTAAGGCGTGAATCTCGCCCTTCTTCAGCGTAAAATTGACCTGGTCGTTCGCCAGCACTCCCGGAAACTGGACTACGATGTTCCGCATCTCTACGGCGACCGGACTATCGGCCATCACACTCTCCTTATACCTTCGGGTTTATATAAGAAAAGGAGCCAGGCAGCCAATGGAAGCGACCTGGCTCACAACTCCAGCTAGGGCCGAATCAGGGCCTTACTGCTCGAGATCCGGAAGTTCCGCAGTTACGTTCTCGTTCCACCAATACATACAGGTGTTACAGGGGCTGCCGAACTGCGAGAAGCCGTCGAGGTCGGCCTGTTCCAGGCTTTCCCCTTCGGCCAGCACGACGTTACCCTGGTTGTCGGTAATCGGGCCCGAGAAGACGTCGAAGCGGGTGAACTCACCGGCCAGCATCTGCTCCAGCGTAGAGCGAATCAACGCCAGGTCTTCTTCGGGCAGATCGCGTACGCCCGGACGCAGCTCTTCGCCTTCCATGAAGCCGAGCAGGCCCATAGCGCCGGCATCGCCGTCGAAGTATATCCCTTCGCCATTGTACTCGTCGTTGCGCGACATCTCGACAATATCACTATAGATTGGGCACCAGTCCCAGTACATCGACGTCAGGCAACTATCGAGCGTACAGTTGCCGATGTAGTCGTAGGTGATACCCCACTTACCTTCGGGCGCGGCTTCCGCCGGGGCCGGCGTGTCGGCGCCAGTCATGACCACTTGCGCGCCCGCATCAAACAGTGACGCGGCTGCTTCCCGCTCCACAATGGGATCGTGCCAGGTGTAGATCCAACGCACATCCATCGTGCACTCCGGGCAGGTCTCCTGCAGACCCAGGGCGAAGGCGTTGCCCAGGCGCAGCTCTTCTGGAATGGGGAAGGTGGCAATGTAACCGGTTCTCGGGTTGCCGTCGACTTTGGCGCGCGACCCGGCCAGCATGCCGGCGAGATACTTGATGTTTTCCATGGCGCCGAACAGGTGGCCAAAGTTCTCACCATTCGACTTGAAACCACTGATGTGGATGATGTCGACATCGGGGAACTCGGAGGCGACCGTCTCGGACGCGTCCATAAAGCCAAACGAGGTCGTAAAGATTGTGTCGAAACCTTTACGGGCCAGCGAGCGGGTGACCTGCTCGCCGTCCGCGCCCTCGGCTACAGTCTCTACGTAAGCCGTATGTACACCGTCCAGCGTCTCCTCGACGCACAGGCGGCCCACGTCATGCGCCTGGCTCCAGCCGCCATCATCATGGGGGCCCACATAGACGAAGGCTACATTATGCATTCCTTCGCGAATGGCGGGAATCTGGTAACCACCTACGGTTTCTGGCTCACCCTCTGCTTCTGGCTCGGCGTTACCGCCGCAAGCGGCAAGCGCCAGGACCAGGACCACGGTCAATGCCAATAGCTGCCAAAGCTTCCTCTCAGACATTCATCTCCTCCAATATGCTCGTTTTCTCAACTGGACTTGGGCAAATCGATACGCCGGTAAGAATAACGGCCTCACCTCCTCGCCGGGGTGCATAGCGACTGGGGTAGCAGCCCGGCCTCTTTCCCAGTTTACTAAACAAGAAATCGGATAGCAATTCCCGTTAGCAATGGCGACTTGCTCTGGGGAGCATAGGCCATGCCGGCGGCGGCGGGAAGTGTATTTTGTCACGATTTCTGGTGACGGCTGTCAAGAGTTTGCAGCCGGCATTGCGACTACGACTGGCTGCAGTAGAATCGGCGCACATTAGCTGACGAAGCCTGGAGGCATCGCCATGACCATCGTGAGTGTGAACCCGGCCAACGGTGCAGAATTACAGCGCTACCGGGAAATGAGCCCAGAAGAGGTCACAGCGGCTATCGCAGCCGTCGACAGGGCCTTTCAATCGTGGCGCCGGCTCTCTTACGCGCAACGGGCGGCGCTGCTGCGGGAGGCGGGCGCCATCTTGCGCGCACGCGCCGGTGAATATGCCGTCCTCATGGCGCAGGAAATGGGCAAACCCGTGCGCGATGGCCGCGGCGAGGTGGAAAAGTGTGCCTGGGTCTGCGACTATTATGCGGAAAACGCCGCCGCGTTTCTGGCCGACGAGATAATCGCGACAGAGGCTCGCAACAGTTTTGTCACCTATCAGCCCCTCGGCGTTGTCCTGGCCGTCATGCCCTGGAACTTCCCCTTCTGGCAGGTGTTCCGTTTTGCCGCGCCGGCGCTCATGGCCGGCAATACGGCCCTGCTCAAGCACGCTTCCAACGTCCCCGGCTGCGCCCTGGCAATTGAGCAGACCTTCCGCGACGCCGGCTTTCCCGCCGACACGTTCCGCACACTGCTCGCCGGCAGCAGCCAGGTCGAAGCCATGATTGCCAACCCACTGGTGCGGGCCGTAACGCTAACCGGCAGTACGCCGGCCGGCCGCGCAGTCGCCGCCAAAGCGGGCGAGATGATCAAGAAGACCGTCCTTGAGCTCGGCGGCAGCGATGCCTACCTTGTTCTCGACGACGCCGACCTCGACCTGACAGCGGCCGCCTGCGCCGCCAGCCGGTTGATCAATTCCGGGCAGAGCTGTATCGCCGCCAAACGTTTCATCGTGACCGAGAAGAACCACGCCGCCTTCACGGAGCGCTTCATTGCCCACATGGAAAGCTACCGCATGGGCGACCCGCTCGATGAGGAGACGCAGATTGGCCCGCAGGCCCGACCCGACCTGCGCGACGACCTCCACCGGCAGGTGGAAGCGAGCATCGCCGCCGGCGCGCGGCTCCTGCTGGGCGGCCAGATTCCTGATGGGCCGGGCGCCTTCTATCCGCCCACGGTGCTGGTCGATGTCGGGCCGGGAATGCCTGCTTATGATGAGGAACTCTTTGGGCCGGTCGCCGCAATTATCGGCGTCGCCAATGAGCAAGAGGCACTCGCCGTCGCCAATGATTCTGTCTTTGGTCTGGGCGCGGCCGTTTTCACGCGTGACGTGGAGCGTGGGCAGCGGCTCGCCGCCGCGCATATCGAGGCCGGTACGGTCTTCGTCAATACCTTCGTGCGCTCTGATCCGCGGCTGCCCTTTGGCGGCGTCAAAGAAAGCGGTTATGGGCGCGAGCTGTCCCAGTTCGGCATCAGGGAGTTCGTCAACATAAAGAGCGTGTACGTCGCTTAGGAGCTGGAGCCGGCGCGAAAGAAGTGCTTGACCGCAGTGCGCTCGGTGGCTGTACACTTGTCGTAGACTGGAACGGGCCACGTTCTGGCCTCCACGATGACCAGCTCCGTCGGCTCGCCGGCTCCGTACGCTACCTCGACCTGCCAGCGATCATCGCCAACCGTGGTTGACGAGCGCACGTAGAGGTCGTCTACCCCCATCAGGCCACGCTCTTCGCGCAGGAAATGCTCGCCGGCCTGTTCCGGCCGGCCGTAGATGGTACGGCCGCGCAGCAGCGGCAGGTAGACTTCGCCGCGCCGGTAGCTCGCGACCAGCGCAGCCGCGTCCTCGACGCCGGCCCGGCCGTAGGAGAGCGCGTGCGGCAGGAAGAGGAGATTGGGCGCCAGGCGATGGCCGCCGATGTGGGTGCATTGCCAGCCATCGTCGCCGGCCTCTGCCGCCACCGCGTCCTGTACCGGCAGGCCAAACTTGGCGCAGCAGGCATCGCGCAGCCCATTGTTGCAGACGAGGAAGAGCCGGCGCGTGCTCAGGTGACCGTCGTAGTCGGGCCGGCCGGCGACGATGGCCTCCAGGTCCAGATCCAGTAGCTCGTCATATGATTGCAGCTCGAACTGGTAGAGGCGCGGCGGGCGGACATGAGCCACGGAGACGAAAAAGTGAATTGGCTCCGGACGGTAGTTGCCGCGCCGCCGAATGAACTGGGTGCGGACGCGGGGAACCGCCGCCTCGAAGCGGCCGACGTGCTCCTTGACCGGCTGCGGCAGGTCACTTTCGGGGAAGGCGCGCGCCCCCCAGCGCCCGACATACTCCAGCGAGAGCCAGATGTCGGCGCGTGTCGCGGTGGCGTGCACGGGCTCGCCGGCCGCCTCCTGCGAGTAGACAGAGCAAAAGTCGTATGGTTCGTCGGCCGGTAACGGCGGCATGGTCAGTTCCCTCCGCGCTGACCATACATGGGATTAGGTGAAGTGGCAAGCGCGCGGATGCGCTCAGCGCTATTTGCACAGGAGTGCGGCTCGCGCATAATGGAGCCATGTTGGCATTCTTCGCGCTTCCGGCGGCAGGGCTGCACTTCCGGCCCGGACCCTCTGGCTGAGCCGCAATGGCTAACCCGGGTGAACATGCCGGTATCTCCGAGCGCGCCCGCGACCTGTTGAACCGGCAGGAAGACAGGGATGTCGATTTCAAGCGGCAGCTAAGCGGGCTGGCCAGCGCCGACCTGGTTGCCTTTGCCAACTCCCCGACCGGCGGCGCCATTCTCATTGGCGTGGACGAAAGCGCCAACAGCGACGGCCTGCAGCGCGGCTTGATTGTCGGTTGCCCGGTGGGCGACAAGGAGAAGCTGGTCATACTCAACAAGGCGGAGAGCTGCGTGCCGCCTATCGAAATCGAAATCTACGTCGAGAATGCCGCCGAGATCCCGTTCCTACGAATTGAGATACCATCGGGCCCGGACAAGCCATACTGCACGCGAAAGGGAATCTACGCCATCCGCGGCGATGGGCGCACCAAAGCGCTGCTGCCCGGCCGGCTGCTCTCCTTATTCCTGGAGACAGAAGCCGAGCAGTTTTTCACGCGCTTCCGCGAAGCCACCGGCGAGCTGGAGTCGTCGCTCGGCGTGCTCAAATCACAGGTCGTCGACGAGTTTGCCGATCTGCTGGCGCGCGTCGAGCGGATGGAGGTCGAGATCGCGGCCAGCCTGCAGCGCATCGCCAGCACGGCAGAGGCGTCCGGCGACGCGACTCCGTCCCCTCCCGCGGCAGAAGAGGGCCATCACCTTTGAACGATTCGCTTGAACATCATTACGTCAGGACCAACGGCATTACGCTGCATGTCGTGCAGTCAGGCCCGACTGGAGGCATGCCACTGATCCTTCTCCACGGCTTTCCTGAGTTTTGGTACGGCTGGCGGCAGCAGATTCCCTACTTCGCCAGCCGCGGCTACCGGGTCTGGGCGCCCGACCAGCGTGGCTATAACCTGAGCGACAAGCCGCCTCGTTTCGAGGATTACAATCTGGATCTATTGGCCGCCGACGTGGCCGGGCTGGTAGCGGCCACGGGCCATCGCCGTATCTTGCTGGCCGGCCACGACTGGGGCGCGGCTGCGGCCTGGTGGACGGCTATCAAATATCCTGATCTGTTGGAGAAGCTGGCTATCCTCAACGTGCCGCATCCGACCGTCGGCTACCGCTATGCGCTGAAGAGCTGGCGGCAGCGCTTGCGCAGCTGGTACATCCTCTTCTTCCAGCTCCCATACCTACCGGAATGGCTCCTGACCGCCGCCAATGCCGAAGTGGCGGCTCAGGCGGTGCAAGGCAGCTCGCGCGCAGGCAGCTTCAGTCCCGCCGAGTTGCAGCGCTACCGGCGCGCCTGGCTGCGGCCGCGCGCCATGACCAGCATGCTCAACTGGTACCGCGCCATGCTGCGCACTCGAACCGAACGCCTGCCCAGCCTCCGCGTCACGACGCCGACGCGCATCATCTGGGGTGTGCATGACGTGGCTCTCTCCCGCGAGCTGGCGCCCCTCAGCCTGGAAATGGTTGACGATGGAGAGCTTATCTTTCTCGAAGAGGCTACCCATTGGGTCCAGCACGACGAACCGCAGCGTGTTAATCAGCTGTTACTCGACTTTTTTGAGTCCCCGGCCACAACCTGATCGCTCAGAAACCACGCAGGTACAAGAGGTACATGCCGAGTAGATAGACGACGATGATCGCCAGTGCATCGAGCTCAATGAATAGCATTCTGCGCTCGATGCGGGCAATGTTGCCGAATAGCGCCATCAGCGTCAGGAGAACGCCCAGCATGCCCACCATAGCAAAGTCGTCGCCTATATCGCTCAGGAAGCTGCCCCGCGTGTAGAAGAAGTCGGATACGCCCATGGCGAACATGTTAAATACGCTGGAGCCGAAGAGGTTCCCCACCGCCAGATCGACGGCGCCGATCCGGACTGCCGCCCAGGAAGCCAGCAGCTCGGGCAGGGAGGTCACCAGGCTTAGCAAGGCAGTACCCACGAAACTGTCGCCCAGTCCCGTCTGGGCGGCTATGTCGCTACTGGCGTTGACCAGAAGGGGCACCACCAGCACCAGAACGACTGTCGCGGCGGCAAAGCCAATTACGCCTCTTCGTAACGAAGGAAATGTCTCCGCTGGCTCTATCTGGACGCCTGTACCCGTGGCCGCCGAGGTCTTGCTTTCCTGCTGCACCAGCCATACGCCGCCGAAATAGAGGGCGATGAGAATGAGACTCTCGATACCGACCCAGCCGATGACGATGCCCAGATCGGCCAGTACAAAGATGCTCGCCAGCGCTGTCAGCGCCGCCGCCAGCGCCGCCGTCAGTGCGTGCGTGATGGCCTGCGTCCGCAGGACCGGCACCTGGAAGTTGAGCAAATCGACGACAGCCAGCAAAGCCATATTCACCATATTGCTGCCGAAGAAGTTGCCGGCTGCCAGCTCCGGAGCGCCAATGCGAAAGGAGCTGATAGAAGCCATGAGCTCCGGCATTGAGGTCGCCCCGGCGAGGAAGATCGTCCCGACGAGCAGGCCGCCAAGGCCGGTACGGACGGCAATGATGTCGCCGTACTTGGCGAGTTTGTTAGCAGCGAGGACGACGACGGCCGCGCTGGCCACGAACAGAAGCCACGGTAACCACGCTTCCATGCTGGTTCGTTATTCCGTCTCAGCCCTGTCCGGGCCTTCCGGGGCAGCCAATCCCCAGGCCTGGATGACGGGGACAGTAAAAATGATGCCGGTGTGAGGCTGGCGCAGGTCGCCGATGACCTGCTCCGTCGCCGCCACCGCTGCCTCCGCCAGCTTTAGCGAGTCGATAATCGCAAACAGAGTGTTATGGCCAATTCCGGCTTCGGCAAACATCCGGCTAAAGCCCATAAACATGGCGCTGGCTTCGGTGCGGCGCAATATCCGGTTCATTCCGGTGCTCTCCAGGATTGTTACGCCTTGCACGCCCGCCCCTGTCCAGGCCTGAAGCACGTCAGCTAGGTGGGTTCCGTCGTCCAGGACCATAATCAGCACATACATCAGTCACTCCTCTAGCCGAAACCCGGCCTGCTTATCTTGGGGGCAATCTTCAGCGGGGCCAGCCTTACCCGGCGGCGCGGTCGAGCCCGGCTCTTTGGCGGCGCGATAGGCTGTGTGTTCGGCGCGCCGCGCGGCCAGCCACTGGTAGAGCCCCTCGCCATCGCCGCGCTCGAGAAGCTCGTAGATTTCGTCAAGGCGGCGACGGTAGCTACTCAGCGCGGTCAGAATGGCGTCGCGATTGGTGAGAGCGGTGTCCCGCAGCATCAGCGGGTTGCTGCCCGCGAGGCGGGTTGTGTCGCGCAGGCCGCCGGCGCTGACCTGCCACAGCCGCTCGTCCGTCGCGGCGATGCTGGCTGCCTCGGCGAGCAGGGCGGCAGCGGCGAAGGCGGGCAGATGGCTGGAATGCGCCACCATCCAGTCGTGGACTTGGGCGTCCAGCCAGAGCGCGCGGGCGCCCAGGGCGGCAACCAGCTCCTCGGCCACAGCCTCGGCCCGCGCATCGGTGCGCGCGCTGCGGCAGAGCACAAAGGTTTGGTCGCGAAATAGACCGCCCTCGGCAGCCTGAAGTCCCGACACTTCCTTGCCGCACATAGGGTGGCCACCCACGGCCTGGAAGGCTGGCGGCAGTTGATCCATCGCGGCGACAATAGCAGCCTTGGCGCTGCCCAGGTCGAGGACCAGGCAGCCGTCCGGGCGGACATCAGGAAGCTGAGCCAACATGGCGAGAATGGCGCTCACCGGCGCAGCCAGCGCCACCAGCGTCGCTCCGTGCACGGCAGCCGCGAAATCGTCGCTTACCGCGTCCACGAGCCCCCGCTCCAGCGCCATGTTCCGGGTTGCTTCGTCGGGATCGACCCCGACCAGCCGAAGCGGCTGCTGGCCCAGCGCCAGGGCCAGCGAGCCGCCCATCAGCCCGAGGCCGGCAATCGCCACAGTGCTACCCTGGAGAAGGTCCATGGCGTCATTATAGCGCGCCGCGTCTTGATTCGCCTCGCCGCCGATTCGTGTTACAATCCGGCGTTAGGGGGCGCCTTAGAAAAGTGTTAACATCCCGACTATCTCAGTGAGGTAAATAGCACATGCCTGAAGACTTTATCGTCGATGGCGCCCTCGCTGACCTCGATCCTCGCCTTGACGATTTGCTTGCCCGTGAGGACCGCCGCCAGCAGGAAACCATCATCCTCATTCCTTCCGAAAGTATATCGCCAGATGCCGTCCGCGAGGCGATGAGCAGCCAGTTTGCCAACATCTATGCAGAAGGCTACCCGCGGGAAGCGAGCCGCCTGCTGCAAGAGGACGAGATACTCGACGTCGAGCGCGAGCTGGCCCATTATCGCCGCAACAGCGACCCTCGTTACTACAAGGGCGTTGAGTACGCGGATATTCTGGAAGCGCTGGCGCGGCGGCGCGCGGCTGAGCTGTTCGCCGCCAACGGGCTCCCGGCCGACCGGCTTTTCGTCAACGTGCAGCCGCTCAGCGGCGCCCCGGCGAACAACGCTGTCTATTCGGCCCTGATCGAGCCCGGCGATACCATCCTCGGCATGGATCTGAATGCCGGCGGGCATCTGACCCACGGCAGCCCGGTCAACCGCTCCGGCAAGATCTACCAGGCTGTCAGCTATGGGGTAGATCGGGAATCGGGCCGCATTGACTTTGATGCCGTCGCCCGCCTGGCCGAAGAAACCAGACCGCGCATTATCATCGCCGGCTACTCAGCCTATCCGTTCAGCGTCGACTGGCAGCGCTTTCGCGAAATCGCCAGCAGCGTTGGGGCATACTTGCTGGCAGACATCTCCCACATCTCCGGCCTCATTGCCGCCGGCGTCCATCCCAGCCCCATTGGCATCGCCGACATCGTGACCAGCACCACGCATAAGAGCCTTTGCGGCCCGCGCGGGGCGATTATCATTACCCACCGCGCCGACCTGGCGCGCAAGCTCGACCGGGCCGTCTTCCCCGGCGAGCAGGGCGGCCCGCACATGAACACGGTTGCCGCCATGGCCGTCGCCTTTAAGCTGGCGCGCAGCGAGCAGTTCCAGGAGCTGCAGCGGCGGATTGTGGCCAACGCCGCCCGGCTGGCGGAACAGCTTGCCGCGCGCGGCCTGAGCGTCGTCGGCGGCGGCAGCGAGACGCACCTGCTGCTCGTGGATGTGCGCCAGAGCGTCAGCCACAAGGGCGTGTCGCTCACCGGTGACATGGCCGCCCGTATCCTTGACCTGGCGGGCATCGTTACCAACCGTAACACGATTCCCGGCGACAGCAACGCCTTCGCCGCCTCCGGCATCCGCCTCGGCACCGTCTGGATCAGCCAGCTTGGCTATGGCCCGGCCGAGGTAGATCGCCTGGCGGAAGCAATGGCCGGCCTGCTCCTTGACGCTCGCCCCTTCGCCTATGCGGCTATGGGCGGCAAGTCCCTGCTGCGGGCCAAGATCAGCTACCAGGCGCTGCAGGAAGCGCGCCAGATCGTGGGCGAGCTGACCGGCGCGGCGCCGGCGCCCGCGCAGCATAGCAGCCTCTTAATCCGCGGCGAAGCGGCGACCGAATTCCTCAACCATGCCCTGAGCAGCGACGTGCTTGGGCTCGCCGTGGGCGAGGCGCAACCGTCGCACCTCTTCGGCGACGCGATTGACGCCGACGCCAATCTCTACCGCAGCGCCGAGGATGAGTACGAGCTGCGCTTTGCCGATGCGGCGACGGCTGCCGCGGCCGGCGACTGGCTGCGGGCGCTCTCCGACGGATTTGTCCAGTTTGACGATCTCTACGCTAAGCTGGCCGGTCCCGTCGTCGTCCTGGCCGTCCCGCCCAGCGAGGAGATCGCCGAGCCGGCCGGCACGGAAAGCGCCTTTGCTATGAGCAAGCCTTACTTTGTGGGCCACGAGCGGCGCGAGGCGACGGCTGAAGCCCTGCCGCCCTTTAGCTGGGAAGAAGGTACAGGCGACGAGCTACGCCGCACGACCCTTTACGAGACGCACGTGGCCCTGGGGGCGCGCATGGTCCCGTTTGGCGGCTGGGAGATGCCCGTCTGGTATTCCTCGGTCACCGAGGAGCATCAGGCGGTACGCGAGGCGGCCGGCCTGTTCGACGTCAGCCACATGGGCGTGCTGGAAGTGAGCGGCCCATACGCAGCGGAGTTCTTGAATCTCGTCGCCACCAACGACGTCGGTCCGCTCGCCATCGGCGAATCACACTATAGCCAGTTCCTCTCGCCGAGCGGCAGCGTCATCGACGATCTGCTCGTCTACCGGCGCGGGCCCGAGCAGTATATGCTGGTCGTCAACGCGTCTAACAACGACAAGGATTGGGCCTGGCTAACCGCGGTAAATGAAGGGCGTGTGTGCATCGACGAGGAGCGCCCCTGGGTCCGGCTGCAGCATCCGGCAACGCTGCGCGACCTGCGTGATCCGCAGTGGGGCGACGAGCGGCGCGTCGACCTGGCGCTGCAGGGGCCGCGCTCGCGCGACATTCTGCTGGCCCTGACCGAGGACGGCGACCTGGCTGCGCGCATCAAGGCCCTGCCCTGGGCTGGGCTGACCGAAGGCAACCTCGGCGGCTTCGACGTGATCATCTCGCGCACCGGCTATACCGGCGAGCGCGTGGCCTATGAGCTGTTTGTCCATCCGGATCGGGCGCCGGCCCTCTGGCAGCGCCTGCTGGAAGTCGGCGAACCGCTCGGCCTCAAGCCCATTGGCCTGGCCGCGCGCGACAGCACCCGCACCGAAGCCGGCCTGCCGCTCTACGGCCATGAGATGGCTGGCCCGCTCGACCTGAACCCGGCCGAGGCCGGCTTTGGCAGCTACGGGAAGCTATGGAAGCCATTCTTTATCGGCCGCGATGCCTTCATCGCCCGCGAGGAGAGCCGCGCGCGGGTCGTAACGCGCTTCCGCATGAACGAGAAGGCAGTACGCCGGCCGGAGCTGGGCGACCCGGTTCTGGATCGGCGCGGCAAAATCGTGGGCGCGGTCACCAGCTGCGCGATCGACAGTGAGGGATACCTGTTAGGCCAGGCCGTGCTACCGTTCGACCTGCAGGAGCCGGGAACACAGATAGCCATCTACCAGCTTGGCGGCGGCTCCCGCTCGTTGCGCCTGCCAAACAGCCTGGAGGTAGGCCAGCGCATGCCCATCCCGGACAGCGCCACGGTGCTCTCCCGCTTCCCGTCGCGCAAGAAAAGCTAGACCCGTGAGTGCCAGCGGGCCGGCTGGGAAGCCGGCCGGCCCGCTGGCTCCTGGGATTTTCGCCGCTTACGTTTTATAATATTCTTTCTGTGCCATTTCGCCGTGTGAGGAAAGTTCCGTGCGTCGTGAAGTCTTAACCTGGTCCGACGTCGATAAGCTGATCGACTATCTCGTTCCCCAGATTCGCGGGCAGTACGATTCGATGGTGATCATCACCCGCGGTGGTCTGGTACCCGGCGGCATGCTCGCCGAGGCGCTGAACATCACCTATATTCTGACAGCATCTGTCCGCTTCCCGGCCGACTTCCCCGGCGACTTTTCCGGCATCGGCAGCACGCACCCGGAGAATCGCTACGCTATCCCTGAGTTCATTGGCTTCCCGGCCGACGAGCTGTTGGAAGGCCGGCGCATCCTGGTCGTCGACGACGTCTGGACGCGCGGGCGCAATATCGTCACCGTCTCCAAGCGCATCGACGCCGCCGGTGGGCTGCCGGACTCCTGCGTGCTCCACTATAAGCCAGCCTCGTCGCTTTACCCGGGGCATACGCCTACCTACTACGCCGCCGTCAGCGACGCCTACATCATCTATCCCTGGGAGATTGACCGCGGGCCCGAAGTCCTGGGTCAGTGGAATTGATTGCCAGCGTCACCGGACGGTGGCCAATGGCGCCGCCGTTCGCCGCAGGCCGGCCACAGGCGCGCTAAGCCGATTCTTATGGTTGCGCTCCCTCTACCTGTTATAATCAGAGACGCAATCGTGTCCGGTCGACAATGTGTCTATGAGACCGGTGGTGACTGGGTCCCTGGCGGCGAGGGCCGTCGAACCGGGTCAGATCCGGAAGGAAGCAGCCCTAAGGCGTCTCCCTCGGGTGCCCAGGATCACCTGGTAGCCATCGGTTTCGTGGACACATTGACTTTTCCAGGCAGCCGTCTCTGCTGGCGCCCATGACGGCAATCACCCCTCTGCCCGGCCTCCCCCGTTGGGGTCTTCTCATCCTGGCTATCCTCACCCTGTTTGGCGCGCTGGCCGCCGGCTATATGGCCGTGCAGCCTTCGTATACCGTCTACGTGGACGGCGCGCCGCAGCGGGTCAGCGGCAGCTACGAGACGGTAGCTGAGGTGCTGGCTGCCGCCGGCGTCACCGTCCGTCCCGAGGATCGTGTCGTGCCCGGCCCCGGCGCGGCTGCGTCGGCCGAAGAAGCGATCCAGGTGCTGCGGGCCAGTCCGGTAACCGTGCGCACGGAAGCCGGCAGCAAGACCTATTGGAGCCAGCAGCACACGGTGGGCGCCTTCATGGCCGAAGCCGGCATTCAGGTGGATCGCACCGATCAGCTGAGCGGAGATGGTCAGCCAATCGCCTTTGCCGCGCTGGAGAGCACGTCGTTGCCCGATGTCCTGGAGATTGGCAATTTTGTCACCGTGACCATCGAGGACGGCGAGCGCCAGCAATCGCTGCGCACGGCCGCGCAGACGGTGGGCGCCGTGCTGCAGGAAGCGGGGATTACTATTTACGCGGCCGACGGCGTTGAGCCGCCGCTCGGAGCCTGGCTGGCGCCGGGCATGGCGATCCACGTGCGGCGCTCGATGCCGCTCACCATTCGCGTCGATGGGCGCGTCATCCAGACACGCAGCCACCACCGTAACGCCCGCGATGTCCTGGCGGAAGCGGGTATCGGCCTCGTCGGCCTCGACTATGTGCGCCCTGGTCCGGAGACGAATCTCCAGCCGGGCGCTACCCTCGAGGTGGTGCGCGTCACCGAAGATTTCCGCCTGGAGGACCAGCCAATTGCTTACGAGACGCGCTGGCAGCCAACCGACCAGCTGGAGATTGACAACCGGGCGCTGTTGCAGAGCGGCGTGCCCGGCATCTTGCGCCAGCGCATCCGCGTGCGTTACGAGAACGGCGTGGAAGTGAGCCAGATGCCGGATGCGCAATGGGTGGCGCGCGAGCCGCTTGACGAAATCATCGGTTACGGCACACAAATCACGGTGCGCGCCGTGGAAACGCCGGAGGGATTTCTCGAATACTGGCGCGTCGTTCGCATGCGCGTTACCTCGTATACGGCCGCCAGCTCCGGCAAACCGCCGGACCATCCAGCCTACGGCATCACGGCCAGCGGGCTGCAGGCGGGTACGGGCATCGTGGCGGTGGACCCGCGCGTGGTGCCGTTCCGGACCTGGCTCTACGTGCCGGGTTACGGCGCGGCCTATGCCGGGGACACGGGCGGCGGCGTCAAAGGTCGCTGGGTCGACCTCGGCTACAGCCCGGGCGAGTACAAAAGCTGGTCTGGCTACGTAGACGTCTACTACCTGACCCCGGTCCCTGAACCAGACGACATCAACTACCTCATCCCCACCACGCTGCCCTGATGGCGCACCCCAGGGAGCTGCTGGCACGCCACGGGCTGCAGCCGAAGCAGAGCCTGGGGCAAAACTTCCTTTTTGACGACAACATACTGGCGCGCATCGTGGAGGCGGCCGAGGTTGGGCCGGACGACGCCGTGCTGGAGATTGGCGCCGGCCTGGGCGCCCTGACCCATCATCTGGCGCGGGCAGCGGCGCGTGTGGTTGCCCTGGAGCTGGACGACCGGCTCATCCCCCTGCTCCAGAACGAAATGGCGCGCCACGAGAATGTGGCCGTGGTGCACGGCGACATCCTGGAGCTGGCGCCGGACGACTGGCTTGGCGCAGACGGCTACAAGGTCGTGGCGAACGTACCCTACTACATCACCGGCGCGATCCTCAAACACCTGCTCGGCGGCGAGGCGAAGCCAGCCGTTGTGGTGATGACAGTACAGAAAGAGGTAGCGCAGCGGGTGACCGCGGGCCCGGGGGAAATGAGCTTGCTGGCGGTCAGCGTGCAGTTCTACGGCGAGCCGCGCCTGGTGAGCGAGATCAAGGCGGGCGCGTTTTGGCCCCGGCCAGAGGTCGATTCGGCCATTCTGCGCATCGACCTGTACGACAAGCCACTCCTGTCATTGGCCGAAGAAGAGGCGTTTTTCCGCGTGGTGAAGGCGGGCTTTGCCCAGAAGCGCAAGCAGCTCCAGAAGAACCTGCGCAGCCTCGGCCTGCCGCGCACGGCCATCGACGCGGCGCTGGCGCGGGCGGGAATCGATGGTAAACGGCGCGCGGAAACGCTGGCTGTGGAGGAGTGGATACGGCTATACCGGAACTTGTCGTAGCGCTTGCCTGTTACGAACGCTGCTACTGCGGCTGCACGAAGATGAGCAGAACGCCGGCGGGATCAAGCACGTGTAGAACGAGCGCGTTGCCGATGGTCTCGGGCGGTTTAATGCGCATCTGTTCAAACTCGCCGCCGGCCGCGATGGCCTGTACATGCTCGTGCCATGCCTCGACATCGTCAACGTCGATGACGAACATGGAGTTCTCCGCCCACTCCTTGACATAAAAGTTCTGCAGCCGGAAGCGATTGCCCCCCAGCTCAAAATCAACGGTTCCACCCCACCCTTCACGCCCCTTGAAACCTAACGCGGTGTAAAAGCGCTGCGACTGCTCAAAGTCCCTGGCCGGTACATAGGCCTTCATGTCACGGATTTCCAACGCCATACTGGGTTCTCCTGTGTCAACGCCTGAGATCAATAACAGCGCTATCCCGGAAATGGCTGCATCCGAGATCAGCGCTTCACGTTGCGCCAGCGGCCGGCTGTCTGCCAGGGGTCGGGTTGGACGCTATCGCCGTCGCCACTGGCGGCGCGGGTGGGCGCGCTCTTGCCGCCAAGCGCCTCCAGCGCGGCAATCGCCAGCCAGCTGCTGTTGCTCAGGTCCGGCTCCGGCTGCCAGGGCGTCATGTGCTCGTCGAGGAAGCGGGTCGTCACCTCGCCGGCGAGGAAGGCCGGGTGGGCGAGGATGTCCAACAGGTAAGGGATGTTGGTGGTCACGCCGAGGATGACCGTATCCTGCAGGGCGCGCACCATCTTGCGGATGGCCTCGGCCCGGTCATCGCCCCAGGTTATGATTTTGCCCAGCATTGGGTCGTAATAGGGGCTGACGGTTGTGCCCGTCTCGATGCCGTCGTCCACGCGGATGCCGGGGCCGGCCGGCGCGCGATAGAAGGCGATGTCGCCGATGGAGGGTAGGAAGCCGTTGTTCGGATCCTCGGCGTAGAGGCGGCACTCGATGGCGTGGCCGCGCTGCAGCAGCTCATGCTGGGTAAAGGTGAGCGCTTCCCCAGCGGCGAGGCGGATCTGCCACGAGGCGAGGTCGATGCCGCTGACCGCCTCGGTAATCGGGTGCTCTACCTGCAGCCTCGTGTTCATCTCCAGGAAGTAGAAGTCGAGGTCGGGTGTAACCATGAATTCCACGGTGCCGGCGCTGACGTAGCCAACCGCCGCGGCAAGGCGCAGGGCGGCATTGCACATGGCCCGCCGCAGCTCCGGCGTCACGATGGGCGACGGCGTCTCCTCGATAATCTTCTGGTGACGGCGCTGTACGGAACATTCGCGCTCAAACAGATGAACCACATTGCCGTGCTGGTCGCCCAGAATCTGCACCTCGACGTGGCGGACTTGGTTGAAATATTTCTCGACCAGGATATGGTCGCTGCCAAAGCTGGAGCGGGCCTCGTTGCGCGCCTGGTGCAGCGCGCCAGGGAAATCGGCGGGCTCGTCGACCACGCGCATGCCCTTGCCGCCTCCGCCGGCGCTGGCCTTGATGAGCACCGGATAGCCCAGCTCGCCGGCGGCTTCCTGCAAGGCAGCGTCGTCAAGGTGCGCGCCGTCCACGCCGGGGATAACGGGCACGCCGGCCGCCTCGGCAATCTCCCGCGCCGTCGCCTTGCTGCCCAGAGCGATCATCGCTTCCGGGCTGGGGCCAATGAAGTGGATGCCGCGGGCGGCGCAGGCGGCGGCGAAATCCGGGTTCTCGCTGAGGAAGCCGTAGCCGGGATGGATGGCGTCAGCCCCGGCGGCGGCCGCCGCGGTGAAAATGGCCTCCTGGTTGAGATAGGTCTCACGGGCGGTGACGCCGTCTAGCTGGTAGCTCTCGTCGGCGAGCCGGGCCCAGGGGGCGCTGCGGTCCACTTCAGAGTAGATGGCGACAGAGCGCACGCCCAGCTCGCGGCAGGCACGGAAGATGCGGCGGGCGATTTCGCCCCGGTTGGCGACGAGGATCTTGCTGAACATGGGCGGATTATAGCGGAGATAGTGGGTGGTGGGCAGTGGGCGGTGCGTAGTGGGAAGTTGGATGTTTGAAGTAGGTGGTCTGTTCGTTGTTCGTGGCAGGCACTGGTCTTAGGCAGGCGCGTGCTTACGGGCGGGTAGTCCGGCGGTCGGTTAGCCAGCTTGTGGCGAAGTCGACGGCCGGGCGCTGGCGGAAGAGGCGGGCTGTGGCTGAGCCGACGTGCCCGACGGTGACGGGCAGAGCCCGCTCCATGGCCTGCCCTATCTCCGGAAACGGATCGGCGTCGAGGTCGACGTCGGCAAAAGGGAACCAGGCGCGCCGGCCCTGCCGGATCATTGGGCTGCTCTCCTCCGTACGCGGCGCGTCGGGTACACGATACTCGGCCAGGTGGAAGCTCGAGTTACTATCGTAGCCGACGCCGAGTAGGAGTACCCAGCCATCAAGATCGTAGATGCGTGCCAGCGGCGAGCCCTCGCCCATGCTATTGACCAACGCATGGCTGCCGGCAACATATCGGGCATGTTGGCCCCAGGCGCAGAAGCTGGACATCGGGTGCGAGCTGCGGATCACATCCGGCCAGGTACGGAACAGCTCGGCAATGGCGCCCATGCCGCGCGTGGGCGTGTAACTGCGGTCGTAGGCCGGCATCGTCGCCCGAATCTCCTCGATCCATTCCGGCGGCACGGTCGGGTTTTGCCACCCAGCCGGGTCCGAGAGGTCGCCAGAGTGGGCCGGCATGACCAGCGTGCCCGCCACCGTCAGCACGTCCTGCAGCGCCTGGATGACGGCGACCGGGCCGCCGTTGACCCAGCCCAGGGAGCTGAGTGAGCTATGCACGAGGAGCACTATACCCGGCCTGACGCCTAGAGCCGCCAGGTCACGGGCCAGGCTGTCGCGGGTGCGGGGTGTGGGTGTACGGGCAATCATGTCTGCTTCGCTCATCTTGCTCGAATCCAGAATAGCGGGCTTACTCGTCCTCTGTCTGCCAGTATGGGGCGCGCTTCTCCAGAAAGCTGCTCATGCCCTCGCGACCCTCGTCGCTGGCGCGGCGCTCGGCAATGAGCCGGCTGGTGACCTCGCGCACATTGGGCGGGGAGCTGGCGGCGACAAAGCGGATGAGGCTCTTGGCGGCGGCCTGCGCGCCGGGGGCGGCCTGCAGCAGCGCCGCCACGCGCTCATTCACCTTCTCGTCCAGAGCCGCTTCGTCGGGGACGACGTGGTGGACGAGTCCGATTTCGCGGGCGCGTGCGGCGGGGAAACGCTCGCCGGTAAGGAATAGCTCGCGGGCGGCGGAGGGGCCGATCTTGCGCAGGACGAAGGGGCTGATGACGGCGGGTACGATGCCCAGGCGCGCCTCGCTGAAGGCGAAAACGGCGCGCTCGGCGGCGACGGCGATATCGCAGCAGGCGACCAAACCGACGCCGCCGCCAATGGCCGCGCCGTTGATGCGCCCGACGACTGGCCGAGGGCAGTGGCTCACTGCTTCCATGAGGTCGTAGATGGCCTCGCCGTCGGCAACGTTCTGCACGAAGGTATAGTCGGCAGCGGCGCGCATGGCGCCAAGGTCGGCGCCCGCGCAGAAGCTGCGGCCCGCGCCGGTGAGGACGATAACGCGCACCGACTCTTCGCTGCCAAGCTGCCGGAAGGTCGCGGTGAGCTCCGCAATCATCTCGGGCGTCAGAGCGTTGTGGCTTGCCGGCCGGTCCAGCGTGACCGTCGCGACCGCTTTATTGACAGCAACAGTGATCATGTCCGCACCAAGCCTGTCGAGCAAAAAAAACGCGCCCCGCAATGCTATCACTGCGGGGCGCGTCGCTCAACTTGACAGTAGCGCCTGAGGGAGCCGCGCGGCGGCGCTAATCGCCGGGAACCAGCGCCTCCGTATCCGGCTCGACAGAAGACAGCTCCTCGTCGTTCATCAGCGCTTCAAACTCAAGGCGGTCGAGCGTTTCCGCTTCCATCAGGCGGTTGACCAACCGCACCAGCCGGTCATAGTTGGTGCGGATAATCTCCCGCGCGCGCTCGTAGTTGCGGTCGAGGATGACCCGTACTTCACGGTCGATCAGCTTGGCGGCTTCCTCGCTGTAGTCGCGGCCAGTAGAAAGCTCGCGTCCGAGAAAGACGTTGCCGGTATCGTCGCCGTAGGTGCGCAGGCCGAGGGCGTCGCTCATGCCATACTTGGTAACCATCGAGCGCGCCATGTCGGTCGCCTGCTTGAGGTCGTTAGAGGCGCCGGTCGTGACGCGGCCGAAGAAGATCTCTTCCGCAGCGCGCCCGCCAAGGGCCATGGCGATGCGGTCTTCAAAGTGGCCCGTGTGGTAGGCCATCCGATCCTCGGGCAGGGGCATGACGTAGCCGCCGGCGCCGCCGCGCGGGATGATGGTTATCTTCTGCACGGGGTCGGTGTTCACCAGGTAATGGCTGACCACCGCGTGCCCAGCTTCGTGATAGGCGGTGATCTCCTTGTCTTCCTCGTTGATCACCCGGCTCTTGCGCTCGGGGCCCATGACGACGCGGTCGAATGCTTCCTGCATCTCCAGCCGTGAGATGACCGTCTTGTTGCGGCGCGCTGCGTAAATGGCCGCCTCGTTGATCAGGTTTTCCAGATCGGCGCCGGAGAAGCCAGCGGTGAGGCGCGCCGTCTCGGCCAGGTCTACCTCGGCCGCCAGCGGCTTACCGCGCGCGTGGATGCGCAGGATCTCCTCACGGCCCTTAATGTCCGGCAGGTCGACAATCACTTTGCGGTCGAAGCGGCCGGGACGCAGCAGCGCCGGGTCCAGCACATCCGCGCGGTTGGTGGCGGCGATGACGATGACGTTGGTTTCGTTGGAGAAACCGTCCATCTCTACGAGGATCTGGTTGAGCGTCTGCTCGCGTTCGTCGTGACCGCCGCCCAGTCCGGCGCCGCGCTGGCGCCCGACGGCGTCAATTTCGTCCACAAAAACAATGGACGGTGCGTGTTCTTTGGCCTTATTAAACAGGTCGCGCACGCGGCTGGCGCCTACGCCGACGAACATCTCCACGAATTCCGAGCCAGAAATGTGGAAGAAGGGCACGCCGGCCTCGCCGGCAATAGCGCGCGCCAGCAGCGTCTTGCCGGTGCCGGGCGGGCCCACCATCAGGACGCCTTTCGGGATGCGCGCGCCCACCTGCACGAACTTCTCCGGCTCGCGCAGGAACTGCACCACTTCCTGCACCTCTTCTTTGGCCTCCTCCACGCCGGCCACATCGTCGAAGGTCACCGTTGGCCGGTCGCCTTCGTTGATATTGCGCGCTCGGCTGCGGCCAAAGCCGAAGATGCTGTTTCCCCCGCCCTGCATCTGGCGAAAGCTCCGGCTGAAAATCCAGAGCAGGAAGAGGATGGGGATCAGCGTGATACCGATGCTAATCAGTGCATTCCAGCTTGACTGGTCATTGGGCTCAAAGGTAAAGCTCTGCCGCTGCTCCAGGGGCACTTCATATGATTCCAGGGTTTCCATGAAGCCGACGCCGGCTTCTTTGGTCGAGCTGTATTCGCGGCCATCGTCTAACGTGACTTCAAGCCGGTCCCCTTTGACGACGACGGTGTCGACCAGCCCCTGCTCGACGTAGCGAACGACCTGGTTCAGTGATATTTCTTCTGGCGCATTGACCCGTCTGCTAAGGAAGAGCTGCAGGCCGAGAATGATGGCGAGAATCGCCAGGATCCAGGCCCAGGCAGGAACGGCAGGACGGGGATTTGGTCTTTCATCCATGGTGTGTTTCCTTTCGCGCTCTCGGACACGACTCCGGTCGTGCCGGCCCCCGCATGGCAACTGCACGCGCGCAGCCGGGGAGGGGCCAACCCTGGCTGCCCACCAATCTTACCTCTGGACTGTTGGATAATTGTAAGTAAAGCGTGAATAGCTCATGACACTGGCGCCAGGAAGCTGCCGCCCGCGACGAACGCGCGGGCCAAATGTTATAGCGCTCCTCTCTGCCGGCCCTCAATAAGTGTGTACCCACGCCAGGTCTGGGCGCATGCCGGATGGCAGCTATCCGCGATAAATGGAGGACAGGGCGCGAACCTGCTGTTCGGCCCGGTAGCTGCTACGCACCAGCGGGCCGCTTTCGACCCAGCGGAAACCAAGCTCAAGGCCGATGTTCTTCAGAGCATCGAACTCGTCCGGCGGATAGTAACGCTCGATAGGCAGATGCTTCTGGCTCGGCTGCAGATACTGGCCGATGGTCAGAATATCCACCTTGAGCGCCGCCAGGTCGCGCATGACTTCGACCACCTCGTCGAATGTCTCGCCCAGACCCAGCATGATACCGCTCTTAGTCAAGACCTCCGGTTCCATCCGCTTGGCATTGCCAAGCGTAGCCATCGCCCATTCGTAGTGGTCCTGGGGCTGGACCTTGCGGAAGAGACGTGGCACCGTCTCTACATTGTGATTCAGGATCTCTGGCCGCGCATCCATGACGATCTTCAACGCCTCTTCACTCCCCTTAAAGTCGGGAATCAGAACTTCGATGGAGCAGCCGGGCTGCACCTCGCGGATACGCTGGATAAGGAGCGCAAAGATAGGCGCGCCGCCGTCCTTGCGCTCATCACGGTTCACCGATGTAATGACGACGTGCTGCAGATTCATCTGCCTCACAGCTTGTGCCACGCGCTCGGGTTCTTCCCAGTCCAGTGGGCCGGGACGACCCGTCTTGATGTCGCAAAAGCCGCAGCTGCGCGTGCAGGTATCTCCCATAATGAGGAAGGTGGCCGTACCCGAGCCCCAGCACTCGCCAATATTGGGGCACATCGCCTCCTCGCAGACGGTATGGAGCTGCTTGCTGCGCATCAGGTCTTTGAGGAACTCGTAATTCCGGCCCTTCGGCACACGGACCTTGATCCACTCAGGGCGGCGGCGCGGGCGCTGGCTGCCGCCGGCGGCGGCCTCTTCACGCTCTGTGACTTCAATCGAATTCAGATCAATAGTCGCCATCGAACCACCATAGGAATTCTGCCAACCTGGCAGCTATTTTCGATAAATCCGGGCGCGCTGACTTCTCGCGCGCCCGGCCATCCTCAACTGACATTGTACGTCTTATGAGGGGTAGAGACAACCACCGGCGTCACGTCGAAGCGGCGGCAGAAGGCGTCTAGCAGCGGATTCACCAGCTCGGCCACGCTAACGTCGCTGCCTTCGCTCTGAGCAAGACTGGTGACGTCGTGGTCGGCGATGCCACAAGGAATAATGCCCGCAAAGTGCGCCATGTTGGGGGCCACGTTGAGGGCAAAGCCGTGGCTGCTGACGCCGCGGCTGCTCACCTTCACGCCGATGGCCGCTATCTTGGCCGGGCCGCTCTCGCCTTCGACCCAGACCCCGGTAAAACCCGGGTAACGGAACGCCGTTAGCCCGCGCGCGGCTAACGTCTGAATCAGCACCTCTTCAAGGTCGCGCAGATATTGGTGGAGGTCGGGAAAACGCCGCCCCTGGGCCGCGGCGCGTCGTCTGAGGTTCAGGATCGGATAGCCCACGAGCTGGCCGGGGCCGTGGTAGGTGATGTCGCCGCCGCGATCAACGTAGTGCAGATCAATTCCTTCACGGATGCGCGCCGCTTCGTCCAGGAGCAGGTTTTCGACGCGCCCGCTCCGCCCCAGTGTATAGACCGGCGTATGCTCCAGGAGCAGGAGCTGCTCGGCGATACGGCCGGCAGCGACGTCGGCGACCAGAGCTTCCTGTTGCGCCCAGGCCTCCAGGTAGGTTATTTGTCCCAGCCAGCTAATCTCAACCGCCTGGTCTGCCACGTTTCTCCTTTGCGCGCGCCGTTATCACTTGACGTGCGTACCTCTTAATAGCATAATGTGCCCATAGCGTCATCTAAACATAACAAAGCGACGGGGCACTTTCTGGATTTCTTCATGCAAGCTGATCGCAATCAGTCGAGCTGGCAGGCCCAACCATTCCTTCTCTATCTGCTGCGGCGCAATCTGGGCCTGCTGCTCTACCTTGTCGTCGCCACCGCCGGGATGCTGGGCGTTTACTCGTTTTTCCAGCCTGAGAGCGGCGCCACAGCTGCAGCCGTAGCGGCCGCTGGCGAGGAAGCATCGCTCTCGGCGACGATCTTCAAGAAGGTGCCGGCCCGGCCCGTTACGCAGCGCTTCGCGCAGACGCCCGGACCGCTTCACATTGCCCTGATTGCCGGGCACATGGAGCATGATTCCGGCGCGGTGTGTGAAGACGGACTCACCGAAGCGGCCATCAACCTGGATATTGCCGAGAGGGTCCATGCCCTGCTGGCGGCAGCGAACGTCCGCAGCGAAGTCTTCGCGGAGTTCGACCCGCGCCTGACCGGCTACAGCGGCACGGCGCTCGTCTCATTGCATGCCGACTCGTGCAATTACTTTAACGACCAGGCTACCGGCTTCAAGCTGTCGGGCTCATCTTTTACCGACTCGACGCAGCTTTCTACGTGCGTCGAAGCCGCCTATGCCGAAGCAACCGGCCTGCCATACCATCCGAACACCATCACGATGGACATGCGCGATTATCACGCTTTTCGCCTGATAGCACAGGGGGTGCCGGCAGTAATTCTGGAAACCGGCTTCATGAACCTGGACCGCGAAATCCTCACGACCGGCGCCGATCTCCCGGCCGCTGGCATTGCCCGCGGCATCCTTTGTTTCATCGAGGGAAGGAGCGGGTAGGCGAGATGGAAGAAAGGCCGGCGCTCCTTCAGGCTGCACGGGAAGCCATTCGTCGCGGCGAGCGCCGGCAAGCGCGCGTCTATCTGGCCCAGGCGGCGCGAGAGAACCCGCGGGATTTTCGCGTCTGGCTCCTGCTGAGCGCGGTAGCCGGCTCGCCCAGCGCCAGCCTGGACTACATTGCTCGCGCCGAGCGGCTGCAGCCAGGCCACCCCACTATCGCCACCGCTCGTGCCTGGGCGGAGCGCCAGCTAGCGGCCACGCAGCCGCCGGCGCCCGCCGCAAGCGCGCCGGCAGCTCCCACGGCGCCTATCCCGCGGTCAGCTCTGGCGCCGGCCGCCCAGCCGGTAGCGCGGCGCGGTCGAGCCATGTGGCGCGCCATCGCCGCGGCGGCCCTACTGCTGCTGACCATCGTTGCCGCAGCGTGGGCCTGGGACCGGCTGCCGCAGCGTGAAGGGGCGGCGCCGGCCGTCGCTCAGATCCCATCCGCCGCCGCGCCGGCGACCAGCGCCAGCACGGCTGCCGTCGCTACCGTGGCGCGAGGCGGCTTTCAGCCCGCTGGCGCAGCCCAGCCCGACAGCGCGGCGCAGCCCGGCGTACTCCCCCAGGAAACGCCCACGCCGCTAGCCGGGCTGGTACACAAGAAAGTGAGCCAGGCCGGAGGAACACCGCCCCCAACGTGGACCGTAACGCCTTCGCCGACGCCCCCGCCGACGGCCACGCCTACGCCCGCTCCCACCTTCGTCAGTGAATCCACGGCGCCGCAGCCGGTACTGCGACCGCTCGGCGTCGGGCCAGCCGAGCGCTGGATCGACGTCAATCTGACCCAGCAGCGGCTGGTCGCCTACGAGGGTGACACGCCGGTCTTTGACACGCTCGTCTCGTCAGGAACGTGGAACCACCCCACGGTCACCGGCCAGTTCCGCGTTTGGCTGCGATTCACCGCGCAAACCATGGATGGGCGCCTCCTCGGCTACGACTATTATCTGGAAAACGTGCCTTACGTGATGTACTTCTATCAGGACTACGCCTTACACGGCACGTTCTGGCACAACAACTTCGGCACGCCGATGAGCCACGGCTGCGTGAACCTGCCCACCCCCGCCGCCGAATGGATCTTTAACTGGTCGAGCCTCGGCACCCTCGTCTACGTACACTACTAGCCAAAAGCAAATAGCCGTTAGCTAAAGGCTAACGGCTATTTGCCATTTGCTATTCGCTAATTGTGCTCAGTCCGCCAGGTCGCTGGCAATCTCCAGCTCGCCCTCGTCGGCAGCCTGCTGTGGGCGGGTGCGCCGGCGGCGCGGCACGCTGGTTACGTCGTTGACAACCTGCCGCGTGTCGCGCACGTTGAGCTTCTCAAAGAGGAACTCGAACTGCTCCTGCAGCGCCTGGCCGATGCGCTCTTTGGCGCCGGCGTCGAGGTTCCACCATTGCTCTTTGAGCGCCCCAAAGGCCTTCTTGCGCGTGGAGTAGAGGAACTGCTCCTGCGTCTTTCCTTCCTTCCATTCATTCCGCAGCTCCCGGATACAGTAGTCATTCGCCAAGTGCACAACGTCTTCCGGCGCATGGTCGAAGATGATATTCTGGAAGCCCGTCGCCAGGTGTATTTCCAGGGTGCCCACGGCGGGAAAGCGGTCAAACGCTTCCGGCGGCAGGGTCGAAGCGCCATGCTGCACGGCGCCGCCAAGCCCATATTCTTCGCGCGCCACCTTGCTCAGCTCGCGCAGCGTCTCGAAATCAACGCTGACGTCGGCCAGCGTGCCGTCAGGCAAGACCACACCGCCGTGGCTGGTTCCTGTCTGCACCGAGATCTTGGAGATGCCCTCGACGCCCTCGGCGAGGTTACGGCGGTAGCCATCCATGTAAGCGCGCAGCTCAGGCACGGTCGAGTTCTTCTCACCCACCTCGCCAATCTCGCCGCCGAGCGAGATCGTAACGCCTTCAGGCTCAATACTGCGCACGAACTCGGTCAGTGCGGCGCTTAGCGTGTAATTGGTGCGCTGCTGCTCGTCCAACGACTCGTGCGACAGGTCCACTAGGGTCGAGGTATCAATGTCGATGTTGTAAAAGCCCGCCTCGATAGCTTCCTGCATTAGCTCGCGCACGGCGCCCACTTCTTTCTCCCGGTCGCCGGCGTACCCTTTGGCCGAGACCTGGAAGTGATCGCCCTGGATAAAGAGCGGTCCCTGGAAACCTTCGTCGATGGCCGCGGCCAGAACTGCCGAAACGTACTCGGCCGGCCGCTGCGCCGTATAACCGATCTCCGAGCGGGCAATTTCCAGTAGCAGCGCGCCCACGTCGAGCCGGCGGGCGGCGCGGAAGATGGCGCGGGCCATATAGTAGTTCATGCCGCGGATGTTAATGGCCGGAACGGTGAAGGTCGGCGCTACCTCGCCGCGACCAATCGCCATGTACAGCTCGTGGATCGACGCCGGAAACACACCCAGCTCCTGGCCGATCTCCCACAGCAGCCATCGTGCGGTCTCGCGAGTCAGTCCATCAGAAAAGACGGCGCTAAAGGCCAGCGCCTCGCCTTTGCCACGCACCGCGTTGCGGTCGGTGACCGTTACCCGCTCGCCATCGACGTGAACGGCGCCCTGTAGAAGGGCGAACAGTTCTTCTACATCCTTTGCAATCATCACTCTCTCCTTATCACCAACGAGTGGACCCGTCGCTTGTGTTGTCTCGTGCTGGCTCCACCGCCATAGCGCGACTTCCCGGCAGCCGCTAGACTGTATTATAATCCCTCGACACGAATTGCCAACGCAGGCTGAGGGTTACAAAAGGGGCGCATCCCTGCCCACACCGCTCCGCTTGCGAGCCGGCGAGAGGAGGCGTATGACATTACTGGAACGCGCCATTGCCGTGGCGCTGCAAGCACATCAGGGGCAGACAGACCGTTACGGCGCGCCCTACATCCTCCATCCGCTGCACGTCATGCTGCAGATGGACGACGAAACGGAGATGATGGCCGCCGTCCTGCACGACGTGCTGGAAGACAGCGCGCTCACGCTGGAAACGCTGCGCGACGAAGGCTTACCGGCGGAGGTGCTGGAGGCGGTGCGCCTGCTAACCCACGACGCTGAGCAGAGCAGTTATGAGGAGTACGTGCGCGGCCTGCAGAAGAACCCCATCGCGTTAAAGGTGAAGCTGGCCGACCTACGGCACAATATGGATATCCGCCGTCTGCGCCGCGTGGAAGAACGGGACGCCGCCCGCCTGGAGAAATATCGCCGCGCCTGGGAGATTTTGACGAGCTGAACGATGGCAACCGAAATCCTTTCCACCACCCACTTCAACATGTTACTCGACGACTGTGTGGGCTTTGCGCAGCGGCTGATCCAGACGCCCAGTATGCCCGGTGAGGAGCAGGCAGTCGTCGCGCTCATCGCCGGCGAGATGCGCAAACTCTCCTTTGACGAGGTGTGGCAGGACAGCATAGGCAATGTCTACGGGCGCATCTTCGGACAGGATCGCACGCTGCCGGCCGTTGTCCTCAACAGCCACACCGATCACGTCGATCCCGGCGACCCGGAATTGTGGCCCGTACCGCCTTACAGTGGGGAGATCGTCGATGGGCACATCGTCGGTCGCGGGGCGAGCGACATCAAGGGGCCGCTGGCCGTCCAGGTCTACGCCATGGCAGGCCTGCGCCGGGCTGGCCTGCGCCCCCGCCGTGACCTGGTCTTCACCGGCGTGGCGCAGGAAGAAGTCGGCGGCGCCGGCATGGTCTATTGGAGCCAGACGTGCGATTATCCGGTCGGCTTGCTCTTGCTGGGCGAGCCTTCCAGTAACCAGCTGGCGCTTGGCCACCGGGGCATGCTCTCTATGTGGGTCACATTCCCCGGCCGCTCGGTCCATGCCAGCGTGCCGGAGAAAGGGGACAACCCCAATTTCGCGCTGGCCTCATTTCTGCAGCGGCTGCAGCGCGAACAACAGCGCCTGCGCAGCCACCCGCTGCTGGGCGCCACCACCGTCGCGCCGACGGTCATCGAAGTCGATACGCGAAGCTATAACGTCACCCCAGCCTGGACCCGCGTTCTGCTCGACTTCCGCACGGCGAGCGAGAACCCGGCCAGTCTGCGCGCCTTTGTCGCCGACGTGGCCGCTGATCTCGCTCATTCGGTGAGCGCCGCCTATGAGACGATGCAGTTTCCCGAAGACGACGAGATAGTGACAGGCTTCTACACGCCGCCAGATGACCCTGCCGTGCCGCGGGTGCGCGAGCTACTGGGTCAGGGTATGGGCCGCGAGCCGGCGCTCAGCAGCTATCGTTTCGCCACCGATGGCCGGCACGTTGCCGACCAGGGCTTTCCTATTCTGGGCTATTCGCCCGGCGACGAGGGGCAGGCGCACATTGCCGGCGAGCGCATCAGCATAGATGCCATGAAGGAGAGCCTGCGTGGCCAGATGCAGCTGCTGCTGGCCTATTAGCCACACGCTCTAGAACTCGCCAACGTCGGCAAAGCGGAAGCGCTCGATGAGGAGAAAGCCGGCAGTGGTGACCCCCATCAGGATCGTGCTCATTGCCAGCGCCTGGCCGAAGTTCTGCTCGCCGGCGACGCCCAGATAACGCCCGATGGCAATAGGCATGGTCAGGTAGCCGCTGTTGGGCCGCACGATAAAGCTGGTGGCGCCGAACTCGCCCATGCTCACCGTAAAGGCGAAGACAGCGGCGACCAGGAGCGCGCGCCCGACGATGGGCAGATCTACTTCGCGCCAGACGCGGCCCGGCGAGGCGCCCAGCACCGCCGCCGCCTCACGCAGGCTGGGCTTGATTCCCTGCAGCACGGGTAGAACGGTGCGCACGACAAACGGAAAGGCGACCAGCGTGTGCGCGATGAGTACCAGCACAGGCGACGTGCGCAGGCGATCAAAGGTCACGACATAGCCGAAGCCCAGGGTGACGGCGGAAGCGCCGAGGGGCAGCATGAAGAGGGGATCGAGCCAGCCGCGCCAGCGCCCGGAGGCGGTGAGCAAGCGGGCGCTGATCAGGCCCAGCAGACTGGCCGCAATCACCGTCAGAAAGGCATAGCCAAGCGAGTTGCGAATAGCGGCTAGCGGTGGAATGAAGGTGATACTGCCTCGTTCCTGGACTGGCAGGGCCTGATAGTAGCTGAGGGTAAAACCGTCGCGACTGGTGAAAGAGCGCGCCGCAAGGGACAGAAGCGGGGAAAGCACGATCAGCAGCAGGACCACAACTAACAGGGTTACCAGGATGCGCTGCCAGGTTGTTTGCGGCGGGCGCGCGTTTTCCTGCTCCGGGCGGAAGTCGAGGGCGACGGCGCTGCGCTGCTGCCACCTCGTATAGAGCAGCATGATGCCAAAGGTAAGGAGTATTTGCAGCAGGGAAAGCACGGCTGCTACCCCTGGCCGCAGGAAAGTAACGTACTGGCGGTAGATTTCGGTCTCCAAGGTGCTGAAAGCCGGCCCACCCAGCAAGAGGATGACGCCAAAGCTGGTGAAAGTAAAGAGGTAAATAAGAAGTGCGGCGGCGATGAGGGGCGGCCGCAGCAGCGGCAGCGTCACCTCCCAGAAGGTGCGCAGCGGGTTGGCGCCCAATACCCGTGCGGCTTCCGTCATGCGCGGGCTCAGGCTCGACCAGAAGCCGCCGACCAGCCGCACGACGATGGTCACATTGTAAAAAACGTGGGCCATCAGGATGATGGTTAGCGTCTGCTCCAGGCGGATAGGCGGCTGCGATAGCCCCAGGAGCGCTGCCAGGCCGCTGTTGAGCGGGCCGTTGGGGCCAAGCAGAGCGCGAAAGGCGGCCGCCACTACCACTGTAGGCATGACGAATGGCACCGTCGTCAGCGCCCTGAGCGTGCCTTTGCCCCGAAATTCAAAGCGGGCAAAGAGGTAGGCGGCGGGCAGGCCGAGCAGCAGCGTAAGGACCGTGGAGAGCGCTGCCTGCCAGATGGTGAACCACAGAACGCCCCGGTAGTAGGGGCGTTCAACGATCTGCGCCAGCGCATCGACGCTGACACTCAGGCCCAGAATGCGGGCCAGTGGGTAGAAGAAGAAGAGGCCGAGAAAAAGGAAAGGCAGCCCCAAGAGGACTGCCCTTCCCAACGCGCGCAGCATTCTTGCCGGCACAGATGCGCTCACAGCAGGCTAAACAACCAGACTAATCGGCTGCTTATGACGGCCATGCTCGCTTAGACCGCGCCGTCGAGGTGGGCGCTGTCCAGATAGGCAACGCCCAGAGTGCCGGGACCGGTATGGGTGCCAACGACCGGACTTAGCTCGGAAAGCCTCAGCCTGGCCGGCTTGAACTGCGCCTGGACCTGCGCGTACAGCTCCTGCGCTTCCTCCGGCGCGGCCGCGTGGGCCACCACCATGTGCAGGGGCGCCGCCCCCGCCGAATCTTCCCTGACGCCCTCCAGCATGCGCTCGACGGCTTTCCGTTTGGTACGTACCGAGGTGAGCGCCTCTACTTTGCCCTCGTGGAGGTGCAACAGCGGCTTGATGGACAGGACAGAACCCAGGAGGCGCTTGGCCCCGCCGATACGCCCGCCTTTGTGCAGGTATTCAAGCGTATCGACGACAAACACCACGCGAACGTGCGGCGAAACCTTGCGCGCCAGAGCAGCGATCTGCTTGTAATCCTGCCCGGCGTCCAGCGCTCCGGTCATGCCTTCGACAATGAGCGATAGGCCCAGCGCCGCCGAGCGCGTGTCGACTATTTCTATCGGAAACGACTGTTCCATCATGTCACGCGCCGCGTGGGCGGAGGCGATGGTGCCGCTCAGCTCGCTGGAAATCAGAATGGCGACAATGCTCTCGGCGGTCTCAGCCACATCCTGGAAAAAGCTGAGAAAGCGCCCGGCCGATGGTTGCGACGTGGTGGGCAGCTCCCGCGCCATGCGTAACCGCTCGTAGAATTCGGCCGCCGTAATATCCACGTTGTCCAGCATGCTCTCCTCGCCCCAATGCAGGTTCTGGGGGATGATGTGGATAGGATATTTATCCAGTACCTCCTGCGGCAGAAACGCAGTGCTGTCCGTGACGATGGCTACCTTATGCTTGGTCATTTCCTTTCTCCTTTCCTCACCCCCTAGGCTGTTTCCTTTTCCTCTCTCACCGGCTGGCGCTCGCCGCACACTGTGCATTCAGCCTGGCGTGCGGACTGCTGCACCAGCAGTCCGCCGCACTTACGGCATCCGCCCGGTAGCGGCCGTTTCCAGCTTGTCCACTCACAGTCAGGATAGTTGGCGCAGCCGTAGAACGTCTTGCCGCGGCGGGTGCGCTTGACGATCAGGTCTCCGCCGCATAGGGGGCAATCGACTCCTACCTTCTCCACAATCTGCTCCGTATAGCGGCAGGTTGGAAAGCTACTGCAGCCAATAAAGCGGCCATAGCGGCCCGTCCGGTAGAGAAGGTCGCTGCCGCACTGCGGGCAGGCGCGCCCGACCGGCTCCGGCTCCTGTTGCACGCGCACCTCGGGCATATCGTCTTCAGCCAGCTCCAGATTACGCGCGAAATCTTCGTAGAACTCGCGGACCACAGGCACCCAGGGGCGGCCCTCGGCAATTTCGTCCAGTTCGTCTTCCATGCGCGCCGTGAAGCCCACCGACATGACATCCGGGAAGTATTGCACGAGCAGGTCGTTAACCACCTGGCCGGTCTCCGTCGGGACGAGCCGCTTGTCTTCGGTCGTGACGTAGCCCCGGTTCTGGATCGTGGAGATGATCGAGGCGTAGGTGCTGGGTCGGCCAATGCCGTTCTGTTCCAGCTCCTTCACCAGCGTCGCCTCGCTAAAACGCGGCGGCGGCTGGGTGAAGTGCTGTTCCGGCAGCAGCTGCAGCAGATCCAGTGACTCGCCGGCCTGGAGATCGCCAGGCACGACAACTTCGGCATCCGCCGGCCGGTCTTCTGGCTCGCTCTCCTCATAGAGCGCCAGGAAGCCGGGGAAGCGCAACGTTGAGCCGCTGGCGCGGAAGAGATAGGGCCGCTTGTCGACCGGCGTGGCGGCGGGGCCGGCCATGATGTCTACCGAGACCGTATCATAAAGAGCAGCCTCCATCTGGCTGGCGACAAAGCGCTTCCAGATGAGATTGTAGAGGCGATATTGATCGCGCGACAGATAGGGCTTGACCTGGTGTGGCGTGTGGCGCACCGACGTGGGGCGAATGGCCTCATGGGCTTCCTGAGCGCCCTTGGAGTGCGTCTTGTAATCGCGCGGGCTCTGCGGCGTGTAGTCGCTGCCGAACCGCTCCACGATGTATTGGCGCGCCTCGGCCTGCGCTTCGCGCGAGACAGAGACACTGTCTGTACGCATGTAGGTGATCAGACCTTCAGTGCCCTCGTTGCCCAGGTCGACGCCTTCATAGAGCTGCTGGGCAATGCGCATCGTCTTGTTCGTGCCAAAGCTGAGCGAGCGAGAGGCTTCCTGCTGCAGCGTACTGGTCGTGAACGGCGCCGCTGGCCGGCGCTGGCGCTGTCCCAGCCGGACGTCGGCCACGTGCCAGGCCGCGCCTTCCAGCGCCAGTAGATGATGCTGCACGGTTTCCTCGTTAGGCAGCTCCAGATCGTTCCCCTGGAACTTGTGCAAGCGGGCGCTGAAGAACGGGCGCGGCTCTTCGCCGCGATGCTGTTCCTGACTGAGCGCCGCGTCAATGGTCCAGTACTCCTGGGGCTCGAATGAATCAATCTCACGCTCGCGCTCGACGACGAGGCGCACGGCCACCGATTGCACGCGGCCCGCAGAGAGGCGCCCACGCACCTTGCGCCAGAGCAGCGGGCTCAGCTTATAGCCGACGAGCCGGTCGAGGATGCGGCGCGCCTGCTGGGCATCCACCCGGTCCATATCGATGTCGCGCGGGTTCTCAAAGGCCGCTTTTATGGCCGGCTTGGTAATCTCCTGGAAGACAACGCGCCTGGTGCGCTTCGGGTCCATCTCCGCCGCCTCGCGCACGTGCCAGGCAATCGCCTCGCCCTCGCGGTCGAGGTCAGTCGCCAGAAAGATTTCCTGGGCGCGGGCCGCCGCTTCTTTCAGGTCGCGCACCACGTCCCGCTTCTCATTCGGGACCCGGTATTCGGGCTCGAAGCTATTATCCACGGCAACGCTGAGACGCGACTTAAGCAGGTCGCGTACGTGGCCCACACTCGACTTCACCTGGTAGCCGCTGCCCAGATAGCGCCCAATCGTGCGCGCTTTGGCCGGCGACTCGACGACGACCAGCTTACCGGAGCGGCGGCGATTGCCGTCCTGGCTGCTGCTCGCCTTCTTCGTGCTGCGTGCTTTCTTCTTTCCGGCCCGCTTGCCCGGCGCGTCCTTACGCCCGGAAGCCGTCTTGCCCTTGCTGCGTGGGGCAGGCTCGGGCTTCGGTAGCCCCTCGTGCAGCGGCGTGTAGCCCGTACGGTAGATCGTGCCGCCGCAAACGGGGCAGACACCGCGTGTGCCCGGCGAGCCGCTGGCCGAATATTCCGCCTGCGGCGACTGCAGCGCCCGCTTCTGGCGGCATTTCATACAATATCCTTCTATCTGCAAATCAGTCATGCCTAACTAAAATTCTCCAGCTCTGTTCCTTCCAGGCTATTAACGAATTCTTTTACCCGGGGGATCATATCTTTGTGGACGACGAGGATAGCGTCCTCGGTGTTTACCACGACTATGCCATCCAGGCCAATCACTGCCATGAGCTTGTCACTTTCGTAGTTGAAAAGCAAGCTATCACGGGTATCAGGCGCCCTTACTAATCCTTGAGTAACGGTCTCGTCCTCGTCGCCGGCCAGCGCTTCTTTCAGCGCATAGAGCGTGCCAGGATCGCTCCAGCCCATCTCGCCGTGCAGCGAGACCGCCTGCTCCGGCGCCACATGGGTCAGGATGGCATCGTCAAAGCTAATCTTTGTCAGGCGCGGATAAACCTCGCGCAATGTTGGCTCATACTGATCGCTACCAATGGCCGCTTCGATGCGCGCCAGGCCCGCGCTCATCTCGGGTTGGCGCCGGGCATAAAGCTCACGCACAAAACCAACCGTCGTCACGAAATAACCAGTGTTCCAGACATGGCGTTGCCCGGCTAACATCTCGCGCGCCCGCGTCAGCGGCGGGCGATAGACAAACGAGTCGAAGGCGAAGTATGGCCGGCCGGCCGCCTCGCCCAGCTGCTCGCCCAGGCCAATCCAGCCCAGGTTTTCGTTGGCAAAGCGCGGCGTCTCGCCAATGAAGACGATCTCGGCGCGCTTTTCCTCGATCAGCGCTTCTCCGGCGGCCAGTAGCTGCCGGAAGGCGCGCACATCGCTCATGTAATTGTCGCCCCAGAGGATAGCCAGCGGCTCGTCTGGGGCGGCCGCGGCGTGGGTCAGGTGGGCCAGCGCCAGGCCGACGGCGGGCGCCAGGTCGCGGCGCTCCGGTTCGCCGATGACGTTTTGCAGTGGGAGCGTGGGTAGTTGCTCGCGGATGATCTCCAGATAGCGCTCATTCGTCGAGACGTATATATTGTCCGCGCCATAAGGCTCCAGAACGCGGTCTACGGCGAGCTGCACAGTCGAACGCTCGCCGATAATCGGCTCAAACTGCTTTGGCGTCTGTTTGCGGCTAATCGGCCACAGGCGGCGGCCGGTGCCCCCGGCAAAGATGACGATCTTCATAAAACGTGTTCCTTTCAGGATGCGGACGCCATGCTACGCGTGTTCGGGAGCGCCGCTCAGACCTCTGTCGCTTTCGTCGTCGCCCGCTGTGGCGGCTCCGGTTTCATATTCGGGGCCCGGCTCGCGCGCCAGCACGAACTTCATACCGCCCACCTGCTGCACCATTCCCTTCAGCTCCATGAGCGCCAGCGTGCTGCCGACCAGCGCGCTGCTCAGGCCGGTCGTGCGCGTCAGGTCGTCCACGTGCACCGGCTGCGGCGATAGGTGGGCAAGGAGCATCGCCTCTTCCTCGCTCTCCGGCAGCGCCATCTGCACGGCCACGTGCTGCGTCACCATGGTCAGGTTCAGCTCTTCCAGCACATCCTCGACGCCGAGCACCAGCTTGGCGCCCTGTTGGATGAGGCGATTGGGCCCGCGGCTCGCATGGCTGTTGATGTTGCCCGGCACGGCAAAGACCTCACGACTTTGCTCGGCGGCGAAGTTGGCTGTGATCAGGGCGCCGGAGCGCTCGCCGGCCTCGACGACAATGGTACCGAGACTGAGGCCGCTGATAATGCGGTTGCGCGGCGGGAAGTTCTTCGCATCCGGCGGCGTATCGAGCGCGTATTCGGAGATGACTGCGCCCTGTCCACGCTCCACAATCGCTTTTACCAGACCACGGTGTTCCGGCGGGTAAATGGAAGCCAGCCCAGAACCAAGGACGGCGATGGTACGCCCCCCTACTTCTAGCGCGGTCTCATGCGCTATCCCATCAGTCCCGCGGGCCAGGCCGCTGACAATGGTGACATTGTTGCGCGCCAGGCCGGCCACCAGTTCGCGCGTGATCTGGCGCCCGTAGGACGTTACCCGGCGCGTGCCGACCACAGCGACAGCCCAGCTATCCATCTCCTGCAGAGTGCCCGCCACATAGAGTACAGGCGGCGAGCCGGTGACCTCTCTTAGCAACCGCGGATAGCGCTCCGACTGCCAGGTCAGGACATCAATCCCGGCCGCGGCTACACGCGCCGCGTAACGCTCCAGGTCCACCGTTGCACGGACTTCCTGCAGGGTCGCTATCGCTCGCTTGTCGAGGCCAATGCGCTGAAGCTGGTCTTCTGGCGCCCGCCAGGCTGCTCCCAGCTCGCCGTAAAAATCGAGTAGTGCCTGCAGCTTAGCCGGCCCGATTCCGTTGACCAGGTTGAAGCCCAGCCAATACTTGATATCGTCCATGTCCATCAACGATAATCGGCGGGAATAACGGCGTCAAATGGGCAGCCTGCGCGCCGGCGTCTGGCTGCGCCTACAGCAGCCCTGGCAAGATATGCACGGTAATGCGGCCCGCCTCGAGGTCAATCTCCTGTACCACTTCCAGCGTGTTGGGCAGGAGCAGCTCACCGCGGGCGCCGGCCACGACGAATACTTCATTGGCGCCGGTCTCCAGCACCTCCTGCACGACGCCGAGCAGCTCGCCCTCGTCGGTGTAGACGTCCAGCCCTTCCAGCTGGTAGAAGTAATATTCGTCTTCGGCAAGCGGCAGCGCGTCTTCCAGCGGAATCAGGAGCAGCATACTGCGCAATGCCTCGGCTGCCTCGCGCGTGTCGATGCCGGCAAGCTGCAGGAGCGCCTGCTCTTTGTGCAGCCGCACCTTCCTGATTTCGACCCGTTCCGGCTCCTGCTCATCCGCGACGCGCGCGAGGTAGAGCTGCTCCAGCCAGGTCAGCCGCTCGGGCAGCTCGGTCAGAACTTCCACGCGCAGCTCACCACGCACGCCATGCGGCTTGACAATGCGCCCGACTACCAAAAAACGAGGCTCAGCCGGTCTATTTCCTGCTGAGCCTTGTTCCGGGTCGCGTTGATCTGGTTGCTCTCTGGCGCTCAACGAACCATCATCCTTTCGCGGCAAGGAAACCCCTCGGCCGCGTCTCCACTCACTTTTCCAGCCCGGCGCTAGTCTACGACTTCCAGCGTGACGCGCTTGCCTTCGCGGGCGGCAATGACCTCTACCAGAGCGCGCATGGCATTGACCACTCGGCCGCGCTTGCCGATGACGCGGCCCATATCCGGCTCGGCCACGTGCAGCTCGATGATAATAGCCGAGGCTTCCTGTATCTCTTTCACCGCGACGGCGTCGGGATGGTCAACTAACGACTTGGCGATGTATTCAACCAGCTCTTTCATAGGCCTACCCAACAGGGAGACTACTCTTCTTCGCTCCGTACGGCGCTGCTAACGGCGGCGCCGACAGCCTCGGCCACCTGCGCTGCCGTATCGCTCACCGTCTCGGCAACGTCCTCAACGCGATCCTTGATCGCCTCGAGGATGCCTCCGTCCTCTTCTTCGGCTTCGGCATAGGCCTCGCCGACGGCAGTTTCCGGCGCTGCTACGACAGTCGCCGCCGCGGCCGCCTTCTGGGCTTTCGCAGTGGCGGCCGGCGCGGCCGGGGCGCTCTCCTGAATCTCGGCAACGAGCGCGTCAAACGGCTCGCCGGCCTTGAGGCGCGCCAGGCGCTCCATCGTTCCCTGCTTTTCCAGCAGGCGGCGCACGGCGTCGCTCGGCTGCGCGCCGACGCTCAGCCAGTAGAGCGCGCGCTCTTCTTTAATGGCAAACGTAATGGGGTCGGTCAACGCCGTATAGTGGCCGATGTTCTCGACAATACGCCCATCACGCTTTGCTTCCGCATCGGCGACGACGACGCGGTAATATGGTTGTCTCTTTTTCCCTACACGGGTCAAACGAATACGCAGCATTCTCTATCTCCAACAGGAATTTTCAGGTTAGCCGTACCAGCGCGGCCACGCTCTAAAACCAATCAATTACTGGCCAAAACCGCCCAGCCCGCCAAAGAGGCTGCCCAGGCCGCGCCGGCCGCGCCCACTCCGCATCTGTTTCATCATCCGCTGCATCTCGCGGAACTGGCGCAGCAGCGCGTTGACATCCTGCACCGTCGTCCCCGAGCCCCTGGCGATGCGCCGCTTGCGGCTGGCCTTGAGCAATGCCGGGTTGCGGCGCTCGCCCGGCGTCATCGAGCGAATCATCGCCTCGATACGCTTCAGCTCCTGCTCGGCTCCGGTCAGATCGACGTCGCCGGCCATCTGTTTCATGCCGGGGATCATCTCCATGAGCTGCCCAATGGGCCCCATACGCTTAATCTGCTGCATCTGCTGCAGGAAGTCCTCAAGGTTGAAGTCGCCGGCCATCAGCTTCTCGCCGGCCTTGCGCGCCTCTTCCTCGTCCATTTCGCTCTGGGCGCGCTCGATGAGCGTCAGAACATCGCCCATCCCCAGGATACGGCTGGCCATCCGGTCCGGGTGGAACAACTCGATCCCATCCAGCTTCTCGCTCGTGCCGAGGAACTTGATGGGGACGTTCGTCACCTCGCGCATGGAAATGGCCGCGCCGCCGCGGGCATCGCCGTCGATCTTGGTCATGATCAGGCCGGTCAGATCGACCGCGTTGTCAAAGTCCGTGGCGACTCGCACCGCTTCCTGGCCGGTCATAGCGTCGGCTACCAGCAGCGTCTCGATGGGCCGGACCCGATCCTTGATAGCCCGGATCTCGTCCATCATCATCTCGTCGATGTTCAGACGCCCGGCCGTATCGACGATGACCGTCGTCAGACCTTCTTGGGAGGCGTGGCGGACGGCATGGGCAGCAATGTCCGGCGGGTTTCCTTGGGGCCCTTCGTCGTAGACGGGAATGTCAAGCTGCCGGCCCAGCGTATGCAGCTGGTCAATAGCAGCCGGCCGGTAGACGTCGGCCGCCACCAGCAGGGGACGCCGCCCCTCGCGCCGCAGCAGCAAGGCCAGCTTTGCCGCCATCGTGGTCTTACCCGAGCCCTGCAGGCCGACGAGCATGATGACGGCCGGCGACTGCATCCCGAGATTGAGCCGGCCCGGCTCGCCTAAAGTGCGGATCAGCTCCTCGTGCACGATCTTGACGACCTGCTGGCCCGGCGTGAGGCTGCGCATCACTTCTTCGCCGACAGCCCGCTCGCGCACGCGCGCCACAAACTGCTTGACAACCTTGAAGTTGACGTCAGCTTCAAGCAGCGCCAGGCGCACTTCGCGCATGGCCGCATCGACGTCGGCTTCCGTCAGCTTGCCGCGCCGCTGCAGACCGTCAAATACCGATTGCAGGCGATTGCCTAACGATTCAAACACAGGGAGCTACCTGTTACTTCTGCGCTGCCTTCCAAAACTGGGGCCGCGCAGACAGCCCGTTTCCGGCCATAGACAACAAAAATTGTGGCCCAGCCACAAGACAGGCAATTCTAACGCAGCCGTGTTCCCCAGTCAAATTGGTTAACGAGCGGCCAGAGGGCGGCAGGCAACCGGGCGGGTTGCCTGCACAACTCGGTCCTATGACGGAACGGCTACTATTCCGGTGCGTGCAGCAGCGCGCTCGCTCGCTCACGCAGCAGCTCGGCCCGGCTGGTGCGCTCCCAGGGCAGGTCGAGATCATCGCGGCCAAAATGGCCGTAGGCGGCGGTCTGCCGATAGATAGGACGGCGCAGATCCAGGTCACGAATGATGGCGCCCGGCCGCAGATCAAACGTCGCTTCGATCAGCTCGACCAGCTTTTCGGCCGGCAGCTTGCCCGTGCCGAACGTTTCGACATTGATGCTCAGCGGGTGGGCGATACCGATGGCGTAGGCTACCTGTACTTCGCAGCGCTCGGCCAGGCCGGCGGCGACGATATTCTTGGCGACCCAGCGCGCGGCGTAAGCCGCACTGCGGTCTACTTTCGTGGCGTCCTTACCGCTGAATGCGCCGCCCCCATGTCGTCCCATGCCGCCGTAAGTATCCACGATGATTTTGCGCCCGGTCAGTCCGGCGTCGCCCATCGGACCGCCGATGACAAAGCGCCCGGTGGGATTCACATAGATCTTCAGCTCGTCGTCGACCAGCTCCGCCGGCAGCACCGGCAGAATGATCGTATCGATCACCTGCTGGCGCAGCTCGTCGTATTCGATATCCGGCGCATGCTGGGTACTGATGAGCACGGTGTGGATGCGCGCCGGGCGCCCGTAATGGTATTCGACCGTGACCTGCGACTTGCCGTCGGGCCGCAGCCAGGGCAACGTCCCACCTCGGCGCGCGTCTGTCAGGCGCCGGGTCAGCCTGTGCGCCAGCGAAATGGGAAGGGGCATCAGCTCCTCGGTCTCGCTGCAGGCGAAGCCAAACATCATACCCTGGTCGCCCGCGCCAATAGCGTTTATCGCCGCGTCTTCGTCGCCGTTGTTGCGGTATTCCAGGGCCACGTCAACGCCCTGCGCAATGTCCGGGCTCTGCGAGGCAATGGCTACCTGCACGCCGCAGGTATTACCGTCGAAGCCCTTGCCGCTGCTGTCGTAGCCAATCTCGGTCACCACGCGCCGAACGAGCTGGTCGATATCGACAAAAGCTGTCGTGGTGACTTCGCCCAGGACCATGACAAAGCCTGTCTTCACTGCCGTCTCGCAGGCCACACGCGCCTGCGGGTCCTGCTCCAGCATCGCGTCCAAAACGGCGTCGCTGATCTGGTCGCACATCTTGTCGGGATGCCCCTCGGTGACCGATTCAGACGTAAACAGAATCCTGGGCGACGTCATAAAATTAGTGCTCATTCTATCCCTCCGAAAATCGTCTTATCCTCAGCGCGGTATCTGGAGCAGGACAACAAAAAGCCTCTTGGCTGGCAAGAGGCTTTAATAGGCGATTAGCGTTCCTATCGACCACTTATCTTCCAGCTTCTTGCTGCCGGAGTTAGCACCCTTCCCACAAGGGGGGTTGCTGCAGCTTCATCGGGCCGGTCCCTCCGCTGCTCTGGATAAGATTAAGTAATTTTAATGGCGGAAGTATATCCCGTTCTCTGCCGCTGTCAACTGTCTGCTTCCCAATGCTCGGGAGGCTCCGGCATACCCAGGATATTGTAACCCGCGTCCACGTAAACCACCTCGCCGGTGACGCCACTGCTGAGATCGCTGCAGAGCCAGAGAGCCGTGTTCGCCACTTCGGCCTGGTCCACGTTACGGCGCAGCGGCGCGCGTTCTTCCGTGTAGCGGAGCATCTTGCGAAAGCCGGCAATCCCGGCGGCGGATAGCGTTTTGATCGGCCCGGCGGAGATAGCGTTGACCCGCACGTTTTCGGGTCCGAGATCGGCCGCCAGGTAGCGAACGCTGGCTTCCAGAGCGGCTTTGGCCACGCCCATGACGTTGTAATGGGGCACTGCCTTCTCGGCGCCATAGTAGGTCATCGTCACGATGCTGCCGCCCTCGCTCATCAGCGGCAGCGCGGCGCGCGCCAACGAGACGAGGCTGTAGGCGCTGATATCGAGCGCGACGCGGAAATCGTCCCGGGCCGTAGCGACGTAACGGCCGGTCAGCGCCTGCTGCGGCGCATAGGCGACCGCATGGATAAGTATGTCCAGCCGGCCAAAGTCATCGCCTGCCCTGGCGAAGAGCGTCTCAATCTCCTCGTCCTGGCCGACATCACACTTCTCGACAAAGGAAACGTTCAGCGACTCCGCCAGCGGCCGGACGCGACGCTCAAGCTGCTCCAGTCCATAGCTAAAGCCAAGATTGGCGCCGTGCTCTGCCAGCGCCTGCGCGATGCCCCAGGCGATGGAGTTCTTGTTGGCAATCCCAAATATAAGCGCATTCTTCCCTTCCAGTAGCTTCATCAGTTCTCCTCTTATCTCATGGTTGCCACGGTCATCAGCGCCGGCATCCACCTAGCGGCTGACAAACGGGTTGCCCGCCACCCAGTAGCGCCAGGGGATGGAGAGCCACGGCTCCGGCGTCTTGCCCAGGCCAATGCGCGGCCCGGTGCGTACAGCCGTGGCCGCCACGGGCGAGCCATCCTCGATGCCGATAACCCCATCCGGCGCAAAGAGATTCGCCCCATGAAGCGCACGGCTGATTGCCAGGGCCTGGGTGAGCTTAGCCGGACCGTTGGTCCATTCCGGGCGGGAGCGCTGGCGATGCTGCGCCATCAGCCACTCCCCTTCGACCGGTTCCAGCGCCCGCAACAGCACCGCATTGGCCTGGCCCTCCTCACCCGTGACCACGTTGAACATCCAGTGCATGCCATAGGTGAAGTAGATGTAGGCATGACCAGGCGGGCCAAACATGACGGCGGTACGCGCCGTGGGACGGCCGTTGTTCGCGCGGGCATGGCAGGCAAGGTCGGGGACGTCCGCGTCGCAATAGGCTTCGGTCTCCACGATCAGGCCGGCAATCCGCTCCCCATCAAGGATACGGACCAGCCGCTTGCCCAGCAGGTCGCGGGCCACGATGCGCGCCGGGCGCGCGTAAAATGACTGCGGCAAAAGCGCCATTCCTCTACCATAGCTGAAGCAGAAGCTGCCGCCAACTCGTTGGGCGACGCTGTGGCCTCGGCTACAATAAGGCGCGGGAGGACGAATGGACCGTTTCGCTGGCAAGATCGTGCTGGTCACTGGCTCGGGCCGGGGCATCGGGAAAGAGATCGCCCTGCGCTTTGCGCGCGAAGGGGCCGACGTGGTCGTTAACTTCTTTCGTAACCGCGAGCCGGCCGAGGAGACGGCGGCCGCCGTGGAGGCGCTGGGGCGGCGCGCGCTGCTCGTCAAGGCCAACGTCGGCGACCTGGACGAGCTGGCCGCGCTCTATTCCACTATCGACGAGCATTTCGGCGCCTTGGACATCCTCGTCCATAACGCCGCCTCCGGCTATAACCGGCCGGCCCTGGAACAGCGCCAGCGCGGTTGGGAATGGACGATGAACATCAACGCACGCTCCTTGCTCTTTGGAGCGCAACATGCGGTCCCCTTAATGGAGCGGCGCGGCGGCGGCGCCATTGTCGCCCTCTCCAGCCTCGGCTCCGTCCGCGTCATGGCGGATTACGTCGTCGTGGGCGCCTCGAAGGCGGCGCTGGAGGCGCTGGTGCGCTATCTCGGCGTCGAGCTGGCGCCGCGTCAGGTCCGGGTCAATGCCGTTTCGCCCGGCGTGGTGCTGACGGAGGCGCTGGAGCACTTCGCCGTCTTTCGCGACGAGGGTCAAGCGCTTGTGAGCACAGTGCAGGAACGGACCCCGGCCGGTCGCCTCTGCACCGCCGCCGACGTTGCCGATGTGGTTGCCTTTCTCTGCAGCGACGCGGCGGCGATGATTTGTGGGCAGACGCTGGTGGTCGATGGCGGCTATTCTCTCCTGGCCGGTTAGCGCCCGCCGGCTATGTCTCAGGCCGCCGGGGGCATTGTCCGCAGCGGCGTCAAGCGGTAAAATCTGGCTATGTTGTCCGACATCTGAACCCAGTCTTGCGAGGCCATAACGAATGACTGCTCACAACCCGCCCGCTCGTCGTCCTCGTATCCGTCTCCCCCTGTTAGCCATCTCCCTCCTCAGCGGCCTTGCCCTCTATTTGTACGGGGCAAAATGGCTGCGCGCGCTGCTGTTATACTTGTCGGCGGCGCCCTGGGCGCGCCAGCTCGTAACCGGCTTCCCACCGGCGTGGTACGTCGCCGGCCGGTTCGTCTCCGGGGAATCGTGCCACGACGCCATTGACGCCGCCCGCACGCTGAACGCCAGGGGCATGCAGGTCACACTCGATTTTCTCGGCGAGAGCGTGAGTGACCCATCGGAGGCACGCGCCGCGCGCGATGAAATCCTCAGCCTGCTGGGCAGCATCGACCAGGCGGGCGTCACGGCCAGCGTCTCGGTGAAGCTGACCCAGCTCGGCCTTAAGCTCGATCCCGATCTCGCCTATGAGAACATGCGGCAGATCCTCGAGTGCGCCGCCGCGTACGATAACTTCGTCCGCATCGACATGGAAGACAGCCCCGTGGTAGACCTGACACTGGGCATCTACCGGCGGCTGCGCGCCGCAGGCTGCGATAACACCGGCGTCGTCATCCAATCATACCTGTACCGCAGCGAAGCAGACATCGGGCGCCTGCTGGCCGACGGCGCGTCGGTCAGGCTGTGCAAGGGCGCCTATATGGAGCCACCGGACGTGGCCTTCCCCGACAAGAAGGATGTGGACGAAAACTTTGTTCACCTTACCGAGCTGCTGCTCAGCTCCCTCGTGGAGCAGCCGGATCGGTTCATCGCCATTGCCACGCATGACGACAAAATGATTGATGCGACGATCGACATCGGGCAGCGGCTCGGGCTTGCTCCAGACGCCTATGAATTCCAGATGCTCTACGGCATCCGCCGCGAGCTGCAGGAAGCGCTGGTCGCCCGCGGCTACCGCATGCGCGTCTACGTTCCGTATGGTACGGCCTGGTATCCCTACTTCATGCGCCGGCTGGCCGAGCGGCCGGCCAATCTCTGGTTTTTCGTCAGCAACTTCTTCCGCCGTTAGCCGGACTCGGCCTCTCGTCGGCCGCCGCCCGAGCCGGAGCAGCCAGCAATAGGACCGGGGCAAGAATATCGGCGGCGGCGAAGATGGGTTATAATCGCGGGGACAATGACTGAAGAGCCGAGACCGAAAGAGCCAACTCACGCTTCCCCACCCTGGGCGCCCGCCACTAAGCGGCTGGTCCAGACGGCGCTGCTTGCCCTCGTTCTGTACCTGCTCTACCGGGTGCGCATTCTGCTTTTTCCCCTGGCTATCTCCCTGGTCGTGGCCTACGCGCTGAACCCGCTCGTCGACGGCCTCCACAAGAACTCGCGCCTCAGCCGTAACGCGGCGCTAGGGCTAGTCTACCTGCTGATTATCGGCGTTCTGGTCGCTATCCCCGTCGGCACGATTCCCCGGCTGATCAACCAGGTCAGCCTCTTCATCGAGAACTTGCCAGACTACCTGGTAGCCTTCGGCGAGCTGCTCAGCCAGCCGCTGGTCATCGGCCCGATCACCGTCCCGCTCAACGAGCTGCGCCTAGAGCAGGTGTACGACACGGTCAGCGGCAACATCATTGACATCATCCGCTCGGTGGGCAGCTCCTCTGTCATCCTCTTTGGCAGCCTGGCAAGCATAACGCTTTCCACGGTTGCCTGGCTCTTGGTGATTGTCTTCATCTCCTTCTACATGGTGAAGGACCACCGCCAGCTGCTCGAGTCGTTGATCCGGTTGGCCCCGCCGGACCATCGTGCGGACATGCGCCAGCTGCTTCGGGAGTTGACGCTCCTCTGGAACGACTTTTTTCGCAGCCGCATCGTGCTCTGTTTTATCGTGGGCATTATCACCTTTGTTATCGCGGTTATCATCGAGCTGCCCAATGCCCCGGTCCTGGCGCTGATCGCTGGCATTGGCGAGTTTGTGCCCAATATCGGGCCGACAATGGCCAGCCTCCCGGCCATACTGGTCGCCATTTTGCAGCACGAGGCTAGCTGGCTGGGCGCCCTGACCGGTCCGTTCTGGTTTGCGGTTATCGTGTTGGCTATCTATATTTCGATCCAGCAGGTTGAGAATACAATTTTGAGCCCGCGCATTATCGGCCACAGCCTCAACATGCATCCAATGGTCGTCTTTGTCGCCGCACTGGCCGGGGCCAGCATCGCCGGGATTCTCGGCATCCTGCTGGCGGCGCCAGTTCTGGCGAGCGGCCGGCTAATCTTTATCTATCTCTACCGCAAGTTGAACGATCTGCCCCCCTTCCCCGCCCTGGAAACTAATGCCGCCGCGGCGGCCAGCCTGCATGCGCCGTCCGGCCGCGAGCTGGAGAGCGGTCCGCTCTAATGGCTGCCATCGTTGTACGCCCGGCCCAGCTCAGCGACAAAGCCGCGGTCAGCGAGCTTTGCGCCCACATCTGGGATGGGGAAGATTATGTACCGGATGTGTTCGACGACTGGGTGGCCGATCCGGTGGGCGAGTTTTCGCTGGCATTCGACGGGCAGCAGCTCGTTGCCCTGGGCAAGCTGACCGAAGACGCGCCCGGCGAGTGGTGGCTGGAAGGGCTGCGCGTCCATCCCAATCACCGCGGCCGTGGCCTGGCTACCCTGTTACACGAACACGCCGTCGGGCTGGCCGATCGCCAGGGCCGAGGCGTGCTGCGTTTCGCCACGGCCGGCAGCAATGCCGCTGTTCATGCGCTGGCGCGGCGCACCGGTTTCGCGCTGGTCAGCCGCCACCATACGGCCCGCGCTGATGTGGCGCCCGGCGGGCCGGAGCCTGCCTTTACGGTCGCCGCCATTGGCGAATTGCCCGCCCTTCGCGACTGGCTGCAGAAGTCGGCCGTCTTCGCCGCCGCGGGCGGGCTGATGGAGGACAACTGGGCCTGGTCGGCCCTCCTCCCCCGGCTCGAAATGTTGGCGCAGGCGAGCCGTGTCTTCTGGTGGCGCGACGGCGCGACGGCTCGCGCCGGGCTGGTGATCGTGGGCGACGGCGACGGCGATGAGGAGCGGCGCCTTTGGGTCAATTATGCCGACACGACGCTGGATAGATGGCCCCGCCTTTGGCATGCGCTGCGTCGCCTGGGCGACGCAATGGGCGCGAAGACGTTGCGGGCCAAGCCGCTGGCGGGAGCGGAGATGGCTGAAGCGCTGTCGGCGGCCGGCTGGCAGTTTGACCCAGAGCATTCTATGTGGGTTTTTGCGCGACCGCTGCCGGGCGGTCGCGCCTGATGACGTTGAACAAATCAGAGCAGGAAAGGATGTACGATGAACCACGACGAGAATGACGAGAATATCATTGCCGAAACCGACTCCTACTTCGTCTGGCGCAGCGAGGAAGAAGGCGAGTATGTCTATCATCTGGAATTGGGCGGCGTCACGCTGCACATGACGTCGGAGGAATGGGACGAACTCGTGGATTTGATGAAGGGCGTACCTTAGCCGCTGCATAGTCGGGGGAGAGAGCGGCTGCTTTCTCCCCCATCCGGCTGCAGGAGCAACGACGATGAACAGCAATCTGGAATACGGTCCCCTGATCCGGGACATGCCACAGGACGAGCGCCCGCGCGAGCGGCTGCTCTCCGTCGGGCCGCAGGCGCTGTCGACTACGGAGCTGCTGGCGATCACCCTGCGCACCGGCACCGGCGGCGAAAACGTCCTGCGGCTGGCCGAGCGGCTGCTGGCGCAGTGCAATGGGCTGGCCGGCGTCGCCCGCGCTTCCGTCAAGGAGCTGTGCCAGGTGCGCGGCATCGGGCCGGCGAAAGCCATCGAGATCAAGGCGGCGCTGGAGATTGGGCGCCGTCTCCTGGCAACGGCTCCGGAAGAACGGCCGCGCGTGACCAGCCCGGCCGACGCCGCCAATCTCCTCATGGCCGAGATGACGCTGCTGGAACAAGAACATATGCGGCTGCTCTTGCTCGACACGCGCAACCACGTGCTCAGCTCGCCGACGGTCTACGTGGGCAGCCTGAATACATCGGTCGTGCGCATTGGCGAGCTGTTCCGCGCGGCAATTCGCGAGAACGCCGCTGCCATGATCGTCGCCCACAACCACCCGTCCGGCGATCCCTCGCCGTCGCCGGAAGACATCCATGTGACGCGGCAGATTGCGAGTGCCGGCAAGCTGCTGGATATTGAGCTGCTGGACCACGTCATCATCGGGCGACAGCGATATGTGTCTCTCAAAGAGCGAGGACTGGGGTTCGACTAACGAATTTAGGAGTGTCTGCGTTTCGAATGAAGTTGATGCGTTATTTCCTCGGACTGATAGCTATTCTTGTCTTGTCGACGGCGGCCTGCCAGCGGGCGGGCGACAGCTCGGAGGGCGGCCCTGTCGCGCCGACCCGGGCCGCCACGGTTGAGCTGGCCGAGCCGGCGCCGACTGATGACGTACGACCGGCCGCGGCAACGGAAGTTCCGGAGCCGGCAGAAACGAACGAAGCCGGCGCCTCCGCTACCGAGTCGCCCGCCACGCTGGAGCCCGAAGCGACGGCCACAGCGTCCACCGCGCCCGACCTGGCGCTAGCGGATTCGGCATACACGCACGCAAGCGGCGCCTTTTCGCTGACGCCGCCAGCGGGCTGGACGATTGAGGCAAGCAGCGGCTCGGCCAGTTTTGACGCGCCGGAAGGCACCGGCTTCATCTACGTGCAGGTGACCAACACCGGCTACGAGCTGGACGAGCAAGCTTTCACCAATTTCGTTAACTACCGCGACCGCAACTTTTTTGATGACTTTGACGGCTATGAGGTCATTACGGAGGAGTTCGACGTCGCCAATGGCTCGGCGACCGTCGCGAAGTTCTTGAACTATAATAACGTGGACCAGACCGTCATCACCTTTTACTATCAGTACGGCCAGATTATCTATAACTTCGATTTCTGGGCTGATCATGATTTTTTCGACGCCTACGACGAGCTCTACAGTGAGGTTCTGGACACGACCGATGTCAACCCGGATGCCGCCGTGGATCAGGTTGCCTACCTCTGGGTCTACACCTTCACCGGGCCGGACGCGCTCTTTACGATTGAAGTGCCGACGGCCTGGGGCTACGAGCGCAGCGAATCTGACGCGGCCATCGTCGATGCCTTTACTGCGCCCGACGGCCATGCCGTCATCCAGAATATTACGTTTGACAACGGAACGTCGTTGACCCGCGGTGAGGCCGGGGCGCTGGGACGCGAGCTGCTGCAGAGCTTTTACGCCGATGACCTGCGCATCTTTGACGACCAGGTACAGGCCGACGGCAGCGAGCGCCTTATCTGGGAGTCGGCGTCCGGCGGCTACCGGGGCATTAGCTTCCTGGAGGCGCGTGACTCCATCTTCCTGCTACTGACGACGATGTACGACAACGCCTTTGAGGAGCAGTACATCGACACGCTCGAATATACGATCAGCACCTATACCATTCCTGATTAACTGACTGCCGCCGATTGCCCGGTTGGCCCCCGCGGTAGGGGCCATTGCGGAGGGTTTGCGCATGGAACAAGAGAACATACTGCAGAACGCCGAGCTGTCGGATCGTTTTGCCCCCTATCGTAATGACGAGAGCCTGCAGACGGCTGCCGGCTGGGCGCCCTGGTGGCTGCCAGCGCCGCCCGGCGCGCCGGAGTGGAAGGATCGCCAGCCCACCTTCGACGCCTATGCCCTGGAAAACCAGACCGTGCAGAGGGTATCTAGCCCCTATGCGACCCATACGGCGGGCCTCTGGCAGCAGGTGCCGGCCGCGCCTGGCAATCGCTATGAGCTGAGCGTCATGGCCCAGGCCTGGTCCAGTGAAGACGAGAAGCCGGGCAGCCGGCGCGAGGCGGGCGATGTGAACGTGCAAATTGGCTTCGACCCGACAGGCGGCCTCGACGCCTCCAGCCCCATTGTCATCTGGTCGAATCCGGTGCAGCCCGTCAGTTACTGGGCCACACTACGACTGGTCGCCGAGGCGCAATCGAACATCGTCACCATCTTCCTCCGCTCAGCGCCGTCGCTCCCCAAGCGGCAGCAGTCGGTCTTCTGGTACAACGCGGTTCTCGTTCCTGAAGGGAACTACAAGCGCCATCTGGCTATCGTCGGGCCGGGCGACACACACATCACTCTTCTACCAGAGGCGCCCGAGCCGGACGCGCAGGTTCAGGTCGAAGCCTCGGCGACCCGCAACCATCCCTTTGTGGAGCTGGCGGTGACGCGGCCCGACGGGCAGCGCGCCGCAGCCATCTTTGAGCGTAGTCTGCAGAAGGATGGTCGCTTTATCTGGCGCTATAACTTCACCGCCGCTGCCGAGGGGCTGTATGACATCCGTTTCGTCGGCGACCGGGGCGCCCGGCTGCTGGCGCAGCGGCTGATTCGTGTGGCGCGGCAGACACAGCTCGTGCCCAGCGGCGACCCTCGCACCAGCTACCGTCGCGTCTACGTGCTGCTACCGCCAACGGCGACCGAAAAGTGGATTGTCGCCGCCGCGCGCGGCAGCTTTGCGGGGCGTTATACCGTGGGCTTCTCCGCCGACGATGCCGGTATCGGCGACCTGGAGCACCGCCACGTCATCGCCATCAACCCCCACCACTGGCCCGGCGTGCTCACCGCCGCCTGGTTTACCCAAAACTATCCCGGCGCCACCTTTACCCCCGTGGTCGCCAACAACCCGGAAGACCTGGAGGAGTGGCTGCGCCACTGGTCCGTGGACGCCGCCTGAGGCCGGGCGGCCCGCAACAGGCGACCTTAACGGACAATCAGGGCAACGTCGACGACGTGGGTGTCAAACGTGTGTCCCTGGGCTTTCAGGACGATTCCAGTAATGCGCCGCGGCTGCCGGTTTTCCTGGGTCAGCTTCTCCAGCAGGTTATCCGATTCCCAGGAGCGCAGCTCGCCCAGTGGTACGTGCACATGCGGGTTTTGGGGCGCTGCACAGGTGGTGCAGTAGTCTGGCGTAAAGTTCGGTATGGGGGTGCCGAATGCGTAAAAACCCTGCTGCCACTCGCGGTCCGCGCCGTAAACATCCTCGTACTGGACAACGACCATCAGCGGGCATTCACTGCCTAGCTGGCCGCACACCTGCAGACTCTGGCTCATGACCTGCAGCGTGACCAGCACATGCAACGACTCCAGGTCTAACACATTCTGGTTGATAGACTGTCTGACCAGCGTACCCGCCCAGCCTTCGCCGACCCGGTGCAGCCGCAGCACTCTTTCGCCCTGATTGCTGATTACACTGGTAATACCCGCGTTCTGGTCACCCTGCTGGACTTCCCAGACGGCGGCGTCCCACCCGGCTACGTCCTGGTTAAAGTCGCCGTTAAAGACCAGGTTGCGCGAGCTGCTGGTGGGCCCCTCTGGCGCCATGCCTTCACGGAGGACCGCCCCTTCGCCTGCCTGCAGGGCCAGCGTCTGAGCGGCCGATAGCGCCTCGGCAATACCTTCCTGGACTGTCACCCAGGTTTCCAGGTTACTCACGTCCACCGTATATTGTCCCGAATCGCGCAGCAGGATTGCCCCACCCTGCGGCGTATTGATGCGCATCTCCAGCGTGTGCTCGTTTTGCGGCGGCAGATTGATACGAATCCGGCCCGCGCTCACGTCAAGCACCAACGAGCTATGAGCGTCGCTCCAGCGAAAGCGCGGGGCCTCCGCCTCGACGACGTCCACGCTGGCGCCGCCGTAGATGACGATACGCGCCAGGATTTCCGCCTGGTCCGGGGTATAAGCGCGCACGAGCGCGGTGTCGGTCGGGTTGGTCAGAATGCCCGCCTGCCCTTCGACAAGCTGCGGCGGCTCGCCGGTGAGGAGAGCCGGCAGGCGCCCGCGCGCATCAGAGAGGCCCACGGTGCCCTCGTCCGCCTGCACGGCCAGCACCATCGGCCGTCGCGCTTCCTGAATATAACGCGTTGCCAGCACCGGCACCGCCAGCAGAAGCGCCGCCCAGACGGCAAATGCGGCGAGCAAGATTCCCCAGGCCAGCCGCTCGCGGCCCTCGCTATCTTTGCTTCTGATCGCGCCGTCCATCTTATCTCCTTACCTGAAAGTCCGAAAACTCCCCGGTAGCCTCAGCCCATTCGCTGGCAACGTGCGTCACCGATGCGCCCGGCGGCCCGCTCTGCAGGAAGCGCAGAAACTGCTGCAGCGCCGCTTCGTTTCCTTCGGCCACAGCGCGCACGCTGCCATCAGGCTCGTTGCGCACCCAACCGGCCAGTCCCAACTGGCGCGCTTGCTGCTGCGTCGTTGCCCGGAAAAAGACGCCTTGCACCCGTCCCTTGACGTTAGCTTCCAGTCGTTTCAATGCTCTATCCTGCCGGCTGGCGCCCGGCTCACGAGTCGATGGGCACCATAAAGGCCGGTTTCCTGATTATACTCTACGGCGGCGCCAGCGCGGAAGCTTGATGGCTTCCCTCTGCCCGCCGTTCTCCAACCCTACTAACGGCCAGCGCCCGGCTGCGGGGCCTTGAACCTGTCCAGCTCGCGCAGGATGCGCCCGGCCAGCGCCGGTCCTTCATAGACAAGGCCCGTATAAATCTGCACCAGAGACGCCCCGGCGGCGAGGCGCGCGGCGACATCGGCCGCCGTAAAGACGCCGCCGGCGCTGATCAGCGGCAGCCTGGCGCCGGCAAGCTGGCGCGCCGCCGCCAGCAGCTCCAGGCTGCGCCCAGCCAGCGGCGCCCCGCTCAGACCTCCGGCCTCGTGCTGCTGGGCGTCCTGCAAGGCCGGCCGGGCAGTCGTCGTGTTGGTCGCAATGAGGCCGTGAATTCCCGCTGCCAGCGCCGCGCACACAATGCGCTCCAGCTCCCCGCCGTCGAGGTCCGGGGCCACTTTCAGCCAGAGCGGGCGCGGCCGGCCGTGGAGGCGGGCAAGTTGCGCGCCGCGCTCCAGGAGCGTCGTCAGCAAGCCAGTGAGATAACGCTCGCCCTGCAGGGCCCGCAGCCCCGGCGTGTTAGGCGAGCTGATGTTGACGGCCAGGTAGTCCACGTAGGGATATAGCGCCTCCATCAGCGTCAGGTAATCACTGGCCGCGTCTTCCAGCGCCGTCTCTTTCTGCTTGCCCAGACTGACGCCGAGGACGTAGTCGCGCGGCGCGGCGGCCAGCCGCCGCAAACGCGGCAGAATTACGGCCAGTCCCTGGTTGGGAAAACCCATGCGGTTTATCAGCGCCCGATCGGCCGGGAGGCGAAAGACGCGCGGGCGCGGATTGCCGGCCTGGGGATAGGGCGTCAGGGTGCCGACTTCGACGTGGCCGAAGCCAAGCGCCGCCAGGCCGGGCGCTGCCTGCGCCCCCTTGTCGAAGCCGGCGGCGACGCCGAGGACGTTGGGAAAGCGAAGCCCGGAGACGACGACCGGTTGCGCCGGCGCCGGGCCGCGCATGGCCTGCAGCAGGCCGCGCCCACTTGCGCTCGCCTGCGCCAGAGCGAGAGCGCGCACCGTGGCGTCGTGCACGCGCTCCGGATCCAGCCGGCGGAGGGCGGGGAAAATCAGGCGGCGGTAGACAGCCACGGCAGCCTCTCCAGACTCCACCGCTGTGAGGCCGGCCTAATCATCGGCAATCTTTAAGACAGCCATAAAGGCTTCCTGAGGGACTTCGACGTTGCCGATCATTTTCATGCGTCGCTTGCCCTTCTTTTGCCGTTCCAGCAGCTTGCGCTTGCGCGTAATATCGCCGCCGTAGCATTTGGCGAGCACGTCTTTGCGCAGCGCCTTGACCGTGGCGCGGCTGATCACGCGCTTGCCCACGGCTGCCTGGATGGGCACTTCGAAGAGCTGACGAGGAATCTCTTTCTTCAGCTGGGTGACGAGGCGCTGCCCGCGATGATAGGCATCGTCGTCGTGCACGATCATCGCCAGGGCATCAACCGCTACTTTGTTGACCAGCACCTCCAGCTTGACCAGCCGGGACGCCCGGTAGCTGTCGAACTCGTAATCCATAGACGCGTAGCCGCGCGTCCCGCTCTTCAGCTTGTCGTAGAAATCGACGATAATCTCTGCCAGGGGCAAGTCGAAAGAGAGCACCACCCGGCCCGGCGCCGGGTATTCCTGCCCGATGAGCGTGCCGCGGCGTTTCATGACCAGCTCCATGACCACCCCATAATAGGCTTCGGGCGTGAAGATCTGCACCTTCATCCACGGCTCGAGAATAGCTTCAATCTCCGCCGGGTCCGGCAGCTCGGCCGGGCTGTCGATGAGGATCAGCTCGCCCGTATGCGCGTGGATGACCTGGTATTCCACGCTCGGCGCGGTCACGACAATGTCCAGGTCGTACTCGCGTTCCAGCCGCTCCTGGATGATCTCCATGTGAAAGAGACCCAGGAAGCCAACGCGGAAGCCAAAGCCGAGCGCGTTGCTCGTCTCCGGCTGGTAGACGAGCGAGGCATCGTTGAGCTGCAGCTTTTCCAACGCTTCCTTCAACAGCTCGTAGTCGTCACTTTCCGTCGGGTAGAGGCCGGCGTAAACCATCGGCTTGACCGCCCGATAGCCGGGCAGCGGCTCGGCCGCCGGTCGCTCGCGCAGGGTGATCGTATCGCCCACGCGCGCCTCCCGCACCGTCTTGAGGCCGGTAGCAATATAGCCCACCTCACCCGCGCGCAGCTCCGGCACTGCCTTCATGCGCGGGCTGAAGATGCCCAACTCCAATGGCTCGACCGTCACGTTGGTGGACATCAGTCTGATCCAGTCGCCGTCGCGAATAGCGCCGTCGAAGACGCGCACGTAGGTGATGACGCCTTTGTAGGCATCGTAATGACTGTCGAAGACGAGGGCGCGCAGCGGCGCGGCCGGGTCGCCCGCCGGCGGGGGCACCTTGCGCACCACCGCCTCGAGCACCTGCTCTACATTCGCGCCCGTCTTGGCGCTGATGGCGATCACATCCTCGCCCGGCAGGCCAATCAGATTCTCGATCTCCTGGGCCACGTCGACCGGCTGCGCCGCCGGGAGATCGATCTTATTGACGACGGGCACGATCTCCAGGTCGGCCTCCAGCGCCAGATAGAGGTTTGCCAGTGTTTGCGCCTCTATACCCTGCGTAGCGTCAACGACCAGCACAGCGCCTTCACAGCTCTGCAGCGCCCGGCTGACCTCGTAAGAGAAATCGACGTGGCCGGGCGTGTCGATCAGGTTGATCTCGTACTCCTCGCCATCCTGCGCCCGATAGCTCATGCGCACCGCCGAGGCTTTGATCGTGACGCCTTTCTCCCGCTCCAGGTCCATGTCGTCAAGGACCTGATCCTGCATTTCACGCTCGGAGATGGTGCCAGTCGCCTGCAGCAGGCGGTCGGCCAGCGTAGACTTGCCGTGGTCAATATGGGCGATGATGCAGAAGTTGCGAATCTTATCTCTATCCATGGGGCGGAGTATAACAAAGCGGCGGCGAAAAGGTGAATAAGGGTTGTGGAAGGAGCGGAGAGCGTCGCGTTGGCTACTCAGCCAGCAGCCCGGCAATGGCGGCCCCGGCGTCGAAAGCCGTTTCCTGCCCCGGCCGCAGCCAGACCAGGAACTCCACATTGCCCTCACTGCCCTCAATTGGAGAGCGCATCAGCCCGGCCGGAGGCAGCCCGGCCGTGGCAAACCAGCCAGCCAGCTGGGCCAGCACCTGGCGGTGTACGTCAGGGTCTTTGACGATGCCGCCCTTGCCGACTTGCTCCCGGCCGGCCTCAAACTGCGGCTTGATCAGGGCGACAATGTCGGCGGCGGGCGCCAGCCAGCCCTGTACCGCGGGCAGAATCAGCCGCAGCGAAATAAACGAAACGTCGATGGCTACAAAGTTGACCGGCTCCGGCAGCGTCACCAGATGGCGCGCATTGGTCCGTTCCAGCACGACCACACGCTCATCCTGCCGCAGCTTCCAATCAAGCTGACCATAGCCCACGTCGATGGCGTAGACGCGAGCGGCCCCATTCTGCAGCAGCACGTCGGTAAAGCCCCCGGTGCAGGCGCCGACGTCGGCACAGACGCGGCCCGCGACGTCGATGGCGAACCTTGCCAGCGCCGCGGCCAGCTTAAAACCGCCGCGACTGACGTAGGGCAAGCCTTGCAGCACCTCAATGGAGGCATCAACCGGCGTCGCCATGCCGGCCTTGTCGGCAATCTGTCCATCGACGCGCACCTCGCCGGCCATGATCAGCGCCTGCGCCCGCGCGCGCGTCGCGGCCAGCCCACGCTCGACGAGCAGCTTATCGAGCCGCTCCTTGGTGCGGGCCATCACGGCGCCGTCTGCGGCGCCTTGCGCAGCCGCTCCAGCCATCCATCGTAGGCATCCTGCAGCGACTGGCGCAGATGAATCTCGGGCCGCCAACCGGTGTCCTTTTCCAATTGGGCGTAGCTGCCGTAGAGAACGGGCACATCGGAGGGGCGCATGCGCTCCGGATCGTAGCTGACCTCGACCCCAATGCCCGCAATCTGGATGAGGGTCGTCAACAAGTAGTGGATGGGGACTGGCTGGCCTGAGGCGATGATGTAGCTGCTCCCTGGCTGCCCCTGCGCCGCCAGACACTGGTAGGCGCGCACCACGTCACGCACGTCGGTAAAATCCCGCTCGGCGTCGAGATTACCGACGAGCATCTGCGGCGGGCGCTGCCCCAGGGCTATAGCTGCCAGCTGGCTGGCAAAGTCTGGTACGACAAAGCCCGGTTCCTGCCCCGGCCCAATGTGGTTAAAGGGCCGGGCTTCGATGGCGGGCAGACCATAACGCTGCCAGTAGAGCCGGATGAGACGCCCGGCCGCCCATTTGCTCAACCCGTAAGGATGGCGCGGGTCAGGCTGGCTCTGCTCGGTGATCGGCAGCTCGGCCGGCGTAACCTGCCCGAAGATCTCGGCGCTGGTGATAGCGACAACGCGGGGACGCCCGCAGGCCACTGCCGCCTCCAGCAGATTGGCCGTGCCGCCCGTATTGATTGCCAGCACCCGCGCAGGATCCTTCCACGAGCCGGCCGTATGGGCCCACCCGGCCAGATGGTAGATGACGTCCGGCCTGGCTGCGGCAACCGCCGCCTTCAGCGATGATAGCTCCTGCAGGTCGCCCTCGACCGCCGTGTAGGATGGGGAATCTGTCTCGTAGCGGCGCGGATCGCGGCCATAGACCAGGCCGAAAACGTCATGGCCCTGGGCGAGAAGATCGTCGACAAGGTGAGTGCCCGCAAATCCAGTAGCGCCGGTGACAAAGACGCGCATCATTTCTCCTATTGCCGCAGTCGTATTCGACCATTATACGAGTCTCCAGTCAGGTTGCCATGCAGAGCGCGCGCCGAATTTGCGCCAGGTATGGGCCAGATTCGCGCCGCCATACCAGAGTAGACCAACGCGATCCCCTGTGCGATAATAGGGGCACGATGGAGCAAGCAATTGACGACCTCATTGAAGCATTGCGGCGGCAGTTGGGTGAGGACCTGCTAAGCGTCTATCTTTATGGCAGCAGGACCCAGCCTTACTTCCAGCCTGGCTATTCCGATATCAACCTGCTCGTCTGCGTTGCCGACGCTGCAGATATCTATGCGTTACGGCCGGCCCTGTTGCCCGTCTGGGCGCAGCACTGTGACGTGCTGCGGCGTCGTCCGGCTGTAGCCTGTACCGGGGCTGTCGCCCGCCACCTGCGCTTTGCCCCTTTGCTGGGGCGCCATTTTGCCGAGGACGCCCAGCTCCTTTGGGGCGCAGACAGCCTGCCTGAGCCCGAACAGGAGCCGGATCCGGCCGCCTGGTGCGCCTACCTGGCGCGCGAATCGCTGCTGGGTTCCATTGCCCTGGCGCCCGAGCTGATCGACCCGTCGTTATTGGCGCCGGCCTACCGGCGCCTGCACCGGGTGGCGCGCATCCTGGCAAGCGCACCGTTCGACGGCGAGCCGCCGGCGCCCGTTCTCTTTGCCCACATCCAGACGCAGCTGCGCAAGCTCGCCGGCGCACTCAGCGGCGACGACGAACCGCTGGCGCTCGAAGACGCGACGGCGCCCAATCTCGAAGGGATTTACGGCGAGACAGACCGGATGATCGTCCTCCTGCCGCCGCTCTCCTTCTCGCTGCTGCGCTCCCTGGACTGGCAGGCGATTGCCGAGCGGCTGGCCGCCCGTTACAACTTGCTGGAAGCGACGACGGCGGATCAGCTTCTCCTCATCCAGTACCATGAGACGGCCGCCGATTTTGCGCTGGGGCGCTACCGGCACGTCTGGGGAGAGGCGCCGTTGGACGGCCTCAAGCTCCCCCTGCGCGCCGTGCTGGAGACGGCCGGTCGCGTTCCCTCGCGCCTACTTGTGGAAGAGATCGGCGGCGACTATCTGACGGCCGCTGACGACGAAGCGTTGCACATCCTGGTGCATGACTACCAAAACCGCCTGCTGAACGTTCGCCTGCAGCACGAGCTGCTGCACCGGGCGCACGGGCTGGCTGCAGCCAGCCCGCCTGAGCCGCTGCCGTCGCGCGATGCCCCGCTAGAGGAGCGCATACGAGCTTTAAGCGAACATTTCGACTGGTGGGCTGCCTATTATGCCGACCAGCTGGAAAAGGCCGAGACAACCACCTACATCGGCGCTCTATGAGCCGGGCGCTCGCCCCGGCGCCTATCGAGTGGCGGTCCGGCCTCTATCTTTTTCTGCTCGTCCTCGTCATTTCCTGGCTGCAGCCGCCGCCGCTGCTGGTCACCCCTGGTCCGCCGCAGCAGGTCGAGACACATCACCCTATCCTCGGCGTCCATACCCGGCTCACCGACGAGGTTGAACCCTGGAAGATCCAGCGAAGCCTGCAGCTTGTGCGCGAGATGGGCGCCCCCTGGATCGTGGAGTTTTTTCCCTGGGCCTACTACCATGCAGCTGATGGCGGCATTGCCTGGCAGCACCCTGACCTCGTCGTCGAGCACGCCGCAGCTCAGGGATTGCAGGTCATTGCCCGCATAGGCCTGACGCCGGACTGGGCGCGCCCGCCTGACACAGCACTGAACTACCTCGACGCGGAGAGCTACGACGATTTTGCCCGCTTTGCCGCCGCATTTGCCGCCCGCTATGAGGGCCGGCTGCACGCGATTATCGTCGGCAATGAACCCAATCTGGCCTTTGAATGGGGCTACCGAGAAACGACCGCATCGGATTACGCTGCCCTGCTGGCAGCGGTCTATCCCGCGGTCAAAGCGGCCAGCCCGAGCGTTCTTGTTCTGGCGGGGGCGCTGGCGCCGACGCTGGAACCGCCCGGCTCACCCTGGGGCACGAACGACCTCGCCTATCTGGACGCCATGTACCGGGCGGGAGCAGCCACCTCCTTCGACGGGCTGGCTGTACATGCTTATGGCCTCACCTTTCCCCCGGATGCCGAGCCGGCGCCAGATATTCTCAACTTCCGGCGCGTCGAGCTGCTGCGCGAAATCATGGTTGCCCACGGCGATGGCGCGACCCCCATGTACATTACCGAGACCGGCTGGAACGACCACCCGCGCTGGACCCGCGCCGTCAGGCCCGGCCAGCGCATCACCTACACCCTAGATGCGCTCCGCTACGCTGAGGAGAAGTGGCCTTATGTCGAGATGATCGCTATCTGGGCTTTCCGCTTTCCGGCGCCCACCCGCAGCTACATGGATTATTATACGCTGGTCACGCCGGAGTTCGTGCGCAAGCCGCTCTACGAGGCGCTACGCGCCTTCGCCGCCGACTGAGCCGCGCTCCTGCCGTTCCGGCTCGGCCAGCGCCGCCAGATCCAGCTCTGTCGAAGGCGTCAGGTCGGCCTTCAGCACCCGCTCCATGAGGGAGAGCGCCTCTTCGTGAAAGGCGTCCGTGTTGGCGGCCACACAGTCGCGCGGAACGACAATCTTAAAGCCCCGCATGTAGGCATCATTGGCCGTAAAGAGCACGCAAATATCGGTGGCAATGCCCGTGATGATCAGCGTCGTCGCCTCCAGGTAGTTGAGGAGAGTTGGAAGCGTCGTCTCGTAGAAGCCGGAATGGAGCGGCTTGAGCACGAAGTAATCATCCGCTTCCGGGTGCAGCCGGCGCGCAATCGGCTCGCCGCGCACGCCGCCGTGTAGGAGATGGTCCACAAGGCGCTGGAAATTCGACTGCCACTGGCCGAAGTTATCGTTCACGTAAATGGCCGGGATGCCTGCCGCCCGGACCCGCTTCTTGAGCGTGGCGAGGCGCTCGGCCATTTCCAGGGCCTGGGGCAGGATTTTCTCCCCATCCTCCCACTCCAGGTCGTTCAATACGTCGATGAGCAGCAGGGCTACCGGAGCATTTGCCAGCTTGTCGCCATCCTCTGTCAGCCACCCTTCCATCGCACCTCCTTTGTGTGCCGTCTGCAGTCTAACCGCAGCCGGCCGGTCGCGCCAGAGCCGCGTGCTGTTATACTCCGCGACTGTGATGGTCAAGCAATTCTGCCGTATCCTGCGCCTCCTGTCCGCGCTGCTGCTGATGCTTACGGTCGCCGCCTGTCAGAGCCGGCAGGACGCGGCCTGGCAGCGGATTCAGGAGACAGGCATCCTCGCCATTGGGCTTGATCCTACCTATCCTCCTTTCGCCACGATCGAGGGCGATATGGTCAGCGGCATAGACCCTGACCTCGGCCGCGCGCTTGCCGCCGACCTCGGTCTGCAAGCCTCCTTCGTCGCCTTCAGCTACGACAGTCTCTACGATGCACTGGCTACGGAGCAGGTCGATCTGCTGATTTCGGCGCTCGTCGTCCGGCCCGAGCTAACCCGCGACTTCGCCTACAGCGCGCCCTACTTCGACGCGGGCCAGCGGCTGGTCGTTCCCGCCGGCCGCGACGACCTAGCCGGCATGGCGGATTTGGCCGGGCGCACCGTCGCCGTAGAATTGGGCGCCGAAGGGCACGTCGTGGCGACCCAGTGGCAGCGCCGTGTTATCGATTTGCATATCCTGCCGCTGGAAACGACCAGCTTAGCCCTGGAGGCGGTGCAGAACGGCGCGGCCGAGGGGGCAGTTGTCGACGCCATCAGCGCCCGCCTCTTCACGGCGGCCGCACCCGGTCTTGTGTTGAGCGATGAACCACTGAGCGAGGAACCTTTCGCCATCGTCTTCCGTATAGAGGATGAATCGCTGCAGGAAGCAGTGGCCGCGAGCCTGCAGCAGCTGCGCCAGCGCGGCGAGCTGGAGGCGATAATCGAGCGCTGGCTCTCTGCGGCGCCCGGCGGCTGATTTCTTTTTTCGCTTGCCTTCCACTATAATGAGGCAGCTTACTTATGAACCTGATCTATACACGACAACGAGAGCCACTCCGTATGAATCGTCGCCGGTCGCCATTCCTAGCCGTCCTTTCCCTGATTCTTCTCTCCGCCATTCTCATAGTCCCATTCCTGGCCCTGGCGCCGGACGCTCACGCCCAGGCAAAGAGCTTTTACTGGGAGCGTTTTGACGTCGACGTCGAGGTGCAGCCCAACGGCGACCTGATTGTCACGGAGAACCAGACCCTGAATTTTAGCGGCGGCGCGTTCACCGCCGGCTTCCGCACGGTGCCGACTGGGCGCGCCGGCAACAATGACGGCCTCGACAGCTTTGAGGTAACGGAAGGCGACGTGCGTTACGCCCAGGACCGTTCCGAGCGGCCGAACACCTTCTATACCCGGAACGTGGGCGACATGACCGAGATCAACTGGTTCTTCGATCCGGCCCTGGGCAGCCGGCGCTATACCATCCGCTACCGCGTGCGCAACGCCGTGCGCACCGAGCCGTCGGGCGACCAGGTCTTCTGGAACGCCATGCCCGCCGACCTCGGCTCGCACGTCAGTGCTGGCCGCATCACGATTACGCTGCCCGAGGGCATACAGGCGGCGGCGACGACGGCCCTACTCAATGGCCGTGAGAGCGGCAGCCTCGTCACCCAGACAAGCCCCGATGGGCGGCGAGTTACCTTTGACCTGACTCAGGGTCGTCCCTCAGGCTCGGCCGTCGAAGTGGGCGTGCGCTTCCCCAGCGGGCAGCTGGCCCTGGAGACCCCAAGCTGGCAGCGCGCCGAGCAGGTTGCCGACGTAGCCGGCCTGATCATCCTTATCCTTGGCCTGGTGATTGCCGTTGGCGGCCCGCTAGCCGCTGTCCTGCTCTGGTATCTGCGCGGGCGCGACCCTGATCCGGGAGTCGTTCCCGAATACCTGGCCGAGCCGCCCTCAGATTTGCCGCCAGCCGTGGCGGGCACGCTGATCGACGAGACAGCCCACATTCACGACATTATGTCAACGCTCATCGACCTGGCGCGCCGCGGCTATCTGACGATGGAGCAGACCGGCAACGGCCGTAACGACTTCACTTTTCACCGCACCGACAAATCGGAGGATGGGCTGCGGAAATATGAAGAGATGATGCTGGACAGGCTGTTCAAGGGTAAGAGAAAGCGCTCCCTCAGTAATCTCCAGTATAAGTTCGCCGACCATCTGCCGGCCATCCGCTCCGAGGTCTACAAGGAGTTGGTCAACGAAGGCTTTGCGGCCACGTCGCCGGAGGGCGTGCGCCAGCGTTACGGCTGCCTGGCGCTGGTCGTCGCCGGGCTGGCTGGACTCTCCTTCTTTGCCCTGGCGAGCCTCGTCTCCGACGAGGTCAGCACCCTGATCTGCCCGTCACTGGGCTTCCTCCTCACGGCCGCCGTGCTTTTCGGCTTCAGCCGCCACATGCCGGCCAAGACCGAAGCCGGTGCGGTGGCCGCGGCACAGTGGCTGGCATTCAAGCGCTATCTGCAGGACATCGAAAAGTACACCGAGCTGGAGGCGGCGCGGGATATCTTCGACAACTACCTGCCTTACGCGGTCGCCTTTGGCCTGGACCGCAGCTGGATTCGTAAGTTCAGCAGCGTGCCCGGGGTGCCTATTCCGCCATGGTACCTGCCCTACCCGCACTATGGCGGCGGCCTCGGCAGGGGACCCGTCTTCACATCGGGCGGCAGCGGCGGCAGCGGCCGGTCGGGCGGCGGCATGCCTTCCCTGGAGGGCATGTCCGGCGGGCTGAGCGGCGGCCTGGAGGCAATGTCTGGCGGCCTGACGCGCATGCTGACCAGCACCCAGTCAGTGCTGCAGAGCACGCCGCCGTCGAGCAGTAGCAGCGGCGGCAGTAGTTTTGGCGGCGGCTTTAGCGGTGGTTTTAGCGGCGGCAGCAGCGGCGGCGGCGGCGGCGGCTTCCGCTAGCGACGTCTACCGAGGAGGAATACGACGGAAACATGATGGGACGCACTCTGGGCTACATACTCATCGGCGGCGGTATTCTGGCCGCGCTGATCATTGGCGGCGTGATGTTCGCGCCGATGCTGGAAGGCACACGGTCAGCCGGCGCAGCCATGCTCGGCTTCGCCCTGTTCAGCGTCGTCTGGATCGTGCCCCTGGCGGCCGGTATTTTCATGCTGTGGAAGGGCGGCCAGGAAGCCGAGGCGGCCGGCCGGGCCAGCCAGCAGCGCAAGCTGCTCAACATCATCAAGACCCAGGGCCAGGTGCCCGTGAGCGACCTGGCTATCGAGATGAATGCAACCCGCGACGACGTTCATAATCTGCTCTACGACCTGGTTGGCCGGGGGCTCTTCTCCGGCTATGTGAATTGGGATGAAGGTATGCTATACTCCGAACAGGCCAGCAACCTTCGCGAACGATCAACCTGCGCCGTTTGTGGTGGGCAGCTGGAGCTGGCCGGCAAAGGCGTCATTCGCTGCCCCTATTGTGGCACCGAGTATTTCCTCGACTAGCCGACTCCCGACCCACCGACGATCTACGCAAAGGAGAAACCGATGACAGATCCTTACGACGACCCGCTAAAGAACGACGAGCCATCGCTGAGCGAACCATTCCGCGATCCGTTTCGCAAAGAAGATGGGCCGGTCCCTGACCTGTACGAGAAGATCGGCGACGAATCTACCGGCCTCGGCCGGCTGCTGGCAAAGCTGCCCGGTTTTGGCGGCTACATGGAGCGCAGCCGGCGCCGGCAGGCCGATAAGCTGCTGCGGGACACCATCTCACGCCGTCTGGAAGAGACTCGCCTGCGCCTGGCTAACGTCCATCAGGATCTGAGCCGGGACATCATCAAGGCCATCGACCATGCCGAGCCGCTGGGCCGCGCCGACAGCCGGCTAATGGGGCTCATTGGCAAGATCAAGGACGCGCCGCAGGGTTATAGCGGTTTCTTTGACGCCGTAAAGGTAGACGAGGAAGACCTGGCCCGCGTCTATCGATTCGACGCCGAGATGCTTACGTACGCCGAAGCGATTGAAGCCGAAGTTGATGCATTACAGCAGGCAGTCAGCGAGGACGGCGCGATCAAGGAGCGCATCCGCGATCTCGACGCCTCCATCCAGGATGCGAATCAGGCCTTCAGCAAGCGCAATGAAGTCCTGAGCGGCGTCGCCTGATTATCATTGTCCAGCCAGCGTTAGGAGGACTATTATGGCCCAGCTCTTAGACCGTGTTGCAGCCGAACCGTGGCTGCGCGACGAAATCGTCCAGAAAGTGCCGCGCGGCGGCCCGGGCGACATCCGCCTCGGCTCCCCCCTGATTGTCCAGCCCGGTGAAGCCGCCGTCTTTGTGCGCCAGGGCGAGCCGATGGCCAGCTTCAACCCCGGCACCCATGTGCTCAGCACCAACAATATCCCCATTCTAGGCGACCTCATCGAGCGAGGCATCTTCGGCGGCAAGAACGTCTTTACCGCCGATGTCTTCTTTGTCAAGACGACCGACATGACCCTGAAATGGGGCACGGCGCAGCCAATCATCGTCGAGCACATGAACCGGCCGCCGGGCGCCAGCGCCATTGTGGGCAATGGCACCTATGTCGCCAAAGTCAAAGACCCGTGGCGCTTCCTCAACGCCATGGATGCCTTCCGTGACAGCGTGCGCCAGCCGCAGATCAAGGATCGCCTTGATCCCCTGCTCGGCGTCATGTTACAGGACAAGCTGAGCGAGCTGGCTATTGCCAGGAATCTCGGCCCGGCGCAGCTCCAGTCCTTCTCCAAGGATCTGAACGACCTGCTCATCGGCCTCATGCAGAGTGAGTTTGACAGCATCGGCATGGTGCTGGTCGATTTCAACATCCGCCTGGGGCTCCATCCCAAGTCGCTGGACGTCGTCACCAACATGGGCTACGGCACCAGCTACACGCAGCGGCAGATGGCCGACGCCACTGTCGCGGCTGCCCAGAACCCGGGCGGCAGCAGCCTCGGCGAAGTGGGCTTTGGCATGATGGGTATGTCGGCCATGCAGCAGATGCAGCAGCAACAGCAGCAAGAGCAGGCCCAGCAGGGCGGCCAGCAGAGCCCGGCCCAGGGTGAGCCAGCCGCGCCGGCCATGCCCGACGTGATGACGCCGGAGCAGGCAGCCGCCATCCTGCAGGTCACGCGCGAGGATGTGGAAGCGGCGATTGAAGCCGGCGAACTGAAGGCGCGCAAGATCGGCAACGCCTATCGCATCAGCCGCGCCAACCTGGAAGAGTTCCTGAACGGCTAACTTCGTCAGCTCCCGTTGTCAGCAGAGCGGATGTCAGCGCGGCATCCGCTCTTTTTTATGGCAGCGCCTCCCGCCAGATCCGCCTGATTTCCCTCTCGCCGGGCCGCTCCTGCAGCAGCCATCCCAGGAGCGTGGCGCACGCTGCGGTGAAGCCGGCGCTGTCGCTCTGGTCGATAGCCGCCGGTCGCTCCCAGGCGCGGCCCAGGCCTGCCTCGCGCGGCGCCAGCACCAGCACGGCATCATGCACCAGCGCCCGCCGGTTGGCAATGTGCAGCGACGTCTCGTTTTCCGCGTGTACCACATAGCGGTTCGTCAGGGCAAAGCCGGCGCGCTGCAGCGCCAGCGTGAGCGCCGCCCAGCCCTGGGGCTTCCAGTGGTGAAAGGTAAAGATGAGCCGTCCCTGCTCCGGTCGCAGCACCCGGCGCGCTTCGGCAAAGATTGCGCCGAGGACCGCGCCATATTGGCCGTTGCCGTTCGTGTGCGGATCGACGGCCGAATGCTCCAGGTCGTAGTGCCACTGCGTGCCCTCCGGCAGGAGCTGCTGTAGCCAGACGCGGAAGAAGGCGGCCAGATCGCCATACTGCACGCTGTCGAAATAGGGTGGGTCGGTAATTACGAAGTCGACGCTGGCATCAGGCAGGTTGAGGGCGACGGCCGAGCCATGCTGCAGCAGGAAACGGCCGCCCCCGCCCAACTCGGCGGCGCTGGCGGCTTCGCGGCCAATCTCACGCTCGCCACGCACCGTCTGGAAGCGCGGGCCGCCACCATTGAGATGGCGCTCGCGCGGCGCCTCCGCCCAGCGCCGGGCACGCCGGATGCGGTCATGAAAGAGCTTCTGCAGTGTTCCCGACGCCTGCCCCGGATAAATGGGGTTGTTCTCCAGGGCCGTGTAGGGAAAGGAATAGGCGTGGTAAGAGAAGGTGTGGCGGATGGCCCCCGGTCGCTCCCCGCGGCGGGCGCCTTTGTAGCCGCACAGCATGGAGTTGAACTCCAGAGACGTGGAGACAAGCAGGGCAAGGTTGAGGCGGACCAGAGGCTCGAACTGGGGTAAGGCGTCCCTGGCTGCGCGCAGGTAGAGGAGCTGGCGGCTGGAGAAGAGCTCCTGATAGCTGGCAACGCCGCGGCCGAGCAGGTCGCGCGACTTGGGGCCGCAGCCGACGGCGAAGGCATCTTCGCCATCTGCGAAGGCGGCGGCCCGGTGCGCATCGGCAGCGGCAAGCTGGGTCAGGTCGGCGGCCGTGGGGGCCGCAAAAAAGAGGCCGTGGCGCTCGCACTGGCCGGCGAGGGCCAGCGGCGTGTAGCGGGCATAGTAAGGCTGGTGTACCTCTTCGACGTAGGGCTCGCCGCAGACGGAGCATTGCTGGGCGCTCTTTTCCACCAGTGGCGGCAGCGGCGGATGGCCCCCCTGACCGCCGCAGGGACAGGGCTCGTTGGCCCGGCCGATGCGCCGGCAGGCGCCGCAAATGCGGATAGCGGCGCCGTCCTCCTCGTGGCGCAGGGTGGTGGAATCGACCACGAGCGCCGGCCCGCAGGCGCAGCGGCGCTGCGCGCCATAGAGCGTGAAGCGCAGGGGGACGGACGCGGCGCAGGTGGGGCAATGGGTCGTGAAGAGCGGAGCCAGCTCGGCATTGAGCGCCGCCATCAGGGCCGCGAACGCTTCTTCCAGGGCCGGCAGGGAAAGGGGCGAGAGAGTGGCCCGCGCCTGCAGCACGGGAATAGGGTCTATATCCACTCCGACCACGTCGGCGCCCAGGCGCAGCGCCTCGTGCAGGGTGGTGCCGCCGCCCATCATCGGGTCGAGCACGACCTTACCTTCGAGCCCACCGGCCGCGTAATAGTCCTGTCGTTCCGGATCGGTGACAAGATGCTTGAGGATGAGGCGAAAGGTGCTGCCGCAGCGCCGGGCCCACCATTTGTGCATGTAGGTGTTGGGCCGGTAATGGTGCTTGTTGTAGCTCTCCAGACGGGCAATCTCGTTGGCGAAGGCCACGTCAAAGCTATCGTCAATCGGCAACGGCGCAGCGGCCGGCGCATGATGGCCGGCAGCCAGGTCGGTTCGGTTGGGCACGTGGCTTGTCCTGACTCTGGACAATGGCGCGCTGAGGACGGCCGGGAGAAGTGCGACCTGCCGCCGGCTCAGGGACGCGGCCATTGCATGAGATGGGAAAATGCATGTCGATTGTTCCGCAGTTGGGCCGGCAGCGCAACCCCAATCGGGCGATTCTGCTATACTTGCCGGCGAGGGGACGGAGAGCGACTGGCTTGTCAACGACCGGAGACGCTATGTTACCCATCGAGCAGTTTGCCCAGGAAGTCGCCGACAACGTGGAGCGGGTGATCATCGGCAAGCGGCCCGTGGTCGAGATGGCCCTGATTGCCCTGCTCTGTGAGGGCCACATCCTCTTTGAAGACGTGCCCGGTGTGGGCAAGACGATGCTGGCCCGTGCGCTTGCCGTCTCTCTTGGGCTGGAGTTTAAGCGGCTGCAGTGCACGCCCGATCTGCTGCCTAATGACGTCACCGGCGTCTCCATCTTCGACCAGCGCAGCCGTGAGTTTACCTTCATTCCCGGTCCGGTCTTCGCCAACGTTCTCCTGGCCGACGAGATAAACCGCGCCACGCCGCGCACCCAGTCGGCGCTGCTGGAGGCGATGGGCGAGCGTCAGGTTACCGTGGATGGCCTGACCCGCCCGCTGCCCCGGCCCTTTTTCGTCATGGCGACCCAGAATCCCATCGAGTATGAGGGCACTTTTCCCCTGCCGGAAGCGCAGCTCGACCGCTTCTTCATGAAGCTCAGTCTCGGCTACCTGGACGAAGAAACCGAAAGCCAGATGCTGCTCAATCTCGGCCGCGAGCATCCCATCGAGTCGCTGCAGCCAATCGCTGCCGGCGAGCGGACGCCGGAGCTGGCGCGCGCGGTGTGGGAGATACATATAGACGACACGGTCCGTGATTACATTGTGCGCCTGGTCAGCGCCACCCGCCGCCAGCCGCAGCTCATCTTGGGGGCCAGCCCGCGCGCCAGCCACGCCCTTTACCGCGGCAGCCAGGCTTATGCCGCCATCCGCGGGCGCGACTACGTGCTGCCCGACGACGTGAAGCGCCTGGCGCCGGCTATCCTGAGCCATCGCTGTCTGCTGCACCCCGAGAGCGCGCTGCGCGGCGCTACTGTGCAGGACGTGATCAGCCGTATCCTCGAAGAAACGCCGCTGGAGATAGGCCAGCTCTAGCCGGCCATGACCGAAGTCAGCCTGCTGGTCATTGTCTTCATCCTGGTCGCATTGCTGCTGCGGCTGGATTTCGTCTTCTACATCGTCTATGTCGTAGGGGGCATTTACCTTGCTTCGCGCTGGCTGTGGCCGCGCGCCTTTCGCAGGCTGAAAGTAGAGCGGCGCTTCGCCGACCACGCCTTCCTCGGCGAGCGCGTCCTGGTCACGCTGCGCCTGGAAAACCGCGGGCGCCTGCCTTTACCCTGGCTGCAGCTCAACGAGAGCGTGCCGCCCGAGCTGGCCAGCGGCGGCAGCCATGCCTTTGCCCTCTCCCTGCGCGCCCGCGAACGGCGCGAGCTGACCTACCACGTGCAGGCGACGCGGCGCGGCTACTACCGGCTGGGGCCGCTGTTTGTGCGCAGCGGCGATCTGTTCGGCTGGTCGGAAGAGCGCGCCGAAGCGGGCGCCGGCTACCTGACTGTCTACCCGCACATCATCCCATTGGCCCGCCTCGGGCTGCCGTCGCGGCTGCCCTATGGCACGATTGCCAGCCAGCAGCGGCTGTTCGAGGACCCGGCGCGGCCCACCGGCGTGCGCGAATACCAGAGCGGCGACAGCCTGCGCCGCATCAACTGGAAGGTAAGCGCCCATCACGACAACCTGGTTGTAAAAACGCTGCAGCCGGCCATTTCCCTGGATACCTTCATCCTCCTCAATCTTAACCAGGATGAGTACGACCGCGCGACGCGCTACAGCGCCCCCGAATGGGCCATCGAAGTCGCTGCCTCGCTGGCGGCCCACCTCGTCGAGCGTAAGCAGGCAGTTGGCCTGGCGACCAATGGCAGCGACCCGCTGTTGCAGCAGAGCCCGGCCGGGCCGGACGCAAAGCTGCCCTTTGACGATGTGACCGGGCGGCTGCTGCTAGCGGACGATGGGGAAAGCGAGCGCTTTCTGCCGCTGCCCATCCTGCCGCGGCCGGGCCGGGCGCAACTCATGAAGCTGTTGGAGCTGCTGGCGCGCGTGGAAGCGCGCCCGACGGCGCCGTTTGCTGCCTGGGCAGCGCGGGCCACCCTGCACCTCGGCTGGGGCATTACCCTGCCGGTGATTACCCCGGAGCCGTCAGAGGAGACATACGCCGCCCTGCACCGGTTGGTGCGCAGCGGCTATAACCCGGCGCTGATCGTGACCACTCCGAGCGCCCACTTCAGCCTGATCGCCGAGCGCGCCCGGCAGCTGGGCTTCAGCGCCTTTCACGTTAGCAGCCGCGCGGACCTGGCTGCCTGGCAGGAGCCGCACTTTCGGGGAGTGGGCTGACTGCCGTGGCCAGCCCTCCTCCGCCCTCACGCATCTACGCCGATCGAGCGCCGCTGCGGCCGCTGCTGCTGGCCGCGCTGGCGACTGCACTGGCGAGCGGCCTCATCGTCTTTATCAGCCTCCTGGCGCCAGACCCACATTGGCGCTGGCTCACGCCGGTAGCCGTGGCCGCCGCGCTCGAAGGGATCTACACGACACAGTGGTTAGACCATCCTGACCGGCGCTATCTCGGCCGCGGCAGCTACCGCGCCGCCGAGCTACTGGTCATTGCCATCTTTCTGCGGCTGCTCACCTGGCTGCTGAGCGGTGGTCTCCCCGGGGCGGCTACCTGGCGCAGCTACCTGCTCTCGCCCCTCTCTATCCTGGATGGTCTCTTCATCGGCTACCTCCTGGTCGCCGTCCTGGCCTGGGAGCGCGCTATCACCTGGAGCAGCCTGTTCCACAAGCTGCGGCTGAACGAGGCGGAAGTGGCCTATTACAGCCTGCCAACACGGCAGCAGATCGAGCGTCACGCGGACCGACCCATCGACCACTCGCGGCCGATGATCTTCGCCGGCTTCGTCAAGAGCTGGCTAAGCGGCGGCGCCTGGCTGGCATTGGCGACAGCGCTGACCAGCGTGGACGTGGTGGGCGTGGCGCGCGACGGGCTGACGGACCTGACCCGCCTCGGCCTGCACCCGCACATGTTCATTGCCCTGCTCGTCTACTTCCTGTTGGGACTCTGGCTGGTGAGTCAGGCCCGCCTGCTGATGATGCGCACCCGCTGGACGGCCGACGGCGTCGCCATGACGGACGACATGGGCCATACCTGGAGCCGCAGCACACTCGTCCTCATCGCCCTGGTCGCTCTCGCGGCCGCCTTTCTACCCATCGGCCGGACCTTTGCCCTGGCGGCCTTTCTGCAGCTCCTGGTGGACGCGGGACTGCTGATTATGCAGCTCGTCTTCCTGCTGCTGGCAGCCCTGACGATCCTGCTGCTGGGCCTAATAGGCGCCGGGGCAGCGGAGCTGGTGGAACCGGAGCTGACGGTGACGCCCGGCCCCACGCCCCTGGCTACGCCGACCGCGCCGCTGGGCGAGACGCCGGCCCTGATCCTGGGCGGCCTCTTCTGGCTGCTGGTCGCCGCCGTCACGGTGCTGGCCCTGGCCTTCTTCCTGCGCGATCGTGGCGTGCGCATTGACTGGCCGCTGCTGCGCGGCTGGGTGGGCCGGCTTGCCGGCTGGCTGCGCGCCTTCTGGCGGCAGGGCGCCGCGCGTGCTGCGGCGCTGGGGTCAGCGCTGGGCGCGCGCCGCCAGGATGAGAGCGAAGCGGTCGCGGCGCCCCGTCGCGGCTGGCGCTTTCTACGCGTCAACGCCCTGCCGCCGCGCGAGCAGGTGCGCTACTTTTACCTCTCGACAGTGCGCCGCGCCGGCGAGCAGGGTGTGGCCCGCGCACCGGGCGAGACGCCGAGCGAATACGAAGCCGATTTGAAGTCAGGCTGGCCGGAGGCCGGCGTAGAGATTGAGAAGCTGACCGATGCCTTTCTCGAAGCGCGCTATAGTCGCCAGACCATCGAGGCGGGCGCGGTGAGCCCCCTGCGGGAAGTATGGCGGCGCGTGCGACGGGCGCTGCGGCGCCGGGGCCCGGAGCCAGGCTCAGGCGCGGTGGGTGGGCGTCAGCTCGGCGAGGAAGAAGATGATGCCGCCGACGAGGACGCCAAAGAGGACGAGCGGTAGCTGCGGCGCGTTGATCAATCGCAGCGCCCCCCAGGCGACAAAGCCAGCCACCAACCCCAGCAGCACCCCCAGCAAGGCGCCCTTGAGCGCCCGTCCCGGCGCCAGCGCCATGAACATGAAGAGGCCGCCGGCAATGGCCCCCTGAATCACACGCACCATCGCCGTCCAGAAGGTTCCTCCCTCCCTGTACAGCATTTGCTTGGCCTCAACATCAAGCCCGCGGTTGCGCCAGTCGATCAGGTCGCCCAGAGAAAACGCCTGGAGGAGAAACATAAGGAGCCCGCCGGCGAGGACGCCGATGATAATCAGGTTGAGCCGGTCGTCCGCCTCGTCGACGGTAAAGAGGACGATGCCGCCCACGACACCCAGCAGAGCGCCCACGGTAAGCGCCTGCGTCAAAACACCCTGATAAGAACCGAGTAAGACCTCCATAGCCAACCTCTCCCATATTTGTGCCGCATTGTATCATAGCCACAAGCGGCGCGAAATAGTGCTGCAGTGTGACTGTAGCCCGGCAAAGCTCTCACCGCAAAGGGTGTTGTGATACAATCGGGCCGGCGCCCGCGGGCTGCCAATAGAATGTGTCACAAAGGAGTCAGCCATTCATGCAACCCCTGGTCGAGTGTGTTCCTAACTTCAGCGACGGGCGGCGCCCGGAAGTCTACACCGCGATTGCCGAGGCTATTCGCGGCGTACGCGGCACGCGTGTGCTCAATGTCAGCGCCGATCCGGACCACAACCGCAGCGTCATCACCTTTGCTGGCGCGCCGGAGGCCGTCTTAGAAGGGGCCTTTCAGGCGATTGCCGCCGCCGCGCAGCTGATTAACATGGACGAACACCAGGGAGAGCACCCGCGCATCGGCGCCACCGACGTCTGCCCGTTTGTGCCGGTGAAGGACATCACGCTGGAGGAGTGCGCTGAGCTGGCGCGCCGGCTGGGTAAGCGCGTCGGCGAGGAGCTGGACATCCCGGTCTATCTCTATGGGGCGGCGGCCACGCGGCCTGAGCGTGAGAAGCTGGCAAATATCCGCCGCGGCGAGTACGAAAAGTGGCGCGAAGAGGTCGGCCACAATCCAGAGCGCACGCCTGATTTTGGCCCGGCCGAGCCGCGGACGACAGGGGCGACCGTTATCGGCGCCCGCCCCTTCCTCATTGCCTACAATATCTACCTGAACAGCAACGACGTCGCCGTTGCCAGGGAGATCGCCCGCGCCGTGCGCGCCAGCAGCGGCGGCCTGCAGAACGTACAGGCCATGGGCTTTCTTGTCGAGGGGCAGGCTCAGGTCAGCATGAACCTGCTCGACGTGGAGAAGACGCCGGTGAACCGCGTGCAGGAGCTGGTGCGCCGTGAAGCGGCCCGCTTCGGCCTGACCATCAGCCGCGCCGAGCTGGTGGGCCTGATACCGCAGCGCGCCCTGCTCGATAGCGCCCGCTGGTACCTGCAGCTGGGCGAGCTGCCGGACGAACAGGTTTTCGAGCTGCGGCTGGCCGAGGTTGAGGCTGAAGAGCGACAGGGGGTCGGCGGGATGATGCCCCATGAATTCCTGGACGCGACGGCGGCCGGCACGCCGACGCCTGGCGGCGGCGCGGTTGCCGCGCTGGCCGGGGCGCTGGGGACGGCTCTGGCAGAGATGGTCGCGAATCTCACGGCCGGCCGCAAGAAGTACGCCGGCGTGGCCGAGGAAGCCGCGCGCGTGCAGCAGGAGGCCGGGCGGCTGCGCCAGGAGCTGCTCGACGCAGCGGCGGCAGACGCGGCAGCCTTTAACGACCTGCTGGCCGTCTTCCGTGACCAGTCGCTGGAAGGAGAGGCCCGCGCCGCAGCCGTCGCGGAGAAAACGATTGTCGCCGCCGAAGTGCCGCTGCAGGTGGCGCGGCTGGCCCGCGACGTAGCGCTGCTGGCCCAGAGCATGGCGAGCAGCGGCAACGCCAACGCCGTGACAGACGCCACCTCCGGTGGTATTATGGCCCGCGCTGCCGCCGAAATAGCGGCATTAAATGTTAAGATTAACGGCGTTGGGCTCCAGGACCAGGCGCTCGTCCAGCGCTGGAATGAAGAGGTCGATAGCCTCATCGCCGACGTGAACGGCATCGTCGAGGAGACGATTGCCACGGCCGCCAGCCGGGGCGGATTTTAGCAGGAGCTAACCGAGGAATCAGCGTGTCATCTTCGTCGGCGGCTGGGTGGGACCGGCTGGGAGCTAGGTTGCTTCTCATGCTGCTCGGGCTGGCGTTACTGGCCTTATCTGCCTGCCAGCTGCCGGCCGGCGCAGCCGCGCCTCCCACTGCGTCCCTGCCGGCGACGGCGGCGGCGACAATGACCAGCCCGACGAGCCCGCCGCCGTTGGTAGTGGCCGACGCACCCATGGCGACCGCTCTACCCTCATTTGCGCTGCTGCCAACCTCCACGGCAACTCCGCCGCCACCCACGATGAGTGACCTGAGCGTGACGATCTCGGCAACAGCGGAGATAACGGGAACGCCGGGAGCGTCTCCCACGGCCGGGCCAACCTTTACGCCGCCGCCGCCCCCAGGCGACGGGCCGGACCATCTCTGGTTCCGCCGCCCGGTAAACGAGGGAGTGACCTGGACCGACAAGCATTACCCCTATGGCAGCACCCGCGGCGGCACGCTGCGCATCCACCACGGCGTCGAGTTCAACGTCGGCTACAACACACCCATCGTGGCTGTCGCCGCCGGCACGGTGCGCGTGGCGGGAGACGACAGCGCCGTCGCCTACGGGCCGCACACCAACTTCTACGGCAACCTGGTCATCATCGAGCACGACTACCTGGCGGGCGGGCTACCGCTGTTCAGCCTGTATGGCCACCTCAACGAGCTTCTCGTGGCCGAGGGTCAGCGCGTGGAGAGCGGCACGCTCATTGGTCTCTCCGGGGCAACCGGCGTGGCCGATGGGCCGCACGTCCATCTGGAAGTGCGCGTCGGCGCCAACAGCTACGACAACACGCGCAACCCGCTCCTCTGGCTTTTCCCGTTCCCCGATCGCGGGGTCATCGCCGGCCGCGTTACCTTTGCCAGCGGCGAGCCTGCCCCTGAGGCGGGCGTCTCCATTCGCCGCGTCGACGGCCCTAACCCGTATCAGGCCAGCACGACTTATGCCGGCGCCAGCGTCAACCCCGACCCGCACTGGCAGGAGAACTTCGTGCTCGACGACGTGACGGCCGGCTACTATGAGGTGATCGTCAACAGCGGGGAGAAACCCATTAAGGTTGAGACCTGGGTCTACCCCTATAAGACCAGTTTTGTAGAGATTGTGCTGCCATAACGGCTCCCCTGACGCCGAAGCGGAATAAGTCAGCGGCGCCGCCTCAGCCGGCGCCGCGCCCGATCCCACAACTTGTACCCATAGGCCCGCACTGGATGGGTCCACTCGCCCACGGGCACACCGCCCTGCAGAGCGCGCAGAAGCTCTTCCGGCGTGGTCACAGGCTGCCTGGGCGCCTCTACCCACGCCTCGCCGATGTCCGCCAGCGTGTGTGAATCGGAGCCGGCGCTCATCAGCTTGCCATGCTCCTCGGCCCAGCTCACCGCGACCCGGTTCCAGGTGGGGCGGGAGATGCGGGCGTTGAATGTCTCCACGATGTGAATGGAGCCGGCGACGCGCTCGCGGGCGACGTCGCTCAGCCTGAAGCGCTTCAACGGGTCAAAGCCATGCGGCAGGAGTACCAGGCCGCCCTGGTCCAGGATGCGCTCAACCGTCTCTTCTGGCGTCAGGCCGGCGTCAATCTTCTCCTGGAGAAAGAGGCCGATAATCTCCCCTTCGCGGGTGCTCACTTCTTCGCCGACGATAATCGTCAGCGGCAGCTGCTCGGCGGCTACCAGATCGCGCAGCTGCAGCGCGCCCCAGATCTCGTTGTGGTCGGTGATAGCCTGGACGCGGATTGCACGCTCCAGGCAGCGGGCCGGCATCTGAGCAATGGGCGTGATGCAATCAGCCGAGGCCTCGCTGTGACAGTGCAGGTCCATCTTCATCAGCCCCGGCTCCGGGCTGTCCTGCCCGGTCAGGACGGCGCCCTGCGCGGCGATTTCGCGCTCTGCTTCCGGGTCGAGCCCGGCCTGCTGTGCGGCCGCTTCCCTATCGACCATCGCCACCCCGAGCCACTAGCCTTCCGGCGCCGCCGCCGGCAGCCACAGCTCAACTGCGCCGGGTATTACCTCGACCATGATGGTCTGTGGCTCCGCGCTCTCGCGTCGCTTGCGCGCGCTCGGTCGCTCGCGTACGTTCGGATGGAGAATGCCGTCGATGTGCATGGGAAAGCCAAACCATTTCAGCTCTAGCTGCCTTCCTTGCGAGGATTCGACGCCGGGTAGCGCGTGCAGCTCTTCGCTAAACAGGCCGGCAATGTAGTTCAGGAAGCCCTGCCGCTCGGCCTCGCGAATGCGGACCACTTCAAAGAGACCATCTCCCGGATCGGCCGACGGCGCCACCTTTAGCCGCGGGCCGAAAGCGGGCGTATTGAGTACCTCGACGAAGAGATAATCGCCGCTGATGTCGGCGCCATCCAGCATCATGGCAAAGGGCTTAGAGTTGTAGCTGGGCAGAGTGCGCGTGAAGGCGCGGATAGCGCGCAGCACACTCTTCTGGCCGTCGGCGCCGTAGGCCGCCAGCGTATCGGCGTAAAAGCCAACGCCCATCGCCTCCAGGAAATGGTCATCGCCCCATGGCGTGCGCACGTGGCCGATGTCAAACGGGCACTTGCGCGGCTGCGCCAGGCCGGCAATTAGCTGCAGCGGGTCGCCGTCGATGCCAAAGGTGCGGGCAATGTTGTTGGCCGTGCCCAGCGGCAGAATGGCGAGGCGGGCCTCGCGCCCCAGCAGCCGCAGGGCGACGGCGCGGACCGTGCCATCGCCCCCGGCGGCGACCACGAGACTGCCGTCGGCGTGGCGCAGCGCCTCCTCCAGATCCGCCTCGGCCTCGGTAGGCATGTAGCTGGGCTCATAGCCGGCGTCGCGCAGCCCCTGCTGCAAATCCTCGACCGTGTGCGTATCCGTACTGCGCGCATTGCTGTTGTAGATCAGGGTTGCTTTCATTGTCCCTCAGGCGCTGCAGCAGCGCCGCGTTGGTATTCGACCGACAGGCTCCATGCTACCGTTTGCCCGGGCGGCTGGCAACCACCTCGGGGCCGGTTGCAGATATAAGGCGGGATACAATTTTGCCCGTTGCCGGCTTGCCCGCCGCCGTCGATGCCATTATGATCGCGCTATGACCGAGCAGACATCGCCAGAAACAATCA
>CAZOGK010000004.1:0-108664 GCA_964579295.1 uncultured Ardenticatenaceae bacterium
GCGCCCATGTTTACGGCGGCGGCCGGCGCTGGCGCCCTGGAGATTGTCGAGGAGAGCGAGGCCAGCATCGCCAGCGGCCTGCGCGCGCGCCTCGCCGGCGTCGGCTTTATGCCCGGCCGCGCCTGGCAGGGCACCGACATGCTCGCCGTGCGGCCGGACGTGCAGACCATCGTCGATCCCTACAGCGGCGAGCCGCTCACCGCGTTCCCGGCGCTGGGCTGTGACGTGGCCGTGATCCACGTGCTGCGCGCCGACTACGCCGGTAATGCCGTCCTCGGCGGCAACCCGACCATCGACCTGGAGCTGGCCCTGGTGGCCGACCGCGTCATCCTCACCGCCGAAGAAGTGACGCCGCGGCTGGAGGGCCCGCTCGACCTGATGGGGCAGTTGGTGACGGCAGTGGTCGCGGCCCCCGGCGGCGCCCGGCCCACGAGCTGCTATCCGCTCTACCCCATTGACGGCGAGGAAATCCTCAACTATATAGCCGCTTGTAACGCCGGAGCCTTCGCCGACTACGTGGCCGGCCGCTGGCTGCCGGCCGAGGAGCGTTGAGCGTGGACTACACCGTCGACGAGCTGATGGCCGTCTGCATCAGCCGCCAGATCGAAAACGGCGAGCTGCTGGCCCAGGGTATCGCCACGCCGCTCGTCGCCGCCGGCTACCTGCTGGCCCGGCTGACCCACGCGCCCGACGTGTCCTTCATCTCGGCCATCGGCCAGACGCTCTGCCGCGAGCCGGCGCCACTCGGCGTCGCGGCTATCGAAAGCCTGTGGATCAGCCAGGGCTTGCTGGGCGTCGGCTTTGTCCAGGCCGCCGTTGACCTGCTGCCCCGCTTCGGACCGAAGGAGTTCTTCCGCCCGGGCCAGGTTGACGCCTGCGGCAACTTCAACAACGTCTACATGGGTGGCAGCTACGAGCGACCGCGGCTGCGGCTGCCGGGCAGCGGCGGCATTCCCGACGTCACGGTCTTCGAGGAGAAGGTCTATCTCTACGTGCCGCGCCACGGGCGCCATACCTTCGTGCCCCGGCTCGACTTTCGCAGCGGCCTGGGCCACGACCCGGCCCGCCGCGCCGGGAGCGGCCCGCGCTATCTCATCTCCGACCTGGGCCAGTTTGATTTTGTGCCCGCCGGCGGGCCGGACGCCGGCCGCATGCGCCTCACCAGCGTCCATCGCGGCGTCGCCGTGGCGCGCGTGCAGGCCAAGACCGGCTTTCCCCTGCTCATCGCGGACGACCTGGCGGAGACCGAGCCGCCCACGGCGGAAGAGCTGCGCCTCTTGCGCGAGGTCGTCGATCCCCTGGGCGTGCGCCAGCTGGAGACGCTGAGCGGCGCCGCCCGGCGCGACCGGCTGCGCGCCATCCTGCGTGCGGAAGCGGCGCTGGCGACCGCCTGAGTCATAAGGAGGACAAACAGGATGCGACTGGCAATACTCTCTGACGTACACGGCAACCTGACCGCGCTCGAAGCGGTGCTGGCGGACATCGGCGCCCAGGAGCGCCTGGACGCCATCTTCTTTGCCGGCGACCTCTGCGTCTTTGGGCCGCGGCCCAATGACTGTATTGAACGCGTGCGCTTTCACCAGCCGGAAATCGGCGCCATTTACGGCAACACCGACGAGTGGGTGGCCGGCTCGCCCCTTCTCTCGCGGGACCTGCCGGGCGAGCAGCGCATCCGCTCCCGCCGCATACAGACCGTTGTCGATTGGACGCGAGAAAGTATCGCGCCGCCGAACCGCGCCTGGCTGGAGAGCTTGCCCTTCCACCGGACCGTCTCTCCGACTGTCAACCCGAGGGATGACCTGCTCATCGTGCACGCCAACCCGAAGAACGTGGACGACGTCATCTATCCCGACCCGGACCGGCAGCGGGAACTATTCGGCGAGGTGCGCCAGAGCGACGCCGACCTGGATAACCTGCTCGAAGATGTGCGGGCGGGCGTGGTCGCCTTCGGTCACCTCCACGTTCCCTCGCTGCGCCGCTGGGGTGACTTGCTGCTCGTCAACGTCGCCTCGGTCAGCCGGCCGGGGGACGATGACTGGCGCGCCAAGTATGCCATCCTGGAGTGGGACGGGAGCGGGTGGCGCGTCGAACAGCGGCGCGTCGCGTACGACATCGCCGCCGAAATCGGCGCCTACGAGGCCCGGCAGCCCCCGCAGTGGGAGGAAGAAGTAGATGCCCTGCGCCGCCTCTAAGCCGCCCGCCACGCGCCGTTAACCGGGGCGCAAACAGACCGGCCGCGCGCGTTGACAGGGGTCCCGCCTCACCTGTATACTTTCTTATGACGCAGGGCGACATGAGCCTTTCTCGTCGGCCCTTCACTACTGAGCCATCGACTGTGCCCCGCTGGGGAATAGGAGGAAGACCCATGAGCGTAAGCTATGCCGACAGGCCGTGGACCAGGCATTATGACGCCGGTGTCCCGGTAGAAGTGGCGCTGCCGCAGGCGCCGCTGTACGAGTTCCTGCGCCAGGCCGCCCGGCGCTTTCCCGAGCATTCCGCCCTCATCTTTAAGGGCAACCGTATCAGCTACCGGGAGCTAGACGAGGTTTCCGACGCGATTGCCGCTGGGCTGGTCGCCAATGGTTTCCAGAAAGGCGACCGCGCGGTCATTTATATGGCAAACACGCCGCAGACGGTCATGTCCTTCTACGGCATCCTGAAGGCCGGCGGCGTCGTCATTGCCACCAACCCCCTCTACACCGAACGCGAGCTGGCCCACCAGCTGGCGGACTGTGGCGCCGAGACGGTCTTCGTCATGACCCTCTTCTACGATCTGCTCAAGCGCGTGCAGAAGTCGGGGGAGACGGCAGTGAAGCGCGTCATCGTCACCAACATTAAGGAATATCTGCCGCCCCACCTGCGCCTGCTCTTTGGGCTGCTCAAGGAGAAGAAGGAAGGGCACGCCGCCACGCTGGAGCCCGGCGATGTCTGGTTCCAGGATTTTGTGGCGGCGGGTAAGCACGCGCCACCGGCCCGGGTCGAGGTCGGGCCCGACGACATCGCTCTGCTGCAATACACGGGCGGCACGACCGGCATTGCCAAGGGCGCCGTCGCCCTCCATCGCAACCTGACCTCGAATACCAAGATGGTGAGTTCCTGGTTGACCGACCTGCGCGAAGGCAAGGAGATCATCCTGGGCAGCATCCCCTTCTTCCACTCCTACGGCATGATCACAGTCATGGCCCTCGCGCCCTCCATTGGCGCGACGATCGTCGCCATTCCTAACCCGCGTGACCAGAAGGACGTGCTGAGCAGCATCAATAAGTACAAGCCCACCGTCTTCCCCGGCGTCCCGGCCATGTACATCGCCATTAACAACAACCCGGAGGTAGCCGCAGGCAAGTATGACCTGCGCTCCATCCGCGCCTGTATCAGCGGCTCGGCGCCGCTGCTACTGGAGACCAAGACCAACTTCGAGCGCATCTCCGGCGCCAAGCTCGTGGAAGGCTATGGCCTGACCGAAGCGCACGTGGTTACCCACGCCAATCCTATCTACGGTGAGAACCGGCCGGGCATTGGCCTGCCGCTGCCCAATGTCGAGGCGCGCATTGTCAACGCCGAAGACGGCGAGACGGAAGTGCCGGTGGGCGAGATTGGCGAGCTGGTCATCCGCAGTCCCAGTCTGATGGCCGGCTACTGGCAGATGCCCACAGAGACGGCCAACACGCTGCGCGATGGCTGGCTCTACACCGGCGACATCGCCCGCATGGACGAGGACGGCTACTTCTACATTGAAGATCGCAAGAAGGACATGATCATCGCCGGCGGCTTCAACATCTACCCGCGCGAGGTGGAGGAGGTGCTGGCCGAGCACCCGGCCGTGGTCGAAGTGGCCGTCGCCGGCGTGCCCGATGCGCGCCGCGGTGAGACGGTGAAAGCCTGGATTGTCAAGCGCTCCGACGACCCGACAACGGAAGCGGAGATCATCGAGTGGTGCAAGGAGCGCATGGCGAAGTACAAGTATCCGCGTGAGATTGAGTTCCGCAGCGAGCTGCCGCGCACCACCGTGGGCAAGGTGCTCAAGCGCGAGCTGATCAAGGAGGCGATGGGCCAGGTTGAAGAACCGGCCTGAGCCGCCTTACCAGGACCCTTGTTCTTTGACGAGGTAATTGCGCTGGCGAACGAATCAATTCGTGACGACAACGGCGCCCCTGGCAGGTGCGACTTCAGTCCCTTCGGCGCCACCGCACTCTGTTGCCGAGTTATCGAGTAAAGGTTCATCCAAATTGACAGTCTATCGAGCGCCCGGCGCACGCGACGCGCCGGGCGCTTTGTTGTTGCCGGTAGCCATCCGCCGGCGCCCGATGTACCATATGAGCCGGACAGATACCGACCCGTAACGGAGTGTGATGGGCGCCCTCAATCCCAATATTCCTACCCCCGAGCTATCCCGGCTGCTGACGGCTGCCGCCGCCAAACGCGACGACTACGGCGTGCGCTACCTGACGCCGCAGCTCCTCCTGCGCGCTATCCTCGAAGACAGGCAGGCGGGGGCCAGCCAGATTCTCCATACCCTGGCGCAGCAGCGCGGCTTCCAGCTTGCCGAGCTGGAGCGGCGCACCGAGATGATGGCCCGGCACACGCCTGGCCGCGACGCCGATTTCCTCTTTACCGACGATTTTGGCCGCGAGATTCCCCTGGCAGACGAGATGCTCGTCGTTCTGGACGAGGCGCTGAGCATCGCCCAGGCGCGCGACGAGCTGAAAGCCGGCAGCGGGCACGCCCTGGCCGCGATGGCCGACCCGAAAGTGACCACCTACGGCGTGCTGCAGCGGCTGGGCATTACCCAGGGCGCCGTGGTCGCCCTGCTGGATGACGTGGCCCAGGAAGGCGCCTCGCTGATCCATGACCATGTGCAGGAGGCGCGCGCCGGCGAGGCCAGTGCCGTCTACCAGCGGGAAGAGTTACAGCGCCGCCTGTTGCAGCTCCTCTCCCTGGCGCAGCGGCGCCACATCATCCTCGTCGGCCCCGAAGGCTCCGGGCGGCGCACGCTCGCCTACAGCCTGGCGCTGCTGCTGGCCGAGGAGAAGGGACCGCCCGGCTTCCGCTCGCTGGTGACGATGAACGAGGCCGCGCTGCTCGACCGCCCCCTGGCGGCTATCCGCGCCGGCCTGCGCCGCGCCAGCGGCGGCATCCTCGTCGTACCGGCCATCGACCGCTTCTTTGCCGACCGGCTGCGGGCTCCCTTCCCGGAGCAGATCAACCGCGAGCTGCACAAGGCGCTGCTGGGCAACGAGCAGACCATCCTGGGCACGGCCACGGCCGGCGCCTACGACCGGCTGGCGCAAAACCCGCTCATCCGCGAGCACACGCAGCGGCTGGACGTGCCGCCGGCGACGCGCGATGAGGCCGTCGCCATGCTCGCCTACCACAAGCAACGACTGGAACAGGAGTACGAGATTGCCGTCGAGCGCGCGGCGCTGGAGACGGCGGCGACCATTGCCAGCCAGTACATCCGCGACGTAGCCTTGCCAGCCAGCGCCGTACAGCTCGCCGATCGCGCCGCCGCCTCAGTACGGCTGGCGGCGCAGGAACAGCAGGCCCAGCCGGGAGCCGGGGGCAGTGAAGCCGAGGCGACCCTCGACGCCGAAGCGGTCCTGCTGACCGCCAGCCAGATCACGAAAATCCCGGTCAGCAAGCTCAGCGAAGACGAGCAGGGGCGCTATGCCAACATGGAGGCGGAGCTGCACAAGCGTCTCATCGGCCAGGACGAGGCGGTTGCCGCCGTCAGCCGCGCGGTGAAGATTGCTCGTGTTGGCCTGCGCGACCCGCGCCGGCCCATCGGCAGCTTCCTCTTCCTCGGGCCAAGCGGCGTGGGCAAGTCCGAGCTGGCCAAGGCGCTGGCCGAGTTCATGTTTGGCAGCGAAGAGGCCATGCTCACCCTGGACATGAGCGAATACCAGAACGAGGGCAGCGTCAACCGGCTCATTGGCGCGCCGCCGGGCTACGTCGGCTACGAGGGCGGCGGCCAGCTCACCGACTACGTGCGCGAGCGCCCCTATACCGTCATCCTCTTCGACGAGGTAGAGAAGGCGCATGACCGGGTTTTTGACGTGCTGCTGCAGGTGCTGGACGAGGGCCGGCTCACCGACGGCCAGGGGCGCGCCGCCAGCTTCAGCGAGACGGTGATCATCATGACCAGCAACCTGGGCGCGCGCAGCCTGATGACGCCCGTCATCGGCGAGCCCGAGCGCGAGCTGGTGATGCAGGCAGTCCACAGCTTCTTCCGGCCGGAGTTCCTCAACCGCCTGGACGACATCATCTTCTTCCACCAGCTAACGTCCGAGCAGCTGGCGCAGATACTGGACCTGATGCTCAAGACCGAGTTCCGGCTGGCCGGGCAGCAGGGTATCGAGCTGCAGGTCACGCCGGCCGCACGCGCCTGGCTGTTAGCCCAGAACGACCAGCCGGAGTTCGGCGCCAGGCCGCTGCGCCGCATCATCGGGCGCCACGTGCGCGAGCCGCTTGCCAATTTCCTGCTCACCGAAAAGAAGGCGGACACGGCCACCGTCGTCGTCGATAGCGACGGCGCCGGCCTCGACTTCCGCATCGAGCAATAAGAGCCAATACATTAGACAGGAGGTGTGGATGGACGACGAACGAGCAAGCCTCATCGACAGACTGGCCGCCGCGCGCGCCGAGCTGGTGGAAGTGGCTCGTGACCTGGACCGGGATACGTGGACGCAGCCGGTTTATGCCCACGGCGAAGAAAATGAATGGTCGGCGATGGACCTGCTCCGCCACCTCGTCTGGGCCGAAGGCGGCATGCTGCGGCTGCTGCGCCAGATTAAAGCCGGCGAGGAAGGCGTGCCGTCCGATTTTGACCTCGACCGCTACAATGCCGTCGGCGTGCAGAAGCTCAAGTCGGAGATGCCCGCCGAGCTGCTGCAGCGGCTGGCTGCCAACCGCCAGGAGCTGCTGGCCTTCATTGACACACTCACCGCCGACGATTGGGAGAAACAGGGGCGGCACGGCAGCCTGCACATCATGACCATCCGCGAGATTTGCGAGCTGATTGCCGCCCACGAGACGCAGCACCTGGAGGATATGCGCCAGCGGCTGCAGCTCGGCGAGAGCCGGCGCGGCGCAACGGCTGCCTGAAAGTGCCGTTGCCAGGCGAAGGAGTCATGACGATGGTTAAGGCAAGTGTTGATCAGTTACTGGCGCAGGAGTTTGTCTGCAGCCACTGCGGCCGGCAGGGCGCGCACGTCGAGCGGCTCAGTATGGCCGGCAGCGGTCTATCGCGGCTGCTGGAAATCCAGCCCTACCGCTACGCCTTTGTGAGTTGCCTGAATTGTGGCTTTACCGAGGTCTTTAACCTGAAGATGCTGGAAGGGAAGGATGACCTGGGCACTTTCCTGGACATCCTCTTCTCTGGCTAAGCGCCGGGGGGTAAGGTGACCGGCACTTTCAAAGTGCCGGTCACCGGGAACACGTTCATGCCAGCACGGCGTCCGCCTGCGTGAACAAGAAATGGTCGTGGTAATAGTGGATCCAGAGGAAGCTGAGCACCCCAATGTAGTAGGAGGTCTCCAGCGCATACGCAGCCTCGGCCCACTTGCCGCCGACGCCAAAGTGCAGAATGGCGAAGACGATGCCGATGATGATCACCGCGCCAAAGGTCAGGGCCAGGTTAAAGCCATAGTAGACGCGCGCCTTGCCATCAGCTGAGATACGCTCCACAAAGGGCGTGCGGCGCAGCGCGCCCCGGTCGGCGCGCAGCCGGTTGATATACCAGGTCAGCGCCAGGTACTGGAAGCTGTGCCAGACGTTCATGCCCTGGAAGGCGGTGTCCAGGTTGCCCAGTGAGGGCACGATAAAGCTGGCGGCGGCGGTGAAGGCGATGAAGATAATCTTGGGCACGTGCGCCGTGCCGTTGCGCAGCTCGTAGATGCTCTTGGCGATGAAGGCGAGCAGGCTGAGCCCAAAGGCGGCGCCAGCGGCGTAGACCACCCAGGGCTGCTCGAAGACGCTGGGAATTATGTCGTTGAGGTGGTTCGGCCCGATGCTGAAATCCTGCGTAATGGCGATGCGGTAGGCCGCCAGCGGGTAGAGGCTGGTCAGCACCACGGCGTAGTCGATGGCCCGGCTCAGCGGTGAGAGCGAGCTGCGCACCACCTTATCGGCTTTCTGGTTGTAGGCTTCGACCACAAAGACAATCTGGTGCAGCACGTGAATCGAGGCCCAGAAAAAGAAGACGGTCAGCAGCAGTGTCAGGTTGGTCAGGGCCAGGGTGATCACCACCAGGGGGATGATGATCGACGAGCGCACAAAGCCGCCATAATGCTCGCGGAAGTCGGTATCCAGCGCCGTGCGCGTAAAGGTGGCGTACATATGCGGCCCGCCGATAAGGCCGGCGATCAGCAGGTTGACTGCCTGCCGGCCCGCGTCCGACTCCACCATGAACACGTCCTTCATCAGCAGCCAGATGAGGTAGGGGATAGGGACAAGGATGACGCTGAGGCTGATAAAGGCCAGATCCCATTTGCGGTTGTAGATCCAGCCCGCCTCCCGTTCCATCGCGACCCCGCGACCATATGAAACAGCAGTAGTCATTGTTCCCTCCTTCTCCTCCTATGTACGATAAGGCCCGGTAGGTCGGGTTGGTAACCCGACAACGCCGCGGCCGTTGAACCGCGAGTGGTCAGGTGGAAAACCTGACTTACCTCGGCTCGTACTTGGCCGGCGCCGTTACAGGTACCCGTTGTCACGATACCAATTATAAGCCCGTTGCACCGCCGTTGTGAAGGGGGTCTGCGGAAGCCCCAGCTCCCGGAGCGCTTTGCTGCTGTCCGCGTAGAGCGTTGCGTCCATCAGCCGTACCTGGTTGGCGTCGAGCGGAATGCGGTTGCCCAGGACGCGGCGCGCGCCCGCTACGGCCATGCTCGCCGGCGGCAGCATCCAGCTGCGAATCTGAAACAGGGGCGGGCGGCGGCCCACAACCTCGCAGATAGCGCTAATCGCCTCGCGGTAGGGCAGATTGTGGGCGCCCAGGATATAGCGCTCGCCCGTGCGCCCCCGTTCGGCGGCCGCCAGATGGCCGGCGGCCACGTCTTCTACGGCAATGAAATTCGCGCCGCCGGGCGCCGTGAAGCGCAGCAGGCCGCGCGCCGCCTCGATAATGAGCGAGCCGGAGATGAAGTTCAGGTCGCGCGGGCCGAGAATGATGGTTGGATTGACGATCACCGCGTCGAGTCCGGCGGCGACCGCTTCCTGCACCGCTTCCTCGGCCAATACTTTGCTGTGCGCGTAAGGGAACCGGCGCGGCGGCTGATTGAAGTGGCTTTCCTCCGTGAGCTGCCGGTTGCGCGGCGGCGCGCCCAGGGCCGCCTGCGAGCTGGTAAAGACGAGCCTCCGCACGCCTGCCAGCTGCGCCGCCGCCAGCACGCGCCGCGTGCCCTCCACGTTCACCCGGTAGAGCCAGTCGCGTCCCTGGCGCCAGTAATCGGCGACGGCGGCGACGTGAAAGATCCAGGTACAGCCGGCCATCGCCTGCGCCAGCTGCGCCGGCTCGTCGAGAATGTCGCCGTGGACCGACTCAAAGTGCAGCCCCTCCAGCGCCGCCAGCGAGGAGCTGGGCCGGTGCAGCACGCGGGCGGCAATGCCCCGTTCATTTAGCTCGGCGACCAGGTTGGCGCCGACGAAGCCTGTGCCGCCCGTGACGAAAGCACGCACGCCTAGAGCAGCTCCACCACCGTCGCTTCACCTTGCCCGACGCCCACGCAGAGCGTCGCCAGACCATAGCGCATCGCCTGCCCCTCGTCCCGGCGCCGCCGCATCTCGTAGAGCAGCGTCGTCAGGATGCGTGCTCCGGAACAGCCGAGCGGGTGGCCCAGGGCAATCGCGCCGCCGTTGACGTTGGTAATCTCCGGCGCCATGCCCAGCTCGCGCATGACGGCCAGCGCCTGCACGGCAAACGCTTCGTTCAGCTCGATCAGGTCAATCTCCGCCAGCGTCACGCCGGCGCGCTGCAGCGCCTTGCGCGTGGCGTCCACCGGCCCCAGCCCCATCACGCGCGGGTCCACGCCGGCGGCGGCCGAGGCTACCCAGCGCGCCAGCGGCCGGATGCCCTGCGCCGCCGCCCGTTCCGCGTCCATCAGCACCAGGGCGGCAGCCCCGTCGTTGAGCCCGCTGGCATTGGCCGCGGTCACCGCGCCGTTCTTACGAAAGGCCGGGCGCAGCTGGCCCATTGCCTCCAGGGACGTATCCAGCTCCCAGCCGTCTGCTCCCCGCTTGATGCGCGGGTGCTCGTCGGTGTCCACGACCAGCGGCGGCCCTTTGCGCTGCGCGATCTCCACGGGCACGATCTCCTCGCGGAAGCGACCTTCCGCGATGGCGCGCCAGGCGCGGCGCTGGCTTTCGTAGGCAAAGGCGTCCTGCTCCTCGCGCGTAATCGGGCCGCCCGTCACCTGGCCGGCGCAGCTCATCTCGTAGATGTTCTCCGCCGTCTCGCCCATCGCCTCCAGCGGGAAAATCGCTTCCAGCGCCGGGTTGGGGTAGCGCCAGCCCAGCGTCGTGTCATAGCCAGTGATGTTGCCCGGAGGGCCGAAAGCGCGCGAGTTCTTGGGGAAGGAGTAGGGGGCGCGGGTCATGCTCTCCACGCCGCCGGCCACGTAAACGTCACCTTCGCCCACGGCGATGGCCCGCGCCGCCTGGTTAACGGCGTTGAGGCCGCTGGCGCAGAGGCGGTTGACGGTGACCGCGCCCACCTGCTGCGGCAGGCCGGCCAGCAGCACGGCCATGCGCGCCACGTTGCGGTTATCTTCGCCCGCCTGGTTGGCGCAGCCCATGTACACCTCTTCAATCGACTCCGGGTCGACGCCGGCGCGGCGCACCGCTTCTTTGATGACCAGCGCTGCCATGTCGTCGGGCCGCACCTCGGCCAGCGCGCCGGCCAGGCGGCCGATGGGCGTGCGTGCGGCGCTGACAATCACCACTTCTCTCATCACGCTTTCTCCATGTCCTGTGCCTTGTCCTGCGTGGAGCAGCCGTTTTGTCTCCGCGCAGCCGTTTGTTTCTGCTTAACCGTCGAGACGGCTTTCCACCGCCTCTTTGATTGTACCGGACGCCACCAGACGGCGCACCGCCTCGATGTGCGGCGCCATGACCGTGTCCTCGGTGAAAAAGGGCACCTGCTCGCGGATCAGCTCGTAGGCCACGGCCGTTCCCTGCCCCAGCGCCGCCGCCGGCTTGCCCAGCGCACGCCGCCGGAAGTCAATCCCCTGCGCCGCGCACAGCAGCTCGATAGCCACAATCGTCTCTACGTGCTCGATGATCTGCGCCATCTGGCGCACCGCCGTCGCGCCCATGCTCACGTGGTCCTCGGTGTTGGCGCTCGTGGGAATCGTGTCGGCGCTGGCCGGGTGGGCCAGCACCTTGTTCTCCGACGCCAGCGCCGCCGCCGTATAGTGCACCATCATGAAGCCGCTTTCCAGGCCGCCGCTCTCGGTGAGGAACATGGGCAGGACACCGCCGTTGCTATTGGCGTCGACGAGCCGCGCCGCCCGGCGCTCGCTCATGTTGCCCAGGTCGGTCAGGGCCAGCGCCGCGTAATCCATCGCCAGGGCCACCGGCTCCCCGTGGAAGTTGCCCGCCGAAATCACGTCCACGGCGCCGCTTTCCTCGTCCACAAAAATCAGCGGGTTGTCGTTGACCGCGTTCAGCTCGATGTTGATCACCCACTGGGCGTAGGCAATGGCGTCGCGCACGGCGCCGTGCACCTGCGGCGCGCAGCGCAGCGTATACGGGTCCTGTACGTTGTGCGAGTCAGCGCCGCGCAAAAACTGGCTGCCGGCCAGCAGATGGCGCAAAAAGGCGGCGGCGTCAATCTGCCGCGGGTGGGGCCGGATCATATGCACGCGCGCGTCGAAAGCGCGGTCGGTGCCGTGCAGCGCCTCCAGGCTGAGGGCGGCGGCCACGTCGGCTGTCAGCGCCAGGTTGATGGCGCGCCGCACCAGTAGCGCTCCGTAGCCTACCATGAGCGTCGTGCCGTTGACCAGCGCCAGCCCTTCTTTGGCTTCTAGCACAATGGGCGCCAGCCCGGCCCGCCGCATCGCCTCAGCCCCCGGCAGCCGCTCGCTCTGGTAATCGGCCTCGCCCTCGCCGATGAGGACGAGCACCAGGTGGGCCAGCGGCGCCAGATCGCCGCTGGCGCCAAGCGAGCCCTGCGCCGGCACCACGGGATGGACGCCCTGGTTGAGCATATCCAGCAGCCGCCGGACGACAACCGGCCGCACGCCGGAGTAGCCCTGGGCCAGCGTGTTGGCGCGCACCAACAGCATGGCGCGCACGACCTCCGGCGGCAGCGGCGGGCCGACGCCGACGGCGTGGCTGCGCACCAGGTTGAGCTGCAGCAGGCGCGTCTGGTCAGGGGAGATAATCCTATCTTTGAAATGGCCGAAGCCGGTGGTGATGCCGTAGGCAATGGCGCCTTCGGCGACGAGCTGCTCGACCGCCCGGCGCGAGCGCTCCAGGGCGGGCAGCACGGCCTCGTCGAGCGCAACCGGGCGCCCGCGGGCTACGGCGACGACGTCGTCCACCTTGAGTTCAATGCCGCGTACGATGAGTGGCCTGTCCATGGCGCCCTATTATAGCAGCATTTGCGCATTGCCCTTGTCCGGCCAGCGGCTACAATCAGCGTATGGAAACGGCATGGGACGAAATCGTGGGCCATGAATGGGCGGTCAGCCTGTTGCGCGACGCCATTACCAATGGCCGGGTGGGCCATGCCTATCTCTTTACCGGGCCGCGGCACGTGGGCAAAACGACGCTGGCGCTGCACTTTGCCCAGGCGCTTAACTGCGACGCCGCCCCGGTAGACCGCCCCTGCGGCCAGTGCCGCAACTGCCGCCTCATCGCCGCCGGCCGCCACCCCGACGTGCGCCTGGTAGCGCCGGAGGAAAGCAGCCGAGGTACCCAGACGCTGAAAATCGAGCAAATCCGCGCCCTGCAGCAGGGGCTCAGCCTGGCTTCCTACGAGGCGCGTTACAAGGTGGCCCTGCTGACCGAATTTGACAGCGCGACCATCGGTGCGGCCAATGCCTTCCTCAAGACCCTGGAGGAGCCGCCCGCCGGCGTCATGCTGCTCCTCACCGCGCGTGACGCCGACGCGGTGCTGCCGACCATCGCCAGCCGCTGCCGCGTCATCTCCCTGCGGCCGCTGCCCGCCAGCCAGATTGCCGGCGCCCTGGAGAGCCGCTGGCGTCTGCCGGTCGCTCAGGCCCGGCTGCTGGCCCATCTGGCCGACGGCCGGCTGGGCTGGGCCATTCAGGCCTTGGGTGAAGAGCGCCTGCTGGCCGAGCGCGGCGAGCAGCTAGACCAGCTACAGGAAGCGCTGCACGGCAGCCGCGTCGAGCGCTTTGACCTGGCCGAGAAGCTGGCGCGCAAGCCGGAAAGCCTTCCCGCTCTCTTGCGCACCTGGCTCAGCTGGTGGCGCGACCTGGCGCTGCTGGCCTGGGGGCGCGGCGACGGCCCGGCGGCGGAGACGGCGCCCATCACCAATGTCGACGCCGAAGACGATCTGCTGGCCCTGTCGCGCCGCTGGGAACGGCCGGCCATCCTGCGCGCCCTGCAGCAGACGCAGCGCGCCCTGTGGCAGCTGGAGCATAACGCCAACACGCGCCTGGCGCTGGAATATCTGCTGCTGGTCTATCCCCGCCGTAACGGCTAACAGATGCCGCCGCGCTCGATCACCTCACGCTTGATCTGCGACAGCAGGTTGGTCATTTCCGCCTCGCTCGTCGGCAGCTCGTCGGCGGTGACCGTCACCTCGCCCTGCTGGCAGGGCACGGCCAGCGGCGCCTCGTATTCGCGGCTCCCCTCGCGCACCAGGTAGTTGCGCTCCGGGCGCAGGCCGGTCTCTTTGAGCGTCATGTAGAGCCGGTCCACGTATTCGCCCCCGTCGATAAAGAGATCGTTGATCTCCGTCGCGTCCTGAAAGCGGTCCCAGGTGGTGTGGATAAAGGTAATGCGCCGCCAGCGCAGGCTGACGATAGGCGTCTCCAGCCTGTACAGCTCCCCTAGCTGCACCTTGTAATAATAGTCGTCGGCCCGTGGGTGGTCGCCCTGCTCTGGAAAGAGCATGCGGCGCGTCGCCAGCTCGTGGCCCAGCCGCCGCGCATAATAGTGGATGGCCCACTTCTCCTCGCCAAAGTTGCGTCCAAAGTAGAAGGCGAAGTATTCTGCATGCAGCCCTTTCGGCGCCGTCGTCTGCGGAATGCGGTACCAGCGCTCCGCCATGGCAATCTGGAAGTCGGCTGGCTCCGGCATATAGGCGACGAGAACGCGGTCTTCCGGGTACATGCAGTCCATCTTACCCGACGCCGCCTGACTGCACAATCGCCGTTTACCGCTATAATAACTGTCTTTAGCAGAGGATGATAAGCGTATGCCCGACCCCCGCGTTCAAGAATTAGCCCGGCTCCTCGTGAGCTACTGCATCGACGTCAAACCGGGTGACCGGGTTATCGTCAACAGTGCGCTCAGCGCCCGGCCCCTGGCGGCCGAGACCTATCGTGAGATCCTGCTTGCCGGTGGGCAGCCTCTCCTCATCTGGACCGACGAGCAGTTTGAGGAAATCCTGCTGAAGGAGGGCAGTAAGGAGCAGATCGGCTACCTCCACGAGCCGCTGCTCCGGGCCTATGAGCAGTACGAAGCGCTCATCGGCTTGCGCGGAGCGACAAACACGCGGGCGTTGAGCGCGATTGATCCCCGGCGTGAGCAGTGGCGTACTATGGGCGCCCACCCCCTGCGGCAGGCCGTGATGGGGCGGGCGGCGGCGGGCGAGATGCGCTGGGTCGGCACCCTCTTCCCCACGGCGGCCCAGGCGCAGGAAGCGGACATGTCGCTAAGCGATTATGAGGATTTCGTCTACCGCGCCTGCTTCGTAGACCAGCCGGATCCGGCTGCCCGCTGGCGCGCGCTGGCGGCCAGCCAGCAGAAGCTGGTCGATTGGCTGGCGGGCCGGCGCGAGGTCCGCGTCGAGGGGCCGAACGCCGCCCTGAGCCTCTCCATCGCCGGGCGCACCTTCGTCAACTCCGCCGGCCGCAACAATATGCCCAGCGGCGAGATCTTTACCGGGCCGGTAGAGAATTCTGTCGATGGCTGGGTGCGCTTCAGCTATCCCGCGATTTACAGCGGGCGGGAAGTGGAGGGAATTGAGCTGCGCTTTGCGGAAGGTAAAGTGGTCGAGGCCCGCGCTGAGAAGAACGAATCCTTCCTCCAGGCCGTGCTTGATACCGATGCCGGCGCGCGCTATCTGGGCGAGTTTGCCATCGGCACCAACGATGGCATCGACCGCTTCACCAAGTCAATCCTCTTTGACGAAAAGATCGGCGGCACCATTCATATGGCCGTCGGCGCCGGTTACCCGCAGACAGGAAGCAAGAATGAGTCGGCCGTACACTGGGATATGATCTGCGACATGCGCGACGGTGGTCGTATCTGGGTGGACGGCGAGCTGTTTTACGATAGCGGCGTCTTTACCATTCTGGACGAGCCGCTGCTGGCAAACCATGCCTGAGCTGCCAGAAGTCGAGACGACGGTACGGGCCCTGCGCGGGCCGCTTGTGGGGCGCACCCTGATGGGGGTGCGCTGTACGTGGCCGCGCCACGTCGTCCGGCCCAGCGTGGCCGAGCTGCAGGAGCGCCTTGCCGGGCGACGCATTGAGGCCATTGACCGCCGCGGCAAATTCCTCGTCTTTCGCCTCGGCGATGGGCAGACGCTGCTCATCCACCTGCGCATGACCGGGCACCTGTCTGTCGTCGCGCACCACGAGCCGCAGGATGAGCACACGCACACCGTCTTCCTTCTGGACGATGGGCGCGAGCTGCGCTTCCGCGATACGCGCAAGTTCGGCACCGTCCATTTGCTGCGCGACGCCGGCGAGGTGCTGGGCAAGCTGGGGCCAGAGCCGCTGGCCGACTCGTTTACGGCGGCAGCCCTACGCGAGCGGCTGGCCGGGCGCACGCGCCAGCTCAAGCCGTTGCTGCTCGACCAGACCTTTATCGCCGGGGTGGGCAACATCTACGCCGACGAAGCGCTCTACTATGCCCGGCTGCACCCGCAGCGGACGGCCGATTCGCTGAACGCTGCGGAGGCGGCGGCGCTGCACGCCGCGCTGCGCAAAGTGCTAAAGATGGGCATCGAGCGCGAAGGGGCCAGTATCGACCGTTATGTCAAGCCCGACGGCAGCCGGGGGGAGATGCAAGACGTCGTGGCCGTTTTCCAGCGGACCGGCGCCGCCTGTTACGAGTGCGGTGCGCCCATCGAGCGGATTGTGCTCGGCGGGCGCAGCACACACTTTTGCCCTATCTGCCAACCGTTAGAAGTGAGGGGTCAGAATGCGCGATGAGATAGAAGTAATGCGTGTTTTGCGGACGCCGCCCTTGGGCAAGCTGCTGGTCAGCGCCGGCGGCGTGCGCCTCAGCTCCCTGAGCGAGGTGCAGGACCCGGCGCTGCGACAGCGCCTGCTGGCGGCCATCGGCGAGCTGATCGTCTTTGCCGGCGGCTACAACCAGCTATCAGAAGCCGGGGTGGCGCCGCCGCTGGAGGGCGCCACGCCCGCCCGCCCGGCCGACGCGCCGCTGACCGCCGAGCAAGAAGCATTTCTCAGCTCGCTGGAGCGAGAGCTCAAAGCGACGGTGAGCAAGGACAAGGACAAAGGAACGCTGCCCGGCGCGCAGACAGCCGCCGATCTGTCGCGCCAGCTCGACATGCTGGAGGCGGAGGGTTCGTCCATTAACCTGGTCGCCGACATCGACCGCATCCTCCAGCGGCGCCTTGCCGCCGAGCCGTCGCTGGCCGGGCGCAGCATCCACCTGGAGCAGCCGCCGGACGGTCCATTGCGGATCCGGGTAGATAACCGCATCTATGAACACCCGCGCGACATAGAAGATGCGACCGTGCGCCTCATTCTGCGCCAGGCGCTGGCCGAATGGGAATCGCGCTAGCCTCCGTTGCGTTCGCCGAAGCGACTGAAGTCGCTACTACCAGCGGCGGCTTCGTAGTAACGACTATGGAGCATTACTAAATAACTCAGCACCAAGCCGCCGTAACGCCGAAGCGACTCAAGTCGCTACTACCAGCGGTGTCTTCGTAGTAACGACTTCAGTCGTTCGCCAGCGCCATCACCTGATTGAGATAGACGTTCATGTACCGGCTTCTTCTTGAGCCGGGAAGTGGGCGTGGCGCGGTAGCCGGAAGGTAAAGCGGCTGCCGCGGTTAATCTCGCTCTCCACCCAGATGTCGCCCTGGTGGGCGTCGATGATGCGCTTGACGATAGCCAGGCCAATGCCCGCGCCGCCAAAGCGCCGCTTCGACGAGCCGTCAATCTGGTAAAAACGCTCAAAGATACGGCTCAGCTTGTCGGGCGGCAGGCCGATACCCTCGTCGGCCACGGTCACCAGCAGATCCTCGTCGCCCTTTTGTAGCTGCAGCCGGATAACGCCGCCATCCGGGCTGAACTTCATCGCATTGCTGATCAGGTTATCCAGCACCTGCGTCAGCCGCCCACGGTCGCCGGCAATGAGCGCCGTCCCCTCCGGCGCCTCCAGCGTCAGGTCCAGCCCGTGGTTGCGCGCCGTCATGCGGTGGCATTCCACCGCCTCCAGCAGCAGGTCGCGCAGCGAAAACTCCTCGATGAGCAGGTTGTCGGGCCGGATGCGCTGCAGCGCCATGATATCTTCGACCAGGCGCGTCACTTCGCCCGTCTTCTGCGACACGATTTGCAGCGCCGATTCCTGCTCCGGCTCCAACGGTCCCATCTCCCCATCTAGCAGCAGATCGACGTAGCCGCGAATAAAGGTGAGTGGCGTGCGCAGCTCGTGCGACACATTCTGCACCAGCTCGTCTTTGAGCCGGTCGCTCTCTTTCAGCTCCTCGTAGGCCTCCGCCAGCTCGGCGGCGCGCAGCTCCAGCTGCTCAAAGAGGCGGGCGTTGGCAATCGCCACGCTGACCTGGGCGGCGGCAATGGTCATGAGCTGGATGTCCGAGTCGCTGAAGGCGTGCGGCCGGTCGCTATCGACCGTCAGCGTGCCGACGACCCGGTTGCGCGCCACCAGGGGCACGACGAGCAGTGAGCGCAGCACCTGGTCGAAAAAGAGGAAATCCGACTCGGCGTGGCTGTCGCGCACGTAGATGGTGCGCATCTCTTTGATGGCCCGGCCCGACACCCCTTCGCCCAGCTTAATGCGCACGTGGCGATATTGCGGCTTGACGCCGGCCGCAGCGACCACCACCAGCTCACTGCCGTCGTCAGAGAGCAGGGCAATGGTGCTGGCGCGCGCCGCCAGAAGCTCCTGCAGCCGCTCGACGGTGGTCGCGGTCACCATCTCCAGGCGCAGGTTGCCGGTGACCTGCTGAGCCATCTCCACCAGCGCCGACATGCTGCGCAGCCGCTGCTGCGCGTCGTTAAAGACGCGCGTGTTTTCCACGGCTACGGCCGCCTGGTCGGCTAACAGATTCAGCAGCAGCAGCTCATCCTGGGTGAAGAGATGCGGCTCGGCAAAGCCGGCGATGAGCGCGCCGATGACCCGGCCGCTGTAGCGCAGCGGGTAGCCGGCCAGCGCCGCGATGCCCGCCGCGCGCGGGTCGCTGCCGGTCAGCGCATTGCTGCCGGCAGCGTCCTCGTAGATGACAGGCCGGCCCTCCTGCACGAGGCGGGCCAGCAGGCTGTCGCGGTCGAGCTGGCTCGCCGCCGCCGGCGGGCCATGACGCCACAGCGCGGAGCGGAAGGTAAAGCTCTGCTTGTCCGCGTCGTAGAGGTGGATGTGCAGGCTGTCAGCCTCAATCAGCCGCAGCGCCGTGCTGGTGATGTTGTCCAGCACCTCTTCCAGCTCCAGGGGCGTGTTGAGCTGCAGCACGAACTGGTGGAACGCGCCCAGCTCGCCCACGCGCCGTCGCGCCTGCGTGTAAAGCCGGGCATGTTCGACGGCGACCGCTGCCTGGCCCGCCAGGTTCCGCGCCAGCCGGATTTCGCCGGGGCGAAACTCGGCCAGTGCGCCCGTCTTGCCCAGCGTCAGCAGACCCAGCGCCTCGCCGCGCTGCACCAGCGGAATGAGCAGCAATGACGAGAGGCGGGCGGCCGCCAGCAGCGCCTGCTCCTCCTCCACTGCCGCGTTCTCGGCCGACAGGGCGCGCGGCTGCTGCGCGGCGAGCACGCGGGCAATCACCGGATGATGCTCCAGATGCTCGATCAGCGTCAACCCGGCGCGCGGCCCATCGCCGGCACGCTGCTGGTGGGCGGCAATGCGCAGCGCCTGCTGGCTCTCGTTCCAGACGAGAATGGTGCAGGTCTCGGCGGAAATCGCGCCCAGCATCTGCTCGACCACTGTGCGTAGCACCGTCTCCTGCTCCAGGTTGGCGGCGATGGTTGCGCTCGCTTCATAGAGGGTCGTCAGCTCGGCAAGCTGTTGCTGGATAGCCTCGTGCAGCCGGGCGTTTTGAATCGCCAGGGCGGCGTGGCTGGCCAGCGTCGTCGCCACCCAGGCTTCGCGCTCGCCGTAGGCATCCGGCTCGGCGGACTGCAGCGCCAGCACGCCCACCAGGCTTTCGCCTGCCAGCAGCGGCACGCCCAGCCAGGAGGGCAACGGGCCCGCGGGCGGCGTCCACGACCAGCGCGGATCGCCGCCGACATCGCCCAGAAAGCGCGGCTCGCGCTGGGCAATCACCTCGGCCATGAGCGGGCTTTCTTCCAGCAGCAGGCGCAGCTCGGCGGCGGCGCGCTCGTCATCGCCCAACCCTTCCTCGGCAAACAGGAGCAAGCGGCGCTCGTCCACGATGCCCGCCGCGGCCACGTCATAAGGAACGGTCTCCTGCAGTGAGCGCAGCAGCTGTGCCAGGATGACGTCGCGGTCGAGGCTCGTGCCAATCGTTGCCGCATTCTGGCGCAGCGTCGAGGCCGTCAGATATTCGCGCGCCAGCGATTCGACCAGCTCGCGCGTGGTCGAATAGAGCTGGGCGTTGCGCACGATGACCGCCACCTGATCGGCAATCGAGGCCAGCACCGCGCGCGCTTCTTCGTCAAAGGCGTGCGGCTGATCGCTCTGCACGGAAAAGACGCCGACGACGTGGCGGCCGGCGCGCAGGCGAAAACAGAGGACCGAGCGGGGCAAAACGGTCAGATCTTCGTAGCCGCGCACCGGCCGGCGCGGGTCATTCTGCCAGTCATCGCTAATAAAATCGCTGTCACTGCGCACCACCCAGGCGGCAAGACTTTCTTCGTCGTGGACGGAGATGGAGTCTAGCTCCAGTGTCTGGCCGCTATCGACCACGTAAGGGAAGTCGAGCATTTCCCGCTTCTCATCGTGGAGGGCGATATAAAAAGCGGGCACATTGAACGCGCGCGCGATCTGTCTGTGGATTTCGGCCAGGGTATCCCGCAGTGGCTTGAGCGCGCGCGCCGAATCGGTGACGCCGTAAATCATCTCCAGGCGCGCCATCCGCTGCCACGCCTCTTCCACCAGCGTCGTCGCGCGGATAGCCATCGCCAGCGAAACGGCCAGCAGCTCCAGATAGGGGAGATCGTCGGCCGGGAATAGCCGCTCCGGCGGCGCGCCGGCCACGAGCAGCGCCGCGTCAACCCCCGCCGCCCGCAGCGGGATCAGCGCGCAGCTTGGCGCAGCGTCCGGCCCGGCGAGCTGCGTTTCCTCGGCCGGGCGGAACGTATCGGCCACGGCCGGCTGGAAGTCGCCCAGGGGCCGGCCAAAGGAGGCGGCTGTGCGCCAGGCCTGGCTGGCCGGCTGCCAGAAGAGCAGATGGGCATGGACGCCGGGAAAGGCCGCTGGGAAGGCAGCTGCCACCAGCTCATAAATGGCTTCCAGGTCACTGGCGACCGGCGCCTTTTCGCCTACGGTTTTGAGCAGGGCCAGCGCTTCCTGGCGCGGCGGCGGAGCGGGGGCGGCCGGGGGCGGGGGCGGCGCCGCCTGCAGCAGGCGGCCAGCCAGGGCCACGAGCGCCTCTTCCTCGGCTGTCAGCGGCGTCTCGCGCCGGATGGTCAGTGCCGTCTCGCCGCCGGGCAGCAGCAGGTGGGGCAGGCCAGCCGCGCCCGCAACGTCCGCCGCTTCCACCTGGACATCGCCCAGGGACTCCCGTAAGAACTGGCCGGCCAGCTCCGCCAGGGCGGCCGGCGACGTGGCCGCCGCCGCGGCCTGCAGGAAGGCATTCAGCCCCAGTAACGAATTGTCCTTAGCCGCCGTTGCCATCGAGAACCTTTTCGCCTCAGCTACCTCGGCCCGCTAGCCGGCCCGGTTGCCCGCTTTCGCTTCCTGCCGCATATGGCAATGCTTGTACTTCTTGCCGCTCCCACAGGGGCAGGGATCGTTGCGGCCGACCTTGGGCATGTCGCGCCGCAGCTCGGCGCCGCGCCCCCTGTCGCGCTCGACCATCTGGTAGCCCGCCTGGGACATCTGCTCCTTGTAGGCGACAGTCGCTTCCTGTTGGCTAATGAAATCCTGATGCTGCGCCAGCTCGCGGAAGAAGCGATCGACCACCAGCTCATCAATGTTGCCGCGCATGTCGGCGAACATCTGGTAGGAGCGGCGTTTGTATTCGACCTTCGGGTCGCGCTGGGCAATTGCTTCCAGCCCCACTTCGCGGCGCAGGTCGTCCATCGCCGTCAGGTAATCGCGCCATTCACGGTCGATGGCGCTCAGCAGCAGCAGCCGCTGGTAATTGTGGTACTCATCCTCGCCAATCTGCTGCCGCCACTGCTCCTGCTGCTGGGCCACGTGCGCCTGCAGGGCTTCGGCAAACTCCGCCGGCTCCAGCGCCGCCAGGCTGTCGAGCAGGAGCTGGCCGAGAATGTCGTCCACCTGGCGGCGGAAGCGCAGCTGCTGGCCCTTCAGCGCCGCGGCCGATTGGCCGGAAATAGGAAAGCCAGTAAAAGCTGCTTCCAGCGCTGCGCGGGTCTGCTCCCAGATGCCGTCTCGCTCCTCCACGGGGAGATGAGGGGCCAGGAAGCTGGTGAAGAGCGCTTCGACCTCGGCCACAAAATCGCGCTGCATGTTCTGGCGCATCTGTAGCTGGCCGGAACGCATGACGCTGAGCCGGCCGCCGAGGTTGGGAACCGCCGGCAGCAGGGGGATGAAGCGGCCCATCGCCCGCAGCAGCTGCGTCAGGTGCAGCCCTTCGGCCACGTTCTCGTGTACCAGCCGCATCAGCCGGTCGGTCAGCGCCCGCGGCGAGAGGCCGGCCAGCTCGGTCCGGTCCATCTCGACGACCGCCGGCAGCAGACCGCGCAGCCGGTTGACCACTGCGTTGACGTTTACCATATCGGTGGCGTCGGTGCTGTAGTCGGCGATCGTCCGCTCAATTTCGCCGCGCATGTAGCCGGGATAATCCTCGAGATAGTTGTGCACCAGCTCGCCGATAGTGCCGGCAAAGGCGTCGCTGATCTTCTCGTCCAGGTCGACAGCCTCGCCCATGAGAATGGCCCGGCGCTCGTTGTAGATGGCCTGCCGCTGCTTGCTCATTACGTCGTCATACTCGACCACGTTCTTGCGCATGTCGAAGTTAAAGCCTTCGATGCGCTCCTGGGCGCCTTCGATGAGTCGGTCGAGCATGCTGTTCTGGATCGGCAGATCTTCCGGGAACACATTGCTGGACATCAGGCTGCGCAGGCGCTCGCCGCCAAAGCGGCGCATCAGCTCATCCTCGGCCGAGAGGAAGAAGCGCGAGGAACCGGGGTCGCCCTGGCGCGCCGCGCGGCCGCGTAGCTGGTTGTCAATGCGCCGCGATTCGTGCCGCTCGGAGCCGATGACGTGCAGGCCACCCAGCTCCCAGACCTCGCGCCGTTCCCGCTCTGCCTGCTCGCGTACCGCCTGAATCCGCTCTATCCAGACAGGCTCCAGGCCGGGCACGCTGGCGACAATCTTCTTTGCCTCGTCAAGCTGGCCGTGCAGCACGGCGCGGATCAGCGCTGCGCGCCCATTATAATTGTGCTCAAAGACCTGCTCAGCCAGGAAGTCGGCCACGCGCCGCGGCTCGCTCTGGGCCTGCTGGTAGCGCGCGTACAGGCGCAGCAGGCGATAGCCCTCTTCGACCAGGGCCACGTCGCTGCCCAGCTCCTCCACAAGCTGGCGGGCGTCGGCAAAGCGATGGTCGCGTACCCGCCGCAGCACGCGAATCACGTCATTGTAGTCGAGCCCATGCTCCTTTTGCAGCACGCGCGCCACGTAGCCGACGATCTGGATATCCTCGCTCTCGGCCAGGGCGGCGTCGAACCTTTCCTTCACCTGCTGCAGGCTATCGACCAGATCGACGGTGAGCCGCGATTGCCTGGCGGCGTAATCACGCGCCGCCTGCTCGCCCTCGGAAAGCAGCTTGCTCGCCAGCTGGGCCAGCAGATTGCGGTCGAACATCTCGTTTTCCAGCATCTCGGCTGCCATCCCCTCCGGGTTGCCGCCGAGGATGATGTCGGTGCCACGGCCGGCCATATTGGTCGAGATGGTCACCGCGCCGCGCCGGCCCGCCTGGGCGACGATGAGCGCTTCGGAGTCGTGCTGCTTGGCGTTCAGCACCTTGTGCGGAATGCCTTCCTTCTGCAAGAGACGATGGATCAGCTCCGAATGCTCGACAGAGGTGGTGCCGACCAGTATCGGACGGCCCTGCTCCTGTACGGCCCGGATCTCAGAGATGATTGCCGTGTCTTTGGACGACTCGTTCTTGTAGACCTGATCCGGATAATCGACGCGTTTGAAGAAGATAGGCTTCGCGGGCTCCTCCGGCGGGCTGTAGTAGATTCGCTCCGTGCCGTCTACCTTCTCCCGCCGTTCTTCCAGCGCCATCTTGCGGTTGTCCACAATATATTCGACGTGCGTGGGCAGGGGCGTCACGTCCAGGTCGTAAATCTCGCCGAACTCCTCCGAGTCGGTGAGCGCCGTACCGGTCATGCCGGCCAGCTTCTCGTACAGCCGGAAGTAGTTCTGCAGTGTAATGGTGGCAACCGTCACCGTCTCCCGCTTGATCTGCACGCCCTCTTTGGCCTCAATCGCCTCGTGCAGGCCATCCGAGTAACGCCGGCCGGGCATGAGCCGGCCGGTGAAGTCATCCACGATGATCACCTGCCCCTCCTGGACCACGTACTGCTTGTCGCGGTGGAACAGATATTGGGCGCGCAGCGCGTTGTCCAGATAGTAGGTCAGGTGGAAGAAGCGCGGGTCGTAGAGGCTATCGCCGGCGTCGGCGTCAACCTCCGGCACGCGCTGCTCAATCTCGTTGATGCCCAGCTCGGTCAGGCTGATGCTGCGGCTCTTCTCGTCAATATCATAATGGCCGTTGGGCTCATCGTCCTCGCCAGCCGTATTCGGGCGCAGCCCGCGCACGTACTGCGCAAAGCGGGCGTAATCCTTGCCTGACTCCCCGGCCGGGCCGGAGATGATCAGCGGCGTGCGCGCCTCGTCGATAAGGACGTTGTCCACTTCGTCGATGATCGCGTAGTAGAGCTCTCGCTGCACCAGGTCGTCCGGGCGCACGGCCATATTGTCGCGCAAATAGTCGAAGCCAAACTCGCTGCTCGTGCCGTAGGTGATGTCGGCCCGATAGGCCTCCTTGCGCTCGACAGGGCGCCAGTGAACCAGCCGCTCGTCTTCCAACTCCGCGCCGGGGTTGACATAATCGGGGTCAAAGATGGCCGAGAACTGCTGCGGGCCAATGCAGCCCACCGTAAAGCCCAGCGCGTAGAATATCTTGCCCATCCAGCCGCCGTCGCGGCGGGCCAGGTAGTCGTTCACCGTCACCAGATGGACGCCGCGCCCGGCGAGCGCATTGAGATAGAGGGGTAGGGTGGCGACCAGCGTCTTACCTTCGCCGGTGCGCATCTCCACCACCTCGCCGCGGTGGAGCAGGCTGCCGCCCATGATCTGCACGTCGTAATGGCGCAGCCCGGTGGTGCGCCGCGAGGTCTCGCGCACCAGCGCAAACGCCTCCGGCAGCAGGTCCGAGAGGCTCTCGCCCTGCTGGTGCCGCTCGCGCAGCCGCTGCGAGAAATCGCGCAGCGCCTCGTCGCTCATCGGCTCAAAACGCGCTTCGAGTTCGTTTACTTCGTCGACAATCGGCTGCAGGCTATCGAGAACCTTCTGGTTGGGATCGCCGACTACTTTCTGAAAAATCTTCTTAAACATAGGATATCACGATCAGGCAACGGCCTCCGCCGGCCCGGCGCCGGACGAATGCGCGAAGCCATTGTCTGTTAGAGTCATTACCTGTTTCTGCACGATGCGTGGCGCCACATCTAATCTCTTGAGATTACGTGATCGGCCGCCAATCGGCAATAAGAAAGGCGCAAGAGCGGCCGGCTGCTCACCTACTCATTAAACAGCTCGCCGACGCTGCGCCCCTCATGCGAGCGCAGGATGACCTCGCCCAACAGCTCGGCCACGGTGAGCACAGTAATGTTGGGCAGCATCTTTTCCGGCGGAATCGGCAGCGTGTCGGTGGTGATAATCTCCTTGATAGGCAGCGAGGCCAGCCGTTCGATCGCCGGGTCAGAGAGGACGGGATGGGTGAAGGCGACGTAAACATCGCGGGCGCCATGCTTCTTGACCGTCTCCACCGCCTGCTGAATTGAGCCGGCCGTATCGACCAGGTCGTCGACGATAATGACGTTGCGGTCGGCGACGTGGCCGATCAGGGTCAGCGCTTCTCGGCGCAGGTCGGAGCCGAGGCGGCGCTTTTCCACAAAGGCCAGCGGTAGCCCCAGCTCGTCGGCGTACTTGCGCCCGCCTTTGGCGTAGCCCAGGTCCGGGGTGACGATCACCGAATTCCCCAGCTCTTTCTTCTTGAAATAGTTGCCGATGAGATAGCGAGCGGTGAGCACGTCGCCCGGAATCTTATAGAAACCCTGAATCTGCCCGGCGTGTAAGTCGAGCGTCATCCAGCGATCGGTCCCGGCGACCTCTATCATGTCGGCCAGCAGCCGGGCCGTAATCGGCGTGCGCGGCTGCGTCTTCTGGTCGCTTTGCGAATAGGACAGGTAAGGGACGACAATGGTGATGCGGCCGGCCGAGTCCCGCTTCAGGGTGTCGATGGCAATCAGCATCTCCATGATGTTGCGATGCACCGGCCGGGCATGGCTCTGGATCAGGAAAACGTCCTGCCCGCGCACGCTGCCCTGCAGCTTCACCCAGACATTTTCATTGGGAAAGTCGATGATGTCCCACTCGCTGAGGGGCACGTTGATATAGTCGGCGATGCGCTGGGCCAGCTCCGGACAACCTGAGCCTGCATAGAGTTTGATGTCCCCGAAGCCATAGATAGTCATTGCTCTCTTCCTTCTCCACTCGCCGCAAACCTCACAACCCTTGCTCTCCCTGCGCCCCGTTCCCGCCTGCGCCCACGGCTGTGATGCGCTCAAATAGCCGGTCTACAGCCGTGTAAGGGTCCAGTTCGCGCGCGGCCACGGCGGCGACCAGTCGCTCGCGCTCCCCGGTCGGCACCTGCGCCTCCAGCCGCTCCAGCAGGCGCGCCTGCAGCAGGTGGGCCATCTCCTGCCGGCTGCGCTCCTTCTCCCGCTCGGCCCACGCACCGCTGGCCCGCAAGTAATCGTGGTGGCTGCTGATCGCCTCTGCCGCCTCGTCAATACCCTCGCCGCTCGTGGCGACAGTCTCGTAGACCTTCACTTCCCAGCCGTCCGCGGCCGCGGCAGGGGGAGCGCTGCCGGCTGCCGGCTCGACCGGCTGCCCGTGGTGGCGCGGCGTCATGCCCTGACCCATGTGCAGCATCATGCGCAGCGCTTTCACCGTATTGCTGGCGCCCGGCTTATCGGCCTTGTTAACCAGCAGCACGTCGGCAATCTCCAGGATGCCCGCCTTAATCGACTGGATTTCGTCACCCATGCCCGGCGCCTCGACGACCAGGGTCGTGTGGGCCATGCTGGCAATATCGACCTCAGCCTGGCCGGCGCCAACCGTTTCTACCAGCACCACCTCAAAGCCGGCGGCGTCGAGCAGCCGGACGGCGGCGGCGGTCGCGCGCGCCAGCCCGCCCAGGCTGCCGCGCGAGGCCATGCTGCGGATAAAGATGCCGGGGTCGCCGCTCAGGTCACGCATGCGAATCCGATCGCCCAGCAGCGCGCCGCCGCTGAACGGGCTACTGGGATCGACGGCGACGATGCCCACCAGCCGCTCCCGGCGGCGGAAGGCTTTGGCCAGCTCGTTGACCAGCGTGCTTTTGCCGGAACCCGGCGGCCCGGTGACGCCGACGACGTGCGCCCGGCCCGTATGGGGATAGAGGGCGGCAATTAGCTCCTGGGCCCGGCTATCGCCGCGCTCGACGCGTGTGATCGCCTGCGCGAGGGCGCGGCGGCTGCCGGCAAGCAGCGCGCCGGCAAGGTCAGCCACCAGTCGCCTGCCCCCGGCGCGCCACCGCCTCCTGAATGGCGGCCACAATGCGCTCCATACTCGTGCCCGGCCCAAAAATCTCGGCGACGCCGCTGGCCTTCATCGGCTCCACGTCGTCGTTGGGAATAATGCCACCCAGGAATACGGGCAGGTCGCCCATCTCGTTCTCCTGCAGCAGCGCGAAGATGCGCGGCACGAGTGCCGTGTGCGCGCCGGAGAGAATGCTCAGGCCGATGACATCCACATCCTCCTGCAGCGCGGCTTCCACGACCATTTCCGGCGTCTGCCGCAGGCCGGTGTAGATTACTTCCATTCCGGCGTCACGCAGGCCGCGGGCAATCACTTTGGCGCCGCGGTCGTGGCCGTCAAGGCCCGGCTTGGCAATCAGCACACGGATTTTCTGTTCGTCCATTCGGCTTCCTCTTCGTCTCTTGCGCAGCTGCAGTTTCAGCCCCCGATTATACCTGTATCCCTGGCGGGAAGAAAGCCCGCCCGGCGTCGCGCCGCATCTGGTTGACGCCGTTAGCACATTTGCTCTACAATCCCAGGTATTAGCTCTCAGCCGGCTTCCGGCCGGCCTCGGCCCGGCCAGCGCCCACGGTGACGATCCTGATGACCTCAACCGAATTGCGGCAACGATTACTCCAGTCGGCCTCGCCGCTGCAGCCGCGTCTCGCGCGCAGGGGCAGGGGCGCGTCGCAGCCGAGCCGGCGCGCCTATCTCAGCGGGCTGCTGCTGATCGGCTGCCTGACCATTGCCCTGCTTAGCTGGCTGGCCTACCGTTGGCTCTGGCAACCGGTCTGGCTGGCGGCGCTGCCCGAGCGGCTGCGTGAGCTTCTGCTCCTGGTTGAAACGGCCGGCGCCTTCACCATCGCCTTCATCTGGGCCGGGCTGGCGCTGCGCCGCTGGCGGCGGGTGCGCGTCGGCGCCCGCCCGCCGGCCCGCGCCGCGGCCGTTCGCGCCTCGCTCTATGAACTCACCCCGGCGCAGTTCGAGCAGTACGTGGCGGGCCTTTTTCAGCGCAAGGGTTACTACGTCGTCATGCGCGGCGGCAGCGGCGACCACGGTGTAGACCTGGAGCTGCAGGACCGGCGCACCGGTCGCCGGGCCATTGTGCAGTGCAAGCGCTACCAGCGCACGGTGGGGGCCGAGACGGTGCGCGAGCTGTATGGCACCCTCCTTCACGAGCTGGCCTACCACGCCTTTCTCGTGACCACCGCCGATATCTCGGCAGCGGCGCGGGAGTGGGCGCAGGGCAAGCCGATCACGCTCGTCGACGGGCGCACCCTGGTGGAGATAGACCAGTCGCTGCAGCAAAAGGGGCAGGGAGCAGGCGGCTGAGATGGCGGAAACAGTCGCGCTGACGGTGGCTGCCTACGACCAGATTGCCGGCGCTTACGCCGATTTCTGGAGCGACCGGCGCGTCATGGCGCGTGCGCTGGCGCTCTTCTGCAGCCTGCTGCCGGCCGGCGCGCTTGTGCTGGACGCCGGCTGTGGCCCCGGCTTTGACGGCGCGTTGCTGCGCGAGCGCGGCCTGCAGGTTGTGGGGCTGGACCGCTCGCCGGCCATGCTGCGCCTGGGCCGCCAGCGCTATCCCGGCCCTTATGTCCAGGGCGACCTGCGCCGGCTGCCCCTGGCCAGCGGCAGTCTCAATGGCATCTGGGCCAGCGCCTCGCTGCTGCACCTGCCGCGCGCCGATTTTGCGCCAGCGCTGCACGGCTGTTGGCACGTCTTGCAGCCGGGCGGCCTGCTCTACCTCTCGCTGAAAGAGGGAGAGGGCGAGCAGTGGCGGCCCAACGCCTACGGCCAGGAGGCGGCGCGCTTCTTCACCTACTGGCAGGCGCAGGCGCTCGACGACGTGCTGGCGGCGGCCGGCTTTGCCCCAGTCGCCGCCTGGCGCGATGCAGCCGGGAGCCAGGGCTGGCTCAACCGCATCGCGCGCCGGTCAGCCGCCTAACGACGAAGTCGCCGACGCTGGCGCCGACGCTGGCGCGCGCGCCGCGATTTCTTATACTTCAGGCAACCCCTGGCCCGCGCCAGGCAGAAACCGACCGACGAGGAGAAGAGGCTATGGCAGACAAGGAAACGCTGGCGCGCATTGACCGCCACATTGACGAGAATCTGGACCATTATATCGACGTGCTGGCCCGGCTCTGCGCGCAGCCGAGCGTTTCGGCGCAGGGGTTGGGCATCGAAGATTGCGCCCGCCTCGTCGCCGACATCCTGCGTGAGGAGGGGCTGGAAGCGGACATCGTGCCCTCGGCTGGCAATCCGGTTGTCTTCGGCCGCGGCGCCGGGCGCAGCGACCGGACGCTGCTCATGTACCTGCACTACGACGTGCAGCCGGCCGAACCGTTGGAGCTGTGGGAGTCGCCGCCTTTCGAGCTGACCCGGCGCGGCAGCCGTCTCTACGCGCGCGGCATCAGCGACGACAAGGGGCATATTGTCACCCGCCTCGCCGCGCTGGCTGCCGTGCGCCACGTACTTGGCGAGCTGCCCTGCACGGTCAAGTTCGTCGTCGAAGGCGAGGAAGAGGTCGGCAGCCCCAGCATGCAGCGCTTTGTCGAAGACAACCAGGAGCTGCTGGCGAGTGACGCCTGCATCTGGGAGTTCGGCAGCGTCAACGTCTACGGCGACCCGGAGCAGACGCTGGGCATGCGCGGCATCTGCTACGTAGAGCTGACGGTGCGCAGCGCCAGCCGCGACGCGCATAGCGGGCTGGCCGGCTCCATCTTCCCCAATGCCGCCTGGCGGCTCGTCTGGGCGCTGAACACGCTCAAAGACGACAACGAGCGCATCCTCATTGACGGCTTCTACGATAACGTGCGCCCGCCCAGCGAGCGCGACCGGGAATATCTGGACAGGGCGCCGGACGAGTCGGCCGCCGTGCGCGAGATGTACGGCCTGGAGCGCTACGTGGGCGCTCAGGAGGGGCTCGACTGGAAGCTGCAGGCTGTCTTTGAGCCGACCTGCACCATCTGCGGCCTGGAGTCGGGCTATCAGGGGCCCGGCTCTAAGACGGTGCTGCCGGCCACGGCCCTGGCCAAAGTCGACTTCCGCCTGGTGCCCGACCAGACGCCCGAGGACGTGGTCAGCAAGCTGCGCCGCCATCTCGACCGCCACGGCTTTGAGGATGTCCAGGTCCGGCTGATTGGCGGGCAGCGGCCGGCGAAGGTAGACCCAGACGACCCGTTTGTGCAGCTCACTATCGCCGCCGCGCGCGACGTGTACGACACAGAGATGGTGGTCAACCCCATCATCGGCGGCAGCGGGCCGCTCTATCCCTTTGTGGACGTGCTGGGCGTGCCGGTCGTCTCCGCCGGCATCGGCCACCCCGATTCCCGCGTGCACGCCCCCAACGAGAATATTGAGCTCGACCTATTCGTGAAGGGCATCCGGCACACCGCGCGCATTATCGAGGCGTTCGGCCGGCAAGCATAGGGGTCAGGCCTGCTCCCTCTACGCCCTCTGCGCTATCTCCCCGCCGAAAGCGAGCAGCGCTTCGACCCGCTTGCGGTCGGGCGCCTCGGCGTAGACGCGCAGCACCGGCTCCGTGCCCGAGGGACGGATGAGCAGCCAGCTACCGTCGCTCAGGTAATACTTCACGCCATCCGTTGTCTGGATCTCCTCGACGGGAACGCCGCCGATGGCGTCCGGCGCCTCCCCCAGCATCATCTGCACCATCTCCGCTTTGGCGACGGGGCGCTTTAGCTTCATATCGACGCGCTCGTACTCGGCCGGCCCATAGCTCGCCAGCAGCTCCTCGACCAGGGCATGCAGTGGCTTGCCCGCCTCGGCCATCACCTCCAGCAGCAGCAGGCCCATCAGCACGCCGTCTCCTTCGGGAATGTGGTTCATGATGCTCATGCCGCCCGATTCTTCGCCGCCCATGAGTACGCCGCCGGCCAGCATCAGGTCGGCGATATGGTTGAAGCCGACCGGCGTTTCCACCAGGGGCAGGCCGTGCTGCATGGCGATGCGGTCAATCATGCGCGTCGTAGAGACGGTGCGCACGACCTTGCCCTGCCAGCCGCGCTTCTCGATCAGGTAGCGCAGAATCAGGGCAAAGATGCGGTGGGGATCGACAAAGTCGCCGCGCGCGTCTACGGCGCCAATACGGTCGGCGTCGCCGTCAGTCGCCAGCCCCACCATCCAGTGACCCGACTGGATGGTAGACATCAGCAGGCCGAGGTGTTTGCTGATGGGCTCGGGATGGATACCGCCAAAGCCGGGGTTCATCTCGTGGCGAATGTTGAAGACACGGCTGCGCCCGCGCGCCAGCATCTCGCCGATAACGCCGCGCCCGGAGCCATACATGCCATCGGCGACAACGCGCAGCTCGGCGCCCGAGATGCAGTCGAGGTCGACAAGCGTGCTCAGATGCTCGTAATAGGCCCAGGACGGGTCGAACTTCTGCACCAGCTCTGCCGCCAGAGCGTCTTCCAGCGCCATCAGCTGCGGCGTGCGGCCGTTCGCCAGATTGCCAGCCAGTATCTGCTCGACGCGCTTTGCCTCGCTCGGGCTGACACTGCCGCCAAACGACGCCTTTAGCTTGATACCGTTGTAGCGCGGGGCATTATGGCTGGCCGTGATCATGACGCCGCCTGTTGCCCGCCGGTTGACAATGGCGTAGCTCACCGCCGGCGTCGGCGTGTCGGCGCGCGCCAGCCAGGTGTGGATGCCGTTGGCGGCCATCACCCGCGCCACCTCAGCGGCATAGCGGTCGGAAAGAAAGCGGGTATCGAAGCCGACGACGATGCTGGGGTCGGCGCCATTTTGCGCGCGCAGATAGTCGGCAATGGCCTGCGCGACCAGCCGCAAATTGTCGAACGTGAAGCTCTCACTAATCACGGCTCGCCAGCCGTCAGTCCCAAAATTGATCACCAGAAGGATACTCCTCACTTGACGTTTGTGCGCCGTGCGGCGCGTGCACATTATGCCCGAGAACGGCCCCAATGCAAGACAGACGGGCCACCTGACCCGCGCGTACGGCTGCCACCTGCCCGCCCCGGGCGTGCCCCACCACAACCGCTCGTTAGTTGCCGCACAGCGCCTTCAGCGGATAATGGACCTATGAAGGAGAACGTCCCATGACCGATCTGGTGGGCAGGCGCATCGAGCAATATCGCATCGATGCCAGCGTAGGCGACGGCGGCATGGGCGCCGTCTACCGCGCCTACGACGTGCACCTGCATCGTGCGGTCGCCCTCAAGGTATTGCACCGCTCACTGGGCAACCGCCACGAGTTCCAGCAGCGCTTCATGCAGGAAGCCCGCGCCGCCGCCCGGCTGGATCACCCTTCTATCGTCAAGATTTTTGACTTCGGCATGACCGACGGCCTGCTGTATATGGTGATGGAATACATCGCCGGCGGCAGCCTGGCGGCCTACATCCGCCGCTTGCAGGAGCGGCAGCAGGTGGTGCGCCTGGACGAGACGCTGCCGCTGCTGGCCCAGGTCGCCGACGCCCTCGGCTACGCCCATCGCCAGGGCGTGATTCACCGCGACGTCAAGCCCGACAACGTGCTCATCAAGCCGCTGGAAGAGGCGGCCGGGCCGGGCCGGCTGCCCCTGCGCCCCGTCGTCACCGATTTTGGCCTGGCCAAGCTGCGCGAAGGCGGCTTCGACACCCGCACCGGCAGCTTTATGGGCACCCTCGCCTATATGTCGCCGGAACAGGCGCTGGGGCGGCCGCTCGACGGGCGCTCCGACCTCTACTCGCTCGGCGTCATTCTCTACCAGCTCACCACCGGCCGCCTGCCGCTGGAAATCGTCACGCCGACCGACGCCGTGCGCAAACATATGCACGAGCAGCCTATGCCGCCGCGGCAGGCCAACCCCGAGCTGCCCGAAGCGGTAGCTGCGCTGGCAGCGAAAGCGGTAGCCAAAGAGCCCGGCCAGCGCTTCCAGAGTGGGCGCGAGATGGCGGAGGCGATGCTGGCCCTGGCGGCCGGCAGCGGCGCCAGTCCGGCCACCCGCCTCGCGCCCTCTGTCTCTATGGTGCGCATGGCGACCGAGCTGCGGCCGGCTGACCCGGCCGGCGAGCCGGCCCGCCTGCACCAGGATGTGGGGCCGGCGTCCGGCGACCTGCTCATCGTCGCCTCCGGCCAGGCCACGCCCGTTACTTACCCGCTGCGCGGCGGAGCCATTACCCTCGGCCGCTCTGAAGAGAACGACGTCGTGCTGACCGAAGGCGGCGTCTCGCGCCGCCATGCCCGGCTGGAGCGCACTGAACGCGGTTGGAGCGTCACCGACCTGGGCAGCACCAACGGCACCTTCCTGGAGGACAACCGCCTGCTGCCGCAGACGCCGGAAAGCTGGGCTGAAGGCCAGACGCTGCGCCTCGGCGCTTACTATCTGCGCTGGCAGGCCGGCGAGCCGGCGGGCACCGTCGCCGCCGCTCCTGGCGTTCCGGCGACAGAGGCAGTTGGCCGCACCGCCCTGGGCGCCACCGAAGCGCGCAGCCGCTCCGGAGCCGTCGTCGCCGCCATCGACCCGGCGCGCGTGCGCGTGCGGCCGGGCACGCGCACGGCGCTTAACGTCGAGCTGCTGAACGAGGGGATGATGGTCGACCAGCTCCGCGTCAGCCTGAGCGGCCTCGCCGCCAGCTGGTACACCATCCCCCAGGAAACCGTCCAGCTTCTGCCGGGCGCCGCCGCGCGCCTGGGCGTCACCTTCCATCCGCCGCGCCGCCCGGACACGCGCGCGGGCAGCCACCCATTTCAGGTCGTCGTGGAAAGCACGGCGGCGCCCGCCGAGCGCGCCGTGGTGCGCAGCGTCCTGGAGGTTGAAGGCTACGAGCAATTCCTGCTGGAAATAAGCCCGCCTGAGCTGCAGCACGGCGACACTGCCCGCGTCCTGCTGGCCAACCAGGGTAACGCGCCCGTGACCGTCACGCTGAGCGGCCGCGACCCGGCCGGCGCGCTACTCTTCTCCAGCCCGCAGCGCGAGATAACCATTCCCGCCGGCAGCCAGGCGGAGATGCCGCTGCGCGTCACGGCGCGCCGTCGCCCGCTCTACGGGTCGCCCCAGACGCAGCCGTTCACGGTCGAGGCCAGAACGACCGCCGGCGAAGCGCGTTCGGCAGCCGGGCGGCTGGCCGTGGCGCCCAGGCTGCCGCGCTGGGCCGTGCCCATCCTGGCGCTGCTGCTTATTCTGCTCTGTGTGGCCGGCGCCTATGCCTGGGGGCCGGCGCTCCTCGGCGTCGGGTCGCCTACGCCGGATCAGGCCGCGCTGCTAACGGCCACCGCCGCCGCCGACCCCGATGGCGATGGCCTGAGCACGGCGCAGGAGCTGGAGCTGGGTACCGACCCCTTTGACCCTGATAGCGACGGTGACGGCATTCCCGACGGGGAGGAGGTTGAACGCGGTACCGACCCGCTCAACCCGGATACGGACGACGACGGGCTGAGCGACGGCGACGAGCTGGTCTGGGGCACGGACCCGCTCAACCCTGATAGCGATGGCGACGGCTGGCCGGATGGCTTCGAGGTGCATCAGGCGGGCAGCAGCCCCACCAACCCCGACACCGACGGCGACGGCATTATCGACAGCGAAGACCCCGACCCGGGCCGGCTGCCGACGCCCACGCCCAGCCCGACGGCGACGGCGACCGAGACGCCGACGCCGGAGCCGACCGCCACGCCGGAGCCCAGCGCCACCGCAACGCGCACGCCAGCGCCTACGGCCACAGCCACCACCACGCCGACCGCGCCGGCCGCGCATAGCGGCGGGCTGCTCGTCTACCGTGTCGTAGAAAACGGGGGCGTTAGCCTTTATCTGCAGGGGCCGGGCGGCGCGCCTGTGCCGCTGGTGACGGGCAAGAGTGACGCTGCCGTGCTCGATTACACGGCCGCGGACGGCGGGCGCTACGCGCTGCTCGTGGTCGAGGGCGGCGCGCAAAACCTCTATATCGTGCGCGCTGACGGCCAGGCGGTGCAGGGCGCCATCAATCACGGCTGGGATGAAATCGCCGACGCCGACTGGTCGCCAAACGGTCAGCGCCTTGTCGTCGAGGCCCGCAGCGGCGACCAGACCGCCTACTTCTTCTTTGGCCCGGATGGTGCGCTGCAGGGGCAGGCTAACCTGAGCGACGGCAGCAGCGGCGAGGCGCCCGACTTCTTGCTCAGAACGACGATCGCGGCGACCGGTCCATAGCGAGGCGAACCCCATATGACGCTGCGCACCCGCATGTTCTTGCTCCCGCTCTTCGCCGGCCTGTTTCTGCTCATTGCCTGCAACCGTGAAGGGGTTGCCGGCTTTGCGCCCGGCGGCGACCGCGTCGCCATTATCCGCGACGAAACCAGCCTCTATACCACTGACGCCAACGGCGGGGACGCAGCGCTCATCAGCCAGTCCCTGGACCCGGCCTTTGGCGCCACCTTCAGCCCCGACGGCAGTGAGATCCTCTACATGGACACGGCCGCCGGCGGCATCTGCCGCGCCCCGGCGGCAGGGGGCGGCCAGCCCGTCTGCGCCGCCCTCGATCTGGACGATAGCGCCGGCGGCCTCGTCTCCTTCCTGCCGGATGGAAGCGTGCTCCTGGCCGCGCAGCGGCAGGGTAACAACCGCTACCGCATGACGACCTTCGACAGCAACTGGGAGGCGGTGCACGACGAGAACAATATCGAACACTTCTTCGTCACGGCAAACGCCTTTAAGCCCAAGCGCGGTGAAGAGGGTCGCGAGTGGTATCTGCGCCCTCACGAGGAGAATATCCGCCTGGTGATCACGCGGGGGAGCGTCGCCTATGCCTACACGGTGACGGCCAATGGCCTCGCCGGGCCGGACCAACTACCCGTGAACCTGCGGCCCGGTATCCGCCGCGCCTTCGAGGACCGCGACGTGCGCGATAGCACCAGCGGGCTGCTCGCCCCCGACGGCCAGACTATCGCCGTGCGCACCGGCGACGATGACGAGGGCTACTCCCTTTACGTTCTGGACCTGATGCAGGCCGACGGCGCCCTGGTCGAGCTGGTCGAAGATGTAGACTTCCGCGTCCAGTTCGTGTTTTCCCCGGACGGCAGCGAAATCGCCTACGAATCAGACGAGGACGGGGGCTCCATCTGGCTCGCCAGCGCCGACGGCCGCAACCAGCGCCCCCTGGCCGAGAACGCCTCCCTGCCTGACTGGCGCTAGGGAGTGGATAGGGGGTAGTAATCAGCTATCCACTGCCCACTGCCACCTTTTAATAGCGCAGGACAAGCACCAGGTCGTTCACATTCGTGCCGGTGGGGCCGGGCTGGAGGAGTGGGTCGGGAGCGCCGGCCAGGGAGAGGGCGTGGAAAAAGCCGTAGCTATCGTTGTTGTCCAGCGCGGCGCGTGGCTGCAGGCCAGCCTCGCGGGCGCGCATCGTCGTATAGCCAGTGATGACTGCGCCGGCCGCGTCGGTGTCGCCATCCTCGCCATCGCTGGCAAAGGACGCCAGCACCACCTTTTCGCAGCCTTCCAGGGCCAGCGCAGCTGCCAGCGCCAGCTCCAGGTTGCGCCCGCCGCGCCCGTCGCCGCGCACCGTCACCGTCGTCTCGCCGCCAAAGACGAGGCAGGATGAGGGCGGTGCGTCCTTGGCCAGCGCGGCGATGACACGGGCGGCTTCCCGCGCTTCCCCTTCCAGGTGGCGCGTCAGCGGGCGCGCGTCGAAGCCTAGCCAGCGCGCCTCTTCCGCCGCCGCTTCCACTGCCGTGCCCACGTCGCCCACGACGATGTTGACCACCTCATGCTCGTCAAAGCGCGAGACCGACGTGGCGTTGTGCCGGTCGGTCAGATGGTCGGTAATCACCTGCCAGGTCTCCGGCGCCAGCCGCGCGGCAATGTTGTAGCGGTGCAGCACGCTCAGCGCCGCCCCCGGCGACTGGGGGTTAGGCGCGGTAGGGCCGCTGCCGATGATGTCAAGCTGGTTGCCCACCACGTCGCTGAGGATCAGGCTGGCGACGGCGGCCGGCGCCGCGGCGCGCGCCAGCCCCCCGCCCTTGACCGTATCAAGCTGCTTGCGCACGCCATTTAGCTCGTGAATGGTGCAGCCGCTGGCCAGGAGCGCCGCTGTGAGCTGCTGCCACTCGGCCAGCGTCAGCACCGGCTGCGCTAGCAGCGCCGAGGTGCCGCCGGAGATGAGGCAGAGCACCAGGTCGTCCGGCCGCGTCTCTTCCAGCATCTCCAGAATCGCCTCTGTCGCCCGCACGCCCGTTTCGTCGGAGACGGGATGGCCGGCCTCAAAGACCGTCACCGGCGCGCCCGTGCTGACGCTCGCCCGGTAGCGGCGTCCCAGCCCGGCTTCCGCCTGTTTGGTGACAAAAATCGCCTCGGCAAACTCACCTTCCAGTGCCTGCAGCGCCGCCCGGCCCATGGGGATGGCCGCCTTCCCGCTGGCGATGACGAAAATCCGCCCCTGCCCGATGTCAAAGCGCCATGCCTGCGGCGCCCGCCCCACTTCAAGCTGGTTTCCCTGGCGGCGCAGGTTGGCCTGCACCGCCGCGCCCGGCTCGGCGGCGGCCACGGCGGCGGCGACAATCGCCTCGACGTGCTCGCGGTGCTGGCTAAATGAGGGCATCGCCTGGCCTCACGGGTTGAGCGCCGCGGCCGCCGCTTCGGCCGCGCTGCTGGCGCTTTGCACGCCGCCGGTCACGCTCTCCGTTGCCGTCCCCAGCGCCGCCAGCAGGGTGGTGTTGGCGGCGGTCGGGAAGGGGCGCGCGTCGGGCAGCATGCGCGCCAGGAACGCGGCGTGCGCGTCTTCGCCGGGCCAGAGCGCCAGCGCATCGGCGCGCGCCGGCACCGCATTGGCGGCGTAGCTCCAGGCGGCCAGATGCTCCGGCGCGCACAGCCAGGCCAACAGCTCCATCGCCAGCGCCTGGCGCACCGGGTCGGGCGTGGTGATGACCCAGAGGAGCGCGTTGGGGCGCAGTGGCAGCGACTCGTCGATGCCCGGCAGCGGCGCGAAGGCATAGCGGCCGGCTGGGTTCTGCTGCTGCCGGTAGGTCGTGCCGTTGCTGAGGACGAGGTTTGCTGTGCTGTTCTGGAAGATTTGCCACGCCTGGTCCATGCTGCTAGTGACGGCGCTCTCCGGCAGAATTCGGCCGCTGTCCATTCCCTGTTCCAGCAGGCCCAGGGCCCGCGTCAGCGGCTCGCTCTGCAGCGCCAGCTGGCCAGCCTCGTTGCGCAGCTCGCCCCCGGCCGCCAGATAGAGCTGCAGCGTGAGCATCGCCCCATCCTGGCCGACGCCGGGAAAGACGAAGTGCACGTCGTCCTCTCCCGCCAGCAGGCCCGGCCAGTTGTTGGGCAGGGTGCGCGTAATCGTCGCCGTATCGAAGACGAGATGCTGCAGCTGGGTGAGGGCATAGGCATAGCCATAGCTTTCCTCCTCTACTTGGCCCAGCGTCTGCGCCGCCGGGTAGAGGGCGGCCGGCATCTCGGGCGGAAGCAGGGGGCCGAGCGGGTAGACCAGCCCCTCGGCCACGGCGTCTGGGAGCTGGGTCGCCGGCAGCAGCAGCAGGTCAGGCAGAATGTCCGGCGCCACATTACGCCCGCTGCGCAGGTAGCTAAGCGCCCCGCCCTGGCCGGTCGTCGCCTTCACTTCCACGCGCACTGTCACGTCCGCGTGCGCCTCGTCAAAAGCGGCAAGCTGCTCCGCCAGCACATCGCTGCCCGGCTGCTCGCTGCCCGGCACAAGCTCCGGCCGGGTCCACACGGTGAGCGTGATCGCTTCCTGGGTGGGGGCCGGCGTCACGGCGACGGTCGCCGGCCCGGCTGGCGTTTCTGCTTGGGTAGGAACCGGCGCCGCCGTCACCGTCGCCGGCGTCGCCGCTGGCGTCTCGCCCGCGCTTGACTCGCAGGCGACCAGCAGGATAAGCGCGACGAGCAGCGCTAGTAAAGAGGCCGGGATGGCGGCGCGAATCCTCATGGGCGCACTCGCCGATGGGCGGCCACGGCGCGCAGGAGGTCGATAGCTGTAAAGCTCAGCCGCTGCTCCGGCGGCACCTGCATCCGCGCCAGCAGGTTGCCGGCCAGCTCCTGAGCCAGCAGCTCGCGGTTGGCAAAGGCCCCCTGCCGCTGCAGAAAGCTATCGGCCAGGGCTACGTCGCCAGGCTGCAGCCGTTCCAGCGGCAGCTCGGCCAGCGGTCCTGCTGGCGGCGCGGCCGCCGCCGGCAAGGCCGCAGCCAGGCTCTCCAGGGTGACGACGCCGCGGTCGTAGACGACGAGCGTGCTGGCTGCCAGGTCGCCCAGCCGCTGCGTGCGGCGGCTGATGAACATGGAGATGACGCCGATGCCGTAATAGAGCGGCAGAAAATCGACGAAACGAATCAGGTTGCGCACCAGCGATTCTACGGCGCCAATCGGGCTGCCGTCGTTGCGAATGACGCGCAGACCCACCAGCCGCTTGCCCGGCGACTGGCCGTTCCAGAACATCTCAAAGAAGATGTAGTAGCCCCAGAGCACGCCGAAGCTGACCAGCCCCAGGGCGGCAATGAACCAGACCGCCGCCTGGCTGCTGCTGCTCTCCAGGGTGCCGGCGGCGCCGGCAACGACGAACAGGACGAAATTGGCGAGCGCCAGGAGCAGGACAATGAGCAGCGTATCGACGATGGCCGCCAGGAAGCGGGAGCCGATGCCCGCCACCTCGTAGCCGAAGACGACGTTTTCCGGGGTGTGGATGTCGAGAAATTCTTCTGCAGTGGACACAGCGCCTCTTCTTCCGCTGAGCGGCGCTGCCAGAGCGCCGGCTACCATACAGCTAGATTTGATTGTAACAAGGCGGCCGGGGGGACACAAACGAGGAAGGGGCGCCGGCCGCTGGCCGATTGCTTCGCAACTGACTGCCGCCGCCGCCGCTATCCGCTATAATGCGCGCCATGAACGCCGAGCGCTTCACCGAAACGCGGCGGGCCGACTGGCAGGCGCTGAGCCTGCTGCTCGACCGCGGCCAGAATAGCCCGCAGGCGCTGTTGCCGGCCGATGTCCTGGAGCTGAGCCGGCTCTACCGCGCGGCGACCGCCGACCTGGCGCTGGCGCAGCGCGATTTCCCCCGGCACCAGGTGACGCGCTACCTGAACCAGCTTGTGGCGCGCGGTCACGCCATCGTCTACCAGGGCGAGCCCCTTGCCTGGCAGCGGCTGCGCCGCTTTGCCACGGCCGGCTTTCCGCGCGCCGTGCGCCAGACTGGCCCCTTCATCCTCACCGCGGCCCTGCTCTTCATCCTGCCGGCGCTGCTGGCCGGGCTGCTCACCAACTGGAACCCCGAAGCGGCGCAATGGCTGCTGCCGCCGCAGGTGCAGCAGCTCATCCCACAGATTGAAGAGCAGCAGCTATGGACCGATATTGCCGTGGAGGAGCGCCCTTACGCCAGCGGCTTCATCATGCGCAACAATATCCAGGTCACCTTCCTCGCCTTTAGCGGCGGCATGCTTGCCGGTCTGCTTACTGTCTACATCATGGTCCTGAACGGCTTGCTGCTGGGCGGCCTGACCGGGCTAACCGCCCATCACGGCGTCGGCTTCGAGCTGTGGACCTTTGTCATTGGCCACGGCGTGGTCGAGCTGACCGTCATCTTCATCGCCGGGGGCGCCGGGCTGGCCCTTGGTTGGGCCATCCTGCACCCCGGCCTGCTGCGCCGCCGCGATGCGCTGGCGCTGGCCGCCCGCCGCGCCGTGCTGCTCATCGTCGGCTGCGCGCCGCTGCTGGTGCTCGCCGGCGCCATTGAGGGCTTTATCAGCCCCAACGAGTCGCTGCCCTGGCCCGTCAAGTGGGCCGTCGGGCTGGGCGCCGGGGCCCTGCTCTATGCCTATCTGCTGCTCGCCGGGCGGCAAAGCCCGGAAACTGGCTCCTCATAGGAGACGAAGCCGTGGAAAACCTGGAGGTTTTTGACCTGGGGCGCATGTTCTTTGGCGACGCGCCGCCGCTCTTTCTCCTGGAGATTGTCGTACGTACCGCGCTCATGTACGGCTACGCCCTGCTCATGCTGCGCCTGATGGGCCGGCGCAGCATGGGTCAGCTCTCCGCCTTCGACTTCGCCATTGTCATCGCCCTCGGCTCGGCCGTCGGCGACCCCATGTTCTACCCGGAAGTGCCCCTCATTCACGGCATGGTCGTCATCACCGTCATCGTTGCCATGGAGCGCGGGCTGGCCGAGCTGGTGCAGCGTTCGGAGAAGGCCGACACGGTCATCTCCGGAAAACCCGTGCTCCTCGTCGAAGATGGGCGCCTCGTTCCCAGCGACGACCGGGAGAACTCCCTCTCGCGCGAGGAGTTGTTTAGCATCCTGCGTGAGCATGAAGTCCAGCAGCTCGGCAAAGTGCGCCGCGCCTATCTGGAAGCAACCGGCAAAGTCAGCGTTTTTCTCTTTGACGATGGAGACGAGCAGCCGGGTCTGGCGATTCTGCCCCCGTGGGAGCTGGAAGCGCCGCAGACCCATGAGGCGCGCGAGCTAGTGCCCGCCGGCGGCGACTACGCCTGCTACAACTGCGGCACGGTGCTGCGCGTTGCCCCGCGCCAGACTCTGACCCCCTGCCCCCACTGTGAAGGCGAGCGCTGGACGCGGGCAGTGATGGATCCACTGGACGACTGACCCCTTCACCATGTTAGGTCAGATTGCCAACCTGGCGGCTCTCTACAGCCGCAGCCGCTGCTTCAGCGAGAGATAACGGTCAATCACCGCCAGCGAGAGCTGGTTGGCCGGCACATCCAGCGTCAGCACCCCCTGCCGCTCCAGCGACTCCAGCGTAATGCGCCGCTCGCGCAGGAGCTGGCCCGCCGCCGCCCGCTGGTAGACCGCCTGCGAGTCGGCCGGCGTCTGCTGCGCGGCGGCGTGGATGTCCGGGTCGCTGATGGTGACGACGAGCGGGAGGCTGTTGCGCGCCAGGAGAGCGGTGTGGCTGAGCAGCGCCTGTAGTCCTGCGCCGCTGCTCAGGTCGGTGAAGATGACGATGAGGGCGCGCTTGCGCTGCTGCAGCGCCAGATAGCTGAGCGCGCGCTGGTAATCCGGCTCCACCGGCTCGGCCTCCACCCCGTAGAGCAGCTCCAGCATGCGGTAAAACTGGCCGCGGCCGGCATGGGGGCGCAGGTATTGGCCCACCTCGTCGGCGAAGGTCAGCATGCCCACCTTATCGCCGAGGCCGGTGGCGACGTAGGTCAGCAGCAGCACCGCATTGACGGCGTAATCCAGCTTGGCGATGTCGGCGACCGGGCTCTGCATCATGCGGCCGGTGTCCAGCGCCGTCACAATCTGCTGGCTGCGCTCCGTCTGGTATTCGACGGTAATTGGGCGATGGCGGCGGGCAGTCGCCTTCCAGTTAATGCGCCGGTATTCGTCGTCCGGCCGGTATTCACGCAGCCGCTCGAACTCGGTGCCCTGTCCCGGCAGGCGCGCGTTGCGCAGGCCCAGCTCCTGCAGCCGGTTCTGGCGCAGCATCAGGTCATAGCGGCGCACGTCCAGCAGGTTGGGGTAGACGCGCACCGGGCCGGCCATCGCCTGCTCTCCCTGACGCACGACGAGGCCCAGCGGTCCCTGCCAGCGCAGGTTAAGGTCGCCAAAGGCATAATCGCCGCGCCGCAGCGGGCGCACGTGGTAACTGTCGCTCCACGCCCCCTGCGCCGGCAGCTCGCCGCGCAGGATACGCTTGTCGATGATAAACGCCTCCGGCGGCTCGTCGCGCACCCAGAGCGGCGTGGGCGCCGTCGCGGGCCGCGCGCCCGGCCGCCGCGCCACCTGCAGGTGGACGGGATTCTCCGCGCCGAGGCTGAGCCGGCTGTCATGGCTGCGCGCTGCTTCAAACTGGCTCACTGGCCCCGCCAGCCGCCAATCGACGGCGACCAGCGCCAGGGCCAGCAAGACGTAGCCGCCGGCAACCCATTCCAGGGCCGGCGCCCAGACGGCCAGCGCCAGGAAGGGGGCCGCCAGCAGCAGCAGCAAGAGGGCGCGCCGGGTGAGCAGCATGGCGCCGTTAGCGCGGCACCTCCACCTGGGCCAGCAGGCGCTGGACCACGGCGTCGGCGTCCAGCCCCTCGATTTCGGCTTCGGGCTTGAGCAGCAGCCGGTGACGATAGACGGCGGGCGTCACAACCTTCACGTCGTCGGGCACCACGTAGCCGCGTCCCTGCAGCGCCGCGTAGCTCTTGGCGGAGAGCAGCACGCCGGTGGCGGCGCGAGCGCTGGCGCCCAGCACCAGGTCGGGCGAGCGGCGGCTGGCTTCGGCCAGGCGCGCTATATACTCTAGGATGCCGTCCTCGACGATGACCTTATTGATGGCCTGCCGTGCGTCGACCACGGCGGCAGCAGGCAGCAGCGCCTCCAGCCCCGACTCGGCCAGCCGGTGCGGGTCGAAGCCGTGGTGAAAGCGCCGCAGCACCTCGACCTCTACCTCCAGCGGGGAGTAGGGCACCAGCACCTTAAAGAGAAAACGGTCGAGCTGCGCTTCCGGCAGCGGGTATGTCCCTTCGTACTCGATGGGGTTCTGCGTGGCGATGACCATGAAGGGCGGACCCAGGGGATAGGCCTCGCCTTCCAGGTTGATCTGCCGCTCTTCCATCGCTTCCAGCAGGGCCGACTGTGTTTTGGCCGGCGCCCGGTTAATCTCGTCCGCCAGCAAGATCTGCGTGAAGATTGGACCCTTCTTCAGGTAGAACTGCCCGGTATTGATGTCAAAGACGCTCGTCCCCAGGATATCGGAAGGCATCAGGTCCGGGGTAAATTGAATGCGGCTGAAGCCGGCCTGGATGAGATGGGCCAGTGTCTTTGCCATCAGCGTCTTGGCCGTGCCCGGCACGCCTTCCAGCAGCACGTGGCCGCCGGTAAAGAGCGCCACAACGAGCAGCTCGAATGGCTCCTCCAGCCCGACCAGCACTTTATCGGCTTCGCGGCGCAGATCCTGATAGAGTTGCTGCAGGTCCCCTGGTTCCATCTCGTTCTCCTTGGCTGACAAATAACTATACTCGACAACTCGGCAACAGACCGCCGTGGCGCCGCAGCGACTGACGTCGCAACGACCAGGAACGGCTTCGTCGTAACGACTTCAGTCGTTCCCCTGCAGCCAGCCGGCGGCCTGCCGCGCCAGCGCCACCATCTCGCCCTCGGCGGCGCCGGGGCTGCGTAGCCGGGCCAGCAGCCGGCCCAGCGCTTCCGTGTCCAGGTCAGGGCGGATGCGGGCCAGCTCGGCGACGAACTCCTCGTCGGGCAGCGCCGGGCTGATGCGGTAGCGCTGCCCCAGCTGGCGCTTCAGCTCGGCGTGATAGTGCGCCAGCACTGCCTCGCGGTGGCCGGCGCGGCGGCTGAGGTTAGCCAGGGCAATAATGTGCTCTAGCGGCGCGCGCCGCTGCCCTGGGCGCCTGAGCGGGACGGGCCGGCCAAAGCGACGCCCGGCCAGCACGATGCCCAGGAAGACGACGGCGGCGCTGTAGAGTAGGGCGCGCCCGGCCGGCGTGCGCCGCAGCCACTGGTCCGGCCCGGCCAGCCCCGCCTCGCCGCGCCGGCCATGATGCCACTCGTCAAACCAGACCAGACCGCCTTCGCCGGCCAATGTCGCCAGATTGAGCGCAAAATATGGGTTATCCCCTTCCTTGAGGCCGGCGTTGGTCAGCGGGTAGGTCACCGTGCCCAGGATGACCAGCCCCTCTCCCTGCGGCAAGGCGACCAGGAGCGGCTCGTCGCCGGCGGCGAGCAGGGTCACCAGGTCGGCGCGCCCGGTCAGCAGCGCGGCGCGCGGCCGGACTGCACCCGGCGCAAACGGCGGCGAAGCTAGCAGGGGCGCCGCAAAGGCCGGTTCCTCCGCTGGCACGGCATAGCTGACCTCTACGTCGTAATGGCTGAAAGAGAGGGCGGCCCCAAGACCTTCTCCCAGCAGCGCCAACGTGCCGCCGGCTTCGACCCAGGTATCCAGCGCCGCCCACTCCTCGTCGCTGATGCCCGGAAGCTGCGGCTCCAGGATAAGGGCCAGCGTCGCCCGTTCAGGCACTGAGAAAGCGGCCCGGCTGCTCTCTACCGTGCGGTAACCCTCTTCGTCCAGCCAGAGGCGGAAGGCGCGCGCGCCCGTGGGGCCGTTGGAGAAGGAGGCCAGGTCGGGCAGCGCCACCTCCGCGCGGCTCTCGGCCAGGGCCGCCAGGGTGGTTATCACCAGGAGCAGGAGAAGCAGGCCGGCGGCCAGCAGCGTGTCGCGTGAGGGGCGGGCCATGGCTACGCCGCCCGCCGCGTCTGCAGGGCGCGCACCTGCGTTTCGTACTGGTCGTAGTCTGCTTCGTTCAGCGGTTGGAAGCCATACCAGACACGGTCAAACACATCCACGACGCTGCGTAGCGTCGCGTGCAGCTCCGGTTGCCCGGCGACGCTGCGCAGATATTCGCGGTTGGTGCGCGCACGGTCGTAGCGCAGCACGCCGTGCTCTTCCAGCAGGAGCAGGGTGGAGAGGTAGAGATAGCGTACCGCGCTGCGGTAGTCGCCTTGCTGCGAGTGGGCCTCCGCCTGCTGCAGCGCCTGCGCCGCGCTCAGCGCTGGTTCGTCGCCGTCAGGGCCGGCCGCCGCGGCCTCGGGCCGGATGCCGCGTAGCAGTGCGCGCGCCGCCAGCCCCAGCGCCGCAAACAGCACGGCGCCGCCGAGCACGGCCAGGATAATGTTAGCCAGGTCAATCGCGCCGCTGCCAAAGGGGATCAGGTCGAAGAGGAAGCGCAGGAAACGCTGCCAGAGCCGCTCCCAGAAGCCGGGTTGCTCCTCCTGCCACTGGAAGGCCGGCCGCGCCAGAATGTCGTCGAGGCGCTCGCGGGCCGCCGCCGCCGTGGCTTCGTCGTAGAGAGGGCCCTGCCAGCGCGCGGCCGCCGTCCGCAGCGCTGCCATCTGTGCGGCGATAGCCTCACCGTCCAGCGGCTCGGCGCGCAGCAGGCCGGCCAGCGCCTCGTGCTGCACGGGCAGTGCCTCGCCGCCGGGGAGGACGACCGTGGCGATAGCCTGCCAGCGGTCGGCCAGGGCCCGCGCCTCGGCCGTGGTCGCCGTGGGCGCCGCGGCTTCTGTCTCGGCGGCCAGCGCCAGATAGTCGGCCAGAGTCAGGGAGCGCTGGGTCTGGGCGGCAGCCGGCCGCGCCAGAGACAGGGCAATGAGTAGGAGCAGGAAAGCAGGAAGCCGCACCGTCGCTTCCTACACAGCGGCGCCAATGAGGAGCGCGAAGATGGCGAAGATGCCCGCGACCAGGCCGGCGTAGAGTAGCAGCACGAACACCGTGACCAGGGCAAAGCGCCCCAGGTCCTGGCGGCTCAGCAGGGGCTCGTCCACCGCAGATGGGGCGGTGCGCGCCACCGTCGCCAGCGCGCCCGGCTCCGCCGCCGCCTGCAGGCTGAGGTCCAGCCCCTCGGTCGTCACGCGCAGGTCGAGGAAGAGCAGGGTAATGGCCGCTGCCTGCAGCGGCAGGTAGAGCAGGCTGGTCACCAGCGTGCTCAGCGAGCTGATAATCGTCTGCGTGGTGAAGCTGATGCCGGTTGGGTTGGTGGGACCGCCCAGCAAGAGCTGGCCGGCAGCGCCGATGACAGCGGCCGGCCCGGCGACGACGAGCAGGTTGAAGGTGTAGAGGATGAGGGCAAAGCCCAGCACCCACCAGAAGCGACGCCGGGCAAGGTTCCAGGCGCGGCGCCAGGCGCTGGCGGCTGGCTGGTTCTCCAGGACGATGATCGGCGCCAACAGGGGCACGATCACCGACCAGAGAAAGAGCAGCATGCCGCCGCCGGTAAGCCAGCCCACGCAGGGCACAAGAAACCACCAGAAGAACAGCGCAAAGGAGAGCGCCAGCGCCAGCAGCACGGCGCCGGCCAGGCTGGCCCACTGGCGGCGGATAGCCTGGTAGGCGCCGGTGATCCCCGGCGTCGCTTCGCCCAGGTAGCTGGCGCTGATAGCTGCCGCCAGCGCGCCGGCGGCGATCCCCTGCACCAACACCAGGTTGGCGAAGTAGAGGACCATCTGCAGGCTGGAGCCGGCCAGATAGGCGGGACCAAACAGCGGCTCTTCGGGGATGGCCGCCGGATTTTCCATCACCGCCAGTAGCTGGTCGAAGCTGCTGCCGAAGGTCAGCAAGGAGATGACGAGTTGCAGCAGGACAAGGGGCGCCTGCACCAGGGCCACCATCGCCACAAACTGCAGGAAATGGCGGCGATAGAGCCGGATAGCCCGGTCCAGGATTTCACCCAGGCGTAGCGGGCGCAAGATAGGGCGGGCGATGGTTGCCATGTTTGCTCCTAAGGCCGGATTCGGGGGGAATTGTACCACATGGCGCGCGGGAACCGGCAACGCACGCCTACTCCCCTGACGATAAAGAGGAGCGGCGCCGGCCGCTCCTCCTCCTCTACGCAATCAGTGCGGGCCGCGGGCCGCGCTCAGTAACGCAGGATAGCCCCAATCCGGCCGGCCTCTTCCAGGCGCGGGTTGTCGCTGATCACCTCGACGTGGCCGCCCTGTTCGACGGTGCGGTTGACCGCCGCATCGACCACATCGGCCACGCTCTCAAACTCGTTATCGCCAAAGAGCGCTTCGTCGCGGCTCTCGCTGAGATAGCCTGAGCTGGCATGGCGATAACCCGGCGCACGGAAGCCGTCGCCAATGATCAGCGTATCCACGCGCCCATCGGAGACCATACGCAGCGTAGGAGCCAGGCCAGTCACAGCAGCGCCGCCGGCTGCCGCCGCCCCCGCCAGCATCTGCTCCACCAGCCGCTGCTCGCGCTCGGCATTGAGCTGGTGCAGTAGCTCCAGGCTGCGCTCCCGCACTTCCTGCTCGCCAGCGTCCATGTCGATGGGGAAGGTAGCGGCGATGCAGCTCTGTAGCTGTTTGGGCAGCATCTCGCGGAACTCGGCGACGTTGTTGGTGGTGCCGCCGATGAACAGGCGCCGGATCTGATAGCGGTTGAAGAAGCGCGTGGCGGCTTCGGCCGCGTCGCGCATATTGCGGTGGGCCGTTTCCTCCTCAGAACGGCCATTGCCGGCGCCGCCGCGCATCCCGGTCGCCGACGAGCCCTGGCCGTGCTTTTGCTTGCGCACATCTTCGCCCATGGCGCCCGCCGTCTGCTGCAGCTCGCCGAGATGAAATTCGAAGAAGCGCGCGCCCACACGGTCGATGAGCACGACGCCATAGTGGCCGTAATATTTGGTGAAATGCAGCAGTGGCTTTACATAAGGTTTAGGGCCGACGCGCACCCGGTTGCGAAACGGTACGGCGACTGCATAGGCGCGGAAGAAATCACGCTCCGCGCAGGAAAAGACGGCCACCCCTGGTTTGCCCCAGTCGTGCCCCAGCTCAAAGTACTGCTCGATCCGCTCGGCATCCTCGCTATCGGCCTGGCCCGCTTCTTTGAGCAGGCCGCGTACCTGCAGCTTGATCGTCTCCGGCGGATTGGCGGCGGGATCGGCGTTGAGATAGAGACTGACAACGGCCGCGTCTCCCGGCTCAAAAGCCAGCAATTCGTCGAGATCTTCCTGCGTAAACATGGTACCTCCTCTATAAAGAGTCACCGCCGGGCGGCGGCAACCCTGCTATTATGGGCGCTCGCCGAGGGTTACCGGGAGGGTTACCGGTTGGCCCGACCGGAGTACGGTAACCTCAACGGTCTGTCCCACCTGGGTTTCGTAGACAAGATAGCTGATGAGATCCTGAAAATCGTTGACCGGCTGGCCGTCGATAGCCACGATCAGGTCGCCGCCCGGCCCGGCGCCAATCGGCCCCTGGCCGCTGGGCGCGGCGACAATACCGGCCGCCTCGGCCGGCCCGCCCTCGGTGAGGCTGGTGACGTAGACGCCGCGCGTCTGTTCAAGCGCCAGCGCCTCCTGCAGCTCCAGGTCCAGATCGTCGGAGAGGGTGCTGAGGCCGATGAAAGGGTAAGTGAAATGCCCATCGGCAATCAGGGCCGGAATGACGCGCTTCACGGCCTGCACGGGTATGGCAAAGCCGACGCCGCTGTTGAAGCCGGTTTCGGTGCGAATGGCGCTGCTGACGCCCACGACTTCCCCGTCGAGATTGAGCAGCGGGCCGCCGCTGTTGCCCACGTTGATCGGCGCGTCGGTCTGGATGACGCCGGGCAGCGAGTAGGTGCCGCCAGGCGTATCGCGCAGCGATTCGATGCGCCGGCCCAGCCCGCTGACGATGCCCAGCGAGATAGAGCCTTGCTCCCCAAACGGATTGCCGATGGCGACGACGAACTGGCCGACGCGCACCGTGTCGAAGTCGGCCAGGGTCACGGGAGCGGCGCCCTCTGGCAGCGCGGCCACGCGCATCACGGCCAGGTCGCTATCCGCGTCGGCGCCGATCAGGGTCGCGCGCTGGCGGCTGCCTTCGCTGAAGACGACCTCAAACGAGTCGGCATGCTGCACGACGTGGCTGTTGGTGACAATGTGGCCCTCGCTATCATAGACGAAGCCACTGCCGCTGCTGAGCAGAGCGCCGCTGGCGCGGGCGATGATAAAAACAACTGAGGGGTTGACTCGCTCATACACGCCGGTAATGGCCGCTTCCAGCCCGGCGACCGCGCGGCTGCCCGCTGCCGCCTGCTGCGCCGGGTCCAGGCCAGCCTCGACGGTGGCGACGGCGTGCTGCACCAGCTCATCGCCGCCGGCGCGGCAGGCGGCGACCAGGAGAAAGAGGGCGAGGAACAAAGACAGGGCAGGACGGCTGCGGCTCCCCCGTTGCAGAAGGCGTGTGTGGTGGCTGGCTCCCGGTCGCACGGCGGCGCGCGCGCCAGGAAGATGATTCTGTGAAAAATCGCGCCGGGTTAGCTGGCGCGCCCGCTTGATATCCTCGTCGTTGGCATAGTCAACATTCCCAGGAATACGTGAATCGCATTTTAAGGTCATCTATCTCGCGGGATACTATGCGGCCGGGGTAGCGAAGCGCGGCTGCTTCCCGTAACCGGCCGCCTCTTTTCTTCATTGTATGCCCGCGCGCCCGCCCGGTCAAGCAGCAAGCCGGGCGGACAGACCGCTGGGCCGCCCGGCGCGCGGTTCGGCTATGCCGCTTTGGCCTCGCCGGCGACCCCTTCCTGGGCGAGCAGAATGAGGACGACCACCTGCCCGAACGGAACCAGAAAGAATAGCTGCCACCAGCCGCTGCGGCCCACGTCATGCAGCCTTCTCATGCCCGCCGCAATGCGCGGTAGGATGACAATCAGGCCCACTAACCCGCTATTTCCGCCTCCGCCTGCACGGCGTGCGCGGCGGGGCCGGGCTGGGCCAGGATGCGGGCGATAGGCCGCAGCGACATCCACCACTGGTCCAGCGGCCTTCTGTCCTTCTTGTTCAGCAGGCGCGGCACGTCGTCAAAGGGGGTAAAGGTGTAGGCGCGCTGCAGCAGGCCGGCGACGCAGCTTTCCGGCTCGACCTCGCCGTTGGCAATCTGCGTCAGCCGGTTGATGCAGTCGGCAGCCAGGCGGCTGGCGAAGTTGCGGTCGAAGGGCGTGGGCGAGCCGCCCTGCTGGATGTGGCCCAGGATAGACTGGCGCACCTCGAAGAGGTCGCCGCCTTCTTCCTCGAAGAGCGCGGTCATGAAGCGCGTATCGTAGGTGGGATTAACCATCTCGTTGCGGATTATCAACCCCAGCCGCTTACCGCGGCTGAAGCCCTCGATGAGCATATTCACATCGTAGGCCAGGTCCTGCAGCGTCACCCCTTCTTCGTGCAGGTAAACGCGCTCGGCGCCCGTAGCCAGGGCGCTCATCAGAGCCAGATACCCGCACGTGCCCCCCATCACCTCGACGACGAAGGCGCGCCGCGAGGCGACCGCCGACTGTTTAATCTTATCCACGGCGTTAACGATGTTGTTGAGCGCCGTGTCGGCGCCGATGCTCAGCTCCGAGCCGGGCAGATCGTTGTCGATGGTGGCCGGAATGCAGATGATAGGGAGCTGAAAGGCCGGGAACTGGGTACGCTGCTCGTAGAGCGCCAGCGCGGCCTGGTAGCCCGACCAGCCGCCGACGACCAGCAGCGCCTCAATCTGGTGCGTCTCCAGCGTGCGGGCGATAGCGTAGTAGTCGCTGCCGGCAGGCATGCGCCGGTTGGTGCCCAGCTCGCTGCCGCCGCGTATCGCCCAGCCGTTGACCTCCATCCAGCTCATCTCGTGAATCTGGTTCTCGATCAGGCCACCGAAGCCATTCTGCACGCCGAGCATCGTATGGCCCGCGTCCAGTCCGAGGCGCACGGCGGCGCGCACGGCGGTGTTCATACCCGGAGCGGGAGCGCCGGCATTCAGCACGGCGACGCGCAGCCCGGGCTGGCCGGGCTGGCGCGAATGCGGCTCGGCGCGCACCAGCGTGCGAAAGGTCTGGAACGCATCGACAAAGCTGCGCCCGCGCAGCCGCGTCGCTTCCGGGAACTCCCGCGCCGCCAGCGCATCGTCTACGGCCGCGTTGCGGTCCAGGCAGGCGGTCAGCGCCGTGGTGCTGATCTTGTTGCCCACCAGCCCGATGACCGGCACGGGATGGCCCGGCTCCATCTCGCGGATGACGCGCACCGCTTCCATGCCCAGTAATGTCGCCAGGTTGCGGTCAAAGGCGCTGGGCGCGCCGCCGCGCTGCACGTGGCCCAGGATCGTCAGGCGCGTGTCCCAGCCGAGCCGTTTTTCCAGCACCTCCGTGACGTGGCGGCTGCTGATCGGCTGGCCGTGGCGGTCGCGCGCGCCTTCGGCCACGACGACAATGCTATCACGGCGGCCCAGTTCACGGCCGCGCCGCAGCGACTCGCACATGGCGTCTTCCCAGTCGTCCAGCAGCGGCGGCATCTCGGGGATCAGCACCCAGTCGGCGCCGGTAGCCAGCGCGCCCATCAGCGCCAGATAGCCGCAATGGCGGCCCATGACCTCGACGACAAAGCTGCGCTGGTGGCTGGCCGCCGTGCTGGAGATGGCGTCGATAGCTTCGGTGATGCGGTGCAGGGCCGTATCGGCGCCGATAGTCAGGTCGGTGCCAAACATATCGTTGTCGATGGAGGCGACGAGGCCGACGATTGCCAGGTGGCGAAACTCAGCCGCGGCCGCCGCGTCGATCCGGCCGGCGGCGACCAGCTCGTCGAGCAGGCCGGGCCAATCGTTGCGGAAAAGGTCGGCGCCGGTGAGGCTGCCATCGCCGCCAATAATCACCAGCCCGTCGATGCGGTTGAGCAGGAGCTGGTAGGCGGCTTCCAGCCGGCCTTCGTGGGTGCGGAACGCCTCGCTGCGCGCCGTGCCCAGCGCCGTGCCCCCTTGCTGCAGGATGCCGCCGACGTCGTTCCAGGCCATCGGCCGGATATGGTCGCCGCCATCTATCAGCCCCTGGTAGCCTTCAAAGACGCCGTACACTTCCATACCCTGCTCCAGCCCGCCGCGGACGACGGCGCGCACGGCTGCGTTCATCCCCTGGGCATCACCGCCGCTGGTCAACACTCCGATGCGTTTCATCGCTCCATCCTGACTCTGGCTTCGTTGCATGCGGCGCAAACAACGCCGTTGTCTGTAATGTAATCGTTTTGCGGCGCGAGGCAAGAGGGAGGTTCAGCCGCCCGTAGAGATGAGACCGGCCTCACCGTTTTCGACGGTGCTCCCCACGCTGGCTATAATAGAAGGTGCCATACCCCCGTAGTTCAATGGATAGAACAGTCGCCTCCTAAGTGACCGATCCCGGTTCGAGTCCGGGCGGGGGTATTCTCAACCCCTACTTCTACAGCGTGCTCACCGGGTCCACATCCACAATCCACGGGCGCGGGACGTGGAAATCTTCCAGCAGGCGGATGGGGTTGGGGGAGCGCACCAGGACGTGCCAGCGGTAGCGGCCGTCCAGGCGGCTGAAGAAGGCGGGCGCCGGCCCGACGATTTCTGTCGCCGTCAGCTCTTTGTCGCGCACGTGGGCGCGCAGCGCCTGGGCCATCTCTTTGGCCTTGCGCTCGGCGCGGTAGGCCACCGGATCGGCCAGCAGCAGCCGGGCCAGGCGACGGAAGGGCGGGTAGCTGTGTGTCGTGCGGAAGCGCGCTTCCTCCAGATAGAAGCTGACGTAATCGTGCTCGGCGGCGGCCTGAATGGCGTAATGCTCCGGCTTATAGGTCTGCACGATGACGCGCCCGCCCAGCAGACCGCGCCCGGCGCGCCCCGCCACCTGCGCCAGCTGCTGGAAGGTGCGCTCGCCCGTGCCGTAGTCGGGCAGCCCCAGCGATACGTCGGCGGAGATAACGCCGACCAGCGTCACCAGCGGCAGGTCTAGCCCCTTGGCAATCATCTGCGTGCCGATGAGCACGTCGGCTTCCTGGTTGATGAAGCTGGCCAGGTGCTGTTCGTGCGTGTCGCGGCCGGCAGTGGTGTCGCTGTCCCAGCGCACGATGCGCGCTTCCGGCCAGCGCTGCGCCACCAGCTCCTCCAGATCCTCGGTGCCCAGGCCGAAATATTTGATGCGCGGCGACTGGCACTGCGGGCAGGCGGAAGGAACCGCCACCTTGCGCCCGCAATGGTGGCAGGCGAGGGCCATATCCGGCCGGTGGAAGGTGAGCGGCAGGTCACAGTGCGGGCAGCGCAGCACCAGGCCGCAATCACGGCAGAGGATAAAGGAGGCCGTGCCGCGCCGGTTGAGGAAGAGGATGGTCTGCTCGCGCCGGGCCAGCGCCTCGTCCAGCGCGCTCTGCAGCGAGCGGCTGAAGACGCTGCGGTTGCCGGCGCGCAGCTCCTGGCGCATATCGACCACCTGCACCGGCGGCAGCGGAATGGTCATCGCTTCGTCCGGGTCGGCCGCCTCATGCTCATAGCGGGGAGACAGCTTGAGCTGGGCCGATAGCTGCTCGATGCGCTTGCGGTGGCCGAGCACGCGCCGCGAAAGCTCCACCAGCTGGTAATCGCCGGCCCTGGCCCGATGGTAGCTGACGATGTCCGGGGTGGCGCTGCCCAGGATAACGGTCGCCTGTAGCAGCCGGCCCATCTCCACGGCCGTCTCACGGGCGTGATAGTAAGGCGGCGGCACCGGGGGCGTCTGCTTATAGCTGTGGTCGTGCTCCTCGTCCAGGACGATAACGCCGATATTGGGCAGCGGCGTGAAGAGCGCGCTGCGCGGGCCGACCACGATGTCGAAGAGGCCGCGGCGGGCGCGCCGCCAGGTGTCATAACGCTCCCCGTCGCCGAGGCGGCTATGCAGCACGGCGACGCGGCCGGGAAAGCGGGCGGCAAAGCGGCGCACCGTCTGCGGCGTCAGCGCAATCTCCGGCACGAGCACAATCGCCTGCTGGCCGCGGTCCAGGGCGCGCTCGATGGCGTGCATGTAGATTTCTGTCTTGCCGCTGCCGGTGACGCCGTGGAGCAGGAAGGGGCGCGGCGCGCCTTCACCCGCGGCCTGCGCATCCATCGCCTGGCGAATGACGCGCCATACCTCGCTCTGGTCTCTGGTCAGCGATGGCGCCTCGCTGGGCACGAACTCACGCCCGGCCAGCGGGTCGCGCCATACCTGCTCGTCGCCGAGGCGGATGAGGTCCGCCGCCGCCAGACGGCGCAAATGCTGTATGTTGCTGCCGGTCTCCGCGTACAGCTCGCCGACCGGCAGTGGCTGGGCCTCGGCGGCGAGCAGCGCCAGGATGGCGCCGTACTTCTCGCCGCGGCGCAGCCGCAGGTAATGCTGCAGCGCCTCCTGGCCGGAGACAGCCAGATAGAGCGTGGCCGGTTGCTCCTGGCGCGCCGCCAGCCCGGCCTCCTCCAGCTGGGCCAGGTCACCCGGCGCGATGCTCTCCACGGCCAGCGGCAGCGCCCCCAGCAGCTCGCGCAGCTCCTCCGGCGCCTGCCTGGCCGGCGCGGCGGCGACGAGCAGCGTCGTGGCCGGCAGGCGCCGGACGATGCCCGCCTCGACCAGCGCCGCGATGTGCTCGGCCTGCGCCCCAGTCTCCTGCAGGACGCTGGCCTCCGGCGGCAGCGGGTCGTCGCTGTGGACCAGGTAGTGCAGCACGTCCGCCTGCTTGCTGGGGCGCCCCAGCTCCGGCGCTGCCTGCCAGATCTGGCGCGGGCCGGCGCTGAGCGTCGCCGTGCGGATACGCTTGGGCCGGATGCGCGGCGGGTCGAGCACGGCGCCCTTGAGCAGGATGTCGCGCCGCGCCAGCTGGTTGACCGCCTCCTGCCAGTTCTTGCGCAGCTTCTTGGGCAGGGCGCGCTGAATCTGGCGGCCGCGCAAATCCCCTTTCTCGCGCAGCAGCTCGATAATCCGCTCCTGCAGCTCGGTCAGCCGCCCGCCGCCATCCCAGGCCGGGTTAAGCTGGACGGTGACGTCGGCCCAGCGCGTCAGGCCGGGTGGCAGCAGCAGCCGGATACAGGCGTTGAGCGGCGCCAGGTAGCTCTCGCTCAGCCAGCGGGCCAGCTCAATCTGCCAGGGATAGAGCACCGGCAGCGGGTCGATGATGGCGATGATGGGCTTCGTTTCCGGTACGGGCGACTCGCCGTCCAGGCCGACGACGACCCCCTGCGCCAGCCGCCGCCCGAACTCCACTTCCACCAGGTGGCCCACCTCCAGCTCGGCCTGCAGGTCGCGCGGGACGTGGTAATGGAAGCTGCTCTCCAGAGGCGCTTCGACGTTAATCACCAGCTCGGCGTACATAGCATTATTATACCAGCAAGGGGACGCCGCCGAGAACAGTATCGCTAGCTCATATGTTCTGCTAAGCCGCCGCCCGGTGGCCCGCGCCACTTGCGCAACTGCTAGCGGCTGATTACTATCAGGCTGCCGGTGGGCCCGCGGCGGGCCAGCAGCCCGGCGACAAGCCAGAGCAGGCGATAGATGACAGATAGCGCAGGCCAGGAGCCAATGGTATTCAATGCCGATCCGGAACATGCCGGGTTGCGGGTGACGGTGGTGCTTATCCTCGTCGTCGCCCTCGGGCTCTTTTTTTTCCTGTTTCGCGCGCTGCTCATCGCCCTGGAGAACGAATGGGGCGCGCCTTCGCTCCTTTCCTGCCTGGCCGCGCTGCCCCTGGCGCTGCTGCTGGCGGCCGGCAGCGAGGCAATCCTGAAGCGCACCTGGAGCAGCGGCCGCCGCCTGCTGCTGAACGGGTCACAGCTCCGCCTGCAGCGCTCTGCCGGCGAAGAGGTGGCCCTGGACCTGAGCGCGCCGCTGAGCCAGACCTGGTGGCATTTCCCGCTCAGCGGTTACCAGCGCGGCGGGCGCGAGCGGCGCGTCCCCGACCGCTGGCACTGCGTTGCCGGCCAGCTTCAGCAGCAGGGCAGGCGCATTATTGCCTATACCTTTGTCCCTCCGGCGCGGCTGGAGGAGTGGCAGGCTGATTTTCCCTTCTATGGGCTTAATCCCACGGAAGTCTATGATGATTCGGCGCGCAGGCGCCTGGAAGGGCCGGTGCGTCCCGAGCTGCCCACCGCCGTCATCGCCGGCGAATCAGGGCGCTACTGGCTCGCCGAGCGCAACCGCTGGCAGCAGGGCGTCGAGCTAACACCGGCCGATTTTCAGGCGCTCTTGGAAAAAGTGCGCGGGCCGGCGGCGCTGAACACGTACCGCGACGCGCCGGAGCAATGGGTTCAGGAGGAAAACGATGTTTGATTTTATCACCGAAGAGCACCGCATGATCCAGCAGGCCGCGCGCGACTTTGCCCAGAAAAGCATCGCGCCCATTGCCGCCGAGCACGACGAGAGCGGCGAGTTTCCGCTGGAGACCGTGCGGCAGATGGGCGCGCTCGGCTTCATGGGCATCGAAGTCCCGGAAGAGTATGGCGGCGTGGGCATGGATACGCTGGCCTACGTGCTGGCGCTGGAAGAGATTAGCAAGGTGGACGCCAGCCACGGCACCATCATGTCGGTCAACAATTCGCTAGTCTGCCACGGCCTGCTCAAGTACGGCACCGAGGAGCAGAAGCAGAAATACCTGGCGCGTGTGGCCGGCGGCGAGATCATCGGCGCCTATAGCCTGACCGAGCCGATGAGCGGCAGCGACGCCGGCACCATGCGCAGCCGGGCCGTCCTCGACGAGGGGGGCTCCCATTACGTCATCAACGGCCGCAAATCCTGGGTCACCTCGGCGCCGGTGGCCGACGTCATTATCCTCTTTACCATGACCGCGCCCGAGCAGAAGCACCGCGGCGTGACCGCCTTCATCATCGACACCGACCGGCCGGGTTTTGAGCGCGGCAAGAAAGAGCCGAAGCTGGGCATCCGCGCCAGCGCCACCAGCGAGATTACCTTCGACAATTACCGCTGCCCGGTCGAGAACCGGCTGGGCGAGGAGGGTGAAGGCTTTAAGATAGCGATGGCCGTGCTCGACGCGGGCCGCATCGGCATCGCCTCGCAGGCGCTTGGCATTGCTGGAGCGGCGCTGGAAGCCAGCATCGGCTACGCCCGAGAGCGGGAAGCCTTCGGCCAGAAGATTGGCGAGTTCCAGATGATTCAGCAGAAGCTGGCCGACATGAAGACGCGGGTCGAGGCCAGCCGGCTGCTCATCTACCAGGCGGCGCTGGCCAAGACGAAAGCGCGCGAGACCGGCGAGCGCTATACGCTGGAGGCCAGCATGGCCAAGCTGTTTGCCAGCGAGACGGCCATGTGGGTCACCACGCAGGCGGTGCAAATCCACGGCGGCATGGGCTACAGCAAAGAGCTGCCTATTGAGCGCTACTTCCGTGACGCCAAGATTACCGAGATTTACGAAGGGACCAGCGAGATTCAGCGCATGGTTATCGCTCGCTCGCTCACCGGCCTCCGCTGACGGCCGGCAGCGACCAGCTTCGCTTCATTCAGAGAGGCCCGCCAACCGGCGGGCCTTTTTCGTGTCGGTGGGCAACAAGAGGGAGGGCCGGGGGGCCACTGCCCGCTGGTCAGGATAGGGTAATTCCGCAGCTTTTAGTAGGGTTATCCCGTATTGAGAGAGCCGCCGCTTCCCCGTAGCATGAAAGTAGATTCGTGTTGCCACGATTCCGTACTTCCGAGTGGAAGTAGACCAACCAGCAACCACCGGCCTCTCTCTGGTGGTCGCGCACATGAGGTAACGAGCATGGCCGATGTCTTTCCCAAACGCGATGATGAGGAGCGTCCACGGGATCTTGATCCCGATGCAGCGCCCAGCCCAATTGGTGTTTATGACCGGCCGGAAGGAGCCGGTGGGCGTAGCCGCAGCGTGGTGATGTTCCTGATCATCTTCGTTCTGCTGCTCCTCGCCTACTACGTCATTGTCAATGTGTTGCTGTAATCGCGCCGTGGGGGAGTCCGGCGCTCGACCGATTCTAACCGTCATCCCTAACCTTAAGGAGGTTATCTGGAAATGAAAACAGTAGTTGCCCTTTATGACAATCTTGAAGATGCTCGTGCTGCCGTCGACGACCTGATCGACGCTGGCTTTACGCGCAACGACATCAGCCTGGTTGCGCGCGATGTCACCGGCGAGTACAGCACCGAGCTAGACAGCTACGACGGCGACGATGTGGGCGAGGCTGCGGCCGGCGGCGCCGTTGGCGGCGCTATGGTCGGCGGCCTGATGGGCCTGCTCGTGGGGCTCGGCGCCTTCGCCATCCCTGGCCTGGGTCCGGTCATTGCTGCCGGGCCGCTCGCGGCTACCCTGGCCGGCGCCGGCATTGGCGCTGCGGCCGGCGGTCTGCTTGGCGCCCTGGTCGAGTGGGGCATCCCCGAGGCCGAGGCTGGCTACTATGCCGAGGGCGTGCGCCGCGGCGGTACGCTGCTGGCCGTGCGCGTTCCCGAGAACCGTATCGAGGACGTGGTTGAAGTGATGAATGACTACGACCCGGTCAACGTCGAGCGCCGCGCTGAATACTGGCGCGACGAGTACGACTGGACCAGCTACGATCCGGAGCAGGAGCCCTTTGGCGCCGAGGAAATCGAGCATTACCGGACGGGCGTCCGTGACTGGGAGATGCAGTACGACGACGACTTTGACAGCGAGTTCGACACGACCACGGAGAGCAGTGGCCGGGTGCGCAGCTACATGGGCGCCGGCGCTGGCGCCACCGGTACCGGCTACAGCACGCAGAGTAACCTGCCCCGCTGGGAGGAGCTGGAGCGCCGCTACCAGGATGACTTTGAGATGAACTACGCCGGCGGCATGTACGCCTGGGACCAGTACAACCCGGCCTATCGCTATGGCTACAACCTGGCTACCGACCCGAGCTACGCCGACCGTAGCTGGGAAGAGATCGAGCACGAGGCCGAGATGCGCTGGGAAGAGCAGAATCAAGGTACCTGGGAAGAATTCGCCGGCGCCGTCGAGTACGGCTGGGAGCAGGTGAAGGATGCCCTGGGTATCGGCAGCTTCCGCGGCGGCGTGGACGACGCCGACGACGAGTGGGCGCACCGCCGCTAAACCACTGCTTCAGGTGACGGCACTTCAGAACTGCCGATCACCACTACCTCTGGGGGTGAGAGAGTGGCCGTCCTTCGGGACGGTCACTTTTTTTGCCTCAGACGCCCAGGTCCAGCGCCAGCTGCTGCATCTCCCCCACGGCCGGCCGCTCCAGGACGAAGTAGTGGACCAGGCCGTCTACGTCGTGCTCGCGCAGCAGGTTAAAGCCAGCCTCGCGAAAGAGGCGGCGCCAGGCGCTGGCGTCTTCCAGTCGCAGTGCGCCCGTGCCGCGCGCCAGCCAGTTCGTGCGGCTGCGCACCGGCTCGGCGACGACCGCCAAGCCCTTTGGCCGCAAAATCCGATAGATCTCGCGCAGCAGCAAGCCGCGGTCGCCCTGCTGCCAGAGCGCGCCGAGCGTGCCGTCCATCGTCACCAGCGACGTGCTGCGGTCCGGCAGCGGCAGGAGCTGGATTGCCCCTTCCAGCCAGCGCAGGCGCGGATCGGGCGGCGCGGGCGTCACCGCCAGGCGTGCGCGGGCGAGAGAGGCGCCCGGCGCCTGCTGCGGGTTGTAGATGTCGAGAGCCGTCACCCGCCCGCTCGTCAGGCGCCGGCTTAGCTGCTGTGGCGTGTCGCGCACGCCCAGACAGACGTGCACAAGCTGCGTCGTGGCCGTGATGCGCCCCAGCTGGAAAAAAAGGTCAACCGGCCGCTGGCCGGGCACATCATAGCGGCGGTAGGCGGCCCAGATAGCGGCGGCGAAAAAGTAGGTCGCGGCCAGCAGCAGAAAGGCGCCAACGGCCAGCAGCGCCCAGTTCTGGCCCAGGGCGCCGTTGACGATGAGGAAGAGGCCCAACAGCGCCCCGCCGCCGTAGACGAAGAGAAAGGTCGGCCAGCGCACGGCCACCTGCAGTGACGTTCCCGGGTAGCGGCTTTCAGTCTCCACGCAGCCGATTGTACCCGCCCGCCGCCGCTCGTAAAATAGATGTATGGAGATGATTCAGAAGCGGCTCGCATGGCGCTATGCTGTCGGCGACGTGCCCTGGGACGCGCCCCTGCCGCCGCCGGAAGTGCAGGAGACGGCTGCCCAGCTCACTCCGGGCCGGGCGCTCGACCTCGGCTGCGGCTACGGGCGCACGGCCATCTATCTCGCCGCGCGCGGCTGGCAGGTCGATGGCGTCGACTTCGTGGCCCGCGCCCTCGCCGAGGCCGAGCGGCGCGCCGCTGCCGCCGGCGTCTCCGCCGCCTTTCATCATAGCTCGGTGACCGAGATTTCTTACCTCACGCCCCCCTACGACCTGGCTATCGACGTCGGCTGCGGGCACAACCTCGACGCCGCCGGCTGGCAGGCGTACCACGCTCGCCTGCATCGCCTGCTGCGGCCGGGGGCGCTCTTCATGCTCTATTCCAGGGTGGAGGGGGAGGACGCCGCCGCCGATGACGGCCCGGCAGCTCTCGACGAGCCGGTTGTCTTAGCCCTGTTCGCCAACGGCTTTCAGCTGGAGCGCCGCGACTACGGCCAGACGGAGATGCCGGGCGCCCGCTGGCCTTCCGCCTGGTACTGGCTGCGCCGTCAGGAGGATTGACGTCCCCGGCGGGGCCACCAGGTGAGCAGGGTGCCGCCGTCGGTGAAGGGTAGCGGCAGCAGCGCGCCCAGACCCAGGATCAGGTTGTCGGCCAGGGCGAAGAGGGCCAGGTCGCGGTCCGCTCCGGGGCGCCGCGCCCCGCGCACCAGCACGGCGGCTACCAGCGCGACCAGCAGGCTGGCGGGCGGCCCGCCGAGCGCGCGCTGTATGTGCACCTCCGCCGGCAGAGGCGGCTCGTCTGGCGGATAGCGGCTCGTGCTCAGAAGGCCCCAGGCGTGGATACCGCGCATGGGGAAGCCAGTCGCCCGGGCAGCGGCGGCGTGCCCCAGCTGGTGCCACAGGTCGCACAACCAGTGCAGCGGCAGCGCCGCGGCCGTTACCAGCGCTGCCTGCGCCGGCGTTCGCCCGGCGCGGCGCAAGAGGGCGACGAGCGAAGCGGCCAGCGCCAGCGAGCCCGCCAGCGCCGAGGGTGCAGCCGATAGCTCCAGCCCGGCAATGGTTCCCAACGACCAGTGTCTCTTCATCATGATTGCCTCGCTTGCTCTGACGGCAGCAGTAGCTGTGGCAGCTTCTCGACGTCTGGCCCGAGGTGCAGGCGGTGAACGGCGGCCTGCCCGGCCAGGCGCTGCAGCAGGGCCAGGTGCCCGGCCAGCGCCGCCTCGTCCCAGCGGTCTACGCTCTCTTCCAGCAGGTGGGCCAGGGCCAGGGCGCGCGGCAGCCGCCTCAGCTCGCTCTGGCTGGCGCCCGCTTCGATTTGCGCGAAGTAGATCGCCGTCACCGGCGCCGCCTCAGCCCAGCCATCGCTAACCGCGTCGCCCGGAAAGATGTAGGAGGAAGTCGCCGCGTGCGGGTGGCCGCGCCGATAGCGCAGCTCGGGCAGCAGGAAGAGGGTCGGCGGGCGCACCCGCAGCGGGCCGGGCGTCGGCAGGGCGCAGACCGCGCCTTTGCGCGCTTGCAGCAGCACGACGTCGTTAGCCAGCAGCTGCCACCCGTTGAGCAGCAGGTTGGCGCCGGTCGTCGTCTTACCGCTGCCGCTGGCGCCGCAGAGCAGGATGGCCTGCCCATCCCGAGCGGCGGCAAAGGCGTGCAGCAGATAGATGCCGCGCGGGCGCAGTAAGGGAGCCAGCGCCGTATAGGTCACGTCTTCCAGCTGGCCACTGGCAAGAGCCGCCGCGGTGATAACGCCCTCTGCCCGCTGCTCGCCGAGATGGACGAGGGCCCCGCTATGGAAGTGCAACAGAAAGCGCGGCCCGTCGGCGTAGGCGTCGACAATGCCGCGCGCATCGGCGAACAGGGGCGCCTGCTCGGGCAGCGCCGGCAGAGCGCTGGCCAGCCGCAGCGACAGCGTCAGCGCGGGCGCGCCGGCGCCGGGCCAGCCGGCAAAGAGCTGCGCCCACTCCTCGTGCAGCGGGTCGTCGCCCTCGAGCGCCACGGTGAGCGCGCCAAGCTGTACCTTCTGGCGGATCATGTGACGCTCCTTGCACGGCGTAAATAGCTGCCTCATTTCCGCTGCGCGCCATTATGACACGCTCCCGGTCGCTGGCAAGGGCCGTGTATCCCTTGTTCGCCGCCCGTTCCTCTTTGTGCTAGACTTGCCTGATCTGTTTTGCCGTGAATGAAAAGGTGTAATGGGAAGCGATAAGCATCAGGGCTGGCTGTGCGGCGCGCCCTGGAGCTGGGGGCGCCACCCAGGATACGTGATGGCGCTTGCGCTGGCTCTGCTGCTGGGACTCATCGGCCCGGCGGCAGCGCAGGCGCAAAATGGCATTACCAGCCCACAAGCGGGCGATACGCTGGCCGGCATTGTCATGATTGAAGGGACGGCGACCGATCCCTCGTTCCTGCGCTACGAGCTGGCCCTGAACCGCGGCGGCGACTGGATCGTCTTTGCCGGCGGCGGCCGCGAGGTGCAGCAGGGCACGCTCGCCGTCTGGGATACGACGGTCGGCTATCCCGGCGCGCCCGTCTTTCCCGATGGCGTCTACGAGCTGCGCCTGCGCGTCGTGCGCCAGGATTACAACTACGACGAATACTTTGTGCGTAATCTTATTCTGGCCAATAGCCAGGCTACGCCCACGGCTACGGCCACCGCACCGGCCGAGGTGACGTCGCCGCCGCCAACCCTGGCGCCGCCGGTGGATGAGGCGCCCGGCGAGCCGCTCACCAGCCCAACGCCGCTGCCTTCGCTGACGCCGTTTGCGTCGCCGACGCCGCCGCCGACGCTCGCCGGCGAGGCCGGCGCCGGCTTCGGCCAGCCGCCCACGCCGGAGGCCGGAGACGGCCTGGCAGCACGGCTGCAGGCCATTGACACCGGCCGCTTCAGCCGGGCTTTCTGGCAGGGCGCGCGCTGGGCCTTCTATGCCTTTGTCGCGCTGGCCGCCTACCTGCTGCTGCGGGCAGTCCTGCGCCGGCTGTGGCGCTATCTCCTCAATTATCTGGAGAGCGAGCGTGGCCGCTGAGGCGACAGGGCGGCCAGACGCCAGAGGCAATGAGAAAGATGGAGAGAGAATCGCTGTGGTCGCGCCTACAAAAGGCCTTCACGCCGGTGGCTGAGCCGGCCGAGACGAGCGGCGAGCGGGCGATGATCGCCGGCCTGGGCAACCCGGGCCCGCGCCATGCCGGCAACCGCCATAACATCGGCTTCATGGCCGTCGAACAGCTGGCGCGCGCCCACGGTATTAAGCTGGGGCGCGGCCGGTATCGCTCGCGCCTCGGCGAAGGGCGCATCGCCGGCCGGCCGGTGCTCCTCGTGCTGCCGCAGACCTACATGAACCGCAGCGGCGACGCGATTGGACCGCTGGCCGCCTACTACCGCGTTGAGCCGGCCAACATCCTCGTCATCTATGACGAAATCGACCTGCCGCTGGGGACGCTGCGGCTGCGCGAGCAGGGCGGCACCGGCGGCCACAACGGCATGAAGTCAATCGTCAACCACCTCGGTCAGGGCTTCCCCCGCCTGCGCCTGGGGGTCGGCCGTCCCACGGGCCGTATGGCGCCCGCCGCTCACGTCCTGCAGGATTTCTCCAGCGACGAGCGGCCCGTTGTCGCCGCCATGCTGCAGCAGGCGCAGGAGGCGGTCGAGACTTTTCTGCGCGACGGAATTGACCTGGCGATGACTCGCCATAACGGAAGCGTTCTCGAAGAAGACGATTAAGCGCTATGGACCTTTCCGGTATTCTCGAGCTCTTCGAGCAAGTTGACGCCTATCGGGAGCTGGTGGCCCGGCTGGAGGCCGGCGAGCCCCTGCCTCCGCTTGGCCTCCGCCGCGGCGCGCAGCACGCCTTGCTGGCCCGGCTGGCTCTGACCTGCGAGCGGCCCCTGCTGCTCCTGACCGGGCGCGTCGACGCCGTGCCCATCTGGCAGCAGGCGCTGGAAGCCTGGCTGCCGGATAGGTGCGAGCTGCTGCGCTTCCCGGAGCCGACGCCGCTGCCTTATGACCGCGGCCCGTGGAGCGAGTCGAGCCGTCTCGGTCGCCTGCGCGTGCTGACGCGCCTCATGGCCGGGCAGCATCCCCTGCTGCCGCAAAAGGGCGGCCCGCTGCTCGTCCTCGCCAGCGCCCGCTCGGCTCTGCAAAAGACGCTGCCGCGCCAGCGCTTCCTCTCCGCCATGCGCGTGCTCAAAGTGGGCACTCTGCTCGACCTGGACGAGCTGCATGACGAGTGGCGCGAAATCGGCTACGAGCAGGTGGCGGTGGTCGAGGCGCCCGGCCAGTTCAGCCAGCGCGGCGGCATCATCGACCTCTACCCGGCCGCTTCGCCCTATCCGGTGCGCATCGAGCTGTTTGGCGACGAGGTGGAGTCGATGCGCTATTTCGACCCGGCCACGCAGCGCTCCGGCGACGTGGCCGAGAACCGCGTCGAGCAGCTATTGGCGCCCCCCGTGCGCGAGGCGCTGCCCGGCCGGCTGATGGCCCTCGGCAGCTACCTGGAAGGCGCGGCCCCGCCCAAAGCCGATGATTTGCCCGCCTGGCAGGATGACCTGCCCGACCTGATTGAAGGCCGGCTGTCGCCGCATCTGGAGTTCTACCTGCCGCTGGTCTATTCGCGCCCGGCCAGCCTGCTCGACTACCTTCCGCCCGATGCCCTCATTGTCGTGGACGACTGGCCGGCGCTGCAGGCCGGCGTCGCCGAGCTGCACGAACACGCTGCGCAAATCCGCGATGACCAGCCCTCGCTGCCGCCCGATTACCCCAACCCGCTCTTTGACATGGGCTATCTGGCCGAGGAGCTGGGGCTGCGGCGGCTGCTCATTCTTGGCGACGGCCCATCCGAGGCGCCGCTGCCGGCCCACCCGCCCCTGGCCGACGCCTTCCAGCCGGGACCACGCTACGGCGGGCAGGTGCGTCCCTTCCTGCTGCAGCTACAAAGCGCCCGCCGTGAGGGAGAGCGCACCGTGGTGGTCAGCAGCCAGGCGCACCGGCTGGCCGACCTGCTGCGCGACGAGCTGCGCCGCGACACCAGCGTTGTCTTCGACGAGGCGGCGCCCTGGCGCGTGGAAGAGAACGTGCCTGAGCTGCCGCCGCCCGGCAGTATCACCTTCGTGCGCGGCAGCCTCATGGAAGGCTTCACCCTGGAGCAGGTCGAGCGCAACGAAGTGCTGGTCAACCTGCTTACGGACGCCGAGGTTTTTGGCTGGCGGCGCCCAGCGCCGCGCCGCTTCCGGCCGTCACGGGTGAGCGCCCCGGAAGCGCCTTTCTCTGACCTGCAGCCGGGCGATTTCGTCGTCCATCTCGACCACGGCGTCGGCCAGTTCCTGGGGCTGGTGGTGCGCGCCCTGGGCGGCACCGAGCGCGAGTATCTCAAGGTGCAGTACGCCAACGACGACGTGGTCTATGTGCCCGTCCACCATGCCGACCGGCTCAGCAAGTGGATCGGCAGCGACGAACGGCCGCCTGTGGTCAACCGCATTGGCGGCCGCTCCTGGCAGGCAGCCAAGGCCAGAGCGCAGCGCGATATTGCCGAGCTGGCCGACGAGCTGCTGGAGTTGTACGCGGCGCGCGAGACAATTAGCGGGCACAGCTTCTCAGGCGATGGCGAATGGATGGCCGAGCTGGAAGCCGGCTTCCCCTACCAGGAGACAGAGGATCAGCTACACGCCATCGCCGCCGTGAAAGAAGACATGGAGCAAAGCCGGCCGATGGACCGCCTGATTTGCGGCGATGTCGGCTACGGCAAGACAGAGGTCGCCCTGCGCGCCGCCTTCAAGGCAGTGGTCGACGGCAAGCAGGTGGCCGTTCTGGTGCCGACCACGGTGCTGGCCCAGCAGCACTTTTCCACCTTCTCGCAGCGGCTGCAGCCGTTCCCCGTGACAGTGGAGATGCTCTCTCGCTTCCGCACGCGCAAGGAGCAGGAGCAGGTGCTGGAAGGGCTGCGCGCCGGCCGCGTCGATATTGTCATCGGCACCCACCGCCTGCTCTCCGACGACGTCAGCTTCAAAGACCTGGGGCTGGTCATCATTGACGAAGAGCAGCGGTTCGGCGTCTCCGACAAGGAACGGCTGAAGCAGCTGCGCACCGAGGTGGACGTATTGACCATGACGGCCACGCCCATCCCGCGCACGCTCTACATGGGGCTCACCGGCGCCCGCGACATCAGCATCATCGACACGGCGCCCTCCGAGCGGCTGCCGGTGCAGGTCTACGTGGGCGAAGCCGACGATACGCTGCTGCGCCGCGCGATCCTGCGCGAGCTGGACCGCGGCGGGCAGGTCTTCTTCGTGCACAACCGCGTCCAGACCATTGACATTGTCCACGGGCTGCTGCAGAAGCTGGCGCCCGAGGCGACGATGGCCGTGGCCCACGGGCAGATGGGCGAGCGCGAGCTGGAGCAGGTGATGAGCCGCTTTGTCGACGGCGAGCTGGACGTGCTGCTCAGCACCAGCATCATCGAGAGCGGGCTGGACATCCCCAACGCCAACACGCTGATCGTAGACCGCGCCGAGATGTTCGGGCTGGCCCAGCTCTACCAGCTGCGAGGGCGGGTGGGACGCGGCACGCGGCGCGCCTACGCCTACTTCTTCCACGGCCCGTGGCGCAGCCTCACCGCCGACGCCCAGGCGCGCCTGGAAACCATTGCCGAGGAGACTCACCTGGGCGCCGGCTACACCATCGCCATGCGCGACCTGGAGATTCGCGGCGCCGGCGAGCTGCTGGGTGCGCAGCAGAGTGGCCACATCGCCAGCATCGGCTTCGACCTCTATACACGCATGCTGGCCCAAGCCGTGCGCCAGCGCAAGGCGGCGCGCGAGGGCAAAGAGATCCCCGCCGAGCTGGCCGAGCCGACGACCATCGACCTGCCGCTGCCGGCCTATATCCCCACCGATTATGTCCCCGACGGCGGGCTGCGCCTGCGCCTCTACCGGCGCATGGCCGGGCTGGCGGACATGGACGAAGTGGATGCGATGGCCGAGGAGCTGGCCGACCGCTTTGGTCCCATCCCCGACCCGGTGGATAACCTGCTCTACCAGCTGCGCATCAAGGTGCTGGCGGGGCAGGCCGGCGTGACCAGTGTCACCGTCGAGAGCGGGCAGATCCGCGTGCGCGTGCCCGGCCTGGACGACCTGCCGCGTTACCGGCTGCAGCGCTTCCTGGGCAACGAAGTGCGCGTCAGCCGCAAGGCGATCTGGTTTGGCCGCGACATCGGCACCAACGAGTGGAAAGTGCTGCTGGTGCGCCTGCTGGAGCGGCTGGAGCATTTCCGCCACGAGCTGCTGCCCGCGCTCTTTGCCGGCGACGAGGAGGAGTAGCCCATCTGGCAGCGCGCCGGGCGACCGCTATAATCGGCCCATGCAGCCGATCAATTTCTTCGAAGATGGCTTTCAACAGGGCAACGAGCGGGAAGATGTCCGCCTCAAGAACCTGGGTATCTACGTCTACGAGGACGGCCGCCGCGTCGCCGTGGGCTTTGAGCTGACCCCCTTTCGCGAGCGCCCCTCACTGGAGGTCACCGCGACCAACGCCCACGGCGAGCACGCCGGCTCGATGATGGTCATCGAAGCGCTCTCGCCCAACTTCAGCCTCACCCTGCACCTGCGCGACCACCGGCCGACGCCGCGCTATGAGCTGGAGGCCCTGGTCTTTTACCAGGACGAGGAGGAGGGCGGGCGCCAGGTCGTAGACCGCCGGCTGGCGCACTTTGACACGTCGCAGCCGGGGGACCAGACCGTGTGGCAGGAAGAGGAGTAATCGCCGGCGCCCCGCAGGCGACAATAGGGAGCGCCGGCATCTTGCCGGCTCCGCCGCCGGCCAGCGGGACGCCGGCGCTCCGTGACGAAGCGCGGCGCGGCTCGCTCAGGCCTGTTCCAGCTTCTCCTGTTCGCGCTGGGCCAGCTTGTCCAGCCGCGATTTCGTCTCGCGCCAGGTGACGCGGGAGAGCCCCAGCCGCTCGCGGATCGTGTTCGGCTCTACCCCGGCGCGGTAGTCGCGCAGCGCCGAAGCCCAGCGCAGATTCTCAAAGCTGAGCAGCCCCTTGTCCAGCCCGGCCTGCTCGGCCACGTCGCTGAGAATGTACTCCAGGTTGCGCGCCGTGCAGGTAAACAGAGTGTCCGGCGGGTCATATTGCGCCAGATATTCGTCCAGCACTTCCAGCCAATCCGCCGGCAGGGGGATCTTGCGCTCTTTATAGCGCCGGCTGGGATCGGCATAGCGAATGAAGAGCACCGGCTCGTCTGGGTCGCTGCGGTCGATGTGGTTGGGAACCATCGCCATCGCCTCGCTCTTCTTGATGCCGGTGTGCAGCAGCAGCATGAGCAAAAGGTGCGGCCGGGCGTCGGGCTTGGCGCCGCCGGCCCCGGCGCGCAGGCGCTCGCTGACTGCCTGCGCCGCTTCCAGCTCTGGCCCCGTGGGCACGGTGGGCAGGGGGCTGCTGACGCTTTGCTGGATGACGTTTGCCGCCGGGTCATGATAGAGCACGCCGCGCTCGGTCAGCCAGCCGAAGAAGACCTTGAGCGTGGTCACCCGGCGCGAGTAGGATTTAGGGCTGCAGGGGACGCCGCGCTCGAAGCGCAGCCAGTAGAGAAAGTCGTTGAGGTTCTGCGTGCCAATCTCGCCGATGGGCTGGCCGATGCCCAGATATTTGCCCAGCAGGCGAACGTCGCTGCGAAACGCCTTTTGCGTGTTGGTGGCAAAACCTTCTTCTTCCATGAACTGCTCAAAGGCGCCCAGCGCCGCCTGCAGGCTGGCAGTGGCCGTTAGCGGCGGTCGCGATGGGATTAGCTCTGGTTGCTCGACCATATCCAATTCTCCTCGTTTAGCGGTGAGAGCCACATGTAACCGGCTTCGTGTAGAACAACTTCGTATAGAACAAGGATAGTCGAGCGCGCAGGGGCTGTCAAGTGGGGGCGCGGTGGGCGCCTGGCTAGCGCGGCGGCAGGTAGACTTCCAGCGCCGGGTCGCCCAGCAGGTTGAAGCTGTGGACCACGTCCTGCAGGTAGGGCTCGCGCACGGCCAGCAGCTTGGCCTGCAGCAGCGCCTCGCCCAACGCTCGCGCTTCGCCGCTGAGCAGGACCCGGAAGAAGCCGTCAGACACGGGCGCCTGCTGCCAGGAGAGGGTGCGCCCGGACGGCGCCACGGCGGCCACAATGCCGCCGCTGCGGCTCCACAACAGCGTCTCCGCCAGCGAATCGGTGGTGGGGTGGTTATACTGGCCGTTGAGCGAGCTGAAGGTCGTCAGGATGGGCAGCCAGTCGCTGTTGAGAAGCAGGCGCACGTCACTGTTGTGCAGGATCGCCTCGGCCCCCCAGACGTCCAGATTGCCATAGCCGGCGTAGTTGATCAGCCCCGCGCCCTGGTTGACCATGCCGATGACCGCGTCGCGCAGATCCTGCCGCTCTGACATATGCAGCCGCTGCGTCTGGAAGCCGGCGGCATCCAGCCACTCGGCCAGGCGATTAGAGGCCGTCTCAAAGCGCCCCTCGTCCTCGGCGACGAGAACTGCGCGCGACCGCCAGGGCGCGTCGTCGGCGCGCGCATAGGCCAGCGTCTTGGAGACAATGACGCCCAGCTGCTCGCGGTTGCGCACTGGCAGCCGCCCAATAGCCGTCTCCGGCTCCAGCGAGCCGTCGGGCAGCAGCAGGAACCAGCTATCGCTGGCGACCCGCCCGCCCGCTCCGGTAGCGGCCAGCGGCGACGGCAGCAGGCTGGGATGAGGCATGGCCGCCACGTTGGCCGGCTCGTAACTGGCGTCGCCGACGAGCAGGACAAAGGCCGGGGCGGGGGGCTGCCAGTTGTCGCGGGCATGCTGCAGGAAGCTGCGGATCGCTTCCGGCGTCGCCCGGCCAAAGGCAAACTCGTCGTAAATCTGTTCGACGGCGACGGTTGCCACGCGCAGGCCGCTTTCGGCATGGTAGTCGAGCAGCGGCTGCAGCGCCTCCTCCAGGCCGGCGTAGGGAGGTAGGATCGCCACGTAGTCGGCGCTCCACTGCGGATCGCGCAGCGGCCGGGCCCAGAGCGGGGCCACCGAGATGGCAGGCCGGTACGCCTGCTGCGGATTGGCGGCTGCGTAGAGCCGGTGCGGGCCACTCCCGAAACGCAGGCTGCCGCTCTCTTCGTCGTATTCAGCGCCGCTCAACAGCAGCGGCCGCTGCGGATCGGTCACGTCCAACAGCAGCAGCTCCGGCGATACGCCAGTAAGCGCAGTGTTGTACTGGCGGCTGCCAAAGAAAAGCTGCCCCTGGCTCTGGTCCAGCAGGCTCTCGTACTCCAGGCGAATCCAATCGACGTAGACGGCGTCGCTGGCGGCGCCGGTGTCCCCGGGCAGGCGCAAGTAGAGGGTGTTATCTCCCTGCCGCAGCAGGCCGGCCGGCAGCGGCACCGGCACTGTCACCTCGCGGATGCCGTCCCAACGATAGCTGGTCAGGCGGTTTTCGTTGAGACGTATCTCCAGGTGATGGTCGGGGTCTACCGTCGATTGCGTGCCCGACCAGAGACGCAGCACCAGGCGGCCCGGTCCGCCGCTCGGCTGAATATTGGTTAGCGGAATCTCCAGGCTGCCCGGCGCGTAGATCGTCTGTCCCAGCCACGGGTCGGTGCCGGTCGAATCGCCCTTGAAGCGGATATTCTCTTCCCAGGTGCGCTGCTGCCAGCCGAGAGAGATCGCCCGGCTCGTGGGCGGCGCGCTGTGGAAAGGCATCGGCACGCCCTCGCCGGGGCTGAGCCAGTAGACAGAGGGAGCCGCCATCGTGTGCGTCATGGCGATGCCATAAAAATAGAGACGGGCGTCGTCGCCTTCGCCGGCGACGTGAAAAGGCACCGGCTGACCATCGCGGGTGAGCGATAGGCCCTGGCTGGAGAAGTCGCTGTAGGGCAGGCGCGCCCGCTGTAGGTCGGCCGGCGAGATGACGGCGATGCCCGTCTGCGTCACGCGCAGGCGCAGCGCGTCGGCTGCCTCGCCCACCGTCAGCGGCGGCAGGTTGATGGCGTCTGGCTCAAACGGGTTGCCCAGCAGGACGAAGGCGGCGCTACCGAGAAAGGTAAGCGTCAGGGCGCCGAGGAGCAGCAATACCCCGACGCGCTGGTGGGTCATACCGCCTCCTGTGAGCGGCTGGCGGCGGTCTCTACCATCTCTACCAGCAGCGCCAGTCCATAAATGGCGCGGCGCACCGGCGGCGCCGGCAGACGTCGCTGCAGGAGCCGCCGCTCCCAGCGCGCCAGCGTGTAGAGCCGCCAGGAGAGGCGCGCCCCGCGGCCACGGTCCAGCGCCAGCGAGCGGTCCGCGCGCCGCCGCACCACAACGCGGCCCAGCAGCGCGTCCGGCGCCCACGGCCGGTCGAAAGCGCTGCTGCGGTCGCCCCGGCTGATCATCTGCTGCGCTGCCTCGCCCCAGAAGCGATGGGTCGTGAGCTGGCCGTCCTCGCAGAAGGTGACCAGATCGCCCTGGTGCAGCTGCTGGCGCCCGGCCAGCGCCAGGCCCACGGCATCGCCGCGGCGCAGGAGGGGAGCCATACTGTTGCTGCTGACTTCGAGAAAGGGCATACGTCCCTGTTTCATGCTGGCGCGTAGGGCCTCAGCTATCGCCCCGGTCGCGTCGCTCACCGTTGTCTGCCTTGTTTGGTCCGCTGGCGCTGCACCGGCCTTCCCTTGTGGTCGAGTGGTCGAAGGTGAACCCCGTTTCGGCTCATAATGTTAGCGCCGAGTTGAGGCGCGTCCCACGATTCGCCTGCCCTTTAAGCAAATGTTTAGGACGCCGCCCATTGCGGCGCGCTGCCCATTCCCTTACAATCTGGCTCTACTTCGGCCAACGTGGAGGTTTGCCATGCACGTGCGTTGTACCTACTGTAACCAGAGCTTCAATCTGTCGCGCGATTATGTGGTGGAGATGATCGAGCGCGCCACAGCCAAAGGCTACAAGTACCACCAGGTGGAATGTATCAACTGCCGCAAGCAGGTCAAGGTGCCGGTCGAGCAGATGCGCCATGCGGTGCCCGACGCCGGTGAGGAAGAGGAGGAAGCCGCCGAGTAGGCGGCCGCCAGCTAACCCGGCCGGTAGAGGCCGGCGCGGCTGATATAGGCGCACACGGCGTCCGGGGTGAGATAGCGCAGCGAGCGCCCGGCGGCCGCCCAGCCGCGCAGCCGGGTCGAAGAAATGTCGATGGCCGGGCCGTCCAGTAGGTGTGTGGCGCCGCGCACGCCGGGCACGGCGGCCTCCAGCGCGGGCCAATCAATGGCCGCGCCGGGGCGGGGCAGCACCGCCAGCCGCGCCTGCGCCGCCAGCGCCGCCGGCCGGCTCCAGCTGGGCAGATCGCGCAGGGAGTCGCCGCCGAGGAGCAGCCAGAAAGGGCGACCGGCAAACTTTTCGGCCAGGAGCGGCAGCAGGGTCACCGTCGTGTGCGGCTCCGGCCGGTCCACGTCTGTTGTATCGACGACGAAAGCGGCGTTGTCGGCCACGGCCAGGCGGGCCATGATGATCCGGTGCGCCGCCTCGCTGATCTGGTGGCCTTCCTTATGAACCGGCTGCCCCGCCGGCAGAAAAAGCACCCGCTCCAGACCCAGCTCGACCAGTGCGGTCTGCGCCAGCAGCAGGTGGCCCACGTGCGGCGGGTCAAAAGTGCCGCCGAGCAACCCAATCGCGCCCGGCGCCGCCTCTACCCCTCCGTCCACTCCAGCACTTCCTCGCCGATGACCACCGTATCCCCCTCGGCGACGCCGGCCTGGCGCAGGGCAGCACTGATGCCCATGTTGTCGAGAATGCGCTGGAAGCGCTCGGCGGTGGCGTCAAACTCGAAATAGGTCTGGGCGGCGATGCGCTCGATGCGCTTGCCGCGCACGCGCCAGACGCCCTCGCCGACGCGGAAGATGCGCCACATCTCTTCGTCCTCTTCCGGCCGGATGACCGGCGTCTCCGCCTCATCGGTATAAAGCTGCACCGGCGGCGCCTCCTGCAGCAGGCGCTGCACGCGAAAGACCAGCTCGCGCACGCCCTCGCCCGTGGCCGCCGAGATAGCGTGAAAGGGCAGCCCTTCGGCCTCAATGCGCTCGGCAATGAGCGGCTCCCAGGCAATGGCGTCCGGCAGATCCATCTTGTTGAGCACGACAATCTGCGGCTTGTCTTCCATGCGCGCATCGTAGAGCGCCAGCTCCTGGTTAATCATCGCCCAATCTTCCAGCGGGTCACTGGCCGCGCCGTCCAGCAGGTGGACGAGCACGCGCGTGCGCTCGACGTGGCGCAGGAAGTCGTGCCCCAGGCCCACCCCCTCGGCGGCTCCTTCGATAAGGCCGGGAATGTCGGCCCAGACCATTGTCTCGCCGTCCCCGGCCTCGACCACGCCCAGGTTGGGCTGCAGCGTGGTGAAGGCGTACGCGGCAATCTTGGGGCGCGCCGCGCTGACGACGGAGAGGAGGGTCGATTTGCCGGCGTTGGGCACGCCGACAATACCCACATCGGCAATCAGCTTCAGCTCCAGCGCCAGCCAGCGCTCCTCGCCCGGCTCGCCGCGCTCAGCGATGCGCGGCGCCTGGTGGGTGCTGCTGGCAAAGCGGGCGTTGCCGCGGCCGGCCGCGCCGCCTTTGAGCAGCACGACCTCATCGCCGGGCGCTATCAGGTCGGCCAGCAGCTCGCCGCTATCGGCGTCGCGGATGGTGGTGCCGGGCGGCACTTCCAGCCGCAGCGCCGCGCCGCTGGCGCCGGTCTTGTTGCGTGTGCCGCCGTGACCGCCGTTCTCAGCGCGGAAATGGACCTGCTTATGAAAGCGGACGAGGCTATTGAGGTTGGGATTGACGCTGAAGACGATGTCGCCGCCGGGCCCGCCGTCGGCGCCATCCGGGCCGCCAAGCGGCACAAACTTCTCGCGGCGGAAGCTGATCATGCCATCCCCGCCGTCGCCGCTCTTTACATAAATCTTGGCCTGGTCGTAGAACATGGGAACAGTTGGTACGCCACGGCAGCGTCAGGAGGCCTCATCCTCATCTTCGAGCAGCACGCGCAGCGCCGCCAGCCGCGGGTCAATGTCGTCGAAGACGCAGTCACAGCTGCCTTCGTTCAGGTTCTGCCCGCACTGCACGCAGATGCCCTTACAGCCGGCGCGGCAGTAGACCTGCATGGGAATATCCAGCAGGCTCAGCTCGCGGATGAGGGGCGCCAGGTCGACAAAACCATCGTCGCCCACGCTCATCTCCCCGGGCGGCGTCGCCGAGGGTGGGTAGTAGAAAAGGTCGTCCAGCTCAATCGTAATCGGCAAATGCACCGTCGCCAGGCAGCGCGTGCACTCCGTCTCGATGACGCTGTTAAGCTTGCCCGCCAGATAGATGCCGCGGCTGGTGCGCGTGGCCCGGAACGTGCCCTGGAGCGGGGCCAGAAATACGTCGTCGCTGACCTGGATTTCCGGGTAGTCCAGCTCCACGTCACGGCGGGTGCCGCGGTCGGCTTCGAGCAGATGGCCGAAGTTAAAGCGAAGGCGGGAAAGCCGTTGTTTCTCTTTTTTCGCCATGATGCATTCACCCGCTAAAATAAAGGCCGGACCCAAAAGTCCGGCCACTCATTCTTTACCTATTCACACCGGGGAGTATAGCATAGCCCAAACTGGAGCGTCAACGACGCGCCGGGCACACTAACGCATATCCAACGGAGGAGAAACGATGCGCCCCAGGCTATTAGTAGCCACCCGCAACCAGGGCAAAATAGACGAGCTGGCCGAGCTGCTGGCCGGCGTGGAGGCCGACTGGACCAGCCTTGCCGACCTGGAGGCCGAGGGGCTGGTTGTCGAAGACGTTGCCGAGACGGGCGATAGCTTTACCGCCAACGCCATCCTCAAGGCGGAGGGCTACGCCCGGCAGAGCGGGCTGCTCACCCTGGCCGACGATTCAGGTCTGGAGGTGGCCGCGCTTGGCGGCGCGCCCGGCGTCTACACGGCCCGTTTCGGCGGAGCCGAGCTGACCAGCGAGGAGCGCTACCTCTACCTGCTGGCACGGCTGCGCGGTGTGGCCGCAGCGGAGCGGGGCGCGCAGTTCCGCTGTGTCGTGGCCCTGGCCGCGCCCGGCGGCCTGCTGGCAACGGCGGAAGGCAGCGTGGCCGGGCGCATCGCCGCGGGCCCGCGCGGCATGGGCGGCTTCGGCTATGACCCCGTCTTCTTTGTCGAGGAGCAGGGGATGACGATGGCCGAGCTGCCGGCGGCGATCAAGAACCGCATCAGCCACCGCGCCCGCGCCGTCATGGCCCTCCGGCCGGCGCTGCTACGCATCCTCGGCGGCGCGTAGCCGGCCAAGAAAGCGAGCGACGGCGGCGGCCACGGCTTCTGCTTCTTCCAGCATCACCATATGCCCCGCGCCCGCCAGCGGCAGCAGCTCGGCGCGCGGCATGGCCGCGGCCAGATACTCGGCGTTCTCAATAGGCATCATCTTATCGGCCGTGCCGCTTATCAGCAGCGTGGGCAGCTCAATGCGCGGCACGTCGGCCCGCCGGTCAAAGCGGCTGCAGGCGAGGAAGTCCCCCGCCAGCGCCCGCGGCTCTGTCTGCGCCAGCCGGGCGCGCCCGGCGCTCACCAGCGGCGGCGGCGCCTGCGCCGACCAGAAATAGCGGCTGAGAAAGGCAATGGCGCCGGGGAAGTCGTCGGTTGCCTGCTGCAGCAGGCGGGCGTTGACCGGCATGTGGGCGCCGCTGCCAAGCAGCACGAGGCCGGCCAGCCAATCCGGCTGCTGCAGCGCCAGCTCCAGAGCGATGGCGCCGCCCATCGAGTGGCCGGCGAGCACGACCCTTGCCAGCCCAAGCTGCTCGACCAGCGCCCGGATGACGGCGGCGTACTCCTCGATGCGCTCTCGCCCCGGCGGCGCGCTGCGCCCGTGGCCGGGCAGGTCAGGGGTGACGACGTCGGCCTGGGCCATGCGCCGCAGCCCGGCTGGCCAGATGAGGTGGTCGCCGCCGGCGCCGTGCACGAGCAGCAGAGCCAGGCGGCCGCGTGCCCGCTCGTCCTGCGCGCGCGCGTAGGCGTAATAAAGCTCCTGTCCGGCAATAGAAATCGTTGGCATCACCTTAACTCGCTGCGGCGGTACAGTCCAGTGCGCCGATTATACCCGCTTTTGCGCCGGGTCAGAGCGCTGGCTACAATGGCCGTTAACGCGGGGGAGGAGGACAAACCAACATGAGTCATTTCGCCATCGAGGGCGGTCACCCACTGCGCGGCACTGTCACGGCTAGCGGCAACAAAAACGCGGCGCTGGCCCTGATCCCGGCCTGCCTGCTCACCGACCAACCGGTCATTCTGCATAATCTGCCCGACATTCTCGACGTGCGCACGGCGCTGGAGCTGATGGCGGCGCTGGGCGTCCAGGTGGACCTGCTTGCGCCGGGAAGCTGGCGGCTGCAGGCCGCCACCATCCACACCACGGAGCTGCCGCGAGAGCTGGCCGACCGGATTCGCGCCTCGTTCATCTTCTCTGGCCCGTTGTTGGGCCGCACGGGGCGCGCCGCGCTGCCGCTGCCCGGCGGCGATGTCATTGGCGGCCGCCCACTGGATACGCACATCCAGGGGCTGCGCGCCCTGGGCGCGGAGGTGGCTCTCAACGTCCCCGCCGGCCTGTTCGACATGCAGGCAAAAGCGCTGCGCGGCGCCGGTTATCTGCTGCAGGGCGAGGCCAGCGTCACGGCGACGGAGAACACGATCATGGCGGCCGTGCTGGCGCCGGGCGAGACGATTATCGACAACGCCGCCAGCGAGCCGCACGTGCGCGACCTCTGCCATCTGCTGAACCTGCTGGGAGCGCACATCGAGGGCGTGGGCACCAACCGGCTCACCATTCAAGGGGTCGAGCGACTGGGCGGCGGCGAGTACACGATTGGCGCCGACTTTATGGAAGTGGGGAGCTTGATCGGCGCGGCAGCCATTACCGGTGGTGAACTCCGTATCCGCCGCGCCAGCCCCGGCGATTTGCGTATGGTGCGCCTCGTCTACGAACGGCTGGGCGTTATCTGGGAAGAGGAGGGCGACGACGTGATCATTCCGGCGCAGCAGCCGTTGTGTATTGACAGCGCGCTGGGCGGCCGCATCCTGGAAATCAAGCCGCTGCCCTGGCCGGGCTTCCCACCGGACCTGATGAGCATTGCCGTGGTCATCGCCAGCCAGTCAGAAGGCTCGGTGCTGCTGCACGACTGGATGTACGAGAGCCGCTTCTTCTTCGTCGATAAGCTGCGCTTTATGGGCGCGCGCATCGTGCTTTGCGATCCGCACCGGGTCATCGTCCAGGGGCGCAGCCGGCTGCACGCCAACCCCTACGGCGTCACCAGCCCGGACATCCGCGCCGGCATGTCGATGGTCCTTGCCGGCCTCTGCGCCGAGGGCACGACCATCATTCACAATATCCAGCAAATCGACCGCGGTTACGAGCAGATCGAGACCAAGCTGCAATCGCTGGGCGCACGCATTGAGCGGCGGGTAGAATGAGCGTGAACGGCCCGGCCCGGCCGGTCCAATAGGATCGGGTTAGCTTCACTTAAGGCATTTGACCGGCCCTTCGGGCTCCGCTATAATTAACTGTCGCGTCGCCGCATCAGGCATCTATTCGGTCGCCTGGGTCTGGGACGTGGCTTTTATTACCGTTGCAAACGACAGGGCGAAAGGCCCTTGTTTTTTTGGGAGATAACCTTATGCCAAAGCGTACCTACCAGCCAAAAAAGCGCCGCCGGGTTCGTGTGCATGGATTCCGCGCGCGCATGAAATCTAAAAGCGGGCGCGGCGTCCTGAAAGCGCGCCGTCTGCGTGGCCGCAAGAGCCTGGCCGTGACCATGAACAACCACATCAAGAAAGTGAACTGGAAGGGCGCAAAAGCGGCTTCCTACCGGGCCAATAAGGAAAGCGGCAACGTTTCGTGAGCCGCCCCCGGGGATGCTGCCAAGCGAGAACCGCCTGCGGCAAAGCCTCGCCATCCAGCGCGTCCGGCGCGAAGGGCGGCGCTGGCCTCATCCACTTTTCATCCTGTTCGTGGCGCCCAATGGGCAGCAGACGAGCCGGTTCGCCGTCTCGGTGAGCCGGCGCCTGGGTAAGGCTGTGCAGCGCAACCAGCTCAAGCGGCGCCTGCGCGCCGCACTGCGCCTTCAGCTACCGCAGGTGCAGCCGGGGTATGACTGTCTGCTGGTGGCCCGCCCGGCGCTCGCCCAGGCCAGCTTTGCCGAGATTGAGGCCGGCCTCGGCCAGCTTCTGGCACGCGCAGCTCTGCTCCCCGGCGCAGACGAGCGGCCGGCTCACCGCGCTGTTTAGCGTGGTCGCTTTAACATGAAACAACTCGCCTTATGGCTGATACGCCTGTATCAGAGAACAATTTCCAGAGCACTTCCACCTAGCTGCCGCTTCACGCCCAGTTGCTCACACTACACCTACGAGGCCATCGCCAAGTATGGCTTTGTCAAAGGGGGGTGGCTCGGCGCGCGGCGCATTGCCCGCTGCCATCCCTTCAACCCCGGCGGCTATGACCCGGTGCCCTGACGGAGGAAACTCATTGTACACTGGCCAAAGGCCGCCCTGGCGGCGCATCGTCTCCCTGTTGATTCTTGTCTCATTCCTGCTGGCCGCCTGCGGCGTCTCCACCGAAAACCAGAACTGGCCGGGCATATCGGCCAGCGGTGATGTCGTCTACGTCGCCTACGGGCCGCGCGTGCTGGCTGTTGACGTCGCCGCACGCGAGCTTCTCTGGTCCTTTCCCGAAGAAGTTCGGCCCGGCCTCTTCTTCTTCGCCCCGCCCAGCGTCAACGACGCGTCGGTCATCCTGGGCGATTTCGGTGTGAGCGGCGGCTTCTTCTCGCCGGGAACGACAGTGACCATCTACCGCCTCAACCAGGAGTCGGACAGCGTCTCGGTAGACTGGTCGTCGGCAAACCTGGCAACGGACCGCATCGTGGCCGGGGCGCTACAGGCCGACGGCAAGGTCTACGTGGGCACCTCTGACAACAAGCTGCTGGCGCTGGATGCTGGGACGGGCGAGCTGGCCTGGTCATTTGAGACCGAGCACAGCGTCTGGGCCGAGCCAGTGATAGAGGACGGCATTCTCTATGTCGCCTCGCTCGACAACTTTGTCTACGCGCTCGACGCTGCCAGCGGCGAGCAGATATGGCGCGCGGAGCTGGGCGGCTCGGTAGCCAGCCGGCCGGTGCTCGACGACGGCGTGCTCTACGTCGCCAGCTTTGACCGCGCCGTGCACGCGCTCGACGCCGCGAGCGGTGAGCAGCTCTGGCAGGCGGACGCCGAAACCTGGGTCTGGGGCTCGCCGGTCGTCAATGAGGCCGTCTATTTTGCCGACCTCGACGGCCAGCTCTTTGCCGTCGCCCGCGAGGGCGGCGCGGAGCTGTGGCAGGCGGAAGTGCCCGGCGCCGTCCAGAGCGCGCCGCTGCACGTCGATGGCCGGCTCTATGTTGCTTCCGGCGACGTAGAAGGCGACGCCGACGTGCGCGCCGGCCACCTGACTGCATTCAACGCTGCCAGCGGCGAACAGCTCTGGCAGCAGCGGGCGCCGGCCCCCGTCTTCACGCCGCCGGTGCAGGTAGGAAACAGCGTCGTCGTCGCCGCCACGGTGGGCGCCGAGCTGCAGCTGCTGGTGTATAACATGGAGAGCGGTGCCCAGGAGTGGACGTTCTCGCCGACGAGCGAATAAGCGAGAGATAGCTTATGTGGGACACATTTATCCTTAATCCCATGATTAATGCCTTGCTGGTCCTTTACGACCTGCTGGCAAATAACTTCGTGGTGGCAATCGCCGTCTTTACGCTGCTCATCCGTCTGCTGACGCTGCCCCTCAACCTGCGCCAGCAGCGCGCCACCATGCGCATTCAGGAGATGCAGCCGGAAATCCAGCGCATCCAGAAGAAATACAAAGACAACCCGCAGAAGTTGCAGGAGGAGTTCCGGCGCATTGGCTACAACCCGGCTGAGAGCTTGATGGGCTGTCTGCCGTTGCTCATTCAGTTCCCCATCCTCATCGGCCTCTACCGCGCCATCCTGGTGGTCATGGGCTCCACGCCGCAGGCGCTGCTGGAGCTGACGCAGCGGGTCTACCCTGGCATCGACCTCACCCGCCTCCTGCCCATCAGCAACCGCTTCCTCTGGATGAACCTGGCCCAGCCGGACGCCCTTTTCGTGCTGCCGGTCCTCGTCTTCGCCACCACCTTTCTCTCGCAGAAGCTGATGTCGCCGCGCAAGGACAAGAACAAAACGCCGGAGCAGATCCAGAAGGAAAAGAAAGAGAACCCGATGGCCGGCATGACCGACTCGATGATGTACACCATGCCGCTCATGTTTGGCGTGATGTCGCTGCAGTTCCCGGCCGGCCTTTCCATCTACTTCGTGCTTTCTAATCTCGTCGGCGTGGCCCAGGGCATGCTGCTGCGCCGCTCGATGCCCGCGCCCGGCGCGCCCAAAGCGCTGCCGCCGCAGGAAGAGGTGCCTGAGCCAGAGCCGATGCCCGAGCCGGAGACGGCGCCGCCGCTGCGTTCCGGCTCGAAGAAGGCGCGAACCGGCGGCAAGGCCGTCACCAGCAAGCGTAAGGCGAAGCGGCGCAAGCGCTGACGCCGCCGCCCCTGCATCGAATAGCAACAATGAACTCTTGCCAGGTAAACCGGCAACAAACGATAGCAGCGTCGAAGCGACTGAACTCGCAACGACCAGGGGCGTTCTCGTAGTAACGACTTCCGTCGTTCGCCAGCACGATCATTTAATCAAGATAGAAAGGTTCGTCACACGCGGGAGGATTGAGAGAGACAAGCATGAGCGACCAGTCAATTGAAATTCAGGGTAGTGACGTCGATGTGGCTATTGCCGCCGGGCTGCGCCAGCTGGGGCTGACTTCGGATCAGGTCATCGTCGAAGTCGTGGACGAAGGGCGGCGGGGCATCCTGGGCATGGGCAGCCGCGACGCCGTGGTGCGCCTCACGCCGCTGGCCGCGCCGCCGCCGCGGGCAAGCCAACAGCCGCCGGCGCAGACGAAACCCGTGGAGACGAGCGCGCCGCCCGTGGCCGCAAAAGCGGAGGACACAACGCCGAGGCCGGCCCACCTCCCGCAGCCGCTGCCCGCCGCCGACGATGATGACGATTGGGCCGACCGCGAGGTGAGCGAGGAAGCGGACGGCGAGACGGCTTCCGTGGCGCTGGAAATCGTCTCCGAGCTGCTGGACAAGATGCACTTCCGCAACATCGAGATCAGCATCGAGCAGACCGAGCCGGACGACAAGACCGGCCGCGTCATGACAGTCATTCAGGTGGAAGGGCCCGAGCTAAACAGCCTGATCGGCCCGCGCGGCGAGACGCTGAACGAGCTGCAATACGTCGCCCGCCTCATGGTCAGCCACGAGCTGAAGCGGCGCGCCAACTTCATCGTCGATGTCGACGGCTACCGCGAGCGCCGCCGCGAGGCGCTGGCCCGGCTGGCCGAGCGCACCGCCGAGAAAGCCGTGCGCCGCAACCGCGCCGTGACGCTCGAGGCGATGTCGGCCTACGACCGCCGCATCATCCACATGGCCCTGCGCGACGACGAGCGCGTTTACACCAGCAGCGTCGGCGAAGGGGCCGCGCGCCGCGTGCGCGTCTATCTGAAAGAGCGCCAGGGATAACCGCCCCGGGGGGCCTGCTCGCCCTCATGAGCTTTTGCAGCTAGACTTGTAGCGTGATTTTTCAAGTCGCCCCGCGCCAGGGAGCGATTTACAAAATTGCTGTACGAGTGGACGGGCTTTGGGGGGCATTCATTATAGGGAGACGAGCTGCATCGTCGTCACGTCTTTGATGCCGCGCAGGGCGTCCAGCACTGGCTGCGGCGGCTCGTCGTCCACGTTAATGAAGCTCATCGCTTCCCCGCCGGGCGTCACCCGGCCCATGCGCCACTCGCCAATATTCACCCCGTAAGCGCCGAGAATCGTCCCCACCTGGCCAATCACGCCGGGTACATCGTGGTTCTGCAGGATGAGCACTAGCCCCGTCGGGTTGGCGTCGAGCTGGAAGTTGTCCACCTGCACGATGCGCGGCTGAACGCCGCCAAAGAGCACGCCGGAAATGGTGCGCTGGCCCCCTTCCCAGGTGACACGGCAGGAAATCAGGTTGGGATAGTCTGCCCTGGCGACGCCGCTCGTCTGCGAGATGGTAATGCCCTTCTCCTCGGCCAGCAGCGGCGCGTTGATATAGTTGACCGACTCCGGCAGCGTCCGCTCCAGCAGCCCTTTGAGCAGCGCCGCCGCCACCGGCCGCACCAGCTCGTCCACCGTGTCGCCGCGCACCTCTACCTCTAGGCGCCGGATGGGCGCCGGCGCCAGCGCACTCTGCAGAATGCCCATCTTCTCTGCCAGGACCATATAGGGGCGCATCGTCGCCAGGTCCGGCCCGCTAGGGTAGGGCATGTTGACCGCATTGCGTACGTCCACGCCGCGCAGCGCGTCCAGCACCTGATCGACAATTTGCGTGGCGACTTCGTGCTGCGCTTCGATCGTGCTGGCGCCCAGGTGCGGCGTATGCAGCACGTTCGGCAGGCCGAGCAAAGGATTCTCCTGCGGCGGCTCCTGGCTATAGACGTCGAGCGCGGCAGCGGCCACCTTGCCGCTCCGCAGCGCCTCGGCCAGCGCTGCCTCGTCGATGAGCTTGCCGCGCGCCACGTTGACCAGGCGCACCCCGTCTTTCATCTGCGCGATGGTTCCGGCGTTGATAATTCCCTGGGTCTCCGGAGTGGACGAGGCGTGTAGCGTGATATAGTCCGATTGCCCCAGCAGCTCGTCCAGATTGACCAGCGTCACCTCTAACTGGCGCGCCACCTGCTCGGAGACAAAGGGGTCGTAGGCCAGCACCTCCATACCGAACGACTGGGCGCGGCGGGCGACAAGCTGGCCGATGCGGCCAATGCCGATGATGCCCAGCGTTTTGCCGTAGAGCTGCACGCCCACAAAATCATTGCGGCGCCACTCTCCCTGCCCAAGCGAGGCGTGCGCCGCGGCCGTATGGCGGCTAAGCGCCAGCATCAGGGCCAATGTCTGTTCGGCGGTGGCAATGCTATTGGCGGCCGGCGTGTTCATGACGATGACGCCGGCCAGGGTGGCCGCGCGCACGTCGATGTTATCGACGCCCATGCCGGCGCGGCCCACCACCTTCAGCCGCTTGCCGGCCTCAAGCAAATCGGCGTCTACCTGGGTACCGCTGCGCACGATGAGCGCGTCATAGTTGCCTATGATTGCCAGCAGCTCCTCCTTGCTCAGGCCGGTTTTCGCGTCGTAGCTGGCGTCGGGCGCCGCCTCCAGTCGCTGCAGCCCCGCTTCGCCGAGTTTGTCGCTGATGAGGATATGATACATCGGCTTTCCTTTACATAAACTCGTACAGGTGAACGGCGCTTAGGTGTTCGGCGCTTGCAACGTGCCGGTCACCTGAGGTCACCCGAGATAGCCGTCGATGGTCGCCAGCAGCTCTTCCAGCTCCGCCATCGTCGTGTCGCCCATGTGGGCAATGCGGAAGTTCTTGCCCTTCAACGGACCGTAGCCGTTGGAGATAATCATGCCCGCCTGGCGCAGATACTGGTTAAGGGCGCCGATGTCCAGCCCCCGGTCGTTGCTGATGCAGGTGACGGTCGGCGAGCGGTAGCCGTCGGCGGCAAAGAGCGAGAAGCCGTGGCCGGCGGCCCACGCGATGGTCCGGTCGCGCATAGCCAGATGGCGGGCGAAGCGCGCGGCCATGCCCTCGGCCAGCATGTCGTCTAGCTGCCGGTCCAGCGCATACATCAGGCTGATGGCCGGCGTCGCCGGCGTCTGGTCGCGCAGCAGATATTTCTCTAGCTGCACCACGTCGAAATAGTAGCCGCGGTTTTCCACCTGCTGCGCCCGCTCCAGTGCGCGGTCCGACATGGCGGCGAAGGCGAGGCCGGCCGGCAGGGCGAAGGCTTTCTGGCTGCTGGTGAAGACCATATCCAGGTCCCATTCGTCGGTGCGCACTTCCGCGCCGGCCAGGCCGCTCACCGAATCCACCAGGATCATGATCTCGTCGCCGCCCGGCAGCGCGCGGACAGCGCTGGCAATCTCGCGGATGGGGCTGGTCACGCCCGTGCTCGTCTCGTTGTGCACGATAGCCACGGCGTCAAAGCCGCCGCCGGCCAGCCGCTCGACGACTTGCTCCGGCAGAATCGGCTCGCCCCAGGGGACTTCGAGCAGCACGGTTTCCTTGCCGTTGGCCTCGGCCACTTCGCGCCAGCGGTCGGCGAAGGCGCCGTTGACGCAGGCCAGCACTCGGCGCTGCACCAGGTTGCGCACCGAGCCCTCCTGCCAGCCGGTGCCCGAGGAGGCCGTGACGTAAACGCGCTTCTCGGTGAGGAAGACCTGGCGCAGCTTCTTCTGAATGGAGGCAAACAGGTCGGCCGCTTCCGGCATGCGGTGGCCCACCATCCACCGCGTCTGGGCGTCGAGGATCTCAGCCCGGACTTCTGTCGGGCCGGGGATGAACAGCCTGATATGCTTCTCGGAACTTCGCAGCGATTCGCTCATCGTTAAATGTGATGACTCCTTCTTCAATGAGAGCGCGCGCCCGGCGGGCGACGGGCGCGAGGTTTGTCTGGTCTAGTTGCGAGAGCAGGGCCGGGCCTGCCGCCAGGGCCAGCAGCGGCGCCAGCGAGCGGCTCTCCAGGAAGAGCGGCGCTTCGCGGCGCACCCGCTCGCGCGTGACGACGCCGCCATAGCCGACAAAGAGGTCCACCGCGCTGCCGGCCAGCAGGTCGCTGACCCCATCGCCGACCAGCAGCGAGCGCCCCTTCTTCCCCTGCAGCAGCTCGCGCACAATATCGGCCTTGCCGCTGCTGGCGGTCAGCTCGCTGGGCTGGTAGTCGCGGTAGCGCTTCGCGGCGTTCTCGTCGCTCGTCCACCACTGGCCGGAAAGCTCGTTGTAGGCGACGTTGACCGCGCGGATATTTTCACGGGGGACGCCGAGATAGATGCCGAACTCGGCCACCGGCTCGGCCAGCCCGCCGCTGATGATGTACACCTCGTGCTCCAGCGCCTGCAGCGCGGCAATGACAGCCCGCGCATCTTCGACCACGTTATCTTTGTACTGCTGGCGCACGGCGGCTATCTGCTGCCGGGTAGGGCGCACCGCCTGCAGCCGCCGCTCGTAGACCTCGTGCAGGTCCAGGTCGCCGTCCATAGCCGCCCGGGTCAGCACCTCGACACGCCAGCCTTTGCCGGCCGTCGCCGCCAGGGCATCAATCCCTTCAATGGTCGTCAGGGTGGAGTCGCAATCAAAGAGGACGTGTTTATAGGGGGGCCAGCGCATTGCCTACCTGTCGTGTCGTCGATAGCGTCCCTGATTGTACTGAGCGGGCAGGCGATTGGCAACGTCTTACAGCAGCGACAACAACAGCGCATGCAAATGCCCGTTCGTCGCCAGGCACGACTCGCGATGGGCGCCCGGCTGCCAGGGCTGACCCTCCCAGTCAGTCATGCGCCCGCCGGCCTCAGTGACCAGCAGCGACCCGGCGGCCACGTCCCACGGCTTGAGCGAGGCGTTGAAATAGGCGTCCAGCCGCCCGGCCGCTACCCAGGCCTGGGCCAGCGCCGCCGAGCCGATGGCTCGCACCGTGTGGAAGCGCGGCGCGATGCGCTCTAGCTGCGCGATGGTCGCCGCCCGCCGCTCCTCGGCGTGCGACCAGTCGAGGGAGACGAAGCCGTCGTCCGGCTCGCGCAGCTCGCTTACCGCCATCGGCGCGCCGTTCAGGGTGGCCCCCTGCCCGGCCGCCGCGGCGAACATTTCCCGGCGAATCGGGTCGTAGGTGACGGCGGCCAGTACGCGCCCCTCGCCAATGGCCGCAATGGAAATGCAGATGAGCGGCACGCGCCGGCTGTAGTTGCTGGTGCCGTCGATAGGATCGACCAACCAGCGGATAGCGCCTGCTTCCGGCAGCGACTCATCTTCTTCTTCGGTCAGGAAGCCGTGGTGGGGAAAGCGGCCGCGGATCAGGTCGGTGATCAGCGCCTGGGCGCCAATATCGTCGTCGGTCACCCAATCGCGGAAGCCTTTACTCTGCCGCGTGCGCTCCCGGTCGCGGCGCTCCTCCAGGTAGTCACCGGCCCGCGTCGCCGCCTCTACCGCCACGTCAAGCAATTCGCTGGCTAATGTCTGGTTCATTGCCATAAGAAACGGGCCAGGGTCTTATCCGGCCCTGGCCCGTTTCACGATTTAAAGCTACAGGCTATTCAGGCGCTTAGTCCTGAATTTCCGCCATGAGCTCTTCCTGCAGGTCGTTGGCGTTCGCGGTCAGCGTAGCGAGGACATCCTCGATAGGACCGGTGTTGTCGACGCCGACGTCGGCCGGCAGGTTCATGATGGTGTTAAACGCCTCTTCCGCGGCGTCGCGCGCGCCCTGGTAGCTGATCAGCTGCGGCTCATAGTAGCTGTACTGCAGCAGATCGACGCCGGTACCCCACTGCGGGTTCTCGTCCACGTAGCCTTCCAGGAACTCATTCGCGCCCTCGCGGGTCGGGAAGTAGCCACTGACCTCAGCCCAGCGAGCGTGGATTTCAGGCGAGGTATACCACTTGGTGAAGATCCAGGCAGCAAGCTGCTGTTCCGGCGTGGTGCGCGTAATCATCACGTCGCCGCCGTAGATATTCTGCACCGGGTCGGGCGTGGTGTGCGGGATAGCGGTGATGCCCCACTCGTCGGCCTCACGGCTCTCTTCCTCGGCAACCGTGGCGATGTCGCTGGCATAGAAGGGCAGACCGCTGCTGGAACCCTGGGCGAAGACGGCGCGCCGCGCGGCGAACTCCGTGTTCGGGAAGCCTTCGGTGAAGAAGAAGGCGCAGCCATCGTCGTAGAGGTCCTTGAGGAAGGCCATCGACTGCACCGTGGCATCGCCGGCATAGTTGTAGCCGGTGCCATCCTCGGTGAGGACATCGCCGCCATAGGCGTATGTCCAGGAGGCGACAGACGAAGCGTCGTCGCGCAGGATGTAGCCGCCGTAGCCGGCTTCACTGGCCGCGCAGGCCTGCTCGCGGAACTCGTCCGGGTTGGTGGGCGGGCCGGCGAAGCCCAGCTCCTCCAGCAGGGTCGCGTTGTAGAACAGCACTTCCATCGAGCGGTTGGGCGGGAAGCCGAGCCGCTGGTTGTCGAAGACCGGATGGATGCTTTGCTCGAGGAACGTCGGGTAGAAGTCGGCGATGTCGTCCGCGGACAGACCCCAGGTGGCGTCGGTCATGTAATCTTCCAGGTCAACCAGCCCGTCGTTGAGCTGATAGAAGGCCTGGTCGTTCTGGTAGCCGACGATGAGCGCGGCGGGCAGCTCGCCGGCGGCAATGCTGGCGTTTACCTTGTCGCGGATCTCATTGTAGCCGCCCTGGTTCTCGCCCGTGACGGTGATGCCGCAGGCATTGCTGCTGTTGAACTCGGCCAGCATCTCGTTCAGCCCTTCTTCGCGGATGCCGCTGTGCTGGTGCCACCAGGTGAACGAGACGCCGCTGGGATCAACCCCGGCGAACGGGCCATCCGAGGCCACAACACACTGCTCAATGCCGTTGAGACTCGGATTATCAACGGTCTCCATCGGCTCTTCCGCGACCTCATCAGCCGGCTCATCCATCGGCTCGTCCATCGGCTCGTCGGTCGCCTCGTCCATCGGTTCGTCCATGGGCTCGTCCATGGGCTCGTCCATCGGCTCTTCGACGACCGGCTCATCGACCTCAACCTGTTCCGGCGCGGTGGGATCGTTCGTGGTATTGGCGCCGCCGCAGGCGACGAGCGCCAGCGACATGAGCAGGGCCAGTAACAGAACCCACTTGCTCAGATTGTTGCGTTTCATCTGTGTAATTCTCCTCCAGTACAGTAACAAAAGGGTGTATGACCGTGTCTGCGGTCGGGAAACACTCTTCTCTCCTTTAGCAACGGCTCTTGCCGGCAAACCCCGGCGTCTGGCCTGAAAATCGGGTGCGGCATCACCTCCTTTCGTGAATGTCCTTTAACCTTTTAATCCCGTAGTAGCAATGCCTTCGGTAAACTGTTTTTGCGTAAAGAAGTAAAGCACAATTAGCGGCAAAATGGTAATGACCGCGCCGGCCATGCGCAGATGGTTCTGGGCGCCCGACTCGTCAAGGAAGGAGAGCAAACCATAGCTGATCGGGCGCCAGTCTGGGGTGGTGGTTACCAGGATCGGCCAGGCCAGCGCGTTCCACGAGCCGATGAAGCTGAAAAGTATGACGCTGACGATGGCGGCGCGCGATAGGGGCACCACCACCTGCAGCAGGTAGCGGATGTGGCCGGCGCCATCTATGCGCGCCGAGTCCCACAGCTCTTCGGGAATCTGCTGGAAGAACTGGCGCAGGAGCAGGATGCTGAAGGCGCTCGCCATAAAGGGAATGGTCAGCGCCGGCCAGTTATTGATCCACGTGATTGGCGTCACCCGCCCCAACCAGACCACGGTGATAAAGTTGGGCACCCAGGTAATCGCTTCCGGCAGGATGAGCGTCGAAAGGAGCAGGGCAAAGAGGAAGTTCTTGCCCGGGAAATTCATGCGGGCAAAGGCATAGGCGGCCAGCGTGCAAAAGACAACCTGGCCGGAAACAGTAATTGCCGCCAGCCGCACGCTGTTCCAGAAATAGAGGCCAAAGCGCGCCTCGCGCCAGGCCCGGGCGTAGTTGCCCCATTGCGGCGTCGCCGGCAGCAGCGCGCGCCCGCCCGACTCCGACAGGTTCATCAGCGAGACGCTGACCGTGAGCAGGAAGGGAATGATGGCGACGACGGCCCCGACGATGAGGATGATGTAGATGACGATGCGCCCGACGTCAATGCGCTGCGCGTCCGGATGCGCTTCTCGGGTGGGGGCCGGCGGTGCAGTCAAATCAGCCATAGAAAACTCGCCTGCTGGCAATACGATTGTTGACGACGGTCAGGGCCATGACGATGATGAGCAGCAGCATCGCCAGCGCCGCGGCATACCCATAGCGCGTATCGCGCTTCATGGCGTCGAAGATGACGACGCTGATCGTATCGGCCGTGCCCAGGGCCGCCGGAGAGCGCAGCACGTAAATATGGTTAAAGGCCTTAAAGGTGCCGATAACGGCATAGAGCGTCAGGAAGTAGATGGTCGGCGAGAGCAGGGGCAGCGTCACGTGGCGGAACTGCGCCCAGCGTCCGGCGCCGTCGATAGAGGCGGCTTCATAGAGGCTGCCCGGAATCGCGCCCAGGCCGGCCAGGAAGATGACGGTGTTAAAGCCGACGAAGCTCCACACGCCAAAGATAATAATCACCACCAGCGACAGGCTGGGACCCGCCGCCCACGCTGGCAGCGTCACACCACTGCCGGCCATAAGCTGGAAAACGCCTGTCGGCTCATTCAGCCAGCCCAGCGTATCCATCCCCAGCAGGCTGAACAGGCTGTTCATCGGCGCCGTGTCCCGGCCCGAAAAGATGACGCGGAAGACGGCCGCGGCGCCGACGGTGGGCGTGATGTAGGGCAAAAAGTAGATCATGCGGAAGGCGGCCTTGCCCTTGATGTTCTGGAAGAGGAAGGTCGCCAGCATGAGCGAAATGGCAAACTGGAAGGGGATAGAGCCCAGTGAATACCAGACAGTGTTGAGCAGGCCCGCCCACCAGCGGCTGTCGCCGGAAGAGGCCGCGCGCGGAATCTCGCCAATCAATATCCAGGCGCCGATCATCAGGACGGCGGCGCCTGCCAGCCGCAGCGCGGTGCTCACATTAGAGTCGCGCTGACTGGCGCTGCGCCAGAGCAGCCAGGAGAGGCCGAGCAGGACAAAGCCGGCGCTGATGGTGACAATGTGCGACCAGATAGCCAGCTCCGTGCCGCTTTCGGCAGCGTCCGCGTAGGCAGCCTGCACCCCTTGCCAGGTGAACCAGCCCAGAGCCAGCGCGGCGAGAACCAGCACCGTCGTCTGAAAGAACGAGCTGAAGTAGCCGCTCTGGCGCGGGTTGTGCGGGCGGTTGCGCAGCACCCAGTAAGCCAGCAGGGCGCCGGCCAGCAGCACGGCGAAGCTGAGCAGGAACGGGTTGCGTACCTCCGGCAGGGCCAGCGTCTCCCCGACGAAGCGGCGGAACAGCTCGCTCGGCGGCCCTTCGCCCTGCTGCTGCGCCGCCCGCATCTGGTCGGCAATGCCCAGCAGCAGCGGCAGGAAGATAAAAAAGGCGCGCGCAAAAAGGGCAAAGCCCACGCCGAGGACAAAGCCGGGCAGGGCCAGCAGCCAGGGCCGGTCCGCGTGTTCCCGCGCCGTGGCGACGAGCTGGCGCAGCTGGTTGGCTGCCAGAACGAGAAAGATGATAGCCAGCCAGAAGCCGACGACGTAGGCCAGCTCGCCGGTGGCCCGCACGTAATTCTCCATGCCGGCCGGCGTGCCCACGATGCGGTTCAGGCCGCGCAGCGTGCTCTGGTAGGCGGAAAAAGCCAGGGGAAAGATGCCAAAGGTGAAGATGATGAGGAAGGCGGGCAGTAAAAAGAGATAGGCGAGCAGGCTCTCGCGCACGGCCCGGCCGCGCCGGTTGCTCAGCGAGCCGCTGCGGGCCGCGGCGGCTGCCGGTTTCTCGACACGGGGCGTCGCCACTGTATCACTCACAGACAATCCTCTCTGATTGCGCCCCGGCGCGGCGCCGGCGGGTCATGGGCAAAAAGGGAAGGCCAGGGTTGTAAGGCGGTCGGTTGAGTTGGGATGATTTGCTCCATTGCGTCTGGACTGCCCGTAGCCGGGAAATCCGGTCTGCCTGCAGTAACGTGGTTCACTGTCACCAACTCGACCCCGTTCCGTAATGTCGCTCAGCGAGCGTGATTATAACACGGGACTGCCCGGCGACAACAGCCGGCGCAGGCCGCGCCATTTCTTATATTCTAATTGCGATTCTCTTATTTCCATCTTACATACCCTTCCTATCCTCAAAATAGAGGCGCGGGTTGAGCAAATGAACCAAAAAAAAAGGTGGTTGACAACAGTGAATAGAGGAGGTAACTGAACATGTTCTGGAGAGATAGCGGACCGCGCTCCCTCTGGCGGGAGATGGACCGGTTACAGCGGGAAATGAACCGTGTGATGGGCGCTTTCACGCCGCGCGGCGCCGGCAGCTTCCCGGCCCTGAACGTCTGGGCCAACGAGGAGCACGTCGTCCTGACGGCCGAGCTGCCCGGCGTTGACCCCGGCAGCCTCGATATTTCCGTCGTGGGCGACACGATTACCCTCTCCGGCCGGCGCGAGCTGGATGCCGGCGGCGACGAGGCGCGCTACCACCGCCACGAGCGCTGGCACGGCAGCTTCACCCGCACGATGCAGCTCCCTTTCCGTATCGACGCCGACGAGGTGGACGCCAACTACAGCAAGGGCGTTCTCCAGGTAACGTTGCCGCGCGCCGAGGAAGACCGGCCGCGCCGTATCCAGATCGGCGGCGCAGAGGAGTACGAGCGCCTGGCGGAGGCCGAGCCGGCCTGAAGAGACGCCGGCCCCGGCCAGCACCACAAGCATAACGGCGCGCCCCGCGCGCGCCGCGACGAGAGGAGGTAACCACATCATGGACGAAATGGAACGCACGGAAAAGCAAGAACTTGAAGCGCGTAACGGCGCCGAGCGCACCCGGACCAGCCGTCTCTACATGCCGCGCGTCGACATCTTCGAGCAGGACGACGAGACGGTGCTGGTCGCCGACATGCCCGGCGTGGACGAGCAGTCGGTGGACATCACCCTGGAAAAGAACATTCTGACCATCAAGGGCTACGCCGCCGACCCCATGCCTGGCTACGGCCTGGCCTACAGCGAATATGGCATCGGCGATTACGAGCGCACCTTTGCCCTTTCCGACGAAGTAGATCGCAATCAGATCCAGGCGTCGATGAAAGACGGCGTGCTGCGGCTGATTCTGCCCAAGGCCGAGGAGGCGCGCACGCGCAAGATAGAGGTCAGCACCGGCTGACCCGCCGCCTGACCGGCGCCCCCTGAATCTGTTTGCGTTGACAAAATCGACAAGGAGGTGAAACACGATGCGAGTCAGCGATCTGGTACCCTGGCGCGGGCGCGGAGAGCTGCCCGCCCGTCGCGATGACCCATTTACTAGCATGCGCCTTGAGATGAACCGCCTGTTTGACGATTTCTTCCGAGGTCTGGAACCCGCCGGCAATGGCGAGCGCGCCGGCCTGCTGCCCTGGCGGCAGAGCGGCGCGTTCTCCCCCACGGTCAACCTCGCCGAGACCGACGATGCGCTGGAGGCGACTGTCGAGCTACCGGGCATGACCGAGGACGACGTCGAGGTTAGCGTTACCCGCGATGGCCTGGTCATCAGCGGCGAGAAGCGTGAGGAGCAGGCCGAGGAGGACGAGGAGCGCAGCTACTACCGCCGCGAGCGGAGCTACGGCTACTTCCGCCGCACCATCCCGCTGCCCGAGGGCGCCGTCGACCGCGACGCCTGTGAGGCGACCTTCGAAAATGGCGTGCTGACGGTGCGGCTGCCCAAGCGGGCCGACGCCCAGCCCCAGGCGCGCCGTATTGAAGTGCGGCGCGGCTAATAGCGCGCCCTTTTCCTAAGAAAGCGAAGAGCCGGCGGCATGGCCCGCCGGCTCTTTCTGTTGTGTACCATTGCTAGACAACGAGGCAACAGACCGCAATGGCGCCGCAGCGACTGAGGCCGCAACGACCAGCGGCGCCGTTGTCGTATTGACTTCAGTCGTTCGCCTGGGCAAAAGGTTCGTTGATTCTGGCGGCGATTGTCAGCGCATCACAGCATAGACGGCCAGCGGCCGCGGCTGTTCGGGGAGGTCGACCATGCCCAGGTCGTGCACGTAAAAACCATTCCCTTCCGGCAGGGCGCGCACCATCTCCTCGCTAACAAAGAGAGCGGGGAAGGGCGCCTGCTGGTTGAGGACGCTGAGGTTGGCCGCCTCCAGCACGCCCGCCTCCAGCAGGTTGGTGGGTTGCGCCATGCCCGTATGCAGGCCAATGCCAATGCGGTAGGTAGGGCGCTTTGCGCTCTCGTCTTCCTGGCACAGCCGGTCCAGGCGCGCGCGCAGCGTCAGCGCCGCGCGCAGGGCCAGGCGGGTCGGCTGCGCTGGAAACAGGGTGAGCATCCGGTTCTCCCCAAGCTCGGCGGTGACCCCGCCAAAGGCGCTGCCCACCTGGCGAATGATGCGCCGGAACTGGGCAAGCTGGGCCGGTCTCGCCGGCTCTTCCGGCAACTTGCTGAACTGGATGACGAGGGCCGTTACCGAGCTGGCTTCCCCCGGCAAGGACGCTAACATGGTCTCCGATACCTGCAACGGATTAGGCAAGCCCTGAACCTCCTTGCACTCATCAGACTCCATAGCTGCATTCTAAAGAACGGCGCCGCCGGTAGCAATGGTTCTTTTGGGGGAAGGGCCGCCGCTCAGCCGGCGCCGGCCAGGAGACGCTCCAATCCTTCTTCCAGGGGAACAGCCGCCTGCCAGCCGAGCGCGGCTCGGCCCAGCGACGGATCGGCGATTTGCGATAGGCTCTCGCCCGGCCGGTCCGGGCGCGCCCCGCGCAGCGGGCGCCCGCCGCCGTTCGCCAGCGCGTAGATGCGGTCCACCACGTCGCCTACGCTTGTTCCCCGCCCCGTGCCCAGCTCCACCGTCGCCCCCGGCGCCAGCGGCCTGGCAATCAGCGCCAGCAGCCCGGCCACCACGTCGTCCACGTAGATCCAGTCGCGCACCTGGCGTCCACTGGTCATGGCAAAATCGGCGCCGGCGCGCGCCGCGGCCAGCGCCGCCGGCACCAGCGCGTGCGCCGGCTGCCCCGGCCCATAAGCCTGGTAAACCATTGCCCCGGCAATGGGCCAGCCGCGCGTGCGCACATACATGCGGCAGAACTGCCACACGGCGGCCTTGCTGGCCGCGTAATGGTTCTGTGCGTCACGCTCGCCCGGCGTGCGGGCGACGATAATCTGCGCCGGCGCGGCCTGCTCACAGCAGGCGTGCAGCAGGTTCAGCGTGCCGCTGACGTTGTGCGCGATGGCCGTCTCCACCGGCAAAAAGGGGTCGGTGACCCCGGCGGCGGCCAGGTGGACGACCATCTCCGGCGCCGCTTCCTGCACGGCGTCACAGGCTGCCTGGCCGTCGCGCAGGTCGGCATAGACGATGCCCAGGCGCGGCGCCAGCCCCGCCAGCGGCGCGGGCAGGGAGCGACCCTGCCGGTATGCTTCGCGCAGCAGCAGCGTCACCGCGTATCCCTGCTCTACGGCCGCCGCGGCCAGGCGGCGGCCCACAAATCCTGTTGCTCCGGTAATCAGCAGCCGCATCTACCACACTTTCCAGGGAGCGCTCTCCTGCCACATCTCTTCCAGCACCAGCGTGTCCTTCAGCGTATCCATCGAGCGCCAGAAGCCCGGGTGACGATAGCGCATAAGCTGCCCCTGCGCCGCCAGCTCCGGCAATATCTGCCGTTCCAGATGCACGTCGGCGTCGTTGCCGATGCGCGACAGCACCTCGCGCTCGAAGAGCATGAAGCCGGCGTTGATCCAGTAGGGCAGGTCCGGCTTTTGTTGGTAGGCGGTCACCTGGTCGTCGTCGCCTGCTTCGAGGATGCCATACTGGAAGGGCACGCGCACGCTGGTGATAGTGGCCAGCCGCCCATGCGCCAGATGAAAGTTGAGCAGGGCCTCGATGTCCACGTTGCCGACGCCATCCCCATAGGTAACGAAAAAGCGCTCGCCGCCCAGGTAGGCGGCGAGGCGCAGCAGCCGGCTCGCCTTTTCCGTGTGCAGCCCCGTATCGGCCAGCGTCACCTGCCAGCGCGGGTGGTCGGCGACGCCGTGATATTGCATCGCCAGCTGCGGGTCGCGATGGATGGGGCCGCCGAGCTGCATCGTCACGTCGCGGGCCATCGCCTCGTAATTGACAAAGTAGCGCTTGATTTCTTCGGCGCCGGAGCCCAGCGCCAGGACAAAGCGGTTATAGCCAAAGGCGGAGTAGATGCGCATGACGTGCCAGATAATGGGCCGCCCGCCAATCTCTACCAGCTCTTTCTTGGTGAGGGTGCCGCCGCGCATGCGCGTTCCCTCCCCCCCACAAAGGATGACGACGGGAATATCGCTCATTTGCTCTGGTCTCGCCCGGCCCTACTCGCCCTGCGCCTTCGTCACGGCTTCACGCAGATGCTTGACGAACGGCGGGTAGACGATGCCCACTTCGGTTACGATGCCCGTCACATAGCGGTGGGGCGTCACGTCGAAGGCCGGGTTGCGCGCCGTGCTACCCTCCGGCGCAATGCGCTGCCCGGCCACGCAAAGCACTTCATCCGGCGGCCGCTCCTCGATGGGAATCAGGTCGCCATGTTCCAGCGCCAGGTCCACCGTGCTCGTAGGCACCACCGGGTAGAAGGGGACGCCGTTTTCTTTGGCGACCACGGCCAGCTTATAGGTGCCGATCTTGTTGGCGACGTCGCCATTGGCCGCCGTGCGATCCGAGCCGACGAGTACCAGGTCCACCTGGCCGGTGCGCATAAAATGGCCGGCGGCGTTGTCGGCAATGATGTCGTGGCTGATGCCGCGCTGCTGCAGCTCCCAGGCGGTGAGTAGCGCTCCCTGCAGCCGCGGCCGCGTCTCGTCCACCAGCACGTGGATATTCTTGCCCTGCTCGTGCGCGGCGAAAATCACGCCCAGCGCCGTCCCCCAATCAACCGTAGCCAGCGCCCCGGTGTTACAGTGGTGCAAAATGGTGTCGCCGTCCTCTACCAGCTCGGCGCCGTGGTAGCCCATGCGCCGGTTTAGCTCCACGTCCGCGTCGGCAATCTCCTGCGCCAGCGCCAGCAGGGCGGCGCGCATCGCGTCCGCGCCCTGGCCGCGCGTCGCCTCGGCGCGCTTGAGCTGGCGCGCCACCGCCCAGGCCAGGTTGACGGCGGTGGGGCGCGCCGCGTTCAGCGTCGCCGCCGCCTCTTCCAGGTCGGCCAGCAGCCCGGCTTCGTCCGCTGCGCTGCTCTCGCGCGCCGCCAGCGCCATGCCAAACGCAGCGGCCGCGCCAATGGCCGGCGCGCCGCGCACGTACATCTCGGTAATCGCCCGCGCCACCTCGCGGTAGTCGTCGAAGCTGACCAGCTCAAAGTGGGCCGGTAGCAGCCGCTGGTCAATCATCTCGACGCGGTTCCTGTCGTAGTCCCAGGATACGGTTCGCATTACTCCTCCTCGGGTGCTGCTCGCGGCGTCCTCGTGAGCAGGCGCCGCCGGACGGGGATCATAGCACAGCCCGGAGGCCGTAGCCACCACTGGCCGATAGCGAACCGTAGGAGTCCGGCATGCCAGACTCGCACCGCCGGCGTGTCCCGTAGGTGTAAGTTCCTCGGCTTGCAGTACAATAAGCGTCCTGACGCCAACTGCGGGGGAAAGATTGATGGGAAGACAACGCTCTCTTCTGGCAACGGCAAAACATTGGCTGACGCCGGGCATCGGCATAAAGCGATGGCTGCTCGTGCTGGCCGTGGGCGCGAATCTGACCGGCCTCGGCCTCATCTACGTCCTGCTCGCCTTCTACCGGCAGGAGGTGGTGCCCGAGCCGCTCTACCGCATCCTGGTGCTGGCCTTCTTGCCCATTCCCCTACGCATTGTGCTGCCGCTCCTGCTGGGACTGGCGCTGCTCTCCGTCGGCGTCGCCCGCCTCAGCCGTAATCTGCTGGAGCCGTTCCGCCGGCCGGGCGACTCGGTGGGCGCCAGCCGCTACCGGCACGTGCGGCGCAGCCGCGGCCCGGCCTTCGTCGCCATCGGCGGCGGCACCGGCATGCCCAGCCTGCTGCGCGGCATCAAAGCCTTTACCAGCAACATCACCGCCGTGGTCACCGTGGCCGACGATGGCGGCAGCAGCGGGCGGCTGCGCCAGGAGCTGGGCCTCCCGCCACCCGGCGATTTCCGCAACAATATCGCCGCGCTGGCAGAAGACGAGGCGCTCATGACCCACGTCCTGCAATATCGCTTTGGCGGCGCCCACGCCGGTAACGGCCAGGGCGAGCTGCGCGGCCATGCGTTCGGCAACCTGCTGCTGGCGGCGCTGACGGGCGTCACCGGCAGCTTCGACGAAGGGCTGATAGCCGCCGAGCGCGTGCTGGCCGTGCAAGGTCGGGTGCTGCCCGCTACCCTCGACCAGGTCTCTCTGGTGGCCGAAGTGGCGCAGCAGGCGGGCGACGGCAGCACGAAAACCCTGCGCGTGGAAGGCGAGTCGGCCATCCCCCGCGCCGGGGGGCGCATCGAGCAAATCTACCTGGAGCCATCCACGGCCCACGCCTACCCGCCCGCCGTGCAGGCCATCCTGCAGGCCGACGCCGTCGTCCTCGGCCCCGGCAGCCTGTACACGAGCATTGTGCCCAACCTGCTCGTGCCCGGCATTGCCCAGGCCATCCGCCACACGCGCGCGCTGCGCATCTACATCTGTAACCTCGCCGTCCAGCCGGGCGAGACCGACGGCTATTCACTCTCCGACCACGTCGCCGCCATCGATCGGGTTCTGGGCGGCAACTACCTGGACGTGGTCATCGCCAGCGACCGGCACGATCCTGCCCGCCTCTCGGCCGAAGAGAGACAGCGCACCATCCTGGTGGAGCCGCTGTGGCGCTTTACCCGCCGCGACACGCGCCTCATCACCGCCGACCTCGCCGACGAAGCGCGCCCGTGGCGGCACGACAGCGAGAAGCTGGCCGCCATCCTGAAGAAAATCGCCGGCGACGGCGGCTGGTCTGCCTGGTAACCGCCACGCGCCTGAAACGGTTGACAGCGATGGAACTCAAAGAGCTTGAAGCCCGCATGCATGAATTCGTCGCCAGCAAAGGCTGGTACGAGCCCGGCTCGCCCAAAGAGCAGAGCCAGCGCAACCTCGCCATTTCGCTGGCTCTGGAGGCTGGCGAGGTGTTGGAACATTTCCAATGGCGGGAAGAAAGCAGCGACCGGGAGGCGCTGGCCGGCGAGCTGGCCGACGTCGCCCTCTACCTGCTGCAGCTTGCCAGCATCAGCGGCATCGACCTGGAGCAGGCGATTCTCGACAAGCTGGCCGAGAACCGCGACAGGGATTGGCCGCAGCCGTGAACATTCTCGCCGTGAGCGACCAGGTTCTGCCCCATCTCTACAGCAGTAGCGTACACCAGACTTACCCCCGGCTTGACCTCATCGTCGGCTGCGGCGACCTGCCCTTCTACTATCTGGACTTCCTCGTTTCGGCTCTGGACACGCCGCTGGTTTACGTGCGCGGTAACCACGACACGTCGCCCCAGTACACCGCCGACGGCCGCGTGCTCACCCGCGTGGACGGCGGCATCGACGTGCATGGCCGCGTCGTCACCGTCAAGGGGCTGCGCATCGCTGGCCTGGAAGGCTCCATGCGCTACCGGCCCAATGCGCCGCTGATGTACACCGAAGGGGAGATGCGCTACGAGGTCGCCCGGCTCGCGCCGCAGCTCCTCTGGAACCGGCTGCGCCACGGCCGGGCGCTGGACATTCTCGTTACACACTCGCCCCCATTCGACATCCACGACCGCCCCGACCGCGCGCATACCGGCTTTCGCATCTTCCACAACGTCATGCGCTGGTTCCGGCCGCGCTACCTGCTGCACGGCCACGTGCACGTCTACCGCTCTGACCAGCCGCGCGTCACCATGTTTGCCGAGACGATGATCATCAACGTCTATCCCTACCGCCTGCTCGACCTGCAACGCCCGCCGCTCGTCGACAACCGCTATCGCTAGGGCTGCCAGCCGAGCGCGGCTTCGACCGCGGCAAAGGCGTCCACCAGCCCCGCGCCGACGACGTTATTAGCGCCATCTGGGCCGGCGCAGTCCGCCGGCGCGCCGGGCAGCGGCTGCGCCGTCTCTACGAGGATCGCCTCAGTGGCCGCTACGTTGCCGCGCAGCGCCGGGTTGGCCGACCACATCAGGGCAACCACGCCGGCCACGTGCGGCCCGGCCATCGACGTGCCCATGTTGGCCTCATAGCTGTCGCCGGGGTAGGCCGAGAGAACGTCTACACCCGGCGCCGCGATGTCCGGCTTGGCCCGATTGCTGCCGTCGACGGTGACAGGCCCGCGGCTGCTGAAGATGGCGACCGTCCCGTCCGGCGCCAGCGCGCCGACCGAAAAGCCTTCGTCGTAGATGGCCGGCGGGGCGGAAACGCTGCCGCAGCGCGGCCCTTCGTTGCCCGCCGAGACGGCAAAAAAGATGCCGGCCTGGCGCAAGGCGCGCAGCGCCGGCTGCAGGCTGGCCGGGTCACAGCCTTCCTCGGCTGGGCAGCCCCAGGAGTTGTTGAGCACATCTGCGCCCAACTCAGGCTCGCCGTCCACAAAGGGATCGCCGCCGTGGGGATAAGGGGCCAGCATGAACTGCATGCAGTCCAGATAGAGCGCCGGGTTGCCCAGGTTGCGCACGAGGTTGGCGCAGGCAAACCACTCGGCGTCCGGGGCGACGCCGGTCTGGTTGCCCAGAACGGTGCCCAGCGTGTGTGTGCCATGCCCGGAAAAGTCGTAGGGCGTCGCCTCGCCCAGCCACGGGTCCAGCCACTGGTAATCGTGGTCATCCGCGCCGCCGCGATAGCTGTCGCGCAGCTCCGGGTGGTCCCACTGCACGCCGGAGTCCGACTGGCCGACGACGATACCGACGCCGCGCACGCCCAGCTCGGCCCACACCCGGTCGGCGCCGATCATCGTCAGGTTCGGCGGCGGCTCGGCCGGCGCCTCGCGGCGCAATCCGGTGTCCGGCATTATCTCCACCGGGCGCAGCGTGGGGCTGTCCAGCACCCGGTCCACCTCCGGCCGCCCTTCCAGCCACAGGCGCATGAAAGGCCCACCCTCTACCTCCAGCCCGTTGACCAGATAGTAAGGGGTATAGGCAATGCCCCGTTGCTCCAGCTCGGCGCGCAACGCTCCCTGGCTGCGCTCCGCGTGCTCGGTCAGCGCCGTATAGACGGCGGCGCGCCGCTCGGCGCTATCGCCTGCCGCAATGCCGTCCAGCTCCGCCTGCTCGCGCAACACCACGAAGAGGCGCTCGCCGTGAAAGCCGGGCGAGTCATTGCCCAGGTACAGGAATCCGGCAAGGACCGCCGCGCCGAGCAGGCCAAGCACGGCCAGCGGGCGCGCCGCCGCCGGTGGCTCGGCCCGCTGCCGCCACAGCCAGCGAAAGGCCAGCAGCAGCACGCCCGCAAAAAGGACGAGTGTCAGCGAGAGCAGCAGCGCCCGGCCTGCCCAGCCCAGCAGCGCGGTCAGCCCCCAGGCCAGCGCCAGGGCAATTTCGCGCGGGTCGAGCAGCGCCAGCGGCCCGGCGGCGACGCCACCCAGCAGCAGCGTGAGCGGCAGCAGGTTGCCGCGCGGCCTTGCCAGCGCCAGCGCCGGAAAGGCCGCCGCGCCCAGCAGGAGCGCCAGCGGCAGCATCTGCCCGCGATAGCCATAGCCGCTGCCCATGAGCAGCAGGGCGCCGCCGGCGACCAGCCCGCCGCCAAGAATTGTCTCCAGCGGCAGCGCGCCGCGCTGAGCAGCGCCGAGCGGCCCGAGCAGCCTGGACTGCAGCAGCAGGGCGGCCGCCAGCCCCAGCGCCAGCGCCGCCGCCAGATTGGCCGCCGTCTCCAGCGGCGAGCCAAAAGCGCCGAGGCGCAGCCAGGGCAGGGCCGCCAGCAGCGCCGTCGCCAACGCCAGCAGCGTGGCCGGGGCCGCCGGCGTGGGGGCTGCCGCCGCCGTCGCCCGGCGCGCCCGCCAGGCCAGCAGCAGGGCAAAGACGAGGGCCACTGCCAGCTGCAGCAGCCAGGAAAGGTGCAGCGTCGCTGGCGACGGTAGCTGCACGGCCGCCCCTAACAACTGGAAGAAGGCGGCCCACTGCCAGAGGCGAAAGACGGCGCGCAGGCGCGGCCGGGGCCAGTAGCGGGCCAGCAGCGCGGTGGGAATCAGCACCAGCAGCGCCTGGCCGGCCACGAGCGCGCTCCACCAGCCACCGGCTGTTTCGATACCGCTGCTCATCAGTATCTGCTCCACACTCCAGAAGATGACGGGCGGCGTCAGGGCGACAAAGGCGATCCAGCCCAGCAGGAGCAGGGCCACAGCTCGGCCCGGCCAATCGGCCATCATCTCATCCGCGGGCTGCTCAATTGGCTGTTGCTGCATAACGTTTCCTTCTCCTGTGGGCGGCTGGCCAATCGTCAGGTTGAAAACCTGACCTACCATCTGCGGAGCGCCGGTAGGTCGGGTTTGTAACCCGACAGCGCCGGTAGCGGCGCCGATTCTATCACGGCGAAGGGCGAACCGTCGCGCGCGCTGCTGCGTATCGTTGCATGAGAGTTGCCGCGCGCCAATGGCTTTTTGGTAGTCTGCGGTTACGATGGTCCCACTCAATAGCCCAAGAGGAGCTGCGCATGGACGAGCAAAGGAACGCAGACCGCCCGCAGAGAAGTCGCCGCTGGTTAGCCGCGGCGCTGCTGCTTCTCGCCAGTTGTCTGCTTGTCGGCGCCACGGCCATCGTCTCCGGCCAATGGCTGGCGGCGCGCCTGGCCGAGAGCAGCCGCGCCCAGGCGACGCCGCCGCCGGCGCTGCCCACGGTCGCCCAGACGGCCGCCGCGCCCGTGGCTGACGAGCCGGCCGCGCCCGTGACTGAAGAGCCGGCCATGCCCACGGCGGCGCCTACCCAGGCCGCGTCGCCGCTTGCCGACAGCCGCATCGCCTTCGTCGACGCCGCGGGACGGATGGGCACCGTAGCGGCCGCCGGCGGCGACGAACGACTCATCGGCGCGGAAGACGCCGTGCTGCTCTTCCCGGCCTGGTCGCCCGATGGCCGCTCGCTGGCCGCCGTGGGCAGCACGGCCGAGGGGCCCGGCGTCTTTGCCGTGGCCGATAGCGACGGCGCAGCGCTCACGCCACTCTACGTCAACCGCCGTGGCGCGCCCATCTATCTCTACTGGTCTCCCGACGGCCAGGCTGTCAGCTTTATCGCCAACCACGACGACGGCCTGGCGCTCTACCTGGCGCCGGCGCAGGGCGGGGAGGAGGCCCGCCTGCTGGCGACCGGCTCACCCTTCTACTGGCAATGGGCCGAGGCAGGCGACGAGCTGCTTATCCACAGCGGCGCCAGCTTTCCCGGCGCCCGCATTGCCTTTCTTGACGTAGCGGCCGGCGGCGAGCCGGGCGATGACCTGGGCGCGGCCGGCTTTTTCCAGGCGCCCGGCATCTCGGCCGGCGGCCGCTACCTGGCCTGGGCGGAGGTGGACAACACGCGCGCGCGCTGGCTGGTGGTGCGCCAGACTGAGAGCGGCGAAGAGCAGCGCCTGCCTCACCGCGGCAACATCGCCATGAGCTGGAGCCCCGCCGGCGACCGCGATCTGCTGGCCTTTGTCAGCCCGGCCGCTGCCAATCGGCGCGCTTTCAGCTACTATGGCCCGCTGCGCCTGCTCGACGCGACCAGCGGCGAAGTCGGGCTGCTGTCCGACCTCACGGTGCTGGCCTTTTTCTGGTCACCCGATGGGCGCTACATTGCCTACATAACCGTCGCCGGCCAGGACGACGGTGAGCAGGCTGCCGGGGGGCTGACAACTGTGTCGCTCACGGAGAGCGAGCCGGCGGCGCAGCAGGGAAACTTGCGCCTGGCGCTCTGGGTGGTCGATGTGGAGAGCGGGCTGGGGCAGCAGCGTCTGGTCTTCCGGCCGACGGCTATGTACCTGACTCAGTTCTTGCCCTTCTTCGACCAGTACGCGCTCAGCCACCGCATCTGGTCGCCCGACTCCGCCGCCCTGGTCCTGCCCATTGCCGGCGACACGCCGCAAGAGGACACCATCTACGTCGTCCCCGCCCACGCCGGCGCCGCCTACGACGTGGCCAAGGGTACGATTGCCTTCTGGAGCCCTTAACAAGGGTTAGTGGTCAGCCGTCCACTGACCCTTGACCACAGAAAACTACCCATTACCCAGGGCTTCGGCGAGCGCCGTAATCTCGTCGCCGTGGGCGAGGGCTGCGCGCCAGGGGGTAGGGATGGCCGAGGCGCCGTAATAAGCGCCGGCAAGCTGCCCATAGACCGCGGCCGTGGTGTCGGCGTCGTCGCCCAGATTGGCGGCCAGCAGGCAGCCGGCGCGGAAGTCGTCGCTGCGGGCAAAGGCCCATAACGCCGCCTCCAGCGACTCGACCACGTAGCCGCTGCCGCGAATGGCCGGCGGCTCCTTCTCCCGAAAGCTACCGGCCGCGACCGCGTCGATCTCCGCGACCAGCGGCTGCGCCTCCCACAGAGCGGGAACGGGCGCGTAGCGCGGCTGCAGCAGCGTCTCTTTGGTCTCGCCGTTGAGCGCGCCGAGCAGCAGCGCCGCCAGGTAGCGACAGCCGTCCACGGCCGCCGCCGCGCCGTGCGTGGTGCGCGAGCTATCGGCGGCGCGGGCAATCGCCGTGGCCGGGTCGCCGGCGTAGTAGAGAACCACCGGCGCCAGGCGCATGATCGACCCGTTGCCGGCGCTGTAGCGGTCAGTGGCGCCGCTGTAAGGATCGCCGCTCTGCTCATACCGGTGCAGCGCCGCGCGCACGGTGTTGCCGATGTCAAAACATTCCCCGGTGCTGCTCAGGTAGCCTTCCCGATACCAGCGCAGATAGCGCTCCATCTGGTCGGCCGGGTCAAAGCCGCCGCGCTCCACCAGGCTGGTGGCCAGGCAGAGGGCCATCGAGGTGTCGTCGGTCCACTGCCCCGGCTCCAGCCCAAACGGCCCGCCGCCCACCATATCCGTGATCGGCCTGAAGCTGCCCGGCGCGCGGAACTCCAGCGTGACGCCCACAGCATCGCCGGTCGCCAGCCCCAGCAGCGCGCCGAGAAAGCGGTCGCGGCGTCTGGCCGCCTCCTGGCTGGTTGCGGTCACGGCGCTACCTCCACCGGCAGATTGTCGATAAGGCGGACCGGGCCGAAGCGCACCGCCAGCGAAAGCAGCGCCCGCCCCGCGACTGTCTCCAGCTCCTGCAGTGTCTCGGCATCGGCGACGCTGGCGTAATCCAGGCTGGCCAGCGGCTCGGCGGCGATGGTCGCTTCCATCAGCCGGCGCAGCGCCGCGCCGTCACGCTCGCCGGCCTGCAGCACCCGGTACGCCTCCGTCAGCGCCCGGTAGAGAACCGGCGCCGCGGCGCGCTGCGCCGGCGAGAGCAGGGTGTTGCGCGAGCTCATCGCCAGCCCGTCCGGCTCGCGCGCGGTAGGCCCGACCACGATCTCGACGTCGAAGCAGAGGTCGGCGACCATGCGCCTGACGACGACTACTTGCTGCGCATCCTTCTGGCCGAAGTAGGCGCGGTGAGGGGCCACGATGTTGAATAACTTGGCGACCACGGTGGCGACGCCCTGGAAATGGGTGGGTCGCGCGGCGCCTTCCAGCGGCTTCGTGACTTGCGCGACGTTGACTGTGGTCTGGAAACCGGCCGGGTAGATCGTCGCGTCGTCCGGGGTAAAGACCAGATCTACCCCTTCCGCTCGCAGCAGCAACAGATCGCGCTCCAGGTCGCGTGGATAGCGGGCCAGGTCCTCGCTTGGCGCAAATTGGGTTGGATTGACATAAATGCTGACCACCACACGATCATTGGCGGCGCGGGCCAGGCGCACCAGCGACAGGTGGCCCTCGTGCAGGTAACCCATGGTCGGCACGAAGCCCCAGGTAAGACCCGGCGCAGCGGCTCTGGCCGCGCGCACCGCGCTGACCGTTTCCGCGACGATCATCCGGCTACTCGCTCCGCTTGTGCGGCCGGCAGCTTGGCCAGCCGCTGGAAGAGCCGGCGCACGGCCGCCGGCTCCACGCCGGCGATCTGCTCGCGCCACGGCTCGCCCCGCTCGACAGCGCGGACCAGGCTGAGCAGCGCCTGGTTGACCGGCGCCGCCACCCCCAGCGCCTCCGCCTGGGCCACGACAGCGCCCGTGATCGCCTCCAGTTCAGTCGGCCGCCCGTTGCGCCGGTCCTGCAGCATCGAGCTGATGTTGGCTGCCGTGGCCTGCGCCACCTGTAGCACGCGCTCGGCGGCCGGCGCCGGTGGCTGCCGCAGGCCCAGCGCCGCCGCCACCGCCTCTGCTTCCTCGGCGGCGGCCACCATCAGCGCACGCGCCGGCTCGTGCCCAGCCAGAAAGCCGTTCGGCGTCTCCAGCAGCGCCGTCAGCGGATTGATGCCGGCATTCACCGCGACTTTGGCCCACAGCAGGGACATCACGTCGGCGTCCAGGCGCGTGGCAAAACCAGCCTGCTCCAGGAGCGCGGCCAGCGCGACGACACGCCTGCGCTGGCCGGGCGCGCCGGCGCCGAGGATGGTGAGCCCGCGCCCGGCGTGGCGCACCAGGCCGGGGGCGAGCAGGGTAGCCCCTTCACTGGTCGTCCCGGCCAGGGCCCGCTCCCAGCCCACGGCGGCGCCCAGCGTCTCCAGGTTGCCCAGCCCGTTCTGCAGCGTCAGGGCCAGCCCGTCTGGCGCGAGCATGGCGGCCGCCTCGGCGGCCGCGCGCTCTGTCTGGTAGCTTTTCACCAGCACCAGGACCAGGTCACAGCCTGCAGCTGCGGCCGCGTCGTTCGTGACGCGCAGCGAGCCGGCCGGCAGGCGCAAGCGCCGCCCGTCAGGCTCTTCCAGGGTGAGGCCGCCCTGCTGCAGCGCGGTCAGCTGCGGCTCCCAGTGCGCTATCACCGTCAGCTCGACGAGTGACGCCAGACGAGCGGCAAACAGGGAACCCATCGCCCCGCTGCCGGCGATGCCTACTTTCATGCCGCGTCCAGCTCTCGCAGAAATGCCGCCAGCTCGGCCTCGTCCATCTCGTAGGCATGTTCTTCGGCCGGGAAGGCGCGCGCGAGCACGTCGTCGCGGTAGCGCGCCAGCGCCTCGCGGATTGTCTCGCTCAGGTTGGCGTAGCGGCGCACGAAGCGCGGCGTGAAGCGGTCAAAGAGGCCCAGCAGGTCGTGGTAGACGAGCACCTGGCCGTCGCAGCCGGCGCCGGCGCCAATGCCAAGGGTCGGGATTGACAGCCGCCGGCTGATCGCTTCCGCCACCGGCGCCGGCACTGCCTCCAGCACCACCGCGAAGGCGCCGGCTTCTTCCAGAGCCCGGGCGTCGTCCAGCAGCCGCCGCGCCGCGGCCGCGCTCTTGCCCTGGACGCGGAAGCCGCCCAGCTTGCTGGCCGACTGCGGCGTGAGGCCGATGTGGCCCATGACCGGGATGCCGGCGCGGCTGATCGCCGCTACCGTGGGGGCGATGCTGGCGCCCCCTTCCAGCTTGATGGCCTCCATGCCACCTTCTTTGAGGAAGCGGCCGGCGTTGCGCACCGCTTCCTGCGCCTCTATTTCGTAGCTCATGAACGGCATGTCGCCCACCAGGAAGGTGTGCCGGGCGCCTCGGGCTACGGCGCGGCAGTGGTGCAGCATCTCCTCCATCGTCACCGGCGTGGTGCTCTCCAGCCCCAGCATGACCATGCCCAGGGAATCGCCAACCAGGACGATGTCAATGCCCGCCTCGTCGACCAGCAGCCCGCTGCTGTAGTCGTACGCCGTGAGCATCGTGATGGGCTCCCCGTTCCGCTTTTTCTCCTGCAGGTCGAGAATTGTCGTCTTGCGGCGTGCCATGAGACCTCCTTCCACGCTCCTGGCCCCTAGTATAGACGCCGCCGCCGCGGACGGCATCCCGCCGCGCCGTTGAAATCTGCGGCCGTCTGCGCTAGAAATGGCCCATGGCCTCACTACTGGAACGCCCGCTGGTGCGCATGCCGCGCTTCGGCCGCGGCGTCTGGCGCAACACACCCTACCCGCTCTCGCGCGACAGCCTGCGCGGCCGCGTCGTGCTGGTCGACTTTTGGGATTATAGCTGCGTCAACTGCCTGCGCGGCCTGCCCTACCTGCGCGCCTGGCACGCCCGCTATCAGCCGCACGGGCTGGTGATTGCCGCCGTCCACACGCCGGAGTTCCGTTTTGGCGTGGCGCAGGGCGCCGTGGACGCAGCGCTGGCGCGACTGGAGATTGAGTATCCGGTCTTGCTCGACAACGACGAGGAGACCTGGCAGCGCTACGCCAATAAAGCCTGGCCCACGCGCTACCTGATCGACGCCGATGGCTACATCCGCCTTATCCGCCAGGGCGAGGGCTATTATCAGGAGATTGAGGCGGCTATCCAGGAGCTGCTGCGCGCCCGCAACCCTGGGCTGCGCCTGCCGCCCCTGTTGCCGCCGCTCAGCCCGGTCGATGCCCCCGGCGCCGTCTGCTATCGCACCACGCCGGAGCTGTATGCCGGCTACCAGGGCGGCGGGCTCTTTGGCTCCGCCCTGGGTAACCCGGAAGGGTATGCGCGCCAGGGCTCAATCCTCTATACGCTGCCGCCGCAGCGCGAGCCGGGCCAGTTCTTTGTCGAAGGCTTCTGGCGCGCCGGCCCGGAAATGCTCACCTTCGCCGGCCAGGAAGGGCGCCTCGTCGTGCCCTACGACGGCGCCGGAGCCAACGCCGTGCTCAGCCCGAGCGACGACAACGTGGCGCTCATGCTCGACCTGCCCGGCAGCAGCCCCGTACCGGTCGAGCTGGCGCTGGACGGGCAGCCGCTCTCCCCGCACGCCGCCGGCGACGATATACAGCTTGACGCCGCCGGCCGCGCCTGGCTGCAGGTAGACCGGCCGCGCCTCTACGCGCTGACCCGCCATAACACGCACGGCCGCCACGAGCTAACGCTCATCTGCCGCCAGCCGGGCCTCAGCCTCTACACCTTCACCTTCGAGCGCTGCCTGGTCGACGATTGACGCCCCGCCGGGCCATCCCCCGCACCGACACCTTGTACCCTGTCAGCTATACCCTATTTCCTCTTGACCCTATTCGCAAAACTCCCCCTAACGTACCTTTCGCTCCCGCCTCATTTCCCCTATAATTGTTAATATCAATTTAATCCTGGCGCTACCGCTATTATTCTGCACGGCCTATGACCGTGCCTGATTTATTCTGTGGGAGAAATTGTCATGTTATTCATACAGCGGCCAGCCGGGCAGGGCTTGGCGGAGTACGCTCTCATCCTGGCGTTGACGGTATTGGTCGTCATAGCCATCCTGACCGTCCTCGGGCCAGGACTCGCAGAGCTATACGACTTCATCATAAACTGCCTGCCTGAGCCTGGACCTTTTTGCCCGGTGAGCAGGCCCTGAGCAGGCGCAAATCGCCGTCGGCGCCGCGGTTCCCCTGAAAGCGGCGCCGCCACGGCCGGCGCACAACCTGACAGCC
>CAZOGK010000004.1:108764-129448 GCA_964579295.1 uncultured Ardenticatenaceae bacterium
CGCCCCGGTTGCCCCCGCCGATCCCCCTGTTATAATCTTCCTCTATGACCCTTCCGTCACTGGAAACAATCGCTTCCTATCTGACGATTGTCGCCGCGCTGGTCGGCGCTCTGCTGGCGGCCCTCTGGCTCAGCCTGGTCATCTGGACCTTCCGCGATATGCGGCTGCGCTCGCGCGATCCGTTTGCGCAGCTATTGGCCGCGCTCGTCGTCGCCGTCCTGCCCATTGTCGGCCTGCTCATCTACCTCATCTTGCGCCCGCCGGAGACGCTGGCCGAGGCCTACGAGCGGGCGCTGGAAGAAGAGGCGCTGCTGCAGGAAATCGAGGAGCGGCCGGCCTGCCCCGGCTGTTCTCGCGTCGTGGAGCCGGGCTGGATTCTCTGCCCCCATTGCCACACCCGCCTGCGCAAGCGCTGCCTCGACTGTGATTCGCTGCTGGAGCTGCAGTGGAACCTCTGCCCCTTCTGCGGCAACCAGTGGGTCGATCCCTATCGCGCCGACAACGCGCCCGCGGCCGGCGAGCCGGTCCACCTGCCCGAGCCCGAGCCCGAGCCTGACCTCGTTCCTGACCCCGACGATACACAGCCGGCGCTGGCCATCGAGCCGGAGCCGGTCGATTCCTTCGAGGAAGATACCACCTTTTGACCCGAATCCAGCGGGCGCCATCACCCGTCGCCGGGAGATTGACGCCTGTCTGCTGCGAAACACCGCCCACCTAAGGTAATAGCCATGCCCTTGCGCCGCTTCTCCTGCTTACTGCTTATTGTCCTCCTGGCCGCCGCCTGCCGCGACGAGCAGCCGGCGCCCACGCCGCCGGCCGAAAGCAGCCCGGCGGCCGCTGAGACGGTCGTCGCCGCCGCGTCTCCCGCGGCGGAGGAGCCCGAGGCGGAGGCCGAGCCCAGCGCCACGGCGCCGCCGACGGCCACGCTGGAGCCGACGCGTGTGCCCACTGGCCCGCTCACCGTCTGCCTGGCTGCCGAGCCTGCTTCACTCTATCTCTACGGCCCGCCCTCGGCGGCCGCCGCGCTCGTCCGCGAAGTCGTCTACGATGGCCCAATTGACACGCGCGGCTATGACGTGCAGCCGGTCATCCTGGAGGATCTGCCGACGCTGGACAACGGCGGCGCGACCATCGCCACGGTCTTTGTGCCCGAGGGGCAATATGTGCTCGACACAGAGGGCAACGTCGTTCGCCTGCGCTCCGGCATCACTGTCCATCCGGCCGGCTGCTTTGACGATAGCTGCGCCGTCACTTATGAGCGGCCGGAAAGCGAGGAAGAAGAGGTCGCGCCCACGGCGACGCCCGCAGCGACCCAGCCGCCCAATGCGACGCCGCCGCCGGCCCCGCGCCCCACACTGCCGCCCAACGCGGGCCTGGAGATGAACCAGCTGCAGGTCACTTTCCGCCTGCTACCGGAGCTTGCCTGGTCGGATGGCGAGCCGTTGACGGTGGCCGATTCGGTATTCAGCTACGAAGTGGCCCAGCACGCCATCCTGCCGCCGCGTCAGCCGGCGGGGCGCCAGGGGCTGCTGCCGCCGCGCTCGCTCGACCCGCTGCTGCGCACCGCCTCCTACGAGGCCAGCGACGAGCTCACGGTTGTCTGGGCCGGCGTGCCCGGCTATTACGACCCGTACTACAGCAGCAACTTCTTCATTCCGCTGCCGGCCCACCGCCTGGAGGGGCTCTCTAACGATGAGCTGCTGCAGGCTGACGACAGCGCGCGGCTGCCGCTGGGCTGGGGGCCCTACGTGCTGACTGAGTGGGCGCCTGGCGAGCGCATCGTCGCCGAGCGCAATCCGCACTATTTCCGCGCCGGCGAGGCCGAGCCCTACTTCGACCAGGTCATCTTCCGCTTCCTCGGCGACGAGCCTGGCGGCTACCTGGCCGAGCTGCAGAGTGGGGCCTGCGATATTCTGGCGCAGGATGCACTGCAGGAGAGCCCGGAGCAGGTCCAGGCGCTGGCCGACACGGGCGAGCTGATCGTCAGCGCCGCGCCCGGTCCCATCTGGGAGCATCTCGACTTCGGTATTAACCCGGTGAGCAGCTATACGGTACGCGGCGATATCTTTGAGGATGCGCGCGTGCGCCGGGCTGTCGCCTACTGCCTCAACCGCGAGGCGATTGCCGCCGCCGCCGGCATGGCCGGCACAACCATCCCGGACGCCTACATTCCCCCACAGCACCCGCTCTACGAGCAGGCCGGCCTGCAGCCCTATCCCTATGACCCCGACCAGGGGCGGGCGCTTCTGGCCGAAGCGGGCCTGCCGGCGTTTTCCGTCTCGCTGCGCATCACGCCCGGCGCGCAGCAGCAGGCCGTCGCCGCCCAGATAGCCGCCGACCTGGCCCAGTGCGGCATCACCGTTACCGTCGCCGAGACCGATCCGTCACTCTTCTTTGCGACCAGCGAAGAAAGCCCCATCTTTGGCCGCCGCTTTGACCTGGCGACCTTTGCCTGGTTCAGCGACGCCGACCCGGCCTGCCACCTCTACCTGACGCGCGAGCTTCCCACCAATCTCACGCTCTGGCACGGCTTCAACGTCTCCGGCTACCAGAACGAGGCCTACGACGCCGCCTGCCTGCAGGGGCTGGCGGCGGCGCCAGGCATGGATCAATATCTGGCCGGCCACCTGGAGGCGCTGCGCATCTTCAATGCCGAACTGCCGGCCGTGCCCCTCTTCCAGCACCTGCGTTGGCTGGCGGCCCGGCCCGACATCGCCGGCCTGGAGGTAGACGCCACGGCGGCCAGCGAGCTGTGGAATATTGAGAGCTTGCGGCGGGAGGAGTAAGGCAGGCGCCGCGACCGGACGCCTGCCTGCAGGACAGGGGGCCCTACTCGGCGAGGCCCGTTTCGCCCGGCGGTAGCTGCGGCCGGTTGTGTAGCTGCACCGGCTGGCCCCGCTTGCGCACGCGCAGGTTGATCAGCTCGATGCCCACCGAAAAGGCCATGGCGAAGTAGGCGTAATTCTTCAGGTGCAGCCCTTCCGCCGCTTCCTGGTCCCAGCCTTCTACCACCAGCAGGGCGCCGATCAGAATCAGGAACGCCAGGGCCAGGATCTTCATCGTCGGGTGCTCCTCGACAAAGGTGCTGATGCGCCCGGCGAAGAAGATCATCATGGCGGCGGCGATGAGAATGGCGGTAACCATTACCCAGAGCTGGTCGGAGATGCCCACGGCGGTAATCACCGAGTCGAGCGAGAAGACGACGTCGATGAGCATCACCTGCAGCACGACCGAGGTGAGCGAGGTGACGGCGCGCGTTGCATGCCCGCCCGTGTCTTCCGCCTCCAGCTTATCGTGAATCTCGTGCGTACTCTTGCCGATAAGGAAAAGGCCGCCGACGAGCAGGATCAGGTCCCGGCCCGACACGTCATGGCCGAATGGTGAAAAGAGTGGCTCTGTCAGCCGCATGATCCAGGTTATGCTCAGCAGCAGGAGGATGCGCGTGAGCACGGCCATGCCGATGCCCAGCCGGCGCGCCTTCGCCTGCTGCTCCACCGGCAGCTTGGCTGCCAGAATGGCAATGAATATGACGTTGTCGATGCCCAGGACAACTTCCAGCAACGTCAGGGTAAGGAGAGCGACCAAACTTTCCATAGATGTGAATTCCTTTACTGTTATTCGACAACCACGCCGCTCAAATCGTGTTGCGGTGGCGGAAAGGCTGGATTCATTGCTCGCAACGTCCCGACAATCGCGCGCGCCACGGCCAGAAGCCGGTACCACTTCTGGTCGCCGGGAATAATATACCACGGCGCCGCATCTGTCGTGCAGCGGGCCAGCGCCTCGCTGTAAGCCGCCATGTAATCATCCCACTGCTTGCGCTTCTCCAGGTCGTCCAGCGAGAACTTCCAGTTCTTTTCTGGTTCGTCTATACGCTCCTGGAACTGCTTGCGTTGCTCATCTTTGGAAATGTGCAGGTAAAACTTGAGCACCGTCGTCCCCGTGGCGACGAGAAGCTGCTCGAACTGGTTGATCTGCTCGTAGCGCCGGCGCCAGACCTCTTCCGGCGCCAGCTCGTCCACGCGCACGATGACCACGTCTTCATAATGCGAACGGTTAAAGACGGCAATCATACCCGCTGCCGGCACACGCTGGTGCACGCGCCAGAGAAAGTCGTGCGCCAGCTCCTCGCGCGTTGGCTGTTTGAAGGAGTGGACCCTGACTCCCTGCGGGTTGGTCCCGGCGAAGACGTGGCGGATGGTGCTGTCTTTGCCGCCGGCGTCCATCGCCTGCAAGACGATGAGCAGCTTGCGCTTCCCTTCGGCGTAGAAACGCTGCTGCCACTCGGCCAGCTCCTCGCGCAGCGCATCGAACTCGCTCTCCGCCTGCTTGCGGTCGTCGTGATAATCTTTGCCGTCCGTGCCCACCGTCGTCAGGTCTACAGCCGCCCCCGGCTCAACACGGTGCAGCGCCAGGTCGATTTCCTTCATGGTCCCTCCTGATGTGCGCCGGTCAGCCGCCGGCGGCGAACTGCGGCAGATAAGCCGCAAACGTCTCCAGATAATCGTCGAGGATAGCCCGTGCCCGGTCGGTGTCGTTGACCATTGGGTCCAGCAGCAGCGCCTGCAGCGCCAGCGCGCGGTCGCCGGTCACCGCTGCTTCCACCACCAGCTCGACCAGCGTCGCTTCGCGCCGGCACAGCTCGGCCACCCCGGTGGGCAGGGGGCCAATCTGCAGCGGCTGGATGCCCATACCGCTGACCAGCGCCGGCAGCTCGACAATCGTCTCCGGCGGCAGGTTCGTAATGGCGCCATTGTTGGGGACGTTGACCGCCTCCTCGTAGCGGTTGCAGTTGCCGGTGATGCCCTCGATTATCTCTACCGCCCCTTCGCTGATCACGTCGCGCATGCCCTCCACGCCGACCGCGCCGCTCGCCATCTGCTCCAGCCGTTGGTGGGCAAACTCGCGCACCAACTCGTTGGCTTCCCAATCATAGAGCCGGATGTCGTAGCGCTGCCACGGGTTGCTCTGCGGGTCGTGCGTCCAGGCGACGTACTCTGCCAGATGCGTATCGCCGGGCACCGGGCAGTAGCCGAAAGCGCGAAAAAGGTCCATGCTCAGCGGCTCGAACTGCGGCGGGGCCGTTTTCGCCGCGGCGCGCAGCGCCGGATAGAGGTCCTCATGGCTTTCGCGTCGCCGCACGTCCATCATCCAGGTGAAGTGGTTCAGCCCGGCCGCCTTGATGGCAAAATGCGCGCGCCCCTGCCGCGCCATCTGGTGCGCCAGCGGCGTGTTGGCCGGGTCCGAATAGAGCCGCAGGCCGGGCGGAACCTCGATGCCCGCCTGCGGCCCGAGCAGAGCGGCCACAATAGCATAGCCGATCTCGATCTGGTGGCACTTGCCCACCGTCTTGATGCCGCTATAGCGCGTGACGGCCCGCGTCAGCCGCGGCAGCGGGTTGCTGAAGTTGATCAGCCAGGCCTCCGGACATAGCGCTTCCATATCGCGCACGATTTCCATGAGCGGGGGCACCTGGCGGAAGGTATGCATCATCCCGCCCGGCCCGCCGTTCTCGCCGTAGGGCTGGCGCAGGCCGTGGCGCAGCGGAATCTCCCAGTCGAGCCGCCACAGCTTCTCCCGCGGCGGCACTTCAATGCTGACGATGACAAAGTCGGCGCCCGCCAGCAGTGGCTGGCGTTCCGTGCCGCCGGCTATCGTCATCCCTGCCTGCCACGACTCATTCATCCGTTCCGCCACCGACACGACGCGCTGCAGCGCCGCGCCGTCATGGTCGACAAGCGCCAGCCGGCCGCCGCGCAGATGCGGGCTGGCCAGCAGCGTGGCAATGGTCGCGGGTCCGAAGCTGGCGCTGCCCGCGCCAATGAATACGATGTTCACCATCTCACTCTCTCTCCTCGCCGCGGCTGTGCCAGACGGCCACAATCTGCGCCAGGATAGCCAGGGCGATCTCTTCAGGGCTCTGCGCGCCCAGGTCGAGGCCAATGGGCGCGTGGATGCGCTCCAGGGCTTCTTCGGCCACGCCCGCCTGGCGCAGGCGCGCCCGGCGCCGCTCGTGCGTGCGCCGGCTGCCCAGCGCGCCCACGTAAAAGGCGCCGCTTTCCAGCGCCAGCCGCAGCGCCGGGTCGTCAATCTTCGGGTCGTGGCTGAGCAGGGCGATAGCCGTAGCCGGCGTAATAGACAGCTGCGGCAGCGCCTGCTGCGGCCAGGCGGCGATGAGCCGGTCTACATGGGGGAAGCGCTCGGCGCTGGCAAAGGCGCGCCGCGGATCGACCACCACCGTATGGTAGCCCAGCAGCGCCGCCAGCCGGGTCAGCGCCACGGTCAGGTGCCCGCCGCCAATCGCCAGCAGCGTCAGAGGCGGCTGCACCACCTCGATAAAGAGGGCCAGCGGCCCGCCGGCGCTTTCCAGCTCGACGCGCTGGCTGCGCCCGGCGGCCAGCGCCGCCCGCGCCAGGGAGACGACCACGCCATCCAGCGCCGGCCCCAGGCTCTCCGTTACCTGCCCGTCGTCGTGCTGGAAGAGCTGCCGGCCCACCAGCCCGTCCGGCCCGTCGATGATGGTGACGATAGCGCCGCTTCGCTCGGCCGCCAGCCACTGTTCCACCGTGTCCAGGAGCTGCGCCGGCAGCGGGGCGACGAAAACCTCCAGCTCGCCGCCGCAGGCCAGGCCCACCGACCAGGCCGTCTCGTCGGCGACGCCAAAACGCAGCAGGCGCGGCCGGCCGCTGACCAGCGCCTCCTGTCCCTCGGCCGCAACCTCACTCTCCACACAGCCGCCGCTCACCGAGCCGGCCATCTGCCCGGCGGCGCTCAGGGCCAGCTTGGCGCCCGGCTGCCGCGGCGCCGAGCCCCATGTGCTGGTGACCGTAGCCAGCGCAACCGGCTGCCCATCGGCCCGCCACTTTTTCACTGCTGTGATTACCTCTTGCATGGGCGCATTATAGCCAGTTTGGGCGCGGCCGCTCAGGCGCTGGCGGCCTATTCGCCGGGGTCGAGCAGATAGGCGGCAATGAGACGGGCCGTGTGCTCCAGCGATTCCAGGTGCGTGCGCTCGTAATGGTGGCTGGCGTCGACGCCCGGCCCGATGAGCGCTACCGCCACGTTGCCGCCCGCGCGCCAGTAGGCCTCGCCGTCGGAGCCGTAATGGGGGTAGATGTCGGTGCGGTAGGGCAGGCCGGTCGCCGTCGCCAGCCGCTCCAGGCGGCGGCGCAGCCCCAGGTGGTAGGGGCCGGCGCTATCCTTGGCGCAGATAGTGACGCTGAACTCGTCTGACGTCTGCTTCGGCGCGACCACGGCCATATCGACCGTGACCAGCTCCGCCAGGTCGGGCGGGAAGCCCGCCGCCGCGCCGTGCCCCACTTCTTCGTAGTTGCTGATGTGGATGGTCGTGCGCTGCGCCGGCTGCAGGCCGGCCGCCGCCAGCGCCGCCACGGCGCCAAAAATGGCCGCCACGCCCGCCTTGTCGTCGAGGTGGCGCGAGCGCAGGAAGCCATGCTCGCTTTGCTCCACGCGGCTGTCAAAGGCCACGATGTCGCCGACGCGGATGCCCAGCGCCTCGGTCTCCGCTTTCTTCGTCGTGCGCGCGTCGATACGCACTTCCATGTTCTGGTCGTCGCGCTGGGCGGCGCCGGCCTCGCGCGTGTGGGCATGGATGGAAGCCGTCGTCGGCAGAATCGCGCCGCGGTACGTCTCGCCGCCGCTGGCGAAAATGGTCACCCCTTCCCCTTCCACAGAGGTCCACAGCCAGCCGCCGAGCTGGGTCAGGCGCAGCCGGCCGTTGCTCTTTATCTCGGCGACCATCGCGCCCAGCGTATCGACGTGGGCCGTCAGGGCGCGCGGGCGGTCGGCCGCCGCGCCCGGCAGCTCGCCGCTCAGATAGCCTTTGTGCGCCACGGTCAGCGCTACAGGCAGGGCGGCAAACGCCTGCTGCACAAAGGCAATCGCCCGCCCTGTGTCGCCGGTAGGGCTGGGGATCTGCAGCAGCTCCACCAGAAAGGAAACCATCTCGTCAAGGTCAATGGCGATATCTGCTGAGTTCATGACACACTTCCCTCTCTTCTCTGGCGGAACGGCTGGAGGATACAGCCGTTGCGGGGAAATCGCAATGCAATCCTTGAGAGCTTGGCCGCCAATGCATATAATACGCACTGTTCCGGATAGGCAGCTATCTGGAGTCCAGTGGTCCCGATCTGTCCACGTCAGCCACATCCAGCACTTTCGGGCGCGGCCCGCGTTGGCGCCGCCGCCCACGAAAGGCGGCAGGCATCGCAGCACGATGACAGCCGGCGCCAGGGCTCTTAGACGCTACTGTGTTTCGGCCAGAGCGAGAAGGAGATGATCATGGCAACTCAGAACGGGCAGAAAACAGAGCTGAAAGGGGAAGTCTACTACCCGCCGCCGGAGGTGGTCGAAGGGGCCCACGTCCGCGACTACGAGGAAGTAGCCCGCGAAGCCAGCCAGAACCTCGCCGAGTTCTGGGGCCGGCTGGCGGCAGAGAACTTTGAATGGTATGAGCCGTGGGAGCAGGTGCTGGACGACAGCAACGCTCCCTTTTACGAATGGTTCGTCGGCGCCAAGGTCAATATCGTCCACAACGCGCTCGACCGGCACATGCGCGGCGCCACCCGCAACAAGACGGCCATCATCTGGGAGGGCGAGCCGGGCGACGTGCGCGTCTACAGCTACCAGATGCTCAACCACGAGGTCTGCAAGTTTGCCAGTGTGCTGCGCGCGCTCGGCGTGGGCAAGGGCGACCGCGTTACCATCTACATGGGGCGCGTGCCGGAGCTGGTGGTGGCCATGCTGGCCAGCGCCAAGATTGGCGCCATCCATTCTGTCGTCTACGGCGGCTTCTCCACCGAAGCGCTGCTGCAGCGTATTGAAGACAGCCATTCGAAGGTGCTGGTCACCCAGGATGGCGCCTGGCTGCGCGGCGATATTGTCGAGCTGAAGAAGATTGCCAACGAAGCGCTGGAGCGCGCCGGCACCATCCAGTCCGTGGTGACTGTCAAGCGCACGGGCCAGGACGTGGAGATGATCCACGGGCGCGACTACTGGTATCACGAGTTGATGACCCAGCCCATCGCCGACCCGAATGCCGTGACGGAAGTGATGGACGCCGAAGACCCGCTCTATATCCTCTACACCAGCGGCACCACCGGCAAGCCGAAAGCTATCCTGCACACGCACGGCGGCTACATGGTGGGCACGGCCATTACGCTCAAGTGGGTCTTCGACATCAAGCCGGAAGATGTCTGGTGGTGCGCCGCCGACCCCGGCTGGGTCACCGGCCACAGCTATATCGTCTACGCGCCGCTGGTGCTGGGGGCCACCAGCCTCATCTACGAAGGAGCGCCCACCTATCCCTATCCCGACCGCTGGTGGCAGCTTGTCGAGCGTTACGGCGTGACCACTCTCTATACGGCGCCAACGGCCATTCGCGGCCTGATGCGCTTCGGCGAGAGCTGGCCCAACCGCCGCAACCTGAGCAGCCTGCGCCTGCTCGGTTCCGTAGGCGAGCCTATCAATCCCGAAGCGTGGCGCTGGTATTATCGCGTCATCGGCAAAGAGCGCTGCCCGGTCATGGACACCTGGTGGCAGACGGAAACGGGCGGCTTCATGATTACGCCGCTGCCCAGCGTGCCCCTCAAGCCCGGCTCGGCGACGCTGCCCTTCCCCGGTGTGGAGGCTGACGTGGTTGACGAAGAGGGCAACCCGGTGGCGCCCAACGAAGAAGGCTACCTGGTCATCAAGAAGCCGTGGCCGGCCATGCTGCGCACCATCTATGGCGACCCGGACCGCTACGTGCAGCAATACTGGGGCCGCTATGCCGAGCAGGGCTGGTACCTGCCCGGCGACAGCGCCCGCAAAGACGAGGACGGCTACATCTGGGTAATCGGCCGCATCGACGATGTGATTAAGGTCTCCGGATACCGTCTGGGCACGGCCGAGGTGGAAAGCGCCCTGGTCAGCCATCCTGCCGTGGCCGAGGCGGCCGTCATCGGCGTGCCCGACGAGCTGCGCGGCAACGTCATCCGCGCCTACTGCATCCTGCGCCAGGGGTACGAGGGCAGCGAGAAGCTGGAAAAAGAGCTGAAAGAGCACGTGGGCCATGAGATGGGGCCCATCGCCAAGCCGGTCAGCATCGACTTTGTCCCCGACCTGCCGAAGACCCGCTCGGGCAAGATTATGCGCCGCGTCCTGCGCGCCCGCGCCCTGGGCGAAGACGTGGGCGACCTCACGGCGCTCGCCGCCTAGCTGACAACCAACCAGGTGACCGGCGCCTCCGAGGCGCCGGTCACCTGAGTAAGCGGGCGTAGCTTTGCGCTAATCTCCTTCCCTGGACTCTCCGGCGCTCCCCGCCGGGCCCCCAATCCTAGACGTTAGCCGAGCGCCACCAGCGGTAATGGTCGCTGCGCAGCGCTTCCCGTGACGGCAGCGGGAAGTAAAGCAGCCCTTCCTTGTTGCCGATGAAGACGCCATTCTTGACCATGCGGTACGGGAAAGTCGGCGACTCGACGCGGTCGACCATCTTCGTATGGATCCGTTTCTCCCGCAGGTCCACCAGCGTCTCGCGCAGGTGGCTAATCCCTTCATAGGGCAGATCCTGCAGCGCGCCGTGCTCGGGATCGTGCGCCAGCTCGCCCAGCCGCAGCTCGACAAAGGCCACTGCCGGTAGATGCACCATGCTCTCCTCATCCAGGATGAGGAACTCGTAGAACGCATAAGGCGCGGCCGTACTGACCACGCGCGGCGTCACCGGCGCAATTTCCTGGTAGAGGTGCAGCCCGCCCTCGTCCGGCGGGTAATCGCGGCTTGGCTGCAGCTTCAGGCTCTCGCCGTAAGCGGTCACCAGATAGAGATTCTGCATTGCCTCCAGCGGCACGTGTTCCAGCACGCGGTAGTTGGCGATATAGACCGAGCGCTTGGGCCGCCCGTCCGGGTGCGGTACAACGCGCTCCAGCCCCTCGTCAATGCGGAAAAATGGGTGGCGGAAAGCGGGATCAAGCTCCACAAACATCGCCTGCCCATGGCGCTTCTTCGTGGTGCCCACCGCATAATAGCTGCCAAACTCCTCCGGCGTGAGCATAGATGCAATCAGCGCTTCTGGGAGCAGTGAAAGGTAGAGATGCACGGTCATATACAGATAACCTCGTTAAACGGCTGTGACGGATAAATGTCTCTGGTCCTTGGACGCGCGCCATTATAGCAACTATTCCCTGACACAACATTACCGCCCACCGGGGCGCCTGTGGCTCGCCGGCCGAGCCTCCCGCCGCGCTCAGCGTCAGGCAACTACCCGCTGCCAAAAGTCAGTTAGCCTGAAAGGGGGTTGATATTCGGTCCGAAGCTGCCAATGATGGCATAGAGCCGCTGTATCATAGCAGCAGCCCCATACTCTACCGCGCCAGCGTAATGATCCCTCTCTCCAGCGCAGTTGTCACGGCGGCGAGCCGGTCGTCTACGCCCAGCTTGCCGAAGATATGGATCAGGTGGGTCTTGACCGTAGCCGTGCTGATGTGCAGGCTCTTGCCGATTTCTTTGTTGCTGGCGCCGGTGGCGACCAACTGCAGCACTTCAATCTCGCGGGCGCTCAACTTCTCTTGGGCCGGGGCGCGCATGCGGGTCATGAGGCGCGCGGCGACGGTCGGCGCCAGCGCCCCCTCTCCCCTGGCGGCGGCGCGGATGGCGCGAAACAGCTCCTCACGCGGCGCATCCTTCAACAAATAGCCGGTGGCCCCGGCCTCGACGGCGGGCAGGATGTCGGCGTCAGAATCGTAGGTGGTGAGGACGATGATGCGCGACGCCGGCTCCTGCGCCCTGATCGCCTGAATAGCCCCCACGCCGTCCAGGCCGGGCATGCGCAGGTCCATCAGCGTGACGTCGGGAGCCAGGGAAGCATGCAGCCGCACCGCCGTGTCGCCATCCGCGGCCAGGCCAATGACCTCAAAATCGGACTGACCGGCCAACATGCCGGACAACCCTTCGCGCACAACCGGGTGATCATCTGCAATCAAAATGCGGATCTTATCCATAGGTTACCACCTACTCTGCCGGCGCTTGCGTAGCCGGCAGCTCCTCTGCGAGAAAAACCGGGATAGAGACGACAACAGTCGTGCCCTCGCCCGGCTCGCTCTCCACGGTCACCGAGCCGCCCCAAAGTTCGGCCCGCTCGCGCATCGCCTGCAGGCCATAGCCGCCGGACAGCGGCGACGCCGCGGCCCCGGCGAAAGCCACGCCATTATCCTGCACGTCCAGCACGACCACGTCGTCCATATACGAGAGGGTGAGCTGCACCATCGTGGCCCGGGCATGTTTGCGCACATTTGCCAGCGCTTCCTGGGCTGCGCGCAGCAGCGTCACTTCGATGTCAGGATGCAGCGGCATGGGCTCGCCGGTGGTGGTCGTCGTCAGGGGAATGCCCGTTTCTTCGCGCCAGCGGGCGGCCGTGCGCGCGATGGCGTCCGGCAGCGAGCGCTGCTCCAGGGACTGCGGGCGCAGTGCGTGCACCACCCGCCGCGCCTGTTCCAGGCTGGCCCGCGCCGTCCCCCGCGCCCGGTCGAGATGATTCTGCAGGGTATCGAGATCGTCAGGCAGCGCCTGGTCGGCCGCCTCCAGGTGCATGATGATGCTGGTAAAGCCCTGCGCCAGCGTATCATGAATATCTCGCGCCAGCCGCTGCCGCTCTTCCAGCACCCCGGCGCGCCGCTCCGCCGCCGCCAGCTCCGCCTGGGTCGCCTCCAGCTGCTCAATGAGCCGCCGGCGCTGCAGACTCTGTTCAATGATGGCCGTTATCCACACGCCGAGGACAATGGCGCCCAGGGCCGAGAAGAGGAACAGCCAGATGACGGGATTTGCCAGCGAGAAGGTCGCGCCGGCGCCGGCTAGCTGCTCGGCCGTGATAGCCGCCGTCAAGAGCAGCACGGCCAGCACGCCATAGCGCAGCGGTAGATGGCGAAAAAGCTGTCCGAACAGGCCGAAAAGGATGAAGTAGTAGGCCGGCGAGATGTTGACCAGCACGAACCAGAGAACGATGACGCCGGTGATGACGACGAAGCGCATGCTGGCGCCCCTGTCCGTGCCACCCGCTCTCCCGTAGGCCAGCTTCAGACCGCCCCAATACCAGAGCAGCAAGAGCGCTGTCAGCAAGAGTGTTGCCGTAACCGGGGCTCTGCGGCCATCGTCCAGCAGCATGAGCCAGGTGGAAACGCCGACGGCGGCATAGAAGAGCGCCTGCCACAGCCAGTCCCACTTCACCCAGACGTCTTTCTGCTGTTCCTGCATATTGTTCATAGTCCGGGCCCGTAACAGTCGCCAGCTCCTTCCGCTGCCTTGCGCGGATTCACCTGGGGCAGAAGAAGCCGGCGACTGCTTTCCTTCATCATTGACAGTGTACCATCACTCCCAGCGGAACGTGAAGCGCGAGATGACCAGGCCCAGGACGAGCACGGCGGCCACGACCGCCAGCGACGTGAGATTCCAGGCGCCTTGCAGCCACAGATCTTCGATCAGAATGACAACGTGCGTCAGCGGCAGCAGCTCGGCCACCTGCTGCACGAGGTCGGGCATGATGTAGCGAGGCATGGCCGCGCCGGAGAGAAAGAGCATCGGGTAGAAGAGAGCCATGCCGACGGCCTGGGCCGAGCGCGCGGTGGGCATGACGCCGGCCAGCACGAAGCCCACGGCGAAGAAGCTAAAGGCGCTAAGCAGGGCGGCGGGCACGATAGCCAGATTGCCCCTGGGTATGCGCAGGTCGAAGATGAGCCGGGCGGCGATGAAGAGCAGGATGATACCGGCCGCGGTCATTACCACCTGTGCCGCTACCTGCGACCACAACACCGGGCTGGAACCCAGGGGCGTGGCGCGCAGCCGCCGCAGAATGCCCTGGTCGCGATAGTTAGCCAGCGTGACGGGAATGCTGATCATGCCAATGGTGCCGACGATCATGCCGATGTAGCCGGGCACAGACAGATCGACCCGCCCGTAGCCGGCGAGCGTCGCGTCGGCGTCGTTGCCGAAGATGAAGCCAAACAGCGCCATGACCATCACCGGGAAGGCGAGAGTGAAGAAGAGCGCCAGCGGCTCGCGTAGCTGCAGCTTCAACTCCATCGTGGTCAGCTTGAGATAGGTTTTCATAGTTACCTCCTGCACTCAGTTCCTGATTGTGTGTCCGGTCAATGCTAGAAAGACATCTTCCAGCGTGGCCTGCTGCACGCGCAGGTCGGCCGGGGCAATGTTGTGTTGGGCCAGCGCGGCGGCCACATTCGCCAGCAAAGGACCATTACCACTGACGGTGATCTGCTGGCCGGACTGCTGCACGGCGCTCACGCCGCGCACCGTTTCCAGCACAGCCCCTTCAAACCCGTTGCTAACGGAGAAGAGCACCTGCGTCTCCCCATTCAGGCCGGCAATCAGCTTCTCCGGGCTGTCCAGGGCGATGAGCCGGCCGTGGTCGATGACCGCCACGCGGTCCGCCAGCGCCTCAACTTCGTCCATGAAATGTGTAATCAAGACGACCGTCTTGCAATGCTCGCGGATCGCGCGGATCAGCTCCCAGGTCGCCCGGCGCGCCTGTGGGTCCAGCCCGGTCGTCAGCTCGTCCAGGAAGACGATCTGCGGGTCGTTCAGCAGGGCCAGCGCAATGAACAGGCGCTGCTTCTGCCCGCCGGAAAGCGCCCCAAACTGGCTGTTGCGCTTCTCGGCCAGCCCCCATTGCTCCAGCAGCGGCTGCCAGGGGACGGTCTTTTCATAGAAGGAAGCGTATAAGTCAAGCGCTTCCCATACCTTCATTCGCTCCGGGAGCGCCGCTTGCTGTAACTGGGCGCCAATGCGGTTGCCCAGCTTGCGCGCCTCGCTTTGCGGGTTGAGGCCGAGCACGGAGACGCTGCCGCCGTCCGGCTTGCGCAGGCCGATGATTGATTCAACCGCCGTCGTCTTGCCGGCGCCATTGGGGCCGACGATGCCAAAGATCTCACCTTCGGCGACGGCGAAGGAAACATCGTCCACAGCCGCAACGCCGTCATAGGCCTTGTACAGATTTCGTACGTCAATAACCGCTTTCATCGTACCTCCTTTCAAGCTCTGACTCTATTTGCCGCCGCGTACCAGGAATGACACGCCGACGACAATGATGCCCAGGGGCCACAGGCCTGAGATGCTGTAGCCCAGCGCCATCGCGGCCAGGAAAGCGAAGGGCAGCGCCGCGAACACGGCAATGCTCAGGACGTGCCGGCTCAGGTAGCCGTCTACCTGGTAGCGCCGGTAAGCCGCCACGCCGATCCAGAAGATGGGTACCAGGGCAATCAGCATCGTGGGACTGTACCCCGAGATGGTGAAGCCCGACGTCCCCACGAGGAAGATGACGCCCATGAAGATCATGAGCGCGCCCATCCACTTTCCCGCTCCGTGCTCTCCTTTCATCTGCTGTGTGTTGCCAACTGGTGATTGTTTCATGACATCCTCCTGTCTGATTCTGACTGCTCAATTCGCGTTCAATGGCAACAGAATAGCAGCCGGCCCGGCGCGCGTAACCACCCGAGAGGTTGAATCTGGGTTGGCGAGAGATGGACAATCCAATCAACCGGCCGGTTGATAGGCCGTCCGACCCCGCCCCCCGGCCCACACCGTTTGGATTGTCCGCGCCGACATCAGCGCGTTGACACCGTTTGTGCGCTAAGGTACAATCGGCTCGTTCCATTGCCCTTGTGCAGGAAGATACGTTCAGACAAGAATCGCGGGCTTCTTCCCGCTTTTTGTTTGCCTAGACCTGTTTAGAGGAGGCCCTGTTTTCGTATGGAGATGGATACCCTGTTTCTGGCACAGAGCGCGTCGGGTCGCGCCGCTATACCCCTCTTATGGTGGCTTGGTCCCATTGCCGCCCTCGTGGCCCTGGGCTATGCCTATTACTTCTATCGCGGCGTCATGAGCCGCAGCGAAGGCACCGACAGAATGATAGAGATTGCCGAGGCCGTGCGTGACGGCGCCTCTGCCTACCTCTCGCGCCAGTATCGCGTCGTCGCCATCATCTTTGTCGTGCTCTTCGGCCTCTTCCTGTTGATGAGCTTCTTCGACCTGCAGAATCCGGTCGTGCCCTTCGCCTTCATCACCGGCGGCTTCTTCTCCGCGCTCTGCGGCTATTTCGGCATGAAAACGGCCACCAACGCTTCGGCGCGCGCCGCCTATGCCGCGCAGGAGAGCCTGAACGGCGGCCTGCAGGTGGCCCTGCGCGCCGGCGCCGTCATGGGCCTGGTCGTGGTCGGCTTTGCCCTGCTCGACATCACCCTCTGGTTCATCATCCTCTACTATCTCTTCCCCGCGCTGCTGCCCAACAGCTTCATCGCCGTGGCGGCCAACCCGCTGCCGCAAATTACGGCGACGATGCTCAGTTTCGGCATGGGCGCTTCGACCCAGGCGCTCTTTGCCCGTGTCGGCGGCGGCATCTTCACCAAGGCCGCCGACGTCGGCGCCGACCTTGTTGGCAAAGTAGAAGCCGGCATCCCTGAAGATGACCCGCGCAACCCGGCGACCATCGCCGACAACGTGGGCGACAACGTGGGCGACGTGGCCGGCATGGGCGCCGACCTCTACGAATCCTATGCCGGCTCCATCCTGGCGACGTCAGCGCTGGGTGTGGCGGCGGTCGCCACCGCCGGCGCCAGCTTCCTCGACGGCGCCAGCGCCATGGAGATGCAGCTGCGCTATGTGGCCGCGCCGATCGCGCTCGCCGCGGTAGGCGTCTTCCTCTCCATCATGGCTATCTTCATCGTGCGCGCCGACGAGACGGCGAGCCAGGCGCGCCTCATTGCCGCGCTCAGCCGCGGCCTCTACGGCAGCAGTATCGGCATCGCCGTGCTCGGCGCCGCCGTGCTCTACCTCCTTGGCCTGCCCAACTGGCTTGCCGTCTGGGTGGCTGTCGTCGCCGGCCTCGTCGTCGGCCTCATCATCGGTAAAGCAACCGAGTATTACACCAGCCATGCCTTCAAGCCGACGCGCAGCATCGCCACCCAGGCCGAGACGAGCAGCGCGACCGCGCTCATCGAAGGTCTCGCCGTCGGTATGGAATCGGGCGCCATCCCCGTCCTGGGTATCATCGCCGGCATTACGCTCAGTTTTTATGCCACCGGCGGCAATGACAACATTCTCATGGGCCTTTACGGCGTGGGTATCGCCGCCGTCGGCATGCTGAGCACGCTCGGCTTCACCCTGGCGACCGACGCCTACGGACCCATTGCCGACAATGCCGGCGGCAACGCCGAGATGGCCGGCCTGCCGCCGCAGGTGCGCGACCGCACCGACCAGCTCGACGCCGTGGGCAACACCACCGCCGCCATTGGCAAGGGCTTTGCCATTGGCTCGGCGGCGCTCACCGCGCTGGCCCTGCTCGCTGCCTACCTGGAAGAGGTGCGGCTGGTGCTCACCGAGCTGCGCGGCGTGGAGACGCTGGTCGTTGACGGAGAAACAGTGCGTGTGGCTGAGATGACCATGCAGCACTTCATGTCCTTCTACAATGTGACGCTGCTCAACCCGTCGGTGCTCATCGGTCTCTTCGTCGGCGCGGCCACGGCTTTCTACTTCTCGGCCATGACCATGCGCGCGGTGGGCCGGGCGGCCGGCGGCATGGTCGAAGAAGTGCGCCGCCAGTTCCGCGAATTTCCCGGCATCCTCGAAGGCACGGCGCGTCCTGACTACGCCCGCTGCGTCGCCATCAGCACCGCTTCGGCGCAGCGCGAGATGGTTGCCCCCGCCCTCGTCGCCATCGCCGTGCCGGTGCTGGTGGGCGTCCTCTTTGGCGTGGCCGGCGTCCTCGGGTTGCTCGCGGGCGGCCTGGCCGCCGGCTTCCTGCTGGCAATCATGATGGCTAACGCCGGCGGCGCCTGGGACAACGCCAAGAAATTCATCGAAGAAGGCCACCACGGCGGCAAAGGCTCGGCGGCGCACAAGGCGGCCGTCGTCGGCGACACCGTGGGCGACCCCTTCAAGGACACCAGCGGCCCCTCGCTGAACATTCTCATCAAGCTGATGTCGATGGTCTCTGTCGTCTTTGCCGGGCTCATCGTCGCCATCGGCAGCGGCCAGGGGCTAATCAGCCTGCTGACCGGCGGCTGATAAAGCGCCGCCGGCCGGTTGGGGCGCAGGCACACGAGTGTCTGCGCCCTTTTTATTTGGGCGCGCCGCCGCCGGGCCGTTGATGCGCCTTCCCTTCGCCACTACAATAAGGCAATCCAGCAACTGCCGAGGAGCCTGACGTTGACACCAATCCTCTTCTTTGCCCCGGCTGCCGCCCACACCCGTGACGGCCACCCTGAGAGCCACCTGCGCCTGGCCGGCCTGCTGCCATTTCTGGAAGAACAGGGCGCCTTGCGCGGCGTGGAGCGGGGCCAGCCGCTGCCGGTCGGGGTGCGCCAGCTTACCCGCGCCCACGCGCTGGGGCTGGTCGAGTGGGTGCGCCAGATATCGGGCCAGGGCGGCGGCCTGCTGGACGCCGACACCTATGCCACGGCCGCCAGCTACGAGCTGGCGCTGGCCGCCGCCGGCCACGCCTGCGCCGCCGTGGATGCCGTGCTCACCGGCCAGTCCAGCCGGGCGCTGGTGCTGGCCCGCCCACCCGGCCACCACGCCACGCGCTACCGCCCCGGCGGCTTCTGCCTCTTCAACAACATCGCCGTCGCTGCCCGCCACGCACAGGCCGAACACGGCGCGCAGCGCCTCTTCGTCGTCGATTACGACGTGCATCACGGCAACGGCACGCAGGACATCTTCTATGAAGATCCGGACGTGCTCTTTGCCAGCGTTCATCTCTACCATCCCTTCTTCTACCCCGGCACCGGCGGGCTGGAAGAGATCGGCAAAGGACGCGGCCGGGGCGCCAACCTCAACGTCCCTTTCCCCCGCCGGGTCGGCGATGAAGGCTACCGGCAGGCCTTTACGCGGCTGCTGCTGCCCGTGGCCCGCGCCTTCGCGCCAGATCTGATCCTCGTCTCTGTCGGCTTCGACGCCCACTGGCAGGACCCGCTGGCCTCGGCCGGCCTGTCGCTGACCGGCTACGACCGCCTCGCCCGCCTGCTGCTCGACCTGGCCGATGAGCTGACAGGCGGCCGCGTCGTCTTCGTCCTCGAAGGCGGCTACCACCTGCCGGCCCTGCATGTCGGCGTGCTCAACCTGCTGCGCGCGCTGTGCGGCGAGGAGAAGGTAGAAGACCCGCTTGGCCCGCTGCCCGGGCGCGAGGAGCCGGTGGAGGAGCTACTTACCCGGCTGCAGCGCCTTCACTTGCCATATTGACCGTAAACCCGCATAATACTTTGCATAATCATCAGGTAGACGTTCCGGTCGTCGCCGCGTTTCGCGAGGGGTTGCAGCAAGTCAGACAATGTGCGCTCGGGTAAGCACAGAGCCGGAGTTGGCGGGACGTTTATCCCATATGGGAGCGTGTGGCCTGGTTGTAGAATGCCGCTCTGAGCCTGGGGCGCGCCAACCACTGCATTCTCCAGGTACAATGACAGAATATGGCTGAGATTACCCTGCCCAACTATCTGCAGCTCATCAATTCCCTCATCGACGACAGCCGGCTGGGAGAGGCGGCTGCCCATAGCCGCCACATTCTGGAGCAACATCCACGCTTCCTGGACGCCTACCGCACGCTGGGCAAGGCGCTGCTGGAACAGGGCGACTATCCCGGCGCTGTAGACGTTTTCCACCGCATCCTGGGCGCCGTCCCCGCCGATTTCATTGCCCACGTTGGCCTGGCTATCGTCCATAAGGCCGGCGACCGCGCCAAAGAAGCGCTGTGGCACCTGGAGCGCGCCTTTGAGGTGGAGCCGTATAACCAGGCCATCCGAGCCGAGCTGCAGGACCTCTACGGCCGGCGCGATGGCCTGGCGCCGGAACAGCCGGAGCTGACCCAGGGCGCGCTGGCCCGCTTCTACGTGAAGGGCGGCCTCTACCAGCAGGCGATGCTAGAGCTGCGCCAGCTTCTGGACGCCGAGCCGGATCGTGTGGACCTGCGCCTGCTTCTGGCCGAGGCGCTCTGGCGCGCCGACGACCGCATCGAAGCGGCGGAAATCTGCCACCAGCTTCTGGAGCTGCTGCCCGACTGCCTGCAGGCCAACGCCATTCTGGCCGACATCCTGCTGCAGACGGGCGACGCCGAGAGCGCCGAGACGCACCTGCGCCGCGTGCAGGAGCTGACCCAGGCGACGGCCTCAACGCTCGACCCGGCTGACCCGCTGCTGCAGGCCTTCTTACTGCCCGGCGCCCTGCCGCTGCCGCGTCAGGTCTGGGTCGACCGTCTCAGTGACGAGGATGCTCTGGGCATGAGCGCCGAGGTCGCTACGGCAACCTGGACGGGCGAGCTGGACCTGGAAGCGGCTGACGACGACTTTGACTGGCTGCGCGAGCTGCAGGAGGAGGGGGACGCCATCCTTCCCCCGGCCGGCGGTGACGAGTTGGACTGGCTGGCGGAGGCCGCCCGTGCGAGCCAAGATGAAGCGGCCCAGACGGGCGAGGAGGCCGGCCCGGAAGCCGTGCCCGCTAGTGAAGCGGAAGAGCCCTCTGCGGCGGCCTCTCTTGACTGGGTACAGGCGCTCGACGACGAGGAAATCGACTGGACGGAGACGGCCAGCGACCGCGGCGACGTCCCGGCGTGGATGCAGGCCGAATCGGGCGACCTCGACTGGCTGGACCAGCCGGTGGCGGCGACGACGCCCGATTGGCTGGACGAAGCCGAA
>CAZOGK010000004.1:129548-153208 GCA_964579295.1 uncultured Ardenticatenaceae bacterium
CTGGCTGGACCAGCCGGTGGCGGCGACGACGCCCGATTGGCTGGACGAAGCCGAAACCGCCGCGGCGCACGAGGCGGCTGGGGCAGATTGGCCAGAGGAACCGGCGGCGCCGGCCGGCGCGGAAATGGACTGGCTCGACGCGCTGGCCGAGGCGGCCGCCGATGAGGACGATGCGCCGGAGCCGGACGATGACGCGGGTGAGGACGAGATTGGCATACTCGCCGCTGCTGCTATTGCCGCTGACCATTTCAGTGCGGCGGAGCCGGCGGGCGACGTGCAAGACGAACAGGCAGATGAGGCCATTCGGGAGGAATTGGCGATGGTTGAGCAAGGCGACGAACGCGACGAATGGCCCGGCGAAGAAGATGCCGGCGATCTCGATTGGCTGCAAGAGCTGGGAGAGGCTGCCGAGATAGCGCCCGACGACCAGCCGCAAACGCCGGCCGCTGCCGGCGGCGACGTAGAGCCGGGGCTGGCCTGGCTGGGCGCACTTGACGAGGCTGAGCCGCCCGGCGCTGAGCCGGACGAATGGGCGCGCGACGAGCTGGGCGAGGGGGACGCCGCCGGTGACGATTTGAGCTGGCTGGACCAGATTGCCGGCGGCGAGGCCGAGCCGCCCGAAGAGATGCCCACGCTGCAGTGGCCGGGCGACGACGATGAAGCGCCGCAGCCTGAAGCCGACGCGCCCCCGGCCGATGCGCCGCTCGTCCCCGGCGAGCCGCAAGCAGCTGACCAGCCAATCGACCAGGAGCTCGACTGGCTGGACGCGCTCGCCAGCGGCGATGCAGCCGCCGACGATAGCTGGCTGGAAGAGCTGGAGCTGGGAGGCGACGAGGGCCGCGCAGGCGAACAGGAGTCCGAGCCGAAGCTCTTTACCGAAGAGATTTCCGGCCTGGAATGGCTCGAAGAGCCGCCGCTGGCGGACGATCTGGCCGCCGTGGATGACGACGAAGAGCTGGGCCTCGATTGGCTGGAGGAAATCGGCGCCGCCGCCGCGGACGAGTCCGATTGGCTGGAGACTGCCGCCGAGGACGCAGAAGATACTGAAGACGCCGCGGACGAGCAGGCCCTGAGCTGGGAGCTGGAAATGGACGCGGAGGCCGAGCCGCCGGCTCTGGAGCCGCTGCCGGCCGCCGTCGCTCACGATGCCCCCGCCGACGTGGTGGACGAAGGCGAGGAGCTGGCCTGGCTGGACGAGATGGACGCCGAAGATGAAGAAGCGGCGGCCGCCGCGCCGCCCGCAGCCGACGACGAGGCGTTCCCTGACCTGATAGCCGCCGAGCAGTTTATGGTCGCAGAGGAGCCCGAGCCGCCGCTCGACTGGCTCGAAGCCGAAGACGAGGCGGGCCCCGAGACGGAAGCCGAGCCTGACAGCGCAGGCGCCGTCGCGGGACCGCAGCCGGGCGCGGAAGAAGCAGAGCTGGAAGAAGCGCTCACCTGGCTCGACGAGGCGCCGGAAGGTGTGGCCTTTGCGCCGGAAGAGGCCGTACCCCAGGATCTGGACGAAGCGATGGCCTGGCTCGACGCCGGCGAGGCGGAGGACATTGACCCGGACCAGGTTCCGGAAGACCTGGACGAGGCGATGGCCTGGCTGGAGCAGCTCGCCGCGCAGCAGGGCGCACCGCTGGACGAGCTGCCCTCGCTGGCCGCCGCCGGCGAAAGTGACGCGCCCGCGGAGCCGGAAGAGGCGCCGCTGGAGCTGGAGCTGCCGGCGGAAGAGACGCCGGAGCTGAACCTGGAATGGATGGAAGCGCTGGCCGCGGCCGACGAAGAGCCTGCGCCGGCAGCCGATGAGGCGCCGGCCCTTGCCGCCGACGAGGATACCTTCGACGTGCCCGAAGACCTGGACGAGGCGATGGCCTGGCTGGAGCAGCTGGCCGCACAGCAGGGCGCGCCGCTGGATGAGCTGCCGAGCGTGGCCGGGGACGCTGCTTTCCTCGACGCCTTGCTCGCAGACGACGTCGCCCAACCCGCGCCGGAGCTAGAAGAAGAGCCCACCGTGGCCGAGGCGGCGGCTGCAGACGAGCTGGACGAGGCGATGGCCTGGCTCGACGAGCTGGCGACGCAGCAGCCGGCGCAGGAGTACGAGGAAGCGGCCGCCCCACCCGAGATAGACGATGAGCATCCTGAGGCGGAAGCCGAGCCCGACGCCGGCTTCGACTTCGCGGCCGAAGAAGCGGTCCCCGCGCTCCCTGTTGACGAACAGCCGACGCCGCAGGCGATGGTGGTCCCCGACGTCGCCATGATGTATCTGGATAGCCTGGTCGAGCATGGCGGCGAGCCGGCTGACACCGCGGAAAGCGCCGGCGACCCCGCCGGACTCGCCGCCGAAATCCCGGACGACCTCGACGGTATGATGGCCTGGCTGGAGCAGCTCGCCGGCGGCGCCGAACCCGAGCTTGCCGCAGCGGACCCGGCCGAGGAACCGGTAGCTCTCGAGGAGACGGCTGCTTACGAGGAGCCAGTCGATTTCGAGGAGGCTACCGCAACGGAGCTGGCTGAGATTGAGGAAACGCTAGCTTTCGAGGAAGAGGCTGCTTACGAGGAGCAGGTCGTCTTCGAGGAAGAGGTGACCGCTGAGGAGCTGGTTGAGATTGAGGAGCCGCTAGCTTTCGAGGAGCCGGCCGCCTACGAGGAGCAGGCCGTCTTCGAGGAAGAGGTTACCGCTGAGGAGCTGGTTGAAATTGAGGAGCCGGTAGCTTTCGAGGAGGAGGCTGCTTACGAGGAGCAGGTCAGCTTCGAGGAAGAGGCTGCCGCTGAAGAACCGGCTGAATCTGATCAGCAGACGGCCGTCGCCGAGTATGCCGCGCCAGAAGAGCAGGATCTACCCGACTTCCTGGCCGACGAGGCGACCGAGCCGGCCTTGGAGCTGGACGAGGACGCGCCGTCCTTTATTTTTGACGCCGAGGCCGAGGCGTCGGCGATGGGCCTGGACTGGCTGGCGGAAGCTACAGACGCCGAGGCCGCCGAGGCGGAGACAGAGGGCGCCTTTGACTTCGAGGAAGTGCCCGAAGACCCAGACGAAGTGATGGCCTGGCTGGAGCGGCTGGCCGCGCGCCAGGGCGCCCCGCTGGACGAGCTGCCGACCGTGGACGAGGTCAGTGACGAGGTGGAGACGCCCGATTGGCTGGCCGCCGACCTGGCCGCGGCAGAGGCGGAAGCGGAGGCGGAAGGGTCGAGCGACGACCTGACCGCCGAGCCGGCGCCGTCCGCAGAAGCAGACGTCTTGGACGAAGCGCCGCCTGTTGCCGCCGCCGAGGAAACCGCGCCCGAAGAACCGGCGACGGCGGAAGAAACGGAGTGGCTGAGCGAAGAGGCGAGCCTGGAATGGCTGGACGCCGTGACCAGCGACGAGCCCGGCGAAGGGCTATCCTGGCTGGAGGAGACGGCAGCCGCCGCCACCGTGCCGCAGGAGAGCGACCCGGAGCAGCTTGGCTTTCCCCCGCTGGACGAAGACAGTGAATCCCTGATGCCCGACTGGCTGACCTTTGACGAAGAGGCCTGGCAGGAAGAAGAGAGCGACATTGCCAGCTGGCTCGTGGCCGAAGAAGAGATGAGCCAGGTATCCCTGGAGACCGGGGCGCCGCTGCCATCGTCGGCGCCACCCGACCTGGAGCCCACGGCGCCGCCGGAAGCCGCTCTGCCGGCGCAGCGGTTGCCGGCCGCCGCCGACATGGACGCCCGGCAGCTTGAGTCGGCGCGGGCCGCGCTCGACGGCGGCGACCTGGCCGGCGCCCTCAACCGCTACCAGTCTCTGCTGGAAAGGGGCGCCGGGCTCAACGTGCTCATCGGCGACCTGGAGCTGGCTGCACGGGCCGGCGCCGACCCCACGCTCTGTCGCGTGCTCGGCGACGCCTACATGCAGAACGGCCAGCTCGAGCGCGCTCTGGAAATTTACCGCAGAGGACTGGATCTGCTATAATCCTCCGCCGGGGCGACCGCTCGCCCCCTTAACAAAGAGCAAGGAGGCAGCCGCCGGCTAAAGCAGCCACCGGCTGCCTCTTTCCTTGCCCGCAATAAGCAGATATGAGAGGAGACTATTCATGGAACGAACGCTGGTTCTCATTAAGCCAGACGGCGTACAGCGCCGGCTGATTGGGCAGATTATCAGCCGCTTCGAGCAGCGCGGTCTGAAGCTGGTCGGGATGAAGCTGATCCAGATGGACCACGACCTGGCCGAACGCCACTACGCCGTTCACCGCGGCAAGCCTTTTTTTGAAGGGCTGATCGGCTTCATTACCTCGGCGCCCGTCGTCGCTATGGTGTGGCAGGGGGAGAATGCGGTGCAGGTGGTGCGTACCATGATGGGCGCAACCCGGCCGGCCGAGTCAGCGCCGGGCACTATCCGCGGCGATTTCGGCCTGAGCATGGGCCGCAATCTCGTCCACGGCTCCGATGGCGCGGCAACGGCCGGCCAGGAAGTGGCCCTTATCTTCAATGAGGATGAGCTAATCGACTGGCAGCGTAGCGGCGAGGAGTGGATTCACGAATAGACCGCGGGCCAGCCTACTGCACCCGCAGCACGACGCGCGCTTCGGACCACAGCTCTTCCAGGTTGTAGTAATCGCGCTGCTCTTCGGCAAAGATGTGCACGATCACGTCGCCGAAGTCAACCAGCATCCAGCCCGAGGCGGGGTCGCCTTCGCTGCCGCGCGGGCTGCGCTGCGCCTTCTCACGCGCCGCTTCGCGCACGGCGTCCGAAAGCGCGTCGAGCTGCCGCCGGTTATCGCCGTTGCAGAGAACGAAGAAATCGGTGAAAACGGCCTGTTCGGTGATGTCCAACAATAAGATATCGCTCCCCTTTTTGTCGATGAGGGTATCGACCAGTGTGTGAGCCAGTTCCAATCCTTGCAGACGGCGCCTCCTAATCGTCGTGAATAAGACGGCGTGCATTGTAGCATGGGGTTGCCGAACTGCACAATCACTCATACAATGCCCTGGCCTGCAGCGGCGCCCACGAGGATTGTTATGACCACCGGGAGCTTGTTTTCACTATTCCGACAGGAAGACGAGACGCCGTGGACGGTTAGCGCGCTGACCGCCTACGTGCGCGAGCTATTTGAGCTGGATTATCGCCTGCAGGAGCTGACGGTGACTGGCGAAATCTCCAACTTCGTGCGGGCGCGCTCCGGCCACCTATACTTCACCCTCAAGGACGAGCGCGCCCAGCTCAAATGCGTCATGTGGCGCAACACGGCCGAGCGGCTGCGCTTTAATCCCGTAGAAGGCGACGCTGTCATTGCTCAGGGCCAGCTCTCTGTCTACGAGGCCAACGGCGTCTATCAGCTTTATGTCAATTCGATGCGGCCCGCCGGGCGTGGCGACCTGGCCCTGGCCTTCGAGGCGCTCAAGGAGCAGCTTGCCGCCGAGGGGCTTTTCGACGCCGCGCGCAAAAAGGCTATTCCCGGCTTTCCGCGGCGCATTGGCGTCGTCACCTCGGCCGACGGCGCCGCGCTGCGCGACATCCTCCACGTCCTCGGCCGCCGCTGCGCCCTCGTCTCCGTGCTCGTCGCGCCGACCCTGGTGCAGGGGGCCGAAGCGCCGGCCGGCATCGTGCGCGCCCTGCAGTGGCTCGACGGCCGCGACGACGTGGATACCATCATCATCGCCCGCGGCGGCGGCTCCATCGAAGACCTCTGGGCTTTTAACGACGAGCGCGTGGCGCGGGCCATTTACGCCGCGCGCCATCCCATTATTTGCGGCGTCGGTCATGAGACCGACTTTACCATTGCGGATTTTGTAGCCGACCTGCGCGCGCCGACGCCCAGCGCCGCCGCCGAGCTGGCCGTGCCCGATCTGGACGAGCTGCGGCCCATTGTCGCCGGGCTGGAACGGGCGCTCGTCTCCGCCATGAGCGTGGCGCTGGCGCAGCGGCGCGGCCAGCTTGGCGCCCTGGAGCGAGCCCTGCGCCACCTCGGCCCGCAGACGCGCCTGGCCGGCTACCGCCAGCAGCTAGACGGCAACGTGGCCGCGCTGGAGCGCACCATGGCGCGCCGGCTGGAACGGCTGCGCGGGCGGCGCGAGCTGGCCGCCGCCCGGCTGGACGCGATCAGCCCGCTGGCGACGCTGGCCCGCGGCTACGCCATCGTGCGCCAGCAGGATGGGCGCGTCGTCCGCAGCGCCGGCCAGGTGCGCCCCGGCGAGCCGCTCAGCGTCCGCGTTGCCAGCGGCCAGTTTGGCGTCCGCGTCGCCGCTAACGAGAGTGAGGAAACAGATGAGTAAGCAACAAGCCGACACGGCCGCCGGGCTGGAGCTGAGCTTTGAAGAAGCGCTTGTGGAGCTGGAGACGATTGTCAGCCGGCTGGAAGCAGGCGACCTCTCCCTGGAAGAGTCACTGGCCCTCTATGAGCAGGGGCAGCGGCTGGCCCGCTACTGCGGCGGGCAGCTGGAAGCGGCCAGCCTGCGCGTGGAACAACTGACAGGCGACGGCGAAATCATCCCCGTCGATTTGGAGTAATCATGTTCAGAACCATCCGTGAATCGCTGACGCGGACGCGCGACAATGTCTTCGGGCAGATCGTCACCGTCCTCGGCGGCGGCGATATTGACGACGAGACCTGGGAAGACGTAGAAGCGCTGCTCATCCAGGCCGATATGGGCGTGCCCACGACGCTGGAGCTGGTGGAGAATATGCGCGCCCGCGTTGACCGCGAGGGCCTCTACCGCACCGACCAGCTGGTGAAGGCGCTCAAGGAAGAGCTGCGCGCCATGCTCGTCGACCCGCCGCCGATGACCATTGACGACCCGCGGCAGCTCACCATCGTCATGGTCGTCGGCGTCAACGGCTCCGGCAAGACGACGACCATCGGCAAGCTGGCCCACTACTACAAGGCGCAGGGCCGGCCCGTGGTCCTGGCCGCGGGCGACACCTTCCGCGCCGCCGCCATCGACCAGCTCAAGGTGTGGGGCGAGCGGGCGGGCGTGCCGGTCATTGCCGGCCAGCCGGGCGGCGATCCGGCGGCCATCATCTACGACGGCATCCGCGCCACGCGCGCCCGCGTCCGCGGCAACGAGCGCTACATTCTCTTTGTGGATACCGCCGGCCGCCTGCACACCAAGTTCAACCTCATGCGTGAAATCGAGAAGATTTACAATGTCTGCAAGCGCAGCGTGCACCAGGCGCCGCACGAGGTCCTGCTCGTTCTCGACGCGCCCACGGGGCAGAATGCGCTGGTACAGGCCGAGAAGTTCAAGGAGACGGTGCACGTCAGCGGCGTCGTGCTTACCAAGCTCGACGGCACCGCCAAAGGCGGCATGGTCTTTGCCATCTACAAAGAGCTGGGGCTGCCGGTCCGCTTCATCGGCACCGGCGAGCGCATTGAAGACCTGGCCCCTTTTGACGCCGACGCCTTTGTCGATGGGCTCTTTGCCGAAGGGGCCGGCGCTTAGCCGCCGATTGCGCCCTGGCCGCCAGCCACTACAATAGCCCGGCGCCATGATAGTCTGGCGACGATGGAGAAGGAACGACCATGGACGATTTGATAAACCGACTCGAAGCGCTGCAGGAAACGGCCAACCATCTACGGAGGAGGCTTTGACGTAGATGCCCGCCTGCTGCGTCAGGCAAAACTGGAGCAGGACGCAGCTTCACCCAGCTTCTGGGACAATTCGGCCGAGGCGCAGCAGGTCATGCGCGAGCTGACCCGGCTGCGCCGGCAAACAGGCATCTGGGAGAAAGTCAACCGCCGGCTCGGCGACGCGCTGGAGCTGGCGCAGCTGGGCGACGAGGAGCTATATCAGGAGCTGGAAGCGGAGGTCAACGCCATTGCCGCCACCGTTGACCGGCTGCAGTTCCAGGCCCTCTTTTCCGGCGAGTACGACGACGAAGACGCGCTGCTGGCTATCCATGCCGGCGCCGGCGGCACCGAAGCGCAGGACTGGGCGCAGATGCTGCAGCGGATGTTTATTCGCTGGGCCGAAGGGCACGGCTTCACCGTGGAGCTGATCGACGAAAGCCCCGGCGATGAAGCAGGCATCAAGAGCACGCTGTTGGCTATCAAGGGCGACGATTATCCCTACGGCCGGCTGCGGTCAGAGCGCGGCGTGCACCGGCTGGTGCGCATCAGCCCCTACGACTCTTCCAGCCGTCGCCACACCAGCTTCGCCAAAGTCGAGGTCTGGCCCGACGTAGCCGAGGAGATCGAAATCGAGATTAACGAAGAGGATCTGCGTATCGACCGCTTCCGCGCCAGCGGCGCCGGCGGCCAGCACGTACAGAAGAACGAGACGGCCATCCGCATCACCCACCTGCCCACAGGCATCGTCGTCTCCTGCCAGAACCAGCGCTCATTGGTACAGAACCGCGAGACGGCGCTGAAGATCCTCAAGGCGCAGCTCTTTGACATGGAACGGCGCAAGCAAGAAGCGGAAATCTCGCGGCTCAAGGGAGAAGACGTGGACGCCGGCTGGGGCAACCAGATCCGCTCCTACGTGCTCCATCCCTATCGCATGGTTAAAGACCACCGCACCGATCATGAGACGGGCAACGTACACGCCGTCCTCGACGGCAGCCTCGACGGCTTCATGGAGGCCTATCTCAAGGAGCGGCTGGGCGAAAAGCAGGAGTCCGGCGCTTAGCGGCGCAGCGACTGAAGTCGCCACTACCAGGGGCGCCCTTGTAGTAACGACTTCAGTCGTTTGCCGGCGCAATGCCCTAAATGGAATATAATCGCTCACAGGAGGCAACCATAATGGCCAAAAGCTCTGATAAGAAAGGTAAGCTGCGCGACATTGCGCGGCAGCGCACGGGCAGCAAGCCGGCTTCATCATCACAACGCAGCTCGACGCCGAAGCCCGCCGCCCCCAAGGCGCAGCGCAAGCCGGCCCCGGCGCCGCAGCGGCCAACCAGCTCGCGCCGCTCGACGCCCCACACGCGCGGCGGCACCACCCCTAAGCCAACGGCGGGGTCGCAGCCGGCGCCCTCCGCGCCTAAACCGTCGGCCTCCGCCCCCAAGCCGGCCCCGGAAAGCCGCCCGTCTTCCACCTCGGGCCGTCAATCGGGCCCGGCGCTGCGGCGCGAGGCGGCCGACCGCTACCGCCGGCCGCCGGCCACGACCCGCCCCCGCGACACCTACTCCGCGCCGCCGCCGGTCGGCTCGCCGGGCGGCACGCGCGTCACCGACCTGCAGGCCGAAGTGCAGCAGCTCCACAGCCGTTTTTCGCAGCTGCAGGCGCAGGCCCAGCTCCAGGACCTTTACCAGCGCATCGGCCAGTATGACGCCCGTGTCAACGAGCTGCCACGTGAGCTGGATGCGCTGCGCAGCCGCGGCTACATCCACGCCGGCCTCATCGACGACGACGTGGCCGACGTCGCCCGCCAGTGGCAGGAGACACGGCCCCAGGTGCAGCAGACGCTGCAGCTGCAGGCCGGCCGGCTCAGCAGCGCGCTGGCCGCCGCCGCCAGCTCGGTCAACACCCTTTCGGCCCGCGACGCCTCGTCGGTGTCCGCCGCCAGCTCCATGCTTGCCCAGCTGCAGAGCCAGATCAGCGCCGCGCGCAACCAGGTCGGCGGCGTCCTCGGCGGCATTGAGCAGCCGCTCTCCTTCCTGGAGCAGACCATCCAGCGCTTCGATTGGGTGCTGGAGCAGTTCCACCGCTCGCCCAACGTGGCGCTGATGGATAGCGAAGCGCCGCTCATGGCCACGGAGGCCGAGTGGGAGCGCAGCGGTGAAGAGGGGCCGGACGGCATCCTCTACCTGACCGACCAGCGGCTCCTCTTTGAGCAGATTGAAGAAATCGCTACCGCCAAGCTCTTTGGCCTTATCACGACGAAGAAGGAGAAGCGGCAGGAGCTTTTGCTGGACGTGCCCATCCGCGAGATCGAGCAGATGGACCAGGGGCAGCAGGGCGGCTTCCTCGGCCTGGGCAAGACGGAGAAGCTGCACCTGATCCTCAGCGCGCACGCCCCGGTGAGCCGCGCCACCTTTGAGATTCGCGGGCAGGCGGCGGCCGATTGGGTTATCTGGATCAAGCGCGTAAAAACTGGCGAAATCGACCGGGACCGCGCCGCCGGCTATGCCGCCGAAGTGCAGGCGGCCGAAGCGCGCGCCGCCCGCTTCCCCACTGCATGCCCCAACTGCCTGGCGCCCCTCCCGCTCCCCGGCCGCGGCGCTCAGGTCCTCGTCTGCGACTACTGCGGCGCCGCCGTCCAGCCGAGCGAAGAGCCGGCGGCGACGACCGGTTCAGAAGCGCTGTCTGCACCTGGCGAGTAAGTCGATGAACCGCTCCATGCCGCCGGGCGTGGTCATTCCCGAGCTGGCATATGCCGACGTGCGCGAGGCGGTCGACTGGCTGTGCACTGCTTTCGGCTTTGTCGAGCGCCTGCGCATTGGTACGCACCGCGCCCAGCTCACCCTTGGCGCGGGGTCCATCGTCGTTACACACCTTTCGCCGGAGGCTGACCCTCATTCGCCCGCACAGCTTCGCCACGCCATCATGGTGCAGGTATCCGACGTCGACCGGCACTACGAGCAGGCCGTAAAGTCGGGCGCCCTTATCACCAGCCCGCCAGCCGATTACCCTTACGGCGAGCGGCAGTATACGGCAGAAGATTTGGGCAGCCATCGCTGGACTTTCTCGCAGACGGTAGCCGACATAGATCCACAGAGTTGGGGAGGTGAGTTGTTAACCTGAGACTGCCGACGCCAGGTTATGTGTGGCCGTTTCCAAATGGAGAGAGGAACGCTTGCATTTCGCTGCGGTTCTGCTATAATACTCAATTCATCCGGCGAATATTAAAATTGCGTTGAAAGTTGGCGTAGCGCTTTTGACCGGTGGCACGTAACCATTACAATTGAACGATTCTGCAACGAACGAGAAGAGCGTTGGCCCCATGCCATACGCTCTTTTGGCGTGCGTAGCCGGAGAACTTTTGCCCGTGCTTTTGGCAGCCGTCTCATTGCTCGCCGGCAAGCGCCGGGGGTGGAGCCAACTGCCCCGTCTTTTTTAACCTGAGTGTTTTTGGGAGGACACCTGGTGGAAACGAATGAATTCCGCAAATTACGCGTCAGCCTAGCTTCCCCCGAGCAGATCCGCTCCTGGTCGTATGGCGAAGTCACCAAGCCCGAAACCATCAACTATCGCCGCCTGCGTCCGGAGAAAGATGGCCTCTTCTGCGAGGCAATCTTCGGCCCGACCCGGGACTGGCAGTGCTACTGCGGCAAGTATAAGAACGTCCGCTACAAAGGTATCGTCTGCGACAAGTGCGGCGTCGAAATCACCCGCGCCTCGGTGCGCCGCGAGCGCCTGGGCCACATCAACCTGGCCGCGCCGGTGGCCCACGTCTGGTACACCCGCCGCGTCCCCAGCTATCTCGGCCTGCTGCTCAACGTCTCCCGCCGTAATCTCGACCGCGTTCTCTACTTTGCCCAATACGTCGTCACCAGCGTGGACGAAGACGCCCGCGAGCGGGCGCTGCGCCGGCTCGAAGAAGAGCTGGAAGAAGCCGAGCTGCGCCTGGAGCAGGAAACCGACGCACAGATCGCCGAAGCGACCGGCGAGGTGCGCGAGCGGCTCGACGGGCTGCGCGCCCGGCTGGAAGAGCTGAACGCCAGCTTTGAAGACCGGCTCGCCGCCGCGACCGACGAAGTGGTCCAGGAAGCGCGCAGCGTCGAACAGCGCTTGAGCAACCTGCAGGGTAAAGAAGCCCCGGAGCAGATCAGCCTCGGCGGCGTCCGCATCGTCGCCAAGGGCGACGCCGTGGGCAAGGAACACGTGGTCATGGTGCAGGAAGTCACCACCGACCGCCTCACCCAGGTACAGCAGGAGTCGCAGGAAGATCACGAGAGCGAGGTCGCCACGCTGCAGCGCGAGATGGATCAGCTGCGCGAGGAGACTGCCGGAATCGCCGAGCAGGTTCGTGAAGCCAACGGCGCGCGCCTCACCCGCCTGCGCGAATCGGCCCAGCACAACCGCGACGAGCTGGAAAACCTGGCGCAAATGAACTTCCTCAACGAGACTGACTACCGTGAGCTGAAGCAGAAATTTGGCAACGTCTTCCGCGCCGACATGGGCGCCGAAGCCTTTTTCGAGATCCTCAAAGATATGGATCTCGATACCCTGTCGCGCGAGCTGTGGCGCGAGGTGCGCACCACGCGCTCCAAGCAGAAGGCCAAGCGCGCCACCAAGCGGCTGCAGGTCGTAGAAGCGCTGCGCAAGAGCGGCAACCGGCCCGAATGGATGATTCTCACCGTGCTGCCGGTCATCCCGCCCGAGCTGCGCCCGATGGTCCAGCTTGACGGCGGCCGCTTTGCCACCAGCGACCTCAACGACCTCTATCGCCGCGTCATCAACCGCAACAACCGCCTCAAGCGGCTGCTGGAGCTGGGCGCGCCGGACGTGATTGTGCGCAACGAAAAGCGCATGCTGCAGGAAGCCGTCGATAGCCTGATCGACAACAGCCAGCGCGGCAAGGCGCTCAGCCGCCGCGGCCGCCGCGAGCTGAAGTCGCTCTCCGACATGCTCAAGGGCAAGAAGGGGCGCTTCCGCCGCAACCTGCTCGGTAAGCGTGTGGACTACTCCGGCCGTTCCGTCATCGTCGTCGGCCCGCACCTGAAGATGGGTGAATGTGGTCTGCCCAAGACGATGGCCCTGGAGCTATTCCGGCCCTTCGTCATCAGCAAGCTCATCGAATACGAATACGCCAGCAACGTGAAGGGCGCCAAGCGCGTTATCGAGCGCCAGCCGCCAGAGGTCTGGCAGGTGCTGGAAGAGGTCATTCAGGATCGCCCGATTCTGCTCAACCGGGCGCCCACGCTGCACCGCCTCGGCATCCAGGCCTTCATGCCCAAGCTGGTCGAAGGCAAAGCCATCCAGCTGCACCCGCTCGTCTGCGCCGCCTTCAACGCCGACTTCGACGGCGACCAGATGGCCGTGCACGTGCCGCTCTCCAACAAGGCCGTGCAGGAAGCCAAAGAGCATATGATGGCCACGCGCAACCTGCTCAAGCCGGCCAACGGCGAGCCGGTAGTCGGCCCGTCGAAGGATATGGTGCTGGGCGTCTACTACCTGACGGTCGTCCAGGATGGCCTGAAGGGCGAGGGACGCACCTTCAGCAGCATGGAAGAGGTTGAGCTGGCCCTGGAACTGGGCTACGTGGACATCCACGCCCGCATCAATCTCTATACGGATACCTACTTTACCGAGAAGGGCCGGCGCTACGCCGATAACAAGCCGCGCCGCCGCCTCGTCGAGACCTCGCCCGGCCGGGTTCTCTTTAACCGCACCCTGCCCGAAGGCATGCGCTTCGTCAACGAGCAGCTCAACAAGGGCGCCGTCAACGAGCTGATTAACCGCGTCTACCGCCGCTTCGGCGACGATGCGACGATTCAGATGGCCGACGCCGTCAAGGACCTCGGCTTCCTCTACGCCACCCTCTCCGGCGTCACCGTCGGCGTGACTGACCTGACTGTACCCGAGGCGCGCGAAGAGATTCTCAACAGCACGCAGCAGCGCGTGGACGAAATCGACCGCCAGTACCGGCGCGGTCTGCTGACCGAGGATGAGAGCTATCAGCGCACCATCGAGCAGTGGAACAACGCCAAGGACATGGTCGAAGAAGCCGTGCGCGACGCCATGGACCCCTACGGGCCGATGGCGATGATGGCTCTCTCCGGCGCGGGGAAGGGCGGCTTTGGCCCCATCACCCAGCTTGCCGGTATGCGTGGCCTCATGGCCGACCCGCAGGGGCGCATCATCAAGGTGCCGATTACGTCTAACTTCCGCCAGGGCCTCAGCGCGCTGGAATACTTCATCTCCACGCACGGCTCGCGCAAGGGTCTGGCCGACACGGCGCTGCGTACGGCCGACGCCGGCTACCTGACGCGCCGTCTCGTCGACGTGGCCCAGGACGTGATTGTCACCGACGAGGATTGCGGCACCGATAAGGGCATCTACATCCGCCGTGAAGACAACTTCGGTAAGCAGACGCTCACCGAGCGCATCTTTGGCCGCGTCGCCGCCGAGCCGGTGGTCGATACGGAAACCGGCGAGATCTTGCTCAATGAAGGCGAGATGTACACCGAGGAGATCTCCGACCGTGTCGACGAGCTGGGGATTGAGTCGCTCTACGTCTACTCGCCCATGACCTGTGAAATGCGCCGGGGAATCTGCGCCAAGTGCTACGGCCTGGACCTGGGCCGGGGCAAGCCGGTGGAGCTGGGCACGGCGGTCGGCATCGTCGCCGCCCAGTCGATTGGCGAGCCGGGCACCCAGCTAACGCTGCGCACCTTCCACACCGGCGGTACGGCGCAGGCCAGCGGCGACATCACCCAGGGTCTGCCGCGCGTCGAAGAGCTGTTTGAAGCGCGCAAGCGGCCGCGTGGTGAAGCCGTCATGACCGACATCTCTGGTCTGGCCGAGGTGCGCGTCATCGACGGCGTGCGCCACGTCTTTGTCACCAACCGCCAGCTCGTGGAAGACCTCTACGACGTGCCCGCCGACTGGACGATTATCGTCGATAGCGGCGAGGAAGTAGAGCAGGGCCGGCGCCTGGCTGAGAAGGACGGGCTGGAAATCGTCGCCAAGAATTCCGGCATTGTCCGCCGGGACGACGATGGCCTGCGTGTCGAGTGGGAAGACGTGGACGAGCGCGACTATTCCATCCCGGCAGGTATGCGCCTGCTTATCAGCGATGGGCAGGACATCAAGGCCGGCGACCAGCTAACTGAAGGCGCCAAGAACCCGCACAAGATTCTGGAGATTCAGGACCGCGACGCGGTGACGCAGTATCTCCTGCGCGAGGTGCAGCAGGTCTACCGGCCGCAGGGCCAGAATATCAACGACAAGCACTTTGAGGTCATCATCCGCAAGATGCTGAGCAAGGTGCAGGTCAAGCATCCGGGCGACACCGAAATGCTGCCCGGCGAGCTGGTGGAAGCAACTGAATTCGCGGAACAGAACGCGGAAGTCGTGGCCGAGGGCGGCCAGCCGGCGCAGGCTGAGCCGGTGCTGCTGGGCATCACCAAGGCCTCGCTGAACACCGAGAGCTTCCTCAGCGCCGCCAGCTTCCAGCACACCATCAAGGTGCTGGCCGGCGCCGCCATTGCCGGTAAGGAAGATGACCTGCTCGGCCTGAAGGAAAACGTCATCATCGGCAAGCTAATTCCCGCCGGCACCGGTTTCCGCACCGGCGAGGAAGAGCCGGAAGAAATGGAGGACGAGGAGCACGCGCTCCCCACCGACTTCTCCGGCATCCTCATCGGCGATGACACGCCGGAAGAGCTGCTGGACCAGATGGTCGAGATGAAGGCCGCGGAAAAGGGCGACTAACTCCCCGCCCCCGACCGGCCGGCAGATAACAGAAAAGCGCCCCACTCATTCGGGTGGGGCGCTTTTATTTGCCGGTCTGCCAATCGCCTACCGCTGCGCGACAGCCGGTATATCGGGTTCGAAACCAGCCCCTAGCAGTTGGTAGTGACGGATTTATTCGTTCTCCCGGGCCTACTTCTCTCTCTGCAGCAGCATATTCGCCAGCTCCAGCAGCGCCTGGCCGGCCTCGCCGGCGGCGCCGGTCGCTTCCAGGTGCTGCAGGGCGCTGGCCGAATAGCCCTCGGCCTGCTGCTGGGCATAATCGCGGGCGCCCGCCTCGTCAAGCAGACTGACTACCTCCTCGACAAAGCGTTCGCCCGGCTCTGGCCGGCCGTACAGCTCGCGCAGCTCGCCGTTCTGCTCCAGACCATAGAGCACCGGCAGCGTCTTTTTGCGCGTCTCCACATCCGTCGCCGCCGACTTGCCGATAGTCGCCTCGTCTCCCCAGATGCCGAGAATGTCATCCTTTACCTGGAAGGCCAGGCCCAGGTCACGGGCAAACGCCCCAAAGTGGGCCGTCGTCGCCTCGTCCGCGCCGGCCACCAGCGCCCCCAGCTCGCCGCACAGCGCCAGCAGGGCCGCCGTCTTGCCGCCAATCATGCCGATATACTCGTCCACGGTCACGTCGTCGCGCGTCTCGAAGCGCATGTCGTGATACTGGCCCTTTGTCAGCAGCAGGCAGGTATGGTCGAAACGGCGCGCCGCCGCCACGACGACGGCGGCGTCCACGCCCCGGTCGGCCAGCCGGTAGAGAGCCGTGTGCGCCAGGGCAAACATGGCGTCGCCGCTGTTGATCGCCTGGGCTATTCCCCAGAGCTGCCAGAGCGTGGGCCGCCCGCGCCGCGTCGGGCTGTTGTCCTGAATATCGTCGTGGATCAGTGTAAAGTTGTGCAGCAGCTCGATGGCCGCGGCAGCCGGCGCCGCCTGCCGCCAGTCGCCGCCAGCCGCCGCGCAGCTAAGCAGACAGAGCAGCGGGCGAATCCGCTTGCCGGCTGGCGTCTCATCCGCGTCGAACGTCGCGCCGACCCAGCCCATATGATACTGCATCATGCCAAATAGCTCGGCGGCGCTGCTCTGCGCGGCGCTGCCATAGCGCAGAACGTCGCGCATCTCCGCTTCCACCGCCGGGATCATCTCGGCCATTCTGGCCTGCAGCGTGTGCGCCACGGTCATCGGCTCCTGCCGCCGGCCGGCGGCGCTCCATACTGAATCTGACGGCTGATCATCACCTGGTAATCCATGTTGTTTTCCTCTGTGACCAGGCTCGAGGGCGGCTAGGCTCCTTCCTCAAGCACCTCGTCAAACGAACGGTAGAGGCGCGTGCGGCGCAGCGCCGCCAGATCGCCGGCGCCGGCGGCAAACATCGCAATGCGCAGCTCGTCGGTCAGTGTCTCCGCCAGCTCGACCACGGCCGCCACGCCTCCCTGGTCGGCGGCGCGCAAGAAATCCCCGGCCAGCCCGGCCAGCGTCGCGCCCAGGGCAATCCCCTTGGCGACGTCGATGCCGCTGCTGATGCCGCCGCTGGCAAAGACCGGTAGCTGCGGCGCCCCCTGCCGCACAAGCTGAATGGAAACGGCGGTTGGAATGCCCCAGTCGATAAAAGCGCCGGCCACGCGCGCGTGGCGCGCCGTCGGGGCGCGGTACATCTCTACCTGGCTCCACGACGTGCCGCCCGCCCCGGCCACGTCGATGGCGGCGACGCCGGCTTCGGCCAGCTGCCGCGCCGCCTGCGCCGAAAAGCCCCAGCCCACCTCTTTGGCGATGACCGGAACCGGCAGCGCCCGGCAGATGCTCTCGATTTGCCGCAGCAGGCCGGCGAAATTGCCATCGCCCTCCGGCTGCACCGCCTCCTGCAGCGCGTTGAGATGCAGGATGAGCGCGTCGGCCTCAATCATCTCTACTGCCCGCTGGCATTGCGCCAGCCCATAGCCGTAATTGAGCTGCACCGCGCCGAGGTTGGCAAAGAGCAGGATGTCCGGGGCCGCTGCCCGCACCCGGTAGGTGCCGGCCAGCGACGGATCCTCGATGCCCGCCCGCTGCGAGCCCAGCCCCATTGCCATACCCGTCTCCTGGGCCGCTTCCGCCAGCAGCAGATTGATGGCCCTGGCCCGCTCCGTGCCGCCCGTCATCGAGCTGATCAGCAGCGGCCGTTGTAGCGGGCGGCCAAACAGCGTGAGCGAGGTATCCACGCGCGCCAGGTCCAGCTCTGGCGCCGCCTGGTGCAGAAAGAAGTAGCCTTCCAGCCCGCTGGTGAGCTGCTTGAAGGCGACATCCTCTTCCAGATTGATGCGGATATGGTCGGCCTTGCGCCGTTCGTGGATGTCGGGGCTGCCCTCCGCGGGAGGAAGTTGGGACATAGAAGCTCTTCTCCGTCGATTTTCAGGGATTATACGCGGCGCCGCGGCCGGCGGCACACGCAGATTCTTTAAGGTGCGGCCGGCCAATTCGCCGCCTTCATTTTTGCCAGACCTATTGTCGTGGCGTCTATTGTGTAGTAGTATACTTCTTGGTACCACAGTACCAACATATCCAGTGGCGGGCGCCCATTCGTCAGCGCCCCTCTCTGTCACAACGGAGAATACGAAAGGAAATACAATTAGGATTTATTAAACGCGTCGGATATCAGGCAGTGACAGCTCCAGTCAGCAGCTTCGGCTGTGCCTATTGTATGCGGAGGCAACGTCCACTGAATGAGCACTGGGGCAATTCGTATTCGTTATCTCGCCGAGAAGTGGACGGCAAACCGCGTTATTATCATTATTCATCAGGAGGTTGGTCATGATTTCGGCAAAACTTAGTTCTTTGCGTCTTATTCCCTTGCTGCTTTTCGCCGGCCTGCTCGCGCTGCTGCTGGTGAACCCGCCGGCCGTCTTCGCGGCAGATTTTATCTTCGACTGGTCCGCCCTTGGCTTTGTCGAGGGCCAGAGTAGCCAGCAAACGTTCACCGATGTCGCCGGCTCCGGCGTCGATGTCACGACAGAGGTCCGTGTCCTGGATGAGGCGTTCGTAGATCTTGGCCTTTATATCCCGGGCGCGGACGGCCAGAACGTGGGCATGCCCAAAGCGGAAGGCGATGCGCTCGCGGTGCGCGACATCAGCGAAACCGACTATCCCGGCGACGGCGTTGGCTATGTGCTGACGATTATCACCTTCTCTCAGCCCGTGCAGCTTAATGATATCTGGATGGAAGCCTTCTTTAACTGGCCGGGCGGCCCTGTTCGTAAGCATCTGGCTCTGCAGGCGTTTGACGAGATTGGCAACGCGGTAGTACCGACAAGCTGGAGCACGTACGGCGGCAGCGACCTCGTCCTCGCCGCCCATCCCGCTAACGGTCAGCAGTGGCTTCGCTCCAGCTATCCCGACGCCCAGACCAATTACAGTGGCGCCGAAGACATTGATTACGGCTCGGAGGAGATTACCGAGCTGCACTGGTATTCGTGGGGTTATTCGCCTGACGGCGATATGAGCCATCTGCTCGGCTCGACCTACCTCGGCGACTTCCAATTTTCGACGGTACCCACCGCCGTCACGCTCTCCTCCACGGACGTGGTCGGCGTGGCGACTGCATCGTCGATGGTCGTGCTGCCCGCCTTCGTGCTCTTCGGCCTGGCGACGCTGGTCATTCTCAGAAAGCGGTCGTCCATCGCCGCCTAATCTGGCCGGCCTGCAGCCGCCCCCCATAGTAATCAGGCAGCCTGGACATGTGTCCGGGCTGCTTTTCTTTTCTCTAGCGGCCGTCGTCAGACCTGTCAGGTTTCCTAAAACCTGACAGGTCTTGATGGGTGGCGGGCGGGACGGGGGGCGTCCCCGCCAACGCGCGTTGAACGGTCCCCATTTCCAGGTACAATTGCGGGCAGTTTGTTCCAGATTCGCAGACCAGGGCCGGCATAGACCCGCGCCGGGCAGGAGATTGAATAGCATGCGCATCGTGATAACCGGCGGCGCCGGTTTCCTCGGCAGCCACCTCAGCGACCGCTTCCTTGCCGAAGGGCATGAAGTCATGGTCCTCGACAACTTGATTACCGGCAGCGTGCGCAACATCGCCCACCTCGCCGGCGATGAGCGGTTCACCTTTGTCAAGCACAACGTCAGCAACTATATCTACGTCGACGGTCCGGTCGACGCCGTGCTGCACTTCGCTTCGCCGGCCAGCCCTAACGATTATCTGGAATTCCCAATACCGACGCTGAAGGTAGGCTCTCTCGGCACGCTCAACAGCCTGGGGCTGGCCAAGGCCAAGGGCGCCCGCTACCTGCTGGCTTCTACTTCCGAAGTCTACGGCGACCCACAGGTCAACCCGCAGCCGGAAACATACTGGGGCCACGTCAATCCCATCGGGCCGCGCGGCGTCTACGATGAAGCCAAGCGCTTCGCCGAGGCGATGACTATGGCCTACCAACGCTACCACGACATGGACACGCGCATCGTGCGCATCTTCAACACCTACGGCCCGCGTATGCGCCTCAACGACGGGCGGGTGGTGCCCAACTTCCTCAGCCAGGCCCTGCGCGGCGAGCCGCTCACCGTCTACGGCGATGGGCAGCAGACGCGCAGCTTCCAGTATGTCAGCGACCTGGTAGACGGCGTCTTCCGGCTCCTCTTCTCCGACGAGAAGCTGCCGGTCAATATCGGCAACCCGGTCGAGATGACCATTCTCGACTTTGCCCAGATCGTTATCGAAGCCACCGGCAGCCGCTCCCAAATCGACTTTGTGCAGCCCGAAGACAAGCGCATCCGCGACGATCCCCAGGTGCGCCGGCCCGACATCGGCAAGGCGCGCGCGACTCTGGGCTGGGAGCCGCGCGTGTCGCTGCGCGAAGGGCTGGAACAGACCATCCCCTATTTCCGTGACCGTCTCAGCTAATTCCCGCCGCTTGCGGGCCGGCCACGGCGCTTTCCGCGCTGCGCCCTGGTGGGCCGTGGCGCTGGCCCTTCTGCTCGGCTGGCTGGCCCATGGCCTGCCGCTGCCTGTAGCCTTCCTCCTGCTACTGGGCGGCGGCCTGCTTCTCACCACGGCCTTCTATCCTCTGGCCGGCCTGGCGCTCCTCCTCGTCGTCGCGCCCTGGGGCGCCTGGGAAGCGAACTATATCAGCCTCGGCGGCTTCGATTCGGGGCAGCTTCTCTTCTTTCTGACGGCGGCCGCCTGGCTGGCCCTGGGCGTCGTGCGCCGTCGCATTGCCATTCCGCGCACGCCGCTCAACCAGGCGCTGCTGCTCTTTGGCTTCGTCGCCGCGCTGTCGCTACTCGATGCGCCGGCGACGACGCTGGGCTTTAAGGAGCTGGCGAAGTGGGTGGAAGCGGCTCTGCTGCTCTGGATCGTAGCTGACCTCGTGCAGCGGCATGGCCTGCGCCCGGTTCTGGCGCTGCTGCTGGCGGCCGGCGCCAGCCAGGCGCTGCTCGGCGTTTACCAGTTCGCCTTCCAGCCCGAAGGCCCGGAGCATTTTGCCATTCTCGATGAGCGCTTCTACCGGGCTTACGGTACCTTCATGCAGCCCAATCCCTTCGGCGCATTTGTGAGCTGGACAGCGCTGCTGGCAGCGGGCGCATTGGCGGGCGTGCTTCTCGGCTGGCGGCGGCAGCGCGCCGAGGGCGGGCCGGCGCGGCCTCCGCTGCTCTGGGGAGGCTTCCTGGCGGCCATTTTGCTGCTGGCGCTGGCGGGGCTTCTGGCCTCGTGGAGCCGCGGCGCCTGGCTGGCCTTTGCCGCCGGCGCCGCCGCCCTGGCCGTCTTCTTGCCGCGGCGGCGCACGCTGGGCCTGCTGCTGCTGGCCGGCGCGCTGGCCGGCTTTCTCGCCTTCTGGCAGCTTGGGCTCCTGCCGGCGTCGATTACGGCGCGCCTCACCAGCTTCAGCCTGGCGCTGCCCGCCAGCGCCACGTCGAGCATTGACGTGCGCGGCGTCGAGTTTACCGACGAGAGCTACGCCGTCGTCGAGCGGCTGGCCCACTGGCAGGCAGCGCTGGATATGGCGCGGCGGGAGCCGTGGCTCGGCGTCGGCTTTGGCAACTACGAAGCTGCCTATCCCGAGGTGGCCCAGGTGAACTGGCCGCATCCGCTGGGCCACGCCCACAACTATTACCTCAACCTGCTGGCCGAGGTGGGGTTTACCGGCCTGGCTGCCTATCTGCTGCTGTGGGGCGTCGTCTTTGCCCTGACCTTGCGCGCGCTGCGGCGCGGCTGGCCGGAGCGGGGCATCGCCCTCGGTCTGCTGGCCGTCTGGGTGGCGCTGACCGTCCATCACACGCTCGATAAGCTCTACGTCAACAATCTCTATTTGCATTTGGGGGCCATGTTGGGCATGCTACACGGGCTTACCTTGCCCGAGGAAGGGGTCGCTGAATGATGGCGCTTTTCATAGATATTGTTAGCCACTTTGGCATCAAAGAAAAAGAAGCAGAACGTTTCTTCAAGTTTCTGGTCGTCGGCACCATCGGCTTCATCGTCGATTTCGGCACACTCACCGTGCTCGTCGAGCTGTTTGGCCTGCAGCCGGTGGTCGCCAACACCTTCTCCTTTTCCGCCGCGGTGCTCAGCAACTTTACCTGGAATCGCTACTGGACTTACCCGGACTCGCGCAGTAAGCGCCGGCGGGTGCAGCTGACCCAGTTTGGCGTCGTCAGCGTCCTGGGCCTGCTGATTAACAACACCATCCTCGTCCTGACCCAGGGTCCATTCGAGGAGCTGCTGCGCGCCATCTCCGCGCCGGAAGCCATTCGCGGCTACATCCCCGCCAAGATCCTGGCGACCATCGTCGTCCTCTTCTGGAACTTCTTCGTCAACCGCTACTGGACCTACGGCGACGTCGATAAGCCGCGGAGCTGAGCGGCGGCCGTGGCTGCTTCTCGCCCTGTCGTCGGCATCGACGTGACCGCTGCGGTCACCCAGGGCGCCGGTATCGGCCGTTACACGCGCGAGCTGGTCCATGCCCTGCTCGCCGGCGACGACGGCAACGCCTACCGCCTCTTCAGCGCCCGCCCCCCCGCCCAGCCGCCCGTGCCGGAGCCGCTGCCGGCCGGCCCGCACATCAGCGTGCATAGCGCGCCGCTGAGCGACCGCTGGCTATATCGCCTCTGGCACCGCCTGCGCCTGCCGCTGCCCGTCCAGCTCTTCACCGGCCCGCTCGACCTGTTCCACTCGCCCGATTTCGTCCTGCCGCCGCTGCGCGCGGGCACCCCCTCGCTGCTCACCGTCCACGACCTCAGCTTCGTCCATTATCCTGAAACCTTCACCCCGGCCCTGGTCGGCTATCTCAACCGTGTCGTGCCCGCCTCCATCGCCCGCGCCAGCCACGTCGTCGCCGATTCCGAGGCGACGCGGCGCGACCTGGTTGAGCTGTGGCAGACGCCGCAAGAGAAGATTTCCGTGCTCTACAGCGGCGTGGACGAGCGCTTCCAGCCGGTGACCAAAGCGGGCAGGCTGGCGGCCGTGCGCCAGAAATATGGGCTGAGCGCCGCGCCCTATCTGCTCGCGGTCAGCACCATTCAGCCGCGCAAAAACTACGCCATGCTCATCCGCGCTTTTCGCCCGGTCGCCGCGCGCCACCCGCACCATCTGGTGATTGCCGGCGGTAAGGGGTGGCTGTATGAAGAGACGCTCGCCGAGGTTGAGCGGCAGGGACTCCAGGGCCGGGTCCACTTCATCGGCTTTGTCGCCGACGCCGACCTGCCGGCACTTTATAGCGCCGCCAGCCTCTTCGTCTTCCCCAGCCTCTACGAGGGCTTCGGCCTGCCACTGCTGGAGGCAATGGCCTGCGGCGCGCCGGTCGTCAGCTCCAATGCCTCCTCACTGCCCGAAGTCGCCGGCGAGGCCGCCGTGCTGCTCTCGCCTCATGACGAGGCGGCCTGGAGCGCCGCGCTCGACCGGCTGCTGGACGATGCGCCGCAACGCGCCCGCCTCGTCGCCGCCGGCTTCCGCCAGGCGCGCCGCTTCCGCTGGCAGCAGGCCGCCGCCCAGCTCCGCGCGCTCTACCGCGACCTTATCTAAGCGACCCGCCTATCCGGACCTGTCAGCTCTTCGCGTCGGAATAGCTGCCCGCCGCCCTATTCTTCCTCGTCCCCCGGCAGCTCCAGCTCATACTCGTCCGCCGGCTCCACGGCGCTGTTCGTCTTCGCGCCTGTGGGCGGCACCGGAACTTGCTCCACCTCATCCTCCAGCGCGCCGTCGTCCGCGTCGGCAGGAATAGGGCTCTCCAGCGCATACTCGTCCGCTGGCTCCACGGCGCTGTTCGTCTTCGCGCCGGTAGGCGGCACTGGGACCTGCTCCACCTCATCCTCCAGCGCGCCGTCGTCGGCGTCGGCAGGAATAGGGCTCTCCAGCGCATACTCGTCCGCCGGCTCCACGGCGCTGTTCGTCTTCGCGC
>CAZOGK010000004.1:153308-156085 GCA_964579295.1 uncultured Ardenticatenaceae bacterium
GGGCTCTCCAGCGCATACTCGTCCGCCGGCTCCACGGCGCTGTTCGTCTTCGCGCCTGTGGGCGGCGGCTCTATCTTCCGGTCCCTTTTGTCCTTCGGCTCCTGTTCGTCTTGCATGGCTTCCTCCGTTATATGCACGGGTGCGATTGTAACCCTGGCGCGGGCCACTCGCCACCCACCGCTACACGTCGGGGCGGGGCAGGCCGGCCCGATGTCGCCCGAACCCGTGACGCGGGTCAAGAGGAACCTAGTAGCCCGCCAACAAACCATCCCCTATAATCCCCAGCCGTACCATTGTTGCGTTTCGAGGACCGGTTATGGAGCCAATTTACCGCAGCGACGGCGAATGGGTCGCCGTCTATGAAAAGGGCCACCTCTTCAGCGTCGAGGGCGACTGGCTCGGCTTTGTCAGCGGCCGCCGTGTCTTTAACGCCGGCGGCGAGTATGTCGGCTTTCTCAGCGACGACCGTCGCCTATTGCGGCGGCGCTCGGAGCGCGACGAGCTGGCCCGCCGCCAACCACCGCCCCAACCGGAGTCCCCGCGCATCCCGACCAGGGCGCCGCTCCCGCCTCTCTTCCGCGAGCTGCCCTTTCACATTGTGGACGTGTTCGAAGAAGCAGGCCAGAGCCTGCTCTACGTCTCCGAGACGCGTCCGGACATGGAGTAGCCGGCATGCAAGGCAAGCCTGTTAGCGCCTCGCGCGTGACGCTGACCCAGCTTATGGGTCCCAACGACGCCAACACATTGGGCAACGTCCACGGCGGTATCATCATGAAGCTGTGCGACGAAGCCGGGGGCATGGCCGCCACCCGCCACGCCCGCCGCCCGGCGGTGACCATCGTCGTCGATTCGATGGCTTTTCACTCGCCGGTGCAGATCGGCAACCTGGTCACCGTCTCCGCCGAGGTCACCTGGGTGGGCCGCACCAGCATGGAGACGCGCGTCGTCGTGCACGCCGAACATCTGCTCACCGGCGCGACGACCCACACCAACACCGCCTATTTCGTCTACGTGGCGCTGGACGAGCAGGGAAAGCCCACGGCCGTGCCGGCGCTTATCCTGGAAACGGATGACGAACGCGAGCGCCACGCACGCGGCGAAGAACGGCAGCGCTATCGCCTGGAACAGCGCCAGCGAGGCATTCTGTGAGCCGCTCCCAGCTCCTCGACCTGCTGCGGCAGGCCCCTTCCTACCGGGCCAGCCATCGCGGCTACGTGGACCAGGGCGTGGCCGACGTCGAGCCTTTCCCTTTCCTGGGCATCGTCGGCCAGGAAGAGATGAAGCTGGCCCTGGCGCTGGCCGTAGTGAACCCGGCTGTCGGCGGCGTGCTGCTGCTTGGCCCGCGCGGCACTGGCAAGACGACGGCCGTCCATGCGCTGGTCGATCTGCTGCCCAGCGCCGAAGTGAGCCTGTGCGCGAACGGCTGCACCGAGTCACTGCTGGCCGCAGGGGGCATGGATGCCATCTGTCCGGAGTGCGCGCAAAAGGTGGGTTATGGCGAGCCGCTCTCCGAGCTGGAGCGGCTGCGTATCATAAGCCTGCCGCTTAATGCCCGCCTGGAGGATGTCGTCGGCGGTATTGACGAGCGGCTGGCCCTGGAGCAGCAGCGCGTGCGGCTAGAGCGCGGCCTGCTCAGCCAGGCCGACGGCCACATCCTCTACATTGACGAAGTGAACATGCTGGATGACCAGATTGCCGACGCCATCCTCGACGCCGCCGCGCTGGGCCGCTATACCGTGCGCCGCGGCCCCAATAAGCTCACCTACCGCTCGCGCTTTCTGCTCATTGGCTCGATGAATCCGGAAGAGGGCAGCCTGGGCCCGCAGCTCACGGACCGCTTTGGCCTGCGCGTGTTGGTGCGCGGCCTGGAAGAGCCGGCAGCCCGCTTTCGCGCCTACGAGCAGGCCATCTGGTACCAGCGCGACCCGGAGGGGATGGCCGCCGCTTACGCCGCGCAGACGCTGGCCCTGGCCGAGGAGATAGCCGCCGCCCGCGCGCGCCTCGCCTCGGTCGTCATCGGCGACGCCGCGCGTGAGCTGGGCCTGGCCGTCATCCGCCAGCTCGGCATCCACAGCAACCGCGCCGAAATCAGCCTGTTCGAGGCGGCGCGCGCCCATGCCGCCGCCGCCGAACGCCAGGAAGCGCTGCCCGAAGATATACGGGCCGTGGCTCTGCTTGCCCTGCGCCTGCGCCGCAGCCCCACGGGCGAAGCCTTCCTCCAGGCCCAGACCGTCGAAGAGGAGCAGGTGCGGGCGGCGCTGGCCGAACCGCCGGCATGAGTCGCCGGCTGTATCTCCTGGCCCTGACCGCCATTCTGGTCGCCTTCTTCCTTGTCTGGCTGCCCCATCCCGCCGCCGGCCTCAGCTACATTGGCCTGGAGATGGGCGAGCAGGCCAAGTTCCTGCCGCAGGTGCGCAGCGGCGCCGTCACGCCCGGCCGCTCCGCCTTTTATCTGCCCCCCGTCACCACGGCGCTGCTGCTCATATTGCTGACCACCTTCTGGCCGCCGACGCGCCGCACCTGGGCCGCGCGTGCGCTCGCCGTGCTGGTCAGCCTGCTCGCCTTTCCCGCGCTGGAGGCGCTGGGCGACGCCGACCGCGCCGAGTGGCTGTGGCGGCTCCTGCTCATCGCCCTGGTCGTCGTCGCCGCCGCGGCCGCGCCGCGCCTGGCCCTGCTGCCGGCACGCGCCCGCTGCTGGCTGGCGGCCCCCGTGGCCCTGGCCGGCGCCATCCTGCCCACCTGGGCCTTCTTTGCCGTGCGCCCGCTCTACGGCGAGC
>CAZOGK010000005.1:0-2227 GCA_964579295.1 uncultured Ardenticatenaceae bacterium
GTGCGCTCGACAGCGCGGCGCAACTGGGGCTTAATAGGGCCGCACAGCGCACCCAAGGAAAGGAGAGTTGATGACTGGGCCGACTGCCACCGCCTGCTACCGCCATCCCGACCGCCCCACGCGCCTCGGCTGCAGCCGCTGCGGGCGGCCAATCTGTAATGAATGCGCCGTCGCCACGCCGGTCGGCTATCGCTGCCCTGACTGTATCGCCGAGCTGCAGAGCCGCGCCGGCCTAGCCGAGCCGGCGCAGCCGCCGGCGCCGCGGCGTGTCGCCGCCGCCCGGCCCTGGCTCACCTACCTGCTGCTGGGCATCATCGCCGCCATCTACCTGCTGGAAGAGCTGGCCGGCGGCTCCACCAACCCGTCGGTGCTCATTGCCTTTGGCGCCACCTTCGGCCCGCTGCTCTTTGAGGGCGAGCTATGGCGGCTCTTTACCGCCATGTTTGTGCACATCGGCCTCATCCACCTCTTCTTCAACGGCTTTGCCCTGCACTTCATCGGCCGCGAGGTCGAGGTCGTCTATGGGCAGGCGCGCTTCCTCTTTCTCTACTTTGGCGCCGGGCTGCTGGGCAACGTAGTCAGCTTTGCCTGGCGCGGCATCGCGGAGTTCTCCGCCGGCGCCAGCGGCGCCATCTTCGGCATCCTCGGCGCCGAGCTGGCCTTCCTCTTCTTCCACCGCCAGCGGCTGGGAGAGGCCGGGCGCGCCGCCCGCAATCAGCTCCTGCGCATTATTATCATCAACATCATCATCGGCGTTACGGTCGTCAGCATCAACAATGCGGCGCACATGGGCGGGCTCGTCTCTGGCTTCATCCTCGGCTACCTGGTAGCCCCGCGCTATGAGGCGTCCGGCGGCACACCCGGCAGCTACCGCGACCTGGGCTCGCTGGCGCGGCGCTGGTGGGTGGTGGCGGCAACCATCGTCGTCATCGTCGCCGGCGCCTGGGCGGCGCGCGCCGCCTGGCTCAGCTACCCGGAAGTGATGATGCGCTACACGACCCTGCCCGGCGCCGGCAACCCCAGCCGCGAGGACGCGCCGCGCCGCCTGCGCGACCTTTTTGCCGACCCCACACCCACGCCCACGTCGGCCATCAGCCCGGCGCAGCGCGACGCCGGCCTGCCCGCCGCCGCCGCGCCCGAGTGGCTGTCGCCGCGGCTGCCGCGCCCGGCGCCGAGCGGCAGCGACCTACACCACGGGCACCACCACCTGCACGCGCGTGCCCGCGCCGGGGGTCGCCTCCACCTGTAGCCAGCCGCCAAAGAGGGCCAGCCGCTCTTTCATGCTCTCCAGGCCCAGGCCCGGCTCCGCTTCCGGCTCATCGCCGGCGTCCGGGTCGAAGCCGCGCCCCTCGTCCCATACCTCAATGCGCAGCTCGCTCCCGGCGTGGCGCGCCCGCACCCACGCCTCGCGCACCCCGGCGTGCTTGACCACGTTAAAGAGCAGCTCGCGCACCAGCCGAATGATGAGGCTGCGCAGGTCGTCGTCGCCAATATCCCCGGCCTCGTCCGCCTCGAGCCAGACCTTCAGGTTGTAGCGCTCCTCCATGAAGGCGGCCAGCGACAGCAGCCCATCCTGCACGGCCGGGCTGCGCAGCGTGGGCGAGCTTAGCTCTGAGCTGAGCCGGCGCGTCGCGGCCAGCGTCTCGCGCAAATACTCCTCCGCCTTCTGCAGCGCCTCGCCATCTCCCTCGGGGCCGTCCCACGAGGCCATCTGCAGCATAATCTGGGCGGCGACCAGCATCTGCTGGATGTCGTCGTGCAGCACCTGGGCAATACGGCGCCGCTCCCGCTCCTCCGCCAGCGACAGCTCCGAAGCCAGGTGGCGGATTTGCGCCTGGGCGTGCACCAGCGGCGTCACGTCCAGAAAAGCCGCCAGTGCCAGCGATTGGCCGTCTACCTCTACCAGATTGCTGGAGATGAGCACCGTGCGCTCCTCGCCGCCGCGCGTGCGCAGGGCCATCTCCATCGCGCCGGCCTGCCCCTCGGCCATCATGCGCCCGACCATCTGCGCCCGGTCTGCCGGATCGCGGTAGATGCCCAGCTCGACGGTCGTGCGGCCGACAACCTCCTCGCGCGCAAAGCCCAGAAATTGCCCGTAAGCGCGGTTGGCGTCCACCACCGTGCCGCTGCCGGGGTGCGAGAGCACAATGGGAATCGGGCTGGAATGAAAGAGCGTGTAGAACAGGTCGCGCGCCCGCTGCATCTCCAGATGCGCCTCGGCCAGCGA
>CAZOGK010000005.1:2327-38088 GCA_964579295.1 uncultured Ardenticatenaceae bacterium
TGCGCTGCCGGGCGGCCGTGGCCTGCTCAAAACCCGCCTGGTTGGCCGCGCGCTCCTCCGGGTGGAACAGCTCGCCGAAGCTCATCTGCAGCAGCTCTTCCTGGCTATAGCCGCTAATCTCGACCAGCCGCTGGTTCGCGGCCAGAATACGGCGGCTGGCGGCGTCGATTTCCGCCTGCCCCACCGCCGACAGCTCAAAGATAGTGCGGAACTTCTCCTCGCCGGTGCGCAGCGCCTGCTCGGCCTGGCGCAGCTCGTGCACGTCGGTGGCCGTGCCATACCATTTCACCACGCGCCCGGCGGCATCCCACTCCGGCACGCCGCGGCTCAGGTACCAGTAGTAGCGCCCATCGGCCCGCTGCACGCGATGCTCCACCTCGTACATGGCGCCGGTCTGCACGGCCCGGTTCCAGGCGTCGGCCGTGCGCGCCAGGTCGTCGGGATGGACCGCCGGCCCCCACTGCCAGGCGCCATCCTCGCCGCGGCCGATGCCGGCAAACTCCTGGTAGCGGTCGTTGTAATAATCGACAACGCCGTCTGGCTCGGCCGTCCACACGAGCTGAGGCATGGAGTTCGCCAGCGCGCGAAAACGCGCCTCGCTGGCGCGCCGCCGCTCCTCCTCCGCCTTCAGCGCCGTAATCTCTTCCACGACGACGTTGAGGCCAATCACGTTGCCCTGCGCATCGTGCAGCGGGTGGTAATGGTCGCGGAAGACACGGCGCACGCCAGGCAGGCGCGCCGTCTCGCCAGTCACTTCCACGTTGAGGATCGGCTTGCCCGTCGCCAGCACGCGCCGGTAGAGCGGCTCCACCTGCAGCGCCAGGTGGGGGATAAGCTCGTGCACCGTGCGCCCCACGTGCGCTTCCACCGAATGGCCGTTCAGCTCGGCCAGCCAGTCGTTGATGCGCACGTAGCGCAGCTCGTGGTCGAGCACGCACAGGCCCACCGGCGCCGTGCGATAGATAGCCTCCAGCTCCGCCCCTACCGCCTCGGCTCGTCGCTTCCGTTCGTCGCTACTCACACGGTCTCCGCTCGGCCCACCCGTGGACGTAATAGTCAGTCTGCAGCTTGCCCCGACACTATCGGCTGCTGTGGGGCTGCGCCGCGCGCCGGGGGGCGGCTTATGCGGAGATTGTAGCCGGGGGAGGGGGTGGGGGCAAGGCGGCGATACGCTGGGCAAGAAGGTTGGCAACCTGCCCTTCCTGTTGCACCACGCCCTCTACCAGGAGCAGGCGCGCGGCGTGCAGGACAGCGCGGTAGCGGTCGTACACCTGCGGCTGCACGACGACGTCGACCAGCCCTGTCTCGTCTTCGAGCGTGAGGAAGTGGAAGCCTTTGGCCGTGGGCGGCGATTGGTGGACGACGAGCAGCCCGGCCAGGCGCGCGCGCTGCCCATCGCGACAGGCGGCCAGCCGGGCGGCCGAGAGGATGTTCCCGGCCAGCCGCGGCCGCACGTGGACCATGACGTGCTCGCCCGCCGAGAGGCCCAGCACCGCCTGCTCGGCCAGCAGCGCCTCTGTTGGCGTCAGCTCCGGCAAGTCGGCTGCCTGCGGCTCAGGCTCCAGCCCCGGCGCGGCCGGCTGCTCGCGCAGGGTGCCCAGCTCCCACAAGAGCTGGCGGCGCGGCAGGCCCCAGCCGTCAAAGGCGCCGGCCAGAATCAGGCGCTCGGCCACGCGCCGGCCGGGGCGCACGCGCTGCCAGAAGTCGGCCAGCGAGGTAAAGGGGGCGCGCTCGCGCTGCACGCCGATGCGCTCGACGTGGGCCGCGCCCAGCCCGGAGACATAGTTGAAACCCAGGCGGAGCGCGCCGTCTGCCACCGTGCAGCGCGCCTGGCTCTGGTGAACGTCTACCGGCAGGACGGCGTAGCCCTTGCGCCGCACCTCACCCAGCAGCACGGCGGGCGTCCAGAAGCCCATTGGCTGGTTGTTGAGCAGCGCCGCCATGAAGGGCAGGAAGTGGTAGCGCTTCAGCCAGGCGCTCTGGTAGACGAGGACGGCGAAGGCGGCGGCGTGGCTCTTGGCAAAGGAGTAGCCGCCGAAGGCGCGCAGCTGCTCGAAGACGGTCTCGGCCACCTCCGGGGGCACGCCATTGGCCCGCGCCCCGGCGAGAAAGTCGCCGCGCAGCCTGTCTATGGCCTCGGTAGCCCGCTTGGCGCCCAGGGCGCGCCGCAGCTGCTCGCCCTGACCGGGGGTGAAGCCGGCCAGGTCGCGCGCGACCTTGAGCACCTGCTCCTGAAAGAGGATGACGCCCAGCGTCTCTTTGAGCGCCGGCTGCAGCAGCGGGTGAGCGTAGGCGACAGGCTCCAGGCCCAGGCGGCGGCGCAGGTAAGGATGGACCATGTTACCCTGGATGGGGCCGGGCCGGATGAGGGAGATGGCGACGACGAGGTCGGCGAAGGAGCGCGGGCGCAGCCGGGGCAGCATCTGCGATTGCGCCCGGCTCTCCACCTGGAAGACGCCCAGCGTGTCGGCCTCGCGGATCATGGCGTAGACCAGGTCGTCCATGCCCGTCGCCTCGTCGAAGACGGCGGGCTGGGCCAGGTCCAGCCCCGGCAGGTCGGGGGCGGCGCCGGTCGTCTCGCGCACCAGCGCCGCCGCGTCGCCGATGGCGGAGAGCATGCGCAGGCCCAGCACGTCAATCTTAACCAGCCCGGCCTCTTCCAGACCTTCCTTGTCCCACTGCGTGACGACGCGGTTGACCATCGTCGCCGGCTCGGTGGGCATGCGGCCCATGAGCGGAGCGCCGGAGATGACCATGCCGCCGGAGTGGATGCCGAGGTGGCGCGGCAAGCCGCGGATTTGCCGGCAGAGGTCGAGAAGCAGCTCCAGCGAACCCTGATCAGCCTGGTCGGGCAGGCGCGGGGTCTCTTCCTCCGTTTCCAGGGCGCGCGCGGCGGCGGCGACGACCTCCGGGGAGAGGCCCAGCGCTTTGCTCACGTCTCTCAGGGCGCTCTTGCGCCGGTAGGTGGTAAAGGTGCAGGCCATCGCCACGTGCGCCGTCCCGTAGCGGCGGTAGACGTACTGGATCACCTCTTCGCGGCGCGCCGCGTCGAAGTCCACGTCGATGTCCGGCGCGAAGGCGGCGTCCGCCTGCAGCCGCTCGTCGGAGAGAAAGCGCTCGAAGACCAGGTCGTGGGCCAGCGGGTTGACAGGGCTGATGTGCAGCAGGTAGGCCGCCAGCGAGCTGGCCGCCGAGCCGCGCCCCTGGCAGCGGATGCCGTTCTCGCGGGCAAAGCGGACGATGTCCCAGACGATAAGGAAGTAGTTAGCCAGCCCGGCCCGGCCAATCACGTCCAGCTCGCGCTGCAGCTGCTCGCGCGCCCGCGCCGGCGGCTCGCCGTAGCGCTCGCGCAGCCCCTGGCGGCAGAGGCGGCGCAGGTAGGCTTCGCTGCTCATGCCGTCGGGCGTCTCGTAGCGGGGCAGGTCTTGCAGCCCGTAGCGCGGCTCGAAGCGGCAGCGCTCCGCCAGGCGCAGCGTGTTAGCCAGCGCCTCCGGGTGGTCCGGGAAGAGGGCGGCCATCTCGGCCGGAGATTTGAGGTAATACTCGGAGTTGAGGCGGCGGAGATGCGTGGCCTGGTCCAGCGTGGTGTTGTGGCGGATGCAGACGAGCACGTCCTGCAGGCGATGGCCGTCGCGCTCGGCATAGTGGACGTTGTTGGCGGCCACGCAGCCCAGGCGCAGGTAGCGGGCCAGCCCGGTTAGCTGGCGCACGAGCCGCTCTTCGCCGGGCAGGGAATGGCGCTGCAGCTCTATCCAGAAATGGTCTGGCCCGAACAGGTCGCCGTAGCGGCGTGCGGCAGCCAGCGCCTGCCGGCGCCGGCCGCGCCGCAGGGCAGAGGCTATCTCCCCGCGCGGGCAGCCGGAAAGGGCAATGAGGCCATCCGTGCAGCCTTCCAGCTCGGCGGCCGGCAGCGCCGCTTCTCCTTTGGCCGCGCCTGCCTGGGCGCGGCTGATGAGATAGCAGAGGTTGTGCCAGCCGGCCTCATTTTCGACCAGCAGGGTGAGGTGGCCGCCGCCCTGCAGGGACAGCTCGGCGCCGACAATGGGCCGGATGCCGGCTTCGCGGGCGGCGCGGATGAAGCGCGGCGCCGCGTAGAGGGCGTCGTGGTCGGTGAGGGCCAGGGCGGGCATCTCCAGCGCGGCAGCGCGCGCCGCCAGCGCCTCCGGGGCGCTGGCGCCGTCGAGCAGGCTGAAGCTGGAATGGCAGTGAAGTTCGACGTACATAACGGTACCAGACACAGATTGCCACGGCTACCCTGTCTTCTTCCCCGTCGCTAATCGTAGAGACGCTCCAGGAACCAGCCGCCGCCGGCCAGGTCGTGAAAGACGACGAGCAGCAGGCCGCTGTCGGTGCTCAGCTTGTAATAGTCGCGCCAGACGCGCCGCCGCCACCAGTCCAGGTCCACGCGCCAGGCGAGGGCGACGTGGGCCACGGCGTGGCTCTGGCCGCGCCAGGTGAGCCGGCCGGGCCGGCCCAGCGCGTCGGGCACAACGTCGATGGCGGCTCCCTCCGGCCAGAGGTGGGTCATAGCGGGCGCAGGTCGAAACGGCGCCCGGCCAGCGGGTGGGCGGCGTCCAGGTGAACGGGCTGCAGGAACTGGGCCGCCGGATGGCGGGCCATCAGCTGCGCCAGCGACTCGTCCTCCTCTGGCTGCGCGGCGCTCATCGCCAGAGATTGGCCGTCACCGTGGGTAAACAGGGAAAGCTGCCGCACGACGGCGGGCCGGAGGTCGCCGGCGACCAGAGACAGCGCTTCCACCCCGCTCTCTAGAGAAAGCGCCTGCGCCAGCTCCTGGGCGGCCTGGGCCAGGCGGGCCGGGTCGGCGCTGGGGCGGCGCAGGGGTAGAGATAGCTGCTGGGGGGCGTCCTCCTCCGTCTCGACGCGCAGGTGCAGGACGCCGCCCAGCAGGGCCGCCGCCGCCAGCCGCCCGGCCAACTCCGCGGCCAGCTCTGCCAGCAGCCGCTGCACGTCCAGCCAGTTGACCAGCGGCGGGTCGAAGCGGCGGGCTGCCTGCTCCTGGGCCGAAGGCGGCAGGGAGGCGACGGAGGCTGCGCCTTCGCCGCGAGCCAGGCGGTGCAGGGGCAGGATGCCGGTCCCAAACTGCTCGCGCAGGGCTGCCGGCGAGAGGGCGGCGAACTGGCCCAGAGTGCGGATGCCCAGCAGGCGCAGCCGCCGCAGCCATTCCCTTTCCAGGGGCAGGAAGTCGAGCGGGCGCGCGGCCAGAAAGGCGCGCTCGCCGCCGGGCTCGACAGGGCGCAGGGAGCCGGGCCGGGCCAGCGCCGCCGCCACCTGGGCCGCAAACGGGTCGGCCGACAGACCGGCGGCCGGCTCCAGGCGGGTGTGGTCGCGTACTGCCTGGCCCATTTCCCGGATGAGGAAGACGGCCTCCGGGGCGGGCAGCGCCTCCAGGTCGAGGGTATAGCGGGCGGGCAGAGAACGCGCGCCGGCGGGGAGGAACCGTACGCCGGGCGCCGGCTGCCAGAGCGCCTCGGGCGCGATCAGGTGGGTAAAATCGGCCAGGACGCCGGTCACTTCCCCGTCGGCGTCGGCATAGTGGAGCGGCGCGGACGGCAGGAAGCGCGCCTCGGGCGAGAGCAGGTGAGCCTGGCGCAGGGGCATCCCCGCGCGGACGCCCTGGTGGGCCGCTTCCAGAGAGAAGCCAAAGAGAGGGGCGGCTTCCCAGGGCTGGCCGCCGATGACCAGCGGGGTCTGGGCCAGCGCCGTCTGCCCGCGCCGCTCGACGGCGGCGGCGAAGTAGGGGACCGCCAGGCAGGCAATCATGGCTGGCGCCCCTGCGCCGCGTCGCCGAAGAAGAGGTCGAGGGTCACAGACTGTCCCGACGCGCCCTGCTTGTTCTTGGCGAGCAGCACGGCCGTGCGGCAGCCGCAGATGTCCGGCCCCTGGTACAGCCAGCGCTCCCGGTGCAAGAGCAGGCGCACGGCGGCGTAATGCTGCAGCGGCAGCGGCCGGCCGGGAGGCGTCGAGACGAGGCAGAGCAACACGGTGGGCGAGCGGCCGAGAGGAAGCATCAGGCGGCCGAGGGCGGCCGAGAGAGCCTGCGCCAGGCGGGCGTCGGCGACGACGTGGGGCGGCAGGTCGCAGATGAGAACCCCCCGCTCGCCGCCGGCCAGATCATGGAGCAGAGCAAACGCCTGGGCCGCGCCGTCCGGGCGGACGAGCAAAAGCCGGTCGACGAGGACGCCGCAGCGGGCGGCGTAGTCAGGGTCGAAGGCGTGCTGCAGGTCCAGGTAAACGGCCGGCTCGCCGCACGCCTGGGCCTGGGCGACCACGTTCAGGGCGAGGGTGACCATACCGGCCGTGGGCGCGGCGGCCAGCTCGACAATACGGCCGCGCGGCAGTCCGCCGCCCAGCAGACTGTCCAGAGCGGGGAAGCCGGTGGGGAGGCAGGCGGGCGGCGGCCGAAGGTTATCTCCCAGCCGGCCCACCACGCGGGAGCCAAAACGGCGCCGGAGGGCGTCAAGGGTCTGGTCGAGGCGGCGCTTATCATCTGGCATGGCTAATAGGTGACCCGGCCGAACTAGAACGGACGTTCTATTTCTCAGACGCATTGTAGCAGGGGCCGTGGGCGGCATGGGGTAAAGAGGACGTGAAAAGGTGGGCGGTGGGCAGTGGCCGGTGGGTAGAGCTGCCGCGCCTCACCCCCCTCGCAGCGGCTGGCGATTATGGTATAATAGGCTTCTGCCTGTACCAACACGGGGCGGTGGCGAAATGGCAGACGCAGCGGACTTAAAATCCGCCGGGGGCGACCCCGTGTGGGTTCGAATCCCACCCGCCCTACAGTAAGACAAGACTCAGGAGAGCGGCCCGCCGGCGCCAGGCGGGCCGTTTTGCTGGCAGGTGAAAAGTGGCTGAGAATGCGCGGCGCGGGGAACCAGGACAGCTAAGCTGGCGTCTAACGGAGGAAAAGGCCGTGGCGCCCGCGACTGATGGGCCACGGCGAGGAGAGAAGGATGCAGCGCATGATCATCATTCTGATAGTCCTGCTGGCGGCGCTGGCCGCCTGCACGCCGCCCACGGGCGAGCCTGACGCGCAGGAGACGGAGACGCCGGCTACCAGCCCGGCCACGGAGCCGGCGGCTACACCGCAGCCCTCAGCCACGGCGCAGCCCTCGGCCACGGCGCAGCCCTCGGCCACGACCACTCCTGAGGAGCCGGCGCTCACGCCGGTGGAGGAAGTGGCGCCCCTGGAGCCGCTGCCCACCATCCCGCCGCCGCAGACGCCGGCGACCATCGAAGCGCCGGCCGCGCTGCTGGAGGAGCTGAAGGCCGACCTGAGCGAGCGCATTGGCGTGCCCGTCGACGCGATTGCCGTCGAGTTCGCCCAATCCGTGATCTGGCGCGACGGCTCGCTGGGCTGCCCGCAGCCGGGCATGATGTACACCATGGCCCTTGAACCGGGCTACCGCGTCATTCTCGTCGCCGAGGCCATGCAGTACGACTATCACACCAGCGAGCGGGGCGGCTTCGTCCTCTGTGAAGACGGCGGGCAGATCGACCCCGGCTCTAACCTGCTGCCGACGGAGTAGCCGGCCGGCGGCGAGAGCTGACAGGTTTGCGCAAACCTGTCAGCTCTCCTGTCGCAGCGCCCAGCCTGCCAAAAGAAAGAGGCGGGACCTCTCGGTTGAGGTCCCGCCTCTTCTCTTTACCGTTGCTCCCCGCTCAGGAACTTACGGACGGTCGATGGTGATGGGCGGCGAGGTCCAGCTTTCCCAGTGGTCCGGGTTGTTGGGGTCGCCGAGCGCTTTGAGGACATGGATCTCGATGACGTAGTCGCCATCGCGCACAGGCCGGATGCGCGAGCCATCGGTAACTGTGCCATCCCACGTGAAGGCGAAGAAGCTCGTCGCCGTGCTGTTGCGCGGCAGGTAATCGGTTTGGACGAACTTGTTGACGGTGGGATGCACCAGCGAGCCGTCGCTGGCGTAGTGGACGGTCATCTCGACGTAGCGCGCCTGGTGGTCGAAGTGGGCCAGGATGGAAGGCATTTCGAAGATGGAGGTCAGGTCGTAGACGTAGTCAGCCGGCGGGATGGTGTAGGTGCCGCCGATGCATTCGCCGTCCACGACGCGGATGCAGGACGTGGCCCGGCCCACCAGCGGGAAGCCAACGCCGCCGCTGGTCAGTACCTGGATGTCCTGGTAGTCGCCGACGAAGCCGGCGAAGGGCACGCTCAGGACCTGCCCGCCGCCGCGCGGCGTAAAGACGATGTAGCCGCCATAGACGCCGAGCGCCGGCCCGGTGGGGGCAGTGACCGTCACGTCGACAGTGGCGCTGGCGCCAGCGCGTACCCGGAGGGTCGAGCTGCTGAAGGCAACGGTGGCGTCGCTGGCGAAGTAGCTCGGGGCGAAGGTGCTGCCGCCGGTCGAAAGGGCGTTGACGTAGGACAGGTCGTAGTTAGCCGTCGTGCCACTACTGTTGTGGAGAGTCAGGGTGCGCGTCTGCGGGCCGGCCTCACTTTCGCCCAGCGAGAGCTTGCCGGGGGTGACCAGCGTCGTCGCCAGAATGGCGTCGTCGATGTCCAGCATACCAGCGCCCTGGCGATGTACGTTGTCCAGGAAACCGAGGGCCGGGTTGCCCCACCACGGCTGCGGGTCGGCGCTGTTCTGCAGGATGTCGCGCACGGCGTGGGCATCCGTATCGGGGGCCGACTCGAGGAGCAGGGCCACGGCGCCGGCCACGTGCGGCGAGGCCATCGAGGTGCCGCTGATGGTGGCGTAGCCGCCGCCCTCCAGCGGGTAGGTGGAGTAGATGAGGCCGCCCGGCGCGCCGATGTCCGGCTTTAGCTGCAGCTCAGCGGCCAGCCCGAAGGAGCTGAACGAGGAGATGAGGCCGCCGGTCGGGTTGTCAAACTGGCCCGTCTCATCGGTCCAGTTGAGCGTCTGCGGTCCACTCTCAATGGCGTCGTTGATGGCCTCACCCTCGGCATCGGAGACCGCCACCACCGGGATGGTGATGGGCGGGTCGCCGGCGACGGTCGGGCTGAAGCGGCCAGGAGCGTTGTTGTAGAGCACCACGGCGGCCGCGCCCGCATTCTGGGCGTTGAGGGCCTTCTGGTGGAAGGGGCAGGTACCGCGACGGATAAGGACCGCGTAGCCGTCCATGCTGCCCGGCTCCAGAGCCTCGCAGCCGTCGTCGGCCGAGTCGGGCGTGCCCGTCTTGGCGAGCGGCAGGCTGCCGCTGGTGGGCGCCGGCGGCGAGGCGGCCGCGTTGGCGTAGCCAATCGTCAGGTCCGCCGGGGTCACGGTGAAGGTATTGAGCGCCACGTGGGTATTATCGTACGAGGCGACGCCGATGACGTGGTTGCCCACGCCCGGCGCGCTGGCGGAGTAGACGCCGCTGGCGCCGCTGTTGCCAATCGAGGCGACGACGACCATGCCCTGGTCTACCATCTGGTCGCTGGCGGCGGCGGTCGGGTACTGCGGCCAGGTCATGAAGGCCGAGCCAATGCTCATGTTGAGCACGTCCATGCCGTCGGCGTAGGCGCGCTCCATGGCGGCAACCATAATGTCGGCGGTGGTCGAGCCGGCGCAGCCAAAGACGCGGTACGCGCCAAAGGTGACGCCCGGCGCCACGCCGGTTACCACACCGCTGGCGCCGACGATGCCGGCGACGTGGGTGCCGTGGCCGTTACAGTCGTCGGGGTCGGCATCGGGCGCCGGGTTGGGGTTGTAGCCGGCCGCGCCGGGGTCGGCGTTAAAGGCGTCGCCCACGAAGTCCCAGCCAGTGACAACGCGACAGCCGGCGCCAAAGCAGCCGCCCAGGTCCGGGTGATCGTAATCGACGCCGGTATCCATGATAGCTACCTGCACGCCCTCGCCGGTGTAGCCAAGCTCGCTTTGGGCGATGTCGGCGCCGGTCATGGCCAGGGCGGTAAACAGGTCGGGGTTGTTCGCGGGCGTCGTCTCCGGGATGCTAATGGTCGCCATCGGGTAGACGGCCTTGACGGTGCTCATGCCCGCAATCCGGCTTAGCTCTGACCCGGACATGACCACGGAGATGCCATTCCACAGGGTCTCAAAGGCCATGCGCTCGCGGTATTGCAGGCCAACGGCGCTGGCTTCCTGGCGGAAGGCGGCGCGCTCCTGCTCAATGTTGGCGCGGCGCCCGCCGGCGGCCGTCGGCGCCTCGGCGAACTCCACAAACCACATGTTGGGGGTTTCGTCGAACATGCCGCCGCTGTCGGCCATGATGACCGGCGCCAGCGGCTCTACTTGCTCCACACCATTCTGCGCGCTGGCGATCCCCACCGCCATAACGAGCATGAGCGCCAGAAACGCCACAATTCTCACAGAGTGTTTCATCATTTTCTCCTTTTGAATGTGGGACTTGAGGGCTGGAGTGGAAGGTGACACTGGCAGACTGCTGGGCGGCTTTGTTTGCAGGGCTCTCCCGATGCCTCGTCCTTCCGTCCAACCTCCTGGCTGCCATGTGAGCTACAATGCTTTCTTCGGCACAAGGAAATGAATACGGTCTTACTCTACGCGATAGATACAACCCTCCTTTACGGCTGCTTCACTGGTAGAGCCCGCCCGATGTTGCACAGAATAGGTGCTGTCCGTCCTCGCCTGGCCACGGGCTCGACTGTTAGAACGGGGCACAATATAGCGTATCCGATTAGCGTGCGCAAGAATCTCGTAAGAAGATGGCGAATGGCATGGGTGCAGGTTACAAGGCACTGGTTACGTTTTTATTGTACGTTGTGTCCAATCATTTGTATCTATTTTCGTGAGATCTGTCAGGTTGGCGGCAACCGGACAGCTCCTGCCAGGCGCGCCGGTCGGGTCGGGCGAGGCAGGCCGGATGGGTCGTTGCGCCGTTCTCTGCAGCAGCTATTGGCCGCCTGCCTCGCCCCTACGTCCGCCGTCTATCGTTCAACTTTAACCTTTTACTTTCAGCCACCCACTGACCACTGCCCACCTCCCCCATTCAGCTATATACTTGCTCACTATGGACCTCGTTGCCCATGTCACGGACTTTCTAGGCGGCGTAGCGCTGCCGGCAGGCGGGCCGCTCATCGTGGCGCTCAGCGGCGGGCCGGATAGCCTTGTCCTGCTCCACCTGCTGGCGCGGGCCGGCGCGGCGCCGCCCGGCCTGCCGCTGCTTGCCGCCCACCTGGACCACGGGCTGCGTCCGGAGTCGGCCGCGGAGGCCGCCCGCGTCGCCGCCCAGTGCGCTGAGTGGGGCGTGGCGTGCGTCGTCGAGCGGGCAAGCGTGGGCGCCCTGGCGCGCGCAGAGCGGCTCTCCGTGGAAGAAGCGGGCCGGGGCGCGCGCTACACCTTCTTGCGTCGCCTGGCGGCCGAACGGGGCGCCGCCGCCATCGCAACCGGCCACCACGCCGGCGACCAGGTGGAGACGATTTTGCACCATCTCGTGCGCGGCAGTGGCCTGGCCGGGCTGCGCGGCATGTTGCCCGTTACCCGGCTCCAGCCTGGCGCCGGGCAGCCGGCGCTGCTGCTCCTGCGCCCGCTGCTCGACGCGCCGCGCCAGGCGATAGTGGACTACGCGGCCGCGCATGCCCTGGACCCCATCCTCGACCCCAGCAATGAAGACCCTGCCTTCACCCGTAACCGTATCCGCCACGAACTGCTGCCTCTGCTGGAGCAGCTCAACCCGGCTATCCGCGAGCAGCTGCAACAGAACGCGGCGGTCATCGCCGCGGAGGACGCCTACCTGGCGGAGCAGGCGGCCGCCGGCTGGGCGCGCGTGGCCCAGGAAGAAGGGCCGGGCTGGCTGCGCGCTGACCTGCAGGGCTGGCGCCGGCTGCCCCTGGCGCTGCAGCGGCGCACGCTGCGCCAGGCGCTGCAGCGGCTGCGCGGCAGTATGGCCGACGCCGGCTTCCGCACTGTCGAGCAGGCGCGCGCGGTAGCGGCCAGCGGCGCCACCGGCGCCCAGGCCATCCTGCCCGGCGGCCTGACGCTCACCGTCGGCTACCAGAGCTGGCTGCTGGCGCTGCCCACGGCCCAGCCGCCCGGCGACCTGCCCCAATTGCCCGGCGACGAGCCGCTGCGGCTGCCGCTGCCCGGCGCGGTCGCTCTGGCCAACGGCTGGCAGCTCAGCGCCGAGCTGCTGGACGCGCCGCCCGCCGAGCTGGACGCCGCCGGGCGCTGGACGGCCCATCTGGACGCCGCCGTCGCCGGGGAGCCGCTCTGGCTGCGCCCGCGCCGGCCGGGCGAGCGCTTCCAGCCGCTGGGCATGGACGGCCGCCATGCGCGCGTTAAAGATGTCATGATGGCCGGCCAGCTTGCCGCCCCGCTACGGTCGCGCTGGCCCATCGTCGCCAACGAGGAGCATCTGCTATGGGTCGCCGGCTATCACATCGACCAGCGCGCCCGCGTCACGCCGGCCACGACGGCGACGGTGCGGCTCACCTGCCGGCGACAGCCGGGTGCGGGGCCGGGGTAGGTGCGCGGCGGCTCCTGAGCCGCGGCGCCTGGTTTGTCGCCCGCCAGCCCATCGGCTAGTATCTGCCGCTGTCAGGGAACGAATGGCAGTCGCGGCCGGCAGGCGGCGAGGCCTACCAGGATTTCGGAAAGCTGACGGGGCTTGCCGGCGGCGCACGGTGGATTGAAGGACGGCGATGAAAACGGAAAAAGAGAAGATGCTCGCCGGCGAGCTGTACGATGCGACAGACCCGGAGCTGGCGGCCGGGCGGCGGCGAGCGCGGCTGCTGCTGGGGCGGCTCAATGGGTCGCGCGACGACGAGACGGCGCTGCGGCGCGCGCTGCTGCAGGAGCTGATAGGCAGCAGCGGGGCCAACCTGTGGATTGAGCCGCCCTTCTACTGCGACTACGGCAGCCATATCCACGTGGGCGATGACGTCTTCTTTAACTTCAACTGCGTCGTCCTGGATGTGGCCGAAGTGCGCATTGGCAGCGGCACGATGTTTGGGCCGGCGGTGCAAATCTACACGGCGACGCATCCCATCAGCGCCGAGGAGCGGCGCAAAGGGCTGGAGTCGGGCCGGCCGATTACGATTGGCTCTGAAGTATGGGTGGGCGGCGGGGCCATTATCCTGCCCGGCGTGACCATCGGCGACCGCAGCGTCATCGGCGCGGGGGCGGTGGTGACGCGCGACGTGCCGGCGGATGTGTTCGCGGCGGGCAACCCCTGCCGGGTCGTAAAAGAGCTGGCATGAGCGGCGCGTTCGCCGGCTTTGGCGTGGGCCACGTCACCGACGCCGCCAACCATACCGGCTGCACCGTCTTTCTCTGCCCGCCGGGCACGGTGGGCAGCGTGGACGTGCGCGGGCCGGCGCCGGGCAGCCGCGAAGCCGCCCTGCTGGCGCCGGAGAAGCCGGTGAGCGTGGTACACGCCGTCGTTCTCAGCGGCGGCAGCGCCTTTGGTCTGGCGACGGCCGATGGCGTGATGCGCTATCTGGCCGAGCAGGGGGTGGGCCACCCTACCCCGGTGCGGCCCATTCCCATCGTGCCCGCGGCCATCGTCTATGACCTGTTCCTCGGCGGCGGACAGGCGCTGCCGGATGCGGCGATGGGTTATGCGGCAGCCCAGGCGGCGGCGGCCAGCCTGGGCGAGCTGCCGGCGCAGGGCAACGTGGGCGCGGGCGCCGGGGTGACGGTGGGCAAATGGAGCGGCTTTGCGCGCATGATGAAAGGCGGCTTTGGCGTCGCCGGCGCCAGCCAGGATGGGCTGGAGGTCTGGGCCGGGGCCGTGGTCAACCCGGTCGGCGACGTGCTCAACGCCGATGGCAGCGTGCTGGCCGGCGCGCGCGGCGACGATGGCGGCTGGCACGTAGCGCAGGACCCGTACCGCTGTTTCCCCGAGCGGCCGCCGGTCTGGGTGGGCACGAACACGACGCTGGTGGTGATTGCCACCAATGCGCCGCTGAACAAGGTCGGCTGCTACCGGCTGGCGCAGCGCGGGCACGATGGGCTGGCTGTGGCCCTGCGTCCGGCGCATACATCGCACGACGGCGATACGGTCTTTGCCCTGGCTTCTGGCGCCTATGAGGGTGAGGACGCGGGCCTCGACCGGGTTGCCAATGTGGCCGTGGAGGTTGTGGCCGAGGCGATCCGCAACGGGGTGCGCGCGGCGGCCAGCGTGGCCGATGTGCCCGGCCTGGGGCTGCTTCCGGGACTGGCGGGCAGCGTTGGCTGAGCCGGAGTTCACCCTGCCCGCCCACCCGCGCCGCGGGGCGGTGATTGCGGGCGTGGGCACCAGCTACTACTTTGCGGGCGCGCCAGATGCGCCGCCCATCATCCTGCTGCACGGCATGTCGGCTTCGGCCGATAGCTTCCGCGAGCTGATGCACGCGCTGGCGGACGGATTCTACCTGCTGGCCCCGGACATTCCCGGCTTCGGCTACAGCGGCAACATGCGGTCCTATACGAAACCGCGACTGATGGAATGGCTGGGGGCTTTTATGGCCGACGTGGGCGTGCAGCGCCCCGCCCTGCTCGGCCACAGCTTTGGCGGCGCGCTGGCGCTGGGTATGGCGGCGGCGGCGCCGGACCAGGTGGGCCGGCTGGTGCTACTGGCGCCCTCGCTGCTGGCGGCCGACCGCTACCCGGGCTGGTTGCGGGCGACGGGGGAATGGCGGCTGGCGCGCTGGCTGCTGGGGCTGGGCACAGCGTTGTCGCGCGTCAATCTGGGCCGGCAGTCGCGCAAGGCGTTTTACCGGCCGGAGCGCTTTGGCCCGGCGCTGTGGCAGCGGCGCGCCGCCGATTACCGCATGGCGCGCGCCTCCGGCGAAGCGCTGCGCGCCTCGGCGCTCTATAACGGGCGCGAGGCGCTGGCAGCGGTGACGCAGCCGACGGCCATTATCTGGGGGCGCAACGACCCGGTGCTGCACCCGTCGGGCGCGGCGGAGCTGGCGGCGCTGCTGCCCAACGCCGAGACCCGCGTCTACCTGCTGGAAGAGTGCGGCCACATTGCGATGATTGAGCAGTTTGAGCAGGTGGTGGGCATTGTGAGGGAGTGGCTTTTGTAGGAGTTGCGAGTTGCCAATGGCGGTGCGGGATGCAGGGTGCAGGATACAAGGAACAGGATAGGTAGGGGTCAGACACCCAGGGCAGACCGGATAGGACCTTGCGCCGTTTTCTGCAGGGTGCTGGCCGGTCTGCCTCGCCGCTACGCACAATCTACAATCTGCCATTCGCAACTCGTAACTCGCAACTCGTAACGCCTGCCCCCGCTTGCATTCTCAGGGCAATTTGTCATAATCTTCAGAATTGCAGCTGACCTTCAGGAGCAGAGCGCCACATGGCCTACGGGACGAGATTAGTTGCCCGCGCCCTTCCGAGCGAGATCCGGGTGGTGGAGAGGTACCGCTACACGGCGCTGGTGCGCAGCCTGCCGCAGGTGTCGGCGGCGGCCGAGCAGCCGGCGCTGGGCCTGATTGAAGGGCGGGTTCCCTACGACGGGCAGCGCTATTTTCCCGGCGCGGCGCTGGACGACGTGCGCGCGGCGCTGCGGCGGCAGCCGGCGCTGAACGGCGACGACGAGACGGCGGAGCCGCTGCGGGCGCACATTGGCCACCTGCTGGTGACCGACTACGGGCGCAGCCGGCTGGCGCAGAGCGCGGACGTGGCGCCGTATGGGGCGACGCCGCTCTCGATACCGCTCTCCAGCAGCGAGCTGCGCGGGCTGGACGACCTGAACCGGGGCCGGCAGGAAGGGCGGGCGCTGGTCAGCTATGAGCCGCAGCCGCCGGCGCCCCCGCCGCTGCACATTGCCGTGACAATTTCCGACGAGGATGGGCTGGTCGGGCGGCAGGCGGCGCTGCAGGCGGCCGGGGAGGCTGGGGAACTGAAGACAGCGGAGCGGCTGCGCAACGAGCTGGCGGAGGAGCTGCAGCGCAAGGCGGAGTTTGCGCCGCATCTGCGCTTTGCCTTTGACGTGCAGCTGGAGCTGGCGGCGCCCATTGGCCTGGCCGGCGACCCGGCGCCGCCGCTGCTCAAGGAGCTGTGGCTGGACTGGCCGGCCCTGGCCTCTTACCGGCGGCTGCTGCTGCAGGTGGAGGATCGCGACGGCGAGATGCAGCCCTACCCCATCGCCTATGATCCGGCGCGGAGGCGGCTGCACTGGGGCGGCCTGCGCTTTGTGCCGCCGACGGAGGCGACGCGCAACGGCCTCTTTCTCTACCAGGCGCCGCGCATGGAGCTGTTGCTGCGCGAGCCGGGCGAGCTGCTGGACGTGGCGACGCTCAGCGGCGGGCTGACGGTGGAAATGGACGCGCTGATGTCCGGGCTGGCGCTGCGCTATTTTGACGCGACGGGCCGCGCGCGGGAGACGCCCGTGGCGAGCAAGAGCGTGCTGGAGGCGGCGCTGACGGTGGACGTGGCCGACTGCTTTGAGCGGCGCCGCTATTCGCCCTACCAGTTCGTGCAGTTCCCGGGTATGGCGCTCAACCGCATGCGCCTGGGCGATATCCTGGCGCTGCTGGCGTCGATGCAGTTCACGGTGATTGGCGAGCCGGAGGAGATTGTAGACGAGGACGCGACGCCGTTCGGGCTGGGCAGCCGGCTCTTCCTGGTGACGGCCACACGCGCCGAGGGGGCCAGCCAGCTGCGCCTCTGGCTGCTGGTGGGCGGGCAGCTATTGCAGACGGAGCGGCGCCGCGAAGGGGCGGAAGGTGGCGACAGCCACCGGACGCTGCGCGGCAGCGGCGACCTGACGGTAGCCATGCGCGCCGAGCTGGACGGCAGCAGCCAGGAGCCGGTGGAGGCGCTCAACGAGCTGCACAAGCGGCTGAAGCGGCGCTTCCATTTCGAGCGGGTGGTGCGCTAAGTGGCGGTCGCGGAGCATTTTTACGCGCCCGGCTGCCACGTCTGCCAGAAGAGCGACGTGGTCGCCGTCTGCCATCACTGCGGCCTGCCTTTCTGCGCCGAGCATCTGCCCACGGCGCCGCGCGCCTGGTACCGCATCGACCGCGAGTATCACGGGCTGGACGTGGGCGGCGGGCCGCCGGCGGCGGGGCCGGCCGTGCACTGCCGCCGCCACCGCCACGACCGCTTCAACTGGCCCCGCTTCTACCTCAGCGCCCTGCTGATTTTCCTGGGGCTGCTCTGGCCCGCGGTCTATGCCCTGCGCCAGGGCGTGCGGCCGCCGCCCGCGCTGCTGGCGCTGGCGCTGCTGGCGGCTGGCTTCTTCGTGCTCACCTTTCTCGTCGATTTCCTGAGCGACAGGGCCAGCGAGCCGCCGCTGCCGCTCTTTGGGCACGGGCCGGCGCTGCAGCTACGGGAGCTTATCTCCGGCCAGGTGCGCCTGCAGCCCAACGGCGTCTACCGCGCCGAGACGCTGCGTACGACGGGCCGGCTCGACTTCAGCCTGGCGCCGGACGGCAGCGAGGCGCGGCGGCGGGCGGCGCTGCGGCGGCGCTATCATCTGCGCTCGCCGGCGCGGCTGGCGACGAGCGCCGGCTTCCTGATGCTGACCGGGCGAGCGCGCTGGCAGCTACAGGGCGCGGGTTATGCGGCGCTGGAGCAGCGACCGCACATCCTGGCGCTGGCCGGGCCGACTGACGAGCATCCCTTCTTCCCGCTGGACGGTAATCCGCAGCCGCTGACGCTGGCCCCGCACTATCATTTCTCGCTGGCGGGCGACCTGCCGCTGCGGCTGCTGCCGACGCTGGTGAGCAGCCAGACGGAGCAGGACCGCGAGTGGGAGCTAGGGCTGGAGCTAACGGTGCAGCTCCTGGCGACGCCGCCGCACCTGCTGGCCGGGGCGGAGGTGGTGGTCAAGGAGCTGACGCTGTGCGCGCCCCCGCAGCTGGGCCGGGTGCGCAACCGGCGCCCGGCGGCGCTGGAGCCAGCGGCCTCGGGGCCGGATACGGCGGACGGCACGGCCCAGTGCGTGGGCGGGCGCGTGGCGGCGCTTTCCTGGCAGAACGTGGAGCTGCTGCCGGAGCCGGAAGGGCCGCCTGTGTGGGCGCGCACGCCGGGCTACCACCGCACCTTCTACGCGCTCTTCACAGAGAGCGCCCGGCTGCGCTACGCGACGCTGAGCGGCCAGCTGGTGTTGAGCGTGCGGCGCGCCCTGCTCTCCGGCCTAAACGGCGCTCTCTTTTTTTCGCCGCTGGGCCAGCGCCGCGACGACCTCTCCTTTCAGGGTGAAACGGAAATCCGCGTCAGCTTTGAGCTGAGCATGGACAGCCTGCCGGTGCACGCCCGCGTCGCCAGGGAAGAGAAGCGAGAATACGCGGAACGAGCCAATTATGAGCGCGTCTTGCAGCTCTCGCGCACGCTGAACCGGCGCGGCTACTACGTGAAGCATCTGGTGGAGCATACCAGCGGCGTCATCAACCGCGACGACGACCGTCCGGTAGACCGTTCCTGGACGGTGGCGGGGCGGACCTATCGCGGCCTCTTCCCGGTCAATTTTGAGATGATCGTCAGCTGCCCGGAGCCGGGCGGGCGCCGGGGCGATGGCGCGGTCACACTGGTCGAGCTGCGCGCCGAGGCGCTGGCCGGCCGGCTGAGCAGCATTCAGGCGCTGGAGAGCAGCGTGCAGCAGCTTCTGCTCATCTGCGAGCAGGTCTTTGGCGCGGGGCAGCCGCCCGGACCGGCCACTGAGTATCTGGAAGCCGAGCCGGCGAGCGGGCTGCAGCCGCAACCGCCGGCGCCGGGCGCGGCCATGACGCCCGGCTATGACCGGCAGCGGCAGCGTGACGACCGGGCGCCGGGAGTATAGGCGATGGCCGCGCGAACGACAGTGACCTGCGCCGTCTGCCAGCGGGAGGAGAGTGACCCGGTGGTCTGCCACCATTGCGGGCGGCCGCTGTGCCGGCGCTGCCGCTGGAGCTGGCCCGACGCCGCGTTTGGCGGGCGCGGCCGGCTGCCGCGCGCCTTCCACTGCGGCGCCTGCCTGCAGCACGAGCATCTGCAGCCGCGCGAGCTCTTTTTGGTGCTGCTGAGCGAGCTGGGCGTGGGTACGAGCGCCGTGCGCCGCTGGCTGAGAGGCAGCCCATAGGACGGCCCCAGATTAGCCGGTCCCCCTGCTTTTTGTTATACTGGGAGCACATCACGGCCTTGCTGGCCCGTCTTCGGTGGGGCCTGCAGCGGTGTAGGCCGCCCGCCGTATAGGGAGATCGGATTGTGAATCAAAGCAGAGTCACGCGTGGGGTAGTCTACTTCCTCATCGTCACTGCCATCGTCGCCATCTTATGGAGTTACAACTCGGCTGGCCCGGCGCAGCCGGAGCTGTCAATCACCGAGCTGGCGGCGCAGCTGCAGGCGCGCGACGTGGCCCAGCTTCACGTCTCCGGCGACGGGCAGGAGGTGGTCGTCCAATACCATGACGAAGCGCGGCAGCCGGCGCGTGTGCAGCTCAGCGGCAACGCCTCGCTCATGGAGGAGCTGAGCTACCTGGGCGTGCAGACGCAGGATTACGCGGAAGGCAACGTCGTCGTCAAGAATGAGAGGCCGAGCGGCCTGGGCAACTGGCTGAGCCTGATCGGCATCTTCTTACCGGCCATCATCATCATCGCCTTCATCTACTTTATCTTCCGCCAGGCGCAGGGGAGCAACAACCAGGCCATCAGCTTCGGCAAGAGCCGGGCGCGCATGTTCAGCGGCGACCATCCCACCGTCACCTTTGACGACGTGGCCGGCTGCGACGAGGCAAAAGAAGAGCTGCACGAAGTGGTCGAGTTCCTGCGCGAGCCGGAGAAGTTCGTCAGCTTTGGCGCGCGCATTCCCAAGGGCGTGCTACTGGTCGGCCATCCGGGCACGGGCAAGACACTGCTGGCGAAAGCCGTCTCCGGCGAGGCCGGTGTGCCCTTCTTCAGCATCGCCGGCTCCGAGTTCGTGGAGATGTTCGTCGGCGTGGGCGCCAGCCGCGTGCGCGACCTGTTTGAGCAGGCCAAGCGGCACAGCCCGTGCATCATCTTCGTGGACGAGATTGACGCGGTGGGCCGCCAGCGCGGCGCCGGGCTGGGCGGCAGCCACGACGAGCGCGAGCAGACACTCAACCAGATCCTGGTGGAGATGGACGGCTTTGACACCGATACGCACGTGATTATTCTGGCGGCGACCAACCGGCCGGACATCCTGGACCCGGCGCTGATGCGGCCCGGCCGTTTCGACCGGCGCGTGGTGCTGGACCGGCCGGATATGCGCGGGCGCGACGCCATCTTTAAGGTGCACATGCGCGGCAAGCCGCTGGCCGGCGACGTGGACGCCGGGCTGCTGGCGCGGGCCACGCCCGGCTTTGTGGGCGCGGACATCGAGAATACGGTGAACGAGGCGGCGCTGCTGGCGGCGCGCCGCAACCGCAAGTCCATTGGCATGGCCGAGTTCCAGGAAGCGATTGAGCGGGTGCAGCTGGGGCCGGAGCGACGCAGCCGTATCATGTCGCCGGAAGAGCGCGAGATTACGGCTTACCACGAGGCGGGCCATGCCGTGGTCAGCCATCTGCTGCCGCGCTCGCGGCCGGTGCGCAAGGTGACGATTATCCCGCGCGGCATGGCCGGCGGCGTCACCTGGTACCTGGACGAGGACCAGTATTTTTACAGCGAAGCGCAGTTTCTGGACCTGATTGCCTCGGCGCTGGGCGGGCGCGTGGCCGAGGAGATTGTCTTTGGCGACCTGACGACCGGCGCCAGCAACGACCTGCGCCAGATTACCAAGATGGCGCGCTCGATGGTGACCGAATACGGCATGAGCCGGGCGCTGGGCGCGCGCGTCTATGGCGAAAAGCAGGAGCTCGTCTTCCTGGGGCGGGAGATTAGCGAGCAGCGTGATTATTCGGACGCGGTCGCCGAGCAGATTGACGCCGAGGTGCGGCAGATTATCGACGAGCAGTACGAGCGGACCAAACAGCTGCTGCTGGAGAACCGCGACAAGCTGGAGCTAATTGCCCAGAAGCTGCTGGAGCTGGAATCGCTGGACGCGGAAGAGTTTGTGGCGTTGATGGAAGGGCGGGAGGCGGGCACGCCCAGCAGTGCGACGCCGGCGCCCGCGCCACGCCGCCAGCGCGAGACGGAAGTGGAAGAAGAACGCAAGACCGATTGGAACCGGCCTAATCTGGACCTACCCCCGGCGCCCTCCCCTGCCTGAGCCGGACTGCGGAGGCCACCGGCGCGGGCAGAGCGCCGGCCGCCTGAGATAGTCAACCTCTTATGAACGAACTGCTGGCCCTGGCCAATGACGCCCTGCAGGCAACCATCGTCATATTTGGGAGCTCGGTGGTCCTCTATAACCTGCGCCATTTCTGGCGTGACCGGCCCACCCGCGCCTTCTCCAACCTGATCATCTTTGTCGTCATCGTCTACCTGACGGAGCTGCTTGCGACGCGGGCCAGCGCGCCCTTCAGCCGCGAGCAGTGGCTGCGGCTGGAATGGGTGGGCATCGCCATGGTGCCCGCGGCCCTCTTCCACCTGGCCGACGCGCTGCTGGAGACGACCGGGCACGCCTCGCGGCGGCGCCGGTTGGGCGTGCGCGTCTTTTACCTGACGGGGCTGCTCTTCATCGGCCTGGTGGCCGCTTCTGACCTGATTGTGGGGGGGCTGGTGAATATCACCGACGCGCCGCACCTGCGCGCCGGGCAGCTCTTTCCCCTCTTTACCATCTATTTCTGGGCGGTAACGGCGGTCAGCATCCGGCTGGTGTGGGACGCGCTGCGCCTCTCCATTACGACGACCATCCGCCGGCGCATGCGCATGATTCTGCTGGCCTTCATCGCCGCGCCGCTGGGCGTCTTTCCCTACCTGCTGCTGAGCGGCAACGAGGGGCTGCGGCTGAGCTGGCTCTTCTGGCTGGTGCTCATTCTGGGCAACCTGGTGGTGGGTCTGATGTTTGCCCTGCTCACCTATTACCTGGCCTATTTTGGCGCCACCAGCCCGGACCGGGTGGTGCGGGTGCGGCTGTTCAAGTTTATGGCGCGCGTGCCGCTGACGGCGACGCTGGTGCTGCTCGTCTTTGTGCTGGCGGCGCGCGCCAGCAACGTGCTGGGGCTGCCGGCGGCGACGGTGCAGGCCTTTGCCGTGGTAGCCACGGTGATGGTTGTGGAGTGGGCCATTCACGCCTTCAAGCAGCCGCTGGAGCGGCTGTTCCACCTAAACCACGAGCCGGACGTGGCCCGCATCCAGGAGCTGAGCGAGCGGCTGCTGACGACGCGCGACATGCAGCAGTTCCTGGAGAGCGTGCTGACCACGATTTGCGAGACGGTGCGCGTGCCCACGGCCTTTGTGGCCGCCTTCACGCCGGACGGGCCGCGGCTGGAGGTGGTCATCGAGCCGCGCGAGGGGCTGCAGCAGATTGAGGGCGAGAATTGGCGCGAGCTGACCCGGCCGTCGAGCAATGGCGACGACGAGGCGCTGGAGACGGTCGGCGATTTTGTCATCTGGCGCGATTACTGGATTCGCACCCTGTATAACCGGCAGCAGGACGCGCTGGTCGGCGTGCTGGGCATCCAGGCGCGCGCGCCGCAGCCAGACCTGACGGAGGATGAGCAGCTGCTATTCGACCGGCTGGTGCAGCAGGCAGCCAAGGCGCTGGAGGACCGAATCCTGCAGCAGGAGGTCTTTGCTGCGGTGGAAGGGCTGCTGCCGGAGATTACGGCGCTGCAGAGGCGGCGCAGCGCGTTGACATATGGCAACGCTACGCTGCTGACGGCGCCGATGGACGACGAGGCGGCGCTGATTAATGACCCGGGTTTTTCGGACATGGTCAAGGATGCGCTGACTCACTATTGGGGCGGCCCGAAGCTAACCGACAGCCCGCTGATGCGGCTGCAGGTGGTGCAGGAGGCGATGGCCGAGCATAAGGGCAATGCCGCCAAGGCGATGCGCGCGATTTTGGAGCGGGCGATTGAGCAGCAAAAGCCGCAAGGGGAGCGCAGCATGACCACGGCCGAGTGGATTCTGTACAATATCCTGGAGCTGAAGTTCATCCAGGGGCAGCGGGTGCGCGACGTGGCCCGCCGCCTGGCGATGAGCGAGAGCGACCTCTACCGCAAGCAGCGCGTGGCGCTGGAGAATGTGGCGCGCACGATCAGCACAATGGAGCTGCAGGCGGTGGGACGGGGAGCAGGGAGCGGGATACAGGGATCAGGGATCGGGGATCGGGGATCAGCAGAGGTCGCCGAGGGGATGGCGGACCTCCGAAAGTAGACGCTGGGCAGGGGCAGGTGGTGCTTGATGATTGGCGACGAGACAGTGGCTTGGCTGATGGCGTCGGCCATACCGTCAATACGCTATCTGACACTGCGGCGGTTGGTACGGCTGGCGGAAGCACATGGGGCCGTGCAGGCCGAACGGCAGGCAATGGCGGAGAGCGGGCCGATTCCCCTGATTCTGGCGCGGCAGGCGGAAGGCGGGAACTGGACAGGCGAAAGCAGCTTCTATACACCAAAGTACACGAGCACTCACTGGAGTATGATGCTGCTCGCAGAGCTGCAGGCGGATCCGGCAGACGAGCGCCTGCGCCGCGGCGCCGCCTTCATGCTGGCGACCACGGAACACAAAGTGGCTCAGGCGCTCGCGAAGCGCGAACCGGGCTGGGAGTGTCTCTGGGGCAACATGCTGCATTACGTGGCCTATGCCGGGCTCAGCGACGATACGCGCGCAGAGCAGGTTGTGGAATACCTCTGCCGCTCGACGCTGGAGAGCGAGTGGCGCTGCAGCTGGAACTGGGAACTGCCCTGTGGTTGGGGTGCGGCGCGCGGCTTGTGGGGGCTGGCGGCGCTGCCGGCGGAGCAGCGCACCGGACGGGTCGCGGAAGCGCTGGCAGCGGGGCTGCACTTTCTGCTCGACGCCTATGACCCTGTGGCCGCTGACTATCCCAACCAGGGTATCAGCCAGATGTGGAGCCGGCTGAACTTCCCCCTCTTCTACCAGGCAGACATCCTGTTTGTGCTCCGGCTGGCGGCGCAGCTGGCGGCGCTGGAACGGCCGGGCGCGCAGCGGGCGCTCGCCTGGCTCGAGGGCCGGCGCAGCAAGCAGGGGCGCTGGCGCGGCGCCAGCCCCTTCCGCAGCCGGACGACCCTGGAGGTAGCGCCGGACCGCGAGGAGACGGACCGTTGGGTGACGTTGCATGCGCTGGCGGTGTTGAGGGAGCGAGGACCAGTAGGGTTACAGAGCGCACGGAGCGCGTCTGGGTAAAGGCCTCTTTGACGGATTCGCATTCCTCGCGCGAGCGCTAGGCCCTGGGCGACTCAGCGACGTCGTCTGATTCCAGGTCGGCCAGGTGGTCCACGGCGACGATGGTTTCGGGGAGGAAGTTGACGCCGTCGTAGTGGACGACGCTGATGCTGCATTCGCGCATGATGTCGTCGCCGTAGGGATCGGCGGCGAAGTCGGGGTTGACGGCGCGCAGCACCTTGCGGCTGGCGACGTTGAGCAGGAAGTCGACGATGATGGCGCCGTGGCTGATGATGACCAGCTTGCGGCCGGGGTGGCGCTGGGCCAGCTCGCGCAGGAATTGGGCCATACGGTCGCCGGCGGCGCGGGAGGAGTCACCGATGGGCGGCTGCCAGCTGCGCTGCAGGCTGGCGCGCTTAATCATGGCATTGAATTCGTCCCACGGCTGCTCCTCGCTCCATTCGGCGCGCTCGCGCAGGGCGGGCGCTGTCTTCACCGGTAGCCCGTAGACGACGGCGAAGGCTTCCGCCGTCTCCTGGGCGCGGCGCAGCGGGCTGGCGTAGAGGGCGGCGGGGCGCAGCTCGGCCAGCCGGCGCGCCGTGGCTTCCGCCTGGCGCCGCCCCAGCTCGTTGAGGCCAATATCGCCGGGGGTATTGGGGATCTTACAGCCGTGGCGTATCAGGTAAAAGACGGTCATCGCGTACCTCGGTAGCGCTGGCTATGATGTGGGTAGAGTTTACCAGGAAGAAGTAAGAGATACGAGTGACGAGTTGCGAAGGGCATCACTCGCAACTCGTCGCTCTTTACTCTATGACTGTGAGCCCTTCAAACCCAGTCGGCACGACCTGGAAGAAGGTGTTGCCAATGTCCAGGGGGAACGGATTGCCATCTTCGAAGTAGAAGCTGAGCATCTCGTCGTCGGCGGCGCGGCGCCAGCGGCCGTCCCAGCGCTGGCCGTTGCGGAAGAAGCTGGCCGGCCCTTCGCCCCAGAGCTGGATTTCGGTGGAGTTGTGGTTGGGGTCTTCGGGGAAGCCGGCGTCCACGTGGTTGGCGGCGAGGACGACGACGTTGGAGAAGGCCAGCTGCAGGCCGGTGTTGGCGTCCAGGTGCGGCTCCTCCTCGGCCCAGCGCAGCCATTTACTGTGCGTCGGGTTATATTGCCAGCGCACGTCCATGGCGATGTATTCGATGGTGAAGGTGGCCGCCGGGGCGCCGCCCCCGGGCGCCGTGGCGTCGAAGAGCATGCTGCCGCGGAAGGTGGGCGGGACGTTCAGACCGCGCTCGTCGAGCACGGCGCGCAGCTCTGGCGTGCCGGTGAAGAGGGTATGCTCGAACGCCTTAGTGGGATCTTCGACGCGGAAGAAGCCGCCGTGGGCAAAGTCGGGGCTGATGAGGCGGTCGCGGAAGGGGGCGGCGAGGATGCGCTGGCGCACGCCCTGGCTGCTGCCGCTGTAGGCAAAGGCGGCGTCGTACATGCGCGGGATGAGCAGGTCGATGAGCCGGCCGCTGCGCACGCTGCCCACCGGGCTGGCATCGCTGTCGTAGAAGAGGGCGGTAAAGCGAGTCACGCCGCCCTCGGCGTAATGCTCGAAGACGAGGTCGGCGGCGCTGAGGCCGCTTTGCGGGCGTACGACGCTGGGCGCGTTGGAGATTTTGACGGCGATGGGCCGCCGCTGCAGCACGGCGGGGTCGTCCACCGTCTCGCCGGTGAGCGGGTTAACGTTGGCCGGGAAGGGGGCGGTGAAGGGGCCGGCAGGCACGGGCGCGGCGGCGACGGTAGGCGCGGCCGGCGGCGCGTCGTCGGTCTGGACGAGCGGGGGAGCGACGCCGGGGGCTGTCGTTGGCGTCGTGAGACCTGACAGGTCTGCGGGCGCGTTCGGCGTCGTGAGGGCCGTCTGGTCCGGCGCGGCGCCGCCGCAGGCCGTAAGCAGCAGGAGCAGCAGCGCGGCGATGGGCAGGATGAGACGAGGGTAGGTAGGGTTCGTTGGTTTCATAACGGGGGCGATTATCCGCGTTTTTGGCGGTGGGGGCTTGCCGGATTGGGCTTTTGTATTGAATTCTAAAGCGAATGGTCAGTGTGTCGTCAGGTTGAAAACCTGACCTACCTTCCCCTCAGTTGGCCGGCGCCTCCCCGGCGCCGGTCACCCGGCTTCCTGAGGTTGAATAGCGGACCCACCGGTTCGCGGCTATAGCGCGATTATTCCAGTCGCGCGCTTCGTCGTAGGGAGCGATTTGCAGAATCGCGCCGCGACACCGGGCGTCTTTATCCCCCCAGCCACCGGCCCAAGACCTGCTGAATGACAAAGAGGAGAATGGGCAGGGCAACGATGGAGAGGAAGCGGGTGAGCAGGCCCGGGGGCCAGGGCCAGGTGCGGATGCCGGAAAGGATGTCCTCCTCCGCTTTGGCGGCGCTGAGGGCGCTGTTGAGCTGACCCATATCCACGTACTTCTCTTCTTGAAGATGTTCGTGGAAGCGGGCCAGTAGCGCCTGGGCGCGCAGGTCGTGCTCGGCCAGCAGGCGGCTCTTTTCGGCGACGAGGCAGCGGTGGACGATGCTCAAAGGCAGCACGAAGGCGCCCACGGCAAACACGACCTGTAGCCCCAACATGGTGAGCGCCGGCAGCCAGACTGAACGCAGGTCGATCGTGAGCAGGCTGAGGGTAATCAAGATGACCCAGGCGACGCCCGTACGCGCGGTCAGCTGGGAGAAGGCGTAGGCCGGGGCCAGGCGGAAGAGGTCGATCTGCTGCACCTGGCTCACCGTGCGGTGGACCAGCCGCAGCTGGCGGAAGGTGTGGTAGTAGATCGCGCTGCCAACCAGGAACGACACGAGACTCGCGCCAAAGATGGCGACCGCTGCCAGTGGCGTGAGGCCGAGGCTGGCATAGACGGCATCATTGGTGATGTAAACGAAGGCGACATTGACGACACCCCAGAAGAGGCTGCCGAGCAGCACGCCGCGCGCCGGCATCGTCGTGAACTCGTAGCGCAGCCGTTCCATCTCGCCGGGCGATAGCTCGAGCAGGGTGCAGAAGGAGGCCAGCGCATTAACCGCAACCCTGTCAAGGTAGGTCATGAAGGCCAGCGGGGCCCAGAGCCAGATGGGCGAGAGGAAGACGACAGGGTGGAGGGTGAAGGGGTCAAGCCAGCCATCGAGCCAGGCGACGGCGTGCATGAGCAGGCTCTGCAGCAGGAAGAGAAGGAGGTAGGTGAGCCAGTAAGGGATGGGCAGCCGTTCGACGGCGCTCATCAGGCGGTCGACAAAGCTCGGCGGGTATGGCGGGGCGTCGCCCAGCGCCGGCTCCACGGAACCGGGCTCGACGGCATAGGGGGCGCTCGGCGTGGACATTGGCGCGCTCCTCGGACAATAACTCCGGCACTATGCGGGTTATTATGAGGGGAAGCGCCGCGCGCTGTCAATCATTGATCGCAGCGGTAAGCCAGCGGCGGCGCGAATCGTCAGGTTGAGAACCTGACCTACCATTTCCTGAGGTGGCCGGCGCCTGGGAGGTGGCGCTAGCTGGGCTTAATGGACGCGGCGCTGCCAGAACTCTTTGGGGGCGACGGCGGCGGGGTTGGTTTCGGCGCGGATGAAGTCGAGGAGCAGGCGGTTGAAGCGCGGGCTGTCTTCGAGCATGGGGAAGTGGCCGGCTTCCAGGGTGACGAGCGCACGCCTTTCGTCCGCGGCCGCCAGCGGGCCGTCGGCCAGCTGGCTGTTGGGCGAGAGAACGAGGGTATCGGCGCTGCCGTAGACGAGGAGCAGCGGCGCCGGCGGCTCGGCCAGGGCTGGCTCAAAGTCGAGGCCGGCCAGCTCGGCGGCGCTGGCGTGGATAGCGGCGGGGTCGGTCTTGCGCAGCTCGCCGGCTACCTCCGGATGCGACGCTTTGAGCACGCGCTCCAGCAGGGCGGCGGGCCGGGCGTCGTGCAGGCGGCTGTGCAGGGCGGCGCCGTTCAGCGGCAGCGCCACAGCGGCGACGTGGCTGACGGCCCCGGGATAGAGGGCGGCGTAGCGCATGGCCGCCGCCGCGCCCAGGGCATGGCCGACGAGGACGACCGGCCGGGCGATGCCCAGCTTGGTGACAAATTCGTGGACCATGGCGGCATAGGCGTCGAGATGGTAGACGGACGGGTCTTTGCTGGAGTCGCCAAAGCCCCACAGGTCGAGGGCAAAGGTGCGGTAGTGTGTCGAGAGCGACTGCATAGACGGCCACCAATAGCGCCAGGAGCCGAGCCAGCCGTGGACAAAGATAAGCGGCTGGCCGCGGCCGAGAGCCTCGTAATGGATAATGCGGGCGCCAACGGTGGTAATGCTCATCTCCCCTACCCGGCTGCAGGCGCCTCCGCGCCGCCGTCCAGCAGCTCACGAATGCGGCGCACCAGCTCCTCTGGCGCAAACGGCTTGAGAATGTATTGCGCGCCGCCGACTTCCAGCCCCTGCTTGATTTCCTGCTCCTGTCCTTTGGCGGAAAGGAAAACGACGGGAATATCGCGCGTCTGCTCCATCTCCTGCAGGCGGCGGCAGGCCTCGTAGCCGGTCATGCGCGGCATGCGCACGTCCATGAGGATGAGGTCCACCGGCTGCGCCAGCGCCTTGTCCACGGCCTGGGCGCCGTCGACGGCGGTGGTCACGTCAAAGCCGGCAAACTGGAGCGTAATGGCGATGAGGTCACGGATGTCCTGGTCGTCTTCGGCAATCAAGATGCTGGTCATAGTCGTCCTTCAGGGTCAGCCCGCTTCGCCGGGCACGACGGGTAGGGTAACGGTAAAGGTGCTGCCCTCGCCCGGCGCGCTTTCCAGGGTAAGCTGGCCGCCGTGCATGGCGACCAGGCTGTGCACAATCGCCAGGCCGAGGCCGGTGCCGGGCACCGCCTGGACTTCCTCCGCCTCGGCGCGGTAGAAGCGCTCGAAGATGCGGGCGTGGTCCTCTTTGGCGATGCCGATGCCGCTATCCTGCACGGCGATGGCGACGAAATCACCGGCGGGCCGGGCGTGGATGGCCACCGAGCCGCCGGCCGGCGTGTAGCTGATGGCGTTATCCACCAGATTGGTGAGCACGCGCGTCACCTTTTCCGGGTCGCCGAGAACGAGCGGCAGCGAGGGAGCCACGTCGGAGGTAACCGCCAGCTCCTTGCCCTCGTGCTGCATACGGCCGCGCACGTGGTCGTTGACGATGCCGGCAATGAGCCGGGCCACGTCCAGCGGCTGCAGGTCAAGCTGTGTCTTGCCGGTCTCGATGCGGCTGATGTCGAGCAGGTCGTTGACCAGCGCCTGCAGCCGGTCGGCGTTCTTCTTGATGACCTCCAGGTAGCGCTGCTGCGCCTGGCCCAGCTCGCCGGCGACGCCCATCAGCAGCAGGTCGGCATAGCCCTTGATGCTGGTCATGGGCGTGCGCAGCTCGTGGCTCACCGTGGAGACAAACTCGCTCTTCATGCGGTCCACCTCCACCTCGCGCGTAATGTCGCGGAAGATGGCGACGGCGCCAATGTAGCCGTCGCCGGCAAAGACCGGGCTGACGTGGATGCTGATAATGTCGTCGTCAATCTGGAGCCGGTCCTGAAAGACGCCGCTGCGCTGCACCTGCTCCGGCTGCGCCGTCCATTCCTGCACAGTGCGCACCCAGCGGTCGCCGGCCTCGCCGTAGCGGCCGAGCAGGGAGCCGACGGGCCGGTTGCTGAGGCGGCTGCGCGGTACGCCCAGCATCTGCACGGCGGGCATGTTGGCGACGATAATCTTGCCGCTGTCGCCGGTGACAAGCACGCCATCGGCGATGCTCTCCAGAATCGACTGCTGCTTGGCAAGCTCGACCTGCGCCTCGCGCATCAGGGCGCCCACGCGCTCGCTCTCGGCGGCCAGGGCGGCGGTGCGCTGGGCCACGCGCTCGTCCAGCTCCTCAAAGAGGTAGGCGGTTTCCAGGGCGACGGCGCCCTGGTTGAGGATGGCGCCGAGCAGCGGCAGGGTCGCTTCGGTGAGCGGCGGGCCCTCTTCTTGCTCGTCGCGCACCAGCTCCACCAGGCCAAATAGCTCGGAACGAATGAGCAGCGGCAGGATGGCGGTTGTTGCCGGCTGGCCGTTGGCGCGTTCGCGCAGCGCGGGCTCGCGTGTCTCCACGACCTGCTGCGCGAGGTCACTGCTGGCCGCGGGCATCGCGGCGGGCAGCGTGTCGGCGCTGGTCAGCACGGGCACGAGCTTATCGCCGCGGCCGGTGGAGTAGATGGTGTAGCAGGCGGCGCCGGCGGCGCGCTGCAGATGGTCGCCAATGGCGGCGAAGATTTGCTGGATGTCGAGGGCGCCGGCCAGCGCCTTGCTGGCGTCGAAGAGGGTCTGCAGCTCGCGCCGGTGGCGGTCGATGTCGCTGAAGAGGCGGAAGTTCTCCACGACCGAGATGGCAAACTGGGCATAGAGGTCGATGGTCTGCAGGCTGCGCTCGTCGGGGCGGCGGCCGCCGCTGGGCAGGTCGAGCGTAAACATGCCGGCCAGCGTGCCTTCGCCGTCGTAGAGCGGGCGGATGAGGACATCGCCCAGCTGCCAGGCGCCCGATTCGCCGATGAGCTGGGAGGCGTCGCCGCCGGGGAAGGGCTGCGTCTCGGTGGTCGTGCCCGCCGCCAGGAAGTAGGAGGAGCCGCGGCGGTAGCGCTGGAAGCCGGTCGCTTCCAGGCGGCTGCGCCAGGAGGCGGCCGGCTGCGAGCTGCGGACCAGCGCGCGATGCTCTTTCTTGCTGTAGCCAGAGGTGACCAGCCGGCTCACCTCGCCCTCCTCGTTGTAGAGGGTGAGGGCCACGCGCTGCCAGGCCGAGACCTGCAGGCCATCGACAATGAATTGCAGCTTCTGGTCAAAGTCGGGCTCGCGCAGCACCTGCTGCGAGACGTTGTGCAGCTGCTGCAGCTCGATGGCGTAGTCGCGCATGTCGTGGAAGAGCTGCACGTTTTCCACGGCGTTGGCCGTCTGGTTGGCGAAAATCTCCAGGACGCGGGCGCTGTTGAGGTCGGGCCGGCGGCCGTCGAGGGGAGCCGCCAGGCTGAGCAGGCCGAGCGGCTGCCCCTGCTGGTCGCGCATGGGCATGAAGAAGAGGTCGCGCCGCTGCCAGCTTGCGTCCGGGTCGGCGATGTCGAAGGAGGGCGCGGGCAGCAGCTCGCCGGTGAGGGGCAGCGCCAGGCCGGGCGCCAGGCGCGTGGCGTCGCCGGCGGGCAGCAGGTAGGCGCCGCCGAGCGCGTATTCCTGGCGCGCGGCGTTTTCGATGACCGACCAGGGATGGCGCTCCAGGCGCAGGGCGCGCAACCGCTCCAGGGGCAGGCCGGCGCCGGCGACGTGGCGCAGATAATATTCGTCGCCATCGCGCTCGGCCAGGCTGAGCAGCACGGCATGGTAGCCGACGCCTTCCTGGATGGCATAGACCAGGTCTTCGTAGACTTCTTCCACCGGACGCTCGCTGCTGAAGACGCGGCCCGATTCGACAAAGCGCTCTAGCTGCTGGGTGCGCTGCTGCAGGAGGACGTTGCGCTCCTGAATCTCGTCAAAACGGCGCGCGTTGCCGATGGCAATGGCGGCGTGGCTGGCGAGGGCGGCGACAAACAGCTCGCCGTGCTGGTCGAAGAAGGCCGGCTTGCGGCTGAAGAGGCGGATGAGGCCGGCTGCGTCGCCGCCGTAGAGGATGGGGGCGACGAGCGCCGAGCGCAGACGGGCGCTGCCGGCCAGGTCGGCGACGAGGATGACGCGCCCGCGCAGGATGGCCTGTTTGTCGTGGCGCGAGGTGAAGGCGATTTCGCCGCGCTGCAGGAGCCGGGAGAGATGGCCGCCCTCGTCGTAGAGGCTGATGATGCCGCCGTCGGCGCCGGTGTTGAGCAGCGCTTCGTCCAGCACGGCCGCCAGCACGTCTTCCAGGAGCACGGTGGCGTTCAGCTCGCGGCTGACGCGGGCCAGAGCGGCCACCTGCTGCGCGACGGGCCGGCGCGACGGCGGGGCGGCGTCGTGGCGCAGGGTGAGCTGGATAATCGGCTCGCCAGAAACGGTGGGCAGGTGGGAAGAGATGGTGAGGCGGCCGCTGTTGGAGCTGCTGCTGACCACGGCCGGCGCCGTCTGCAGCAGCGCCGTCCACTGGTTGGGCGCGACCAGCTCGACGGAGATGTCGCCAATCTCGGCAGCCGGCTCGGCCAGCTCCAGCATCTCCTGGGCGGCGAGGTTCATGTAGAGCAGGTCGCCATCGGGGGTGAGCAAGCAGACGCCCTCGGCCAGGTTGTCGAGTAGAGCCGTATTCAGCTCGGCGATCTGTGTTTTGCTCATGGCGACAGCTCTGGCAGCCTAGCTTCCCTGGTGGGCCGCCCGGCTGCGCTCGACGCGCTCCAGGCGGCGGGCCTCGGCGGCCGTCTCCGTAATCTCGCGGATGTCGGCGAATGGCTGGCTATCCGGCGTGACGACGCCGAAGCTGAGGGTCATCAGCGGACCCAGGCTGCCGTCGGGCAGGGCAATGGCGCCGCGCTCGCTATCGACAAAGTTGTAGTGGGTACGGATGCCGGCGCTGACCCGCTGGCGCAGGTAATCGACCATCGCTTCGACCTGGCCGCCATAGGTGATGACCGTAAAGCTATCGCCGCTGGCGTGACCGATGAAATCCTCGTCGGTCCCATAGCGCTCCACCGTTTCGTTGAGGAGCATGGCGACAAAGCGCAGCACTTCGTTGCCGGCCACAAAGCCATAGGCGTCGTTGAAGAGATCCAGGTAGTCGATGCCGGCCAGCATAAATTGCCAGTCTTCACGGCGCATCAGCTCGCGCAGCTGCTCTTCGATGAGCCGGCCGGAGGGGAGGCCGGAGACCGGGTCGGTCATGTTCAGCCGCTGGTGGGCGCGGATGGCCGTGCGCACGCGCAGCTTCAGCTCCTCGATGTCAAAGGGCTTGGTGATATAGTCGTCGGCGCCCAGCTCCAGGCCGGCAATCTTGTCGCTGCGCTCGTCCTTCTGCGTGAGGAAGATGATGGGGATGTGGCTGGTGCGGTTGGTGGTGCGCAGCCGGCGGCAGATCTGATAGCCGTCCATGTCGGGCAGCATGATGTCGAGCACGATCAGGTCGGGGAGATGGCGGCGTGTCACCTCCAGCGCCTCGATGCCGCGCGCGGCTACTTCCACCTGGTAGCCCTGCCCCGTGAAGTAGATACGCAGCATGTTAGATATGTCGAAATCGTCTTCGACGACGAGAATGCGGCCGTTACTCATTGCATCTTCCCCTTCCCTCGGCGGGTAATCTCTTCTTCTCTTGACCAGAAAAACCAGGGCGGCGCGGACGGCAGTGGCTTTTGCGTGGCGACCGGAAACGCTGCGTGCGCGCCAAAAGCGCCCCTCCAGAGGCGACGATTTCTCGTCATTTTAACAGTATTGACGACTTTTCCAAAATAGGAGGAAGGTGGCAGCCCGGCGCGGCGCATCGCCTCAACCCCCGGCGGCAGCGCGCGGGTAGAGACGAGGGAACGGGTAGCGGGCCTCATAGCGGTGGTGGTCGCTCTCTTCCCAGGCGACGTTGCGGGTGATAACGGTGCGCTCGCCGGCGCTGAGCAGCACGACGTCGGATTCGATGGTGCGGGCGGGATAGACGACGAGGCCGCTGCCCAGGCGACAATGGTGGCCGACGCAGCCGCCGAGGACGAGGAAGTTGGTCTCCACAAGGCGGCCGCCGATGGCGGCTTTGAGCGGCGCGGGCAGGATGTTGAAGTCGGTAAAGGTGGTGCCGGCGCCGATGAAGGTATCGCGCCCGACGACGCACAGCTGCAGGCAGGTGTTCTGGGCCACCATCGTGTTTTCCATCATGGTGGTCATAAAGAGGCTGGCGCGGAAGGGCAGGAAGCAGCCGTCGCCGACGACGCTGAGCATGAGCTGGCAGCCCTGGCTGATGGTGACGTTGTTGCCGACGATGCAGTTGTCGATGACGGCGCCGGCGCCAATGGTGACGTTGTCGCCGATGATGGCGGGCCCGTGGATGCGGGCCGAGGGGTCAATGTTGGCGTTGCGCCCAATCTGCACCAGCTCGGTCGATTCCAGCACCGAGCGCTGCTCCACCAGCGCGCTGAGCAGCACCTTCACCTTGTAGCGCCAATCGCGGTTGATGCGGTCCTCGACGCGGGCGCCGTGGGCAAAGACGCCAAAGAGGATATCGGCCACGAAGAGATGGACCCAGCTTTCGACAATGATGAACGCTTTTTGCGGCAGCTGGTAGGTGAGGTCGCCAAAGTCCGAGGCCATATAGGGCGGAATGTGGTAGTAGCCGCGCTCGCGGGCGCCGGTAGCGACGACGAGCGGGCGCGCCGCCGCGCGGCCGGAGAGGCCGGCGGGCAGGTAGTACATCTCGGCCAGCAGCAGCTCGTCCTGGCTGTGAAAGCCTGTGGTCAGCGGCGCGACGTGGGCGGCAATGGCCGGGTCGTCGCGGTGGAAGGCAAGGCGCACCGGTTCGCCAGCGGCGCGGGCGCGGCCGATAAAGTCGGCAATGAAGGCAGCGTCGAAGAAGAGGTTGTCGCGATGGACGAGGGATTCGACCGGGGCGGCGCCTTCCACCTGCAACGCCGTCTCCCAGTCGGCATATTCGCGCTCCTCGTCGGCGTAGGGCGCCAGCAGATCGCGCTGCCAGAGCCAGAGCGGCTTGTTCTGCACGCGCAGGTCGCGCGCCGGCTCGTTAAAGGGGTGAATCTGCTGGTGAGATTGCAGGATAATTCGTCGCATCAGGCTGGCGCTGGCGGCGGGCTCCCGGCGCCGCTCAGTTATCTCCGCTAAGGAAGTGGACCATGAGATTGACGAAGCGATCCGGCTCGTCGGTCATGGGGAAGTGGCGCGACTTTTCCATGATGGCGACCTGGGATAGCTGCGCTCGCTGGGTGAGCAGAGCGGCGTTGCGCGGGCTGACGATGTTATCCCGGGCGCCGTAGATGCCGAGGGCCGGGGCCTGCAGGCTGGGCAGCTCCGGGCGCAGGTCGGTGGCGCGCAGGTCGCCGATGCTGCGGAAGAAGGATTCCATGGTCGTGTTCTTCACGTCGCGGAAGATCATCTCGCGCACGCCGGCGCTGTCGCGGGCCAGCAGCAGGTGCATGGTCATGCCCAGCAGCGCCGGGAAGCGCCAGACGAGGCCGGCGACGGCGGCGTAGCCGGCCAGCTTGAGGAAGGGGTTGAGCGTGGCGCCGCTGATGGGCGAGCCGACGACGGCCACTTTGCGGACGCGCGTGGGGTTGTGCAGCGCAAACTGGAGGGCGACGGTGCCGCCCATGCTGTGGCCGAAGAGCGGCGCCTGGTCGATGCCCAGCGTGTCCATGAACTGGCGCACCATGTCTACGTAGCTGGCGATGCGGAAGCTGGGGCCGCTGCCGTTACCGTTGCAGCTCTTGGCGGAGTCGCCAAAGCCCCAGAAGTCGAGGGCGTAGAGGCGGTAGTGGCCGCTGGCGCCGAGGGCGATCATGGCGTCTCGCCAGACGCGCCAGGAGTTGATCCAGCCGTGCAGGAGAATGATCGGCCGGCCGCGGCCAATGGATTCGTAATGCAGGATACCTTGTTCGGTGACGATTGAACTCACAATGTCCTCAACAGCAACGGCGGTTGTAGTTGAGGTGGCGGACCTCTCTACCCCTCTTCCCGATGAACATATTATGACAATAACTCTTCTTTCACGCCAGTTCCGTAAAGAGAACGGGAATATAAGGTGGGTGGGTGCGGGTATTTGGTACTATTGGCAGGGTT
>CAZOGK010000005.1:38188-67979 GCA_964579295.1 uncultured Ardenticatenaceae bacterium
GAGAACGGGAATATAAGGTGGGTGGGTGCGGGTATTTGGTACTATTGGCAGGGTTATTGGCCTTGCGCGCCGGCGGTAAGGCGGGTTGCAAACCCGCCGTCGAGTTACAAACTCGACCTACCCGCTTACGGGAGCGGGTCAGGTTTCGTGATATCTGGCCGGCATGCGTGACTCCTACGTTACGCGACGTGAGGTAGGGCGGGTTGCAAACCCGCCGTCGAGTTACAAACTCGACCTACCCGCTCAGGGGCCGGGTTCGGCGGTGAGGAGGACCCAGTAGTGCCCATAGGGGCCGCCGCTGGCGTACCCGATGCCGTATTCGACCTGGGCGGCGAAGAAAGGGAGCTCGGCCAGCACGTGGGTGCGGTGGGGCGGCGAGTTGAGCCAGCCCTGCCAGGCCTCGGCGGCGGTGGGGTAGCCGGCGGCAATCGACTCGATATTATTGCTGTCAGCCTCTTTCGGGTAATAATCGGGCAGCACGTAGCCGGCCTGGGTGACCAGATAGTTGGGGCCAAAGCCGTCGGGGTTGGTGTGGCTGAAGTAGGCCCGGTCGCGCATATCCTCGGCGCGGGCGCGGGCCACCTGGGCCAGAATGGGGTGGCAGGTAAGCGACGGCCGCCCCTGCTGCGGATGGCCGATGAGCAGCGCGGCAATCTGCTGCTCTTCGGGCAGCGGCATGCAGGGCGGCAAGCTGACCGTGCGCAGCACCGGCAGATAGACGAAATGGTCCTGCTCCGGCCGGGGCGCGGCCTCTGGCTCTGGAGCAGCGGCCGTCGCGGCCGGCAGCCCTACCTGGCCGGGCGGGGCCTGGGCCGCGCCGGCGGCGGGGATGGCGGCAATGAGGGCGATGAAGAGGGCAAGCAGGAGCCAGGTACGGCCGCGCACGTCAGCCTTCGCCCATCGCTTCTTCTTCGTCCATGCGTTCCAGCACGGAGTAGAGCAGCTCCAGCAAGACGGTCTTGACGCTTTCCTTATCGGTGGCGACGCAGGGAAGGACTTTCATGTTCTCCGGCAGGCGCAGGATGATGCGCAGGTCATCCGGCGTCCAGGCGTCTTCGTTGTCCTGCTTGTTGGCGGCGACGACAAAGGGGGTGGCGGCGTAGCTTTCAAAGGTCTCCAGGATGCGGCGCGCCTCGCGGAAGGTTTCGGGCCGTGTGCTGTCAATCATCACCACAAAGCCGAGCATACCTTCCGAAAGGATCTCCCACATGAAGTCGAAGCGACGCTGGCCGGGCGTGCCGAAGAGATAGAGGACGAGGTCGGGGCCGACGGTGATGCGGCCAAAGTCCATGGCGACGGTGGTGGTTTCTTTGATTTGCTCGGCGGAGGAGGTAATACGGCGCTCGGTGGAGACAACGTCAATCTCGCTGACGGAGCCAATAAATTCGGTCTTGCCCGCATTGAAGGGGCCGGTGATGACCATTTTGACAGCTTGCATAAAGACCTTTAGACAATCTGAGACCCCGGCGGCCGGGTAGGCCGGCCGAGGTCTGGGACACGCGCCTTCGAGCTAGGATCGCACCGCACCCCAGCCGCTAGAGACTGCGAATGCGGTCTATGAGCCGGTGGACCACCGACCGTTTGACGCCGGAGCCGGCGGTCGTCGCCGCGCCGCGCATGCCAGCCGCGGGCGCAGCGCCGCCGTTGCCCCGGCCCATCGCGCCGGCGGTCGCCAGCGCGGGAGTCATGGGCCGCTGGCTGTATTCGACGAGCCCGGCCTGCAGCAGGCCGTAGATGATGCGCCGGATCTGCAGGTCGTTCAGGTTGTTGGCGCGGGCAATCTGGCGGATCGAGTTGCGCGGGTTGACGTAGCTGACCACGCGCCACTCTTCGACAGTCAGGTTGATGTTGCGCAGACGAGCGTCGGGCCGGTCGGCGAAACGCAGTGATACGTCGAGGTCGGGAATCTCTTCCTGCAGCCGTTCCCACTCCTTGACGCGGCGGCTGCCTTCCATGATGACGCTTTCCAGGTCGATGGGAATGGTGATGCGGTCGGGAGAAGGCAGCTTGTTGGCGTCGAAGCGGAAGAGGCCATCGGCCCAGGTAAAGAGCCGGTAAACCACGTCGAGAACGTGATGGCGCACGCTCTGGATGATGTCGCTCTGCGTCACGTGGCCGGCCTGGATGAGCAGGTGGCCGAGCTGTTTATCGCTCATGCTGCCGGCGCGGGTCTCGATGAGCTGTAGCTGTTTTTCGTTGAGCTTGCCGGCCTGGTGCAGCATGCGCGCCAGGTTGACGCCGCTGCTGCCGAGGTTAGCGTAGATCAGCTTTCCCTCACGGAAGGCCATCTGGGCAGGCTCGGGACCCTCGATGGTCAACGTGCCCGTCTTGCGGGCCAGATTGATGAGGTTGAGCAGTTGAGTTGTCGAGAAATCGCGCAGATTGCCTTTGAGGGCCATTGTCTTATAGATCCTAACGAGCTTTTTCTTAAGGCAGACGGCGACGGCACCCGTGAGACGATAGGAACGCCTTGGATGGCCGCATTATAACCCTGGCGCTTGAGGAGCGTCAACCGGGAATTATGTCATGCGTCGGGCGGCGTGGGCGGTGGCGTGGGCGGCTGGGGGTTGACCAATGTCCAGGCGAAGAGGAAGAGGACGCCGGCCATAATGTAGACGTCGGCCAGGTTGAAGATGCCGGTGCGCAGCGAGCCGACGCCGACATTGAGAAAATCGACCACGGCCCCGTCACGCAGCAGCCTATCCACCAGGTTGCCGAGGCCGCCGCCGACGACCAGTGCCATCGCCAGCACGGGCCAGAAGGAGAGGCCGCGCGCCGAGAGCAGATAGAGGGTGAGCGCGAGGAGGATGGCGGCGACGCCGACGGTGAAGATGAGGAAGCGGGCGGTATCGCCGAGGCTGGCGCCGGCGCTGAGGAAGGCGCCGGTATTCTCGCTGTAGTGGAGGCGTACGGTGTCATCCCAGAGGGTGACGGTCTCGCCGCCGGCAAGCTGCTCGCGGGCAATCTGTTTGGTCGCCTGGTCGCAGCCGACGGTGACGAGCAGGGTGAGCAGCAGGATGAGCAGGCGGGCGCGCATGGGCATGGGCAGCGAACGGCGGCGGGGCCTAGCCGAGGACGCCCCAGGCGCGGGCGACTAAGTACCAGAGCGGGATGAGGCCCAGCAGGGCGACGATGGCGAGGATGCCGAGGGTGATGGCCTTCCAGTCGGCGCCGGGCGCGGCGGCCACTGGCACGTAGAGGTCGGCCGGGGCGGCAGAGACGCGCTGCAGGTGCGGCGGCCGCTCGGCGATGGTGCGCTCTTCCGGCGAGAAGACAGCGGTGCGCTGTTCGGCGATGGGCATGTGGGGGTGGTAGAGCTCGGTGCGCTGCGCGGGCCTCGCCTCCGGCGAGGTGGGGGGCGCCGGCAGGGCGCGCTGCAGCACGTCGGCCTGCTCCGGCGGGGTCGTGCGTCGCTCGTGCAGGGGGATGACGGGGCCGGTATCCTGGCCCGCGCTGTCGCGGTAGCTGCGCAGGATGCGCTCCAGCTGTCCCGCCGTGCGGTAGCGGCTGGTGGGCGGCTTGCTCAGCAGCTTGTTGACAATCTGCTCCAGCTGCACGGGCACGAGCGGGTTGAACTGGCTGATGGGCGGCGGCGGCTCCTGCATGTGCTTGAGCGCGAGCGCGGGCAGCGTCTCGGCGTCGAAGGGCAGGCGACCGGTCAGCATCTCGAAGAGGATGACGCCGATGGCGTAAACGTCGGAGGCGGGCGTGGCCGGCTCGCCGGCCGCCTGCTCTGGCGCCATGTAGTGGGGCGTGCCCCAGAGGCGGTTGACGGCGGAGGCGCTGGCCTGGCTCATGGCGCGGGCGATGCCGAAGTCGGCCACCTTGACGCGGTCGTCGGGCGTGACCAGGACGTTTTGCGGCTTTACGTCGCAGTGGACAAGGCCGGCGCGGTGGGCGTAACCGATGCCGGCGGCAATCTGGATAGCCAGCTCCAGCGTGCGCGCGACGGGCAGCGGTTCGCCGCTCTCGGCGACGTGCTCGCGGATGAGCTGTTTGAGCACGCGGCCGGGCACAAATTCCATGACGATATAGTAGCGCGGGCCGCTGTTGCTCTGGGCGACGCCGATGTCGTGGACGGTGACGATATTGGGGTGAGAGAGGTTGGCGGCGGCGTGGGCTTCCCGCTGGAAGCGGCGCAGGAAGGTCTCGTCGCCGGTGAGGCCGGGATGGAGCAGCTTGATAGCCACCAGCCGGCGCAGCACCAGGTCTTCGGCGCGGTAGACGGCGGCCATTCCGCCGCTGCCGATACGCTGCACCAGCTTGTAACGTTCGTTGAGTATGGAGTCGCCAGCCATGGGGGGATTGTAGCAGGAGAGGGGGGGAGGGGCGAGTGGCGAATGGCAAATTTCCATTTGCCATTCGCATTCCTCAATGCACCATAGCGTTTCCGTGCTACCATGATAGGGGCGCGGCCCGTATGGATGCGCCGCGCAATTAGGAAAGGAGAACGGCAGCTACCGCCCATGTCGAACGTAGCCCTGGAATTTACCATTGTCTTGCTCCTCATTGTGGTCAACGGCTTTTTTGCCCTGGCGGAAATCGCCATCGTCTCGTCACGCCGGGTGCGGCTGCAGCAGATGGCGAGCGCGGGTAACCGCGGCGCCGAGACGGCGCTGGCGCTGGCGCAGACGCCGCAGCGCTTCCTCTCGACCGTGCAGGTGGGTATAACACTGGTGGGCATCTTTGCCGGCGCCTATGGCGGCGCGCGGCTGGCCGCGCCGCTGGCTGACCTGCTCGGCCGTGTACCCTGGCTGGCCCGCTACGCCGGCGGCCTCAGCCTCTTCCTCGTCGTCGCCCTCATTACGTTTCTCTCGGTGGTGCTGGGCGAGCTGGTGCCGAAGCGAATTGCTCTGGGCAGCGCGGAAAGCATCGCGGCGCGGGTGGCCCGGCCCATGCAGGCGCTGTCGCGGCTGGCGGCGCCGCTGGTGCGGCTGCTGAGCCTGGCGACGGAAGGGGTGCTGCGCCTGCTGGGCGTGCAGGCGTCGAGCGAGGCGGAGGTCAGCGAAGAGGAGATCCGCGTGCTGGTGGAGCAGAGCGCCCGCGCCGGCATCATCGAAGACGCCGAACGGGAGATGGTGGAAAGCGTCTTCCGCCTCAACGATCGGCCGTTGGAGGCGATGATGACGCCACGGCCGGAGATTGTCTGGCTGGACATCAACGCCTCAGATGCGGAGAACCGGCGCAAGATTGAGGAGTCGTCCTTTTCGCGCTACCCGGTCTGCGATGGCAGCCTGGACGACGTGCTGGGCGTGGTGCGCTCCCGGGATTTGCTGGAGAGCTGCCTGGAGGGCCGCGCCTTTGACCTGCGCGCTGATTTGCTGGAGCCGCTCTACTTCCCCGGCACCATGCGCACGCTGCGGGCGCTGGAGCCATTCAAGCAGTCCGGGCACCACATGGCGCTGGTCGTGGACGAGTACGGCGGCATCGACGGGCTGGTGACGCTGATCAATATCCTGGAGGCCATTGTCGGCGACATCCCTACGGAGAAGGAGATTCAGGCGCCGCCGGTGGTGCAGCGCGACGATGGCTCCTGGCTCATCGACGGGCTGCTGACGCTGGACGAGTTTGAGGCGCTCTTCCCTATCCGCAGCTTCCCGGAAGAGGGCAGCTACCAGACGATTGGCGGCTTCATGGTCTATATGCTTGGCGAGATACCGGCGGCCGGCGACGTGGTGAAGTGGGGCGGCTACCGCTTCGAGATTATGGATATGGACGGCTACCGCGTGGACAAGGTGCTGCTGGTGGAGCTGCCCACGCCCAGCGACGTAGAGACGTAGGCGCGGCTCAGTCGCCCGGCTCGGCCGCGGCGTCCGGCGCCCGCGCAAAGAGGAGAGCGCTGTCCGGCCCTGTCTCCAGCCAGAGCAGGTCGGCGGCGACCAGGTAGCGCCCGGCGTCGGCCAGGGCCGCCAGATAGCTCGTTTCCTGGGCCATCCGCTCGGCCGGCCCGTCGCAGGCCATGTCGGTCATCGTCAGCTCGCCTACCACCAGCTCGGCGGCGCCGGCGGGGATTTCATAAGAGGCGGCATAATCGTTGCAGCCGGCGTTGCCGCTGAGCGCGCCCGCTTCCAGGCGCAGCCGCGGCGGCTGCTCCGGCCAGGGCGCGCTGACGCGGGGGAAGAGGATGTCCAGCTCGGCGACGGTGACGAAGGCCAGCAGCGTCCACTCGCCGCCTTCCGGCGACGCCTCGCCCGCCAGCGGCTCGTAATGCAGCTCGCGGCTGTTCTCGAAGAGCAGGGATAGCTCTGACTCAGAGACGCGGAAGCTGTGCACGTAGCCATCGGGCAGTACGTATTCCAGCGCCGGGCCGGGGTCGGGGCAGCCTTCGTTGGGCAGCGCCTGCGCGCCAAAGATGTTCAGGTCGTCGCCGGCGCCCGCGGCGCCCCCCGCCTGATAACTGAACAGGTAGCCGGCGCAGCCGTCGTAGCGGACCAGGCCGAAGGTATCGTCCAAGAAGAGGAGCGTCGTCTCCGCCGCCGGCTCCTGACCGAAGGCGGAGCGCAGCCGCCAGGCGGAGCCGGGCAGCGCGCCCGCGTCGGCGTCCGCGCCCTCGTCGCGGCTCCAGACGAGGCGGGCCGGGCCGTCGCCAGCCGAGAGGGAGAGGGTATCGTCAGTAAGCGTGTAGCCGGTGATCGTCTGCAGCGCCTCGCGGAAGGCCTGCTCCTGCAGCATGACGCCCGGCGGTTCTTCACATTCGCGCCCATTGTAGACGACCTCGTCCACCTGGAAGCTGCCATCGCTGGCGGAGCGGAGCGCGCCGCCATAGAGGTTGCAGCCGGCGTAGCCCTCGACGTGCACGTCGTAGCGGTCGCTGTCGATGGAGAGACGGAGCGCGGCGCCAGGCAGGGTGCGGCTGCCGTCGATGGTCTGCAGCAGCCAGTCGCCGGCCAGGGCCGGGTCGAGCGCGGGCGCCTGGCGCTCGCGAAAGGTGAGCAGCGGCGCGCCGGCCACATCATAGAGGGTGAGGATGGGCGGCTGCCCCTCTGGTTGCTGCACGCCGTAGCTGCTGGCGGCGGCCAGGGCGGCGTAGTAGCTGCTTTCCTGGACGACGCCGGCCGGCGGGCGCGGGCATTCGAACTGGGTGAAGTGGACGCGGCTGGTGAGGCGGAAGCCGGCCACAGCGCCGGCCTCGTAGGTGGATGCGTAATTATTGCAGTCGACGGCGCCGGCCAGCTCGTTGCCGTTGACAAAGCGGATGGTAATGGCCGTCTCGGGGAACAGCGCTGCGCCGTGCAGGCTTTGCAGCTCCCAGCGGCTCTCGTCCAGCGGCAGCATCTCGCCGCGGGCGGGCAGCGGCGTGGGGGCGGGCTCAACTGTGCCGGCGGGGCCGCTGCAGCCGAAGAGTGCGGCCAGGAGGAGCAGGGCTGTCAGGAAAAGCAGGGCCAGGAGTGGCCCGTGCGGTCTGTCTTCTCTCACCACGGTTGTTCCTCGTCGCTCAGCAGTAGCGCCGCCGCGACTGGAGTCGCTACTATCAGGGGAATTAAAGTCGTAACGAATTCATTCGTTCGCCAGAGCAGTTGCCGAATCAAGACTGAAAGCTTCATGTGGGCGCCATGACGCCGGGCATGGGTGGGCGCCGGCGGTTTACTGCGGCAGGCAGTGCGGGCAGGGACAGGCGGCGCGCAGGTAATCCCAGGTGTAAATGCCGCTGTTGTGACCGTCGCTCCAGTAGAACTGGAGGGCGTAACTGCCCACCGGCTGCACATCGTGCAGGGTAAGGTCGCCGGGCGGGGTGTCGCGCACCTCCGCCGGGTCGGGCGGGCCGCCCATGTGCTCGTGGCCGCCTTTGCAGGTGACGCACGGGCAGACCGCGCGCAGGCCGGCAAACGGGTAGGCGCTGATATGGCCGTTATCCCACGTAATGGTTAGCAGCCGCGCGCTGCGGTCGGCGGTGATATTGGTCGGATGGGGCATAAGGCACTCCTGATGGTGCTATTCCTGGCACAGAATAGACGCCGGCAGTGTCAGACCGGGGCCGATTATAGCGACAATTGGGGTGGGGAGGCGAAAAGACGCGAGGGCAGGTACAGGGAGTAGCGAATTGCAAATTGCAAATTGCAGATTGCGAATGGGGAATGGCGTAAAGGGGCAAGGTTGGGCATATCAGCGCATGTGTACCTTGCATCTTGCACATTGTAACGTGCATCGTGGTCCCGTACCCAACCCCTCGCACCTCGTAACTCGCGTGTTATACTAGGTTGGGAGCGGGGGATAGGTACGGAAATACGCGCGCGGCGCGCCGCGCGGCGCCTGGCCGGCCCTGTAGCCATACTAAGGAGTAACCACCATGATTGGATCGAGAAAAGTGAAGGCGACGACGCCAGAGTCGGCGCACGATTTCCTGCGCTATACCACGCAGCCGCTGGACGCCATCTTCCACCCGAGCAGCGTCGCCGTCGTCGGCGCCACGGAAAGCGAGGGCAGCGTTGGCCGCACGCTGATGCAGAACCTGCTGTCCACGCCGTTCGGCGGCACTGTTTACCCGGTGAACCCCAAACGGGCCAGCGTGCTGGGCGTGCGCGCCTACCCGAGCCTGAGCGACTTGCCGGAGCGCGTGGACCTGATTGTGGTGGTAACGCCGGCGCGCACGGTGCCGGGCATCATTGCCGAAGCCGTCGAGCTGGGCATCCCCGGCGCCATTATTATCTCCGCCGGCTTTAAGGAGATTGGCCCCGAGGGCGTGGAGCTGGAGCGGCAGATTCTGGAGAAGGCGAAAGAGGGCAATATGCGCATTATCGGCCCGAACTGCCTGGGCGTGATGATGCCGCCCACCGGACTCAACGCCACCTTTGCCTCGCGCATGGCGAATCCGGGCACGGTCGGCTTTATCAGCCAGAGCGGGGCGCTGCTCACCGCCGTGCTCGACTGGAGCCTGCAGGAGAATGTCGGCTTCAGCGCCTTTGTCAGCATTGGCTCCATGCTCGACGTGGACTGGGGCGACCTGATCTACTATCTGGGCAACGACACGCGCACGGAAAGCATCGTCATCTACATGGAGTCGATTGGCGACGCGCGCAGCTTTATGAGCGCGGCGCGTGAGGTGGCGCTGACCAAGCCGATTATCGTCATAAAGCCGGGCCGCACCGAGGCCGCCGCTCAGGCCGCCGCCAGCCACACGGGCAGCCTGACCGGCAGCGACGAGGTGCTGGAAGCCGCCTTCCGCCGCAGTGGCGTGCTGCGCGTGCAGAACATCAACGACCTCTTTAACATGGCCGAAGTGCTGGCCAAGCAGCCGCGCCCCGGCGGGCGGCGGCTGACCATCATCACCAACGCCGGCGGGCCGGGCGTGCTGGCGACCGATGCGCTCATCATGGGCGACGGCGAGCTGACCAGGCTGACGCCAGAGACGATGGAAGCGCTTAACGAGCTGCTGCCGGGACCGTGGAGCCGCGGCAACCCGGTAGACATTCTGGGCGACGCCTCGCCCGACCGCTACGTAAAGACGCTGGAGATTCTGGCGCACGACCCCAACAGCGACGGCCTGATGGTTATCCTCACGCCGCAGGCGATGACCGACCCAACGCAGACGGCGGAAGCGCTGCGCAAATATGCGCGCATTCCGGGCAAGCCGCTGCTGGCAAGCTGGATGGGCGGCGCGGACGTGGCCGCCGGCGAGTCTATCCTCAACCGCAGCAACATTCCCACCTTCCCCTACCCGGATACGGCAGCGCGCCTCTTCAACTATATGTGGCGCTACGACCGCAACCTGCGCATTCTCTATGAGACGCCGCAGCTGCCGATGGAGGAGCAGGAAGTGATGAAGGCGCACGAGGACGCGCGCCGCATCATCGTCGACGCGCGCGAGAGCGGTCGCCTCATTCTCACCGAATATGAGTCCAAGCAGGTGCTGGCGGCTTACGACATCCCCGTCGTGGAGACCCGGCTGGCAGAGACAGCGGACGAGGCGGTGGCCCTGGCCGGGGAGATTGGCTACCCGGTGGTGGTCAAGCTGAACAGCAAGACGATTACGCACAAGACAGACGTCGGCGGCGTGCGCCTTAACCTGCCCGATGCTGACGCGGTGCGCGCCGCCTATGATGCCATCGAAGAGGCAGTCGGCCGCATCGAGGGGCCGGAGCATTTCCACGGCGTGACCGTGCAGCCGATGGTTGATTTGAGCGAGGCCTATGAGCTGATCGTGGGCAGCAGCCCCGACGCGCAGTTTGGGCCGGTGCTGCTCTTTGGCAGCGGCGGCACGCTGGTGGAGGTCTTTAAGGACCGGGCGCTGGGGTTGCCGCCGCTGACCACGACGCTGGCGCGGCGCATGATGCAGCGCACCAAGATTTACGAGGCGCTGGAAGGCGTGCGCGGGCGCGACCCGGTGGACCTGGCGGAGCTGGATAAGCTGCTGGTGCGCTTTAGCTGGCTGGTGGCCGACATGCCCTGGATTCGGGAGATTGACATCAACCCGCTGCTGGCTTCGGCGAAGCAGATCGTGGCCCTGGACGCCCGCGTCGTGCTCTACGGACCGGAGGTGAGCCAGGAGGAGCTGCCGCGGCTGGCTATCCGCCCCTACCCGACCCAGTACGTGGATGATTGGACGACGGAGGATGGCACACGGGTGCGCATCCGGCCCATCCGGCCCGAAGACGAGCCGCTGCTGGTCGATTTCCACAGGCCGCTTTCGGAGCACAGCGTCTATATGCGCTACTTCCGGGCGCTCAATCTGGACCAGCGCACCCAGCACGACCGGCTGACGCGCATCTGCTTTATCGACTACGATCGCGAGATGGCGCTGGTGGTCACGCGCGCCCACCCGGAGACGGGCAAGCGGGAGATTATCGGCGTGGGCCGTCTCAGCCGCATGAACAACCCGCAGGACGCCGAGTTTGCCCTGCTGGTCAGCGACGATTACCAGGGGCAGGGCATCGGCCGGATACTGCTGGAGAAGCTGCTGGACTACGCACGCAACGAGGGCATCCGGCGCGTGATGGCCTACATGCTGCCGGAAAACCGCCCCATGCGCCGCATCGCGGAAGAGCTGGGCTTCAGCTTTGAGCGTGAAGAGGATCTGTTGCGGGCGGAGATAGCGCTGTAGCCAGTCTTAAGCTCTAAGTCGTAAGCCGTAAGCCTCTGGCTTACGGCTTATGGCTCAGGACCGATACCCTTTCATGCCACCCCGTGAAGCCAGCTACCGCCGCGCTGCCGCTCAGGCGCTGTTTGTCACGTTTCTCTGGTCTACTTCCTGGGTGCTGATTAAGTGGGGGCTGGAGGAGATTCCACCGCTCACGTTTGCCGGACTGCGTTATGCGCTGGCCTGTTTGCTGCTGCTGCCCTGGGTGGCGCGCCATGCCCGGCGTGATGTGAACTGGCGCAGCCTGAGCCGGCGGCAGCTTCTCTCGCTGATCGCCCTGGGCCTGACCGGCTACACGGTGACGCAGGGCACGCAGTTTATGGCGCTGGCGCTGCTGCCGGCGGTGACGCTGAGCCTGCTGCTGAGCTTTACGCCAATTGCCGTCGCGCTGCTCAGCGGGCTGACCCTGGGCGAGCCGCTGCGCCCGGCGCAGTGGGCGGGCCTGGTTGTCTTCCTGGCCGGGGCGCTCCTTTACTTTGGTCTGGAGCTGCCGGCCGGCCTCGGGTTCGGGCTGGCGATTGGGCTGCTGTCGCTGGGGGCCAACTGTGTCTCCTCGCTGCTGGGGCGGGCAATCAACCGCAGCCAGCAGATACCGGCGCTCATGGTGACAGCGGTAACGATGGCGGTGGGCAGCGGCGTCTTGCTGGCGCTGGGCGTGCGGCTGCAGGGGCTGCCGCCGCTCTCGGCCCGCTCCTGGCTGATTATCGGCTGGCTGGCCGCGGTCAACACGGCGCTGGCCTTTACCCTGTGGAACCACACGCTGCGCACGCTGCCGGCCGTGGTCAGCAGCGTCATCAACAACACGATGCTCATCCAGGTTGCTATCCTCGCCTGGCTATTCCTGGGCGAGCGGCCGGGACAGCGGGAGCTGGCCGGACTGGCGCTGGCGGCGGTGGGAGCGCTGGTGGTGCAGGCGCCGAAGCGTTAAGTATCTTCATCTAACTTGACAAACATCAAATTAGATTCTATAATTCCGGTTTGATATTTCTCAAATCAAACTGGAGGTGTGGCATGAACACTGAAGGGGAGGCGGCGGTGAACACTGTACGCGCTCATTTCTGGGAACTCACGGACTCCTTCCTGGCCCACACGCAAAGTGAGCTGGAGCTGGCCCGCGCCATGAATGACCGCGAAGAGGTGATCCGCCGCCAGATCAAGATGGAAGTGATGAAGCATGCCCGCGCCATCCTGGACCAATGTATCCGGGCTGTGCAGCGGGCCAGTGAGGTGCGTGATGATGGTGAAAAGTAACGAAGCAGATCTGGAAGCGCGCGCGGCCCTGTTCAAGGCGCTCGGCCACCCGGTACGGCTGCTCATCCTCAATCTCATCCGCATCCAGCCGCGCCACGGCGAAGAGCTGGCCGAAATCCTGGAGCTGAACCCGGCGACGATTTCGCACCACCTCAAGAAGCTGACCGACGCCGGCGTGCTGCGCTCGCAAAAGGAGCAGTATTACCAGACCTACTCGCTCACCGGCGAGGTGTGGGGGCAGCGGCTGGGCGATCTGGTGCAGATTGCGGCGACGACCCTGCCGGAGCAGGTAGAAATGGACGCCTACCAGGCGAAAGTACTGAAGAACTTCTTCCGCCACGGGCGGCTGACGCACATTCCGGCGCAGCTCAAGAAGTGGCAGGTGGTGCTGGCGCATCTGGTGCAGTCGTTTGAGCCGGAACGTGTCTACACCGAGCAGGAAGTGAACCAGATTCTGTGGGATTTCCATGAGGACGTTGCCAGTATCCGGCGCGGCTTCATCGAGATGGGGCTGATGACGCGGGATAAGGGATTGTATCAGCGGGTGATGTCGCAACCCGCCGTGGTTGAAAAGCCGACCTAACCGGCGTGTAGAGAGGTAGGTCGGGTTTCCAACCCGACGATGCGCGGTGCAACCGGCGCGGCGTTGTCGGGTTACAAACCCGACCTACCGATTCTGCGGTGATGCCGGAGCGACTGAAGTCGCCACTACCAGGGCGACCTTGTAGTAACGACTTCAGTCGTTATTCGCGGGAGCGCAGGTGTGGAAAGAGGAGCACCTCGCGGATACTGGTCGTATTGGTGAAAAGCATCGCCAGCCGGTCGACGCCGGTACCGAAGCCGCCGGTGGGGGGCATGCCGTAGCGTAGGGCGCGCAGGTAATCCTCGTCGATAGGATGAGCTTCTTCGACGTCGCCGGCGTGCAGCCGCTGCATCTCCTCGAAGCGGGCGCGCTGGTCGACGGGGTCGTTTAGCTCGGTAAAAGCGTTGCCCATCTCCATGCCGGCAATGAAAAACTCAAAGCGCTCGGTATGGCGCGGGTCGCCGGGGATACGCTTGGCGAGCGGGCTGATGTCGCGCGGGTAATCGGTGATAAAGGTGGGCTGGATGAGATTCGGCTCCACGTAGTCGCCGAGCAGGCCATCGACCAGCTTGCCCCAGCTCACGCCCTCGCGGGCGTGACCGCCGCCGGAGCGAATGGCGACCGCCAGCTCCTCCGCCGTCTCGTGCTCCATGTAATCGATTTCGGCGAACTGCCTGATGGCATCGCGCAGGGTAATGCGCGCCCAGGGCGGCGCCAGGTCGATAGTATGGCCCTGGTAGGTAATGGTGGTGGAGCCGGTTAGCTCGCGGGCGACGTAGGCGATCATCTTCTCGGTGAAGCGCATGACGTCGTGGTAGTCCCAGTAGGCGGCGTAAAACTCCAGCTGGGTGAACTCCGGGTTATGTGTGGTGTCCACGCCCTCGTTGCGGAAGTCGCGGCCAATCTCGTAGACGCGCTCGTAGCCGCCGACGATGAGCCGCTTGAGGTAGAGCTCAAAGCTGATGCGCAGAAACAGCTCCTGCTTGAGCTGGTTGTGGTAGGTGACAAAGGGGCGGGCCGCCGCGCCGCCGTAGAGCGGCTGCAGCACCGGCGTCTCTACTTCGAGAAAGCCGTGGTCGTCAAGGAAGGCGCGCAGCAGTCGCACCAGCCGGGCGCGCGTGCGGAAGATGTCGCGCACCTCCGGGTTGACGGCCAGGTCGGCGTAGCGCTGACGGTAGCGCTCTTCCACGTCGCTGAAGGCGCTGTAGCGCACCGTCTCGCCGTCCACCTCCTGCTCCTTGGCGACCGGCAGCGGGCTGATCGCCTTGGCCAGCAGCCGCCAGGAAGCGACGTTGACGCTTACTTCGCCCATGCGGGTGCGGAAGACGGCGCCGCTGGCCTCGACAAAATCGCCGAGGTCGAGCAGCTTGCGGAACTGCTGGTGGGCCTCCTCGCCCACGGCATCGCGCCGTAGGAAGAGCTGGATGCGCCCGGCGCCATCCTCGACGTGGGCGAAGAGCGTCTTGCCCATGTCGCGCAGGCTGACCAGCCGCCCGGCCACGGTCACGGCCAGGTGGTCGGCCGGCTCGCCGGCGCCGGCCGCCTGCTGCTCGGCCTCCGCCGTCTCATACAGCTCGATAGCCGCGGCGCTGGAGTGAGTGCGCGCCGCGCGCAGGGGATAGGGGTCGATGCCCGCTTGCTGCAACAGGGCCCGCTTCTCCAGGCGCTGCTGCTCTAGCTGGCTTGGCTGCCAGCCGCTGTTCTCGCCGGCTGTCGGTTCGGTCATATGCAACTCCGCTCGTCGTTCTGCGCCCCAGCGTCTGGATTATAGGGAAAAGCGCGCGGCGGGCACAGCCCAAAAAAAAAGACCCACGCCGGGGGGCGTGGGTCACGACTTCTGCTCTGCGAAAGGTTGTCGAGCTAGCCGATCTTCACGATCCGGAAGCTGATCAGGCCGTTGGGGGCGCTGACCTTCACCGATTCGCCCTTTTTCTTGCCCAGCAGCGCCTTGCCCAGCGGGCTCTCATTGGAGATACGGCCCGCGGCGGGGTCGGCCTCGGCGGCGCCCACCAGGTGATAGGTCTCAGACTCGTCGGCGTCTTCCTCGCGCACGGTGACGCGGTCGCCAATGCGCACCCGGTCGTGCGGGCCGTTGCTATCCTCAATCAGCTCGTAGTTGCCGAGAATCTCCTCGAGTTCGCGGATGCGCCCCTCCAGGAACGACTGCTCGTGGCGGGCTGCTTCCAGCTCGGCGTTGTCCACGAATTCGTCGTCCTGGCCGTCGGCAAAGGCTCGCTCAAGGCGCTCGGCGATGCGCTCACGTCCCTCCGTGCGCAGACGGCTCAGCTCTTCCTGGATACGCTCCAGGCCTTCCGGGGTCAATAAGTGGGGCTTCAATCCTGTAGTCATGCTCCATCCTACACTGGTGACTCAGCGCGGCCGGCGAGTGGGAAGACAGGCGTGATGTGGCCGCAAGATAATAAAAAAACCGCTGCGCGCAGCGGCAGGTGATTTTCTTACAGGGCCGCATTATATCAGATTTGCCCGGCTTGTAAAGGGAAAATGGGTAGTTCCATAGTAAGGTGTAAGGGGAAGCGAATGGCGAATTGCGAATGGCAAGGGGGGCACGGTGCAAGGTACAGGGTTTAGGGTGCAGGGTACAGGGTGCAAGGTACAGGACATGATTCATTGCACGCAACACAATGCAACGCACCATCACGCTCACCCGCCATTCGCACTCTGCAATTTGCAGTTCGCTCCTACACCTTTCACCCTGCAACTTGTACCCTGTACCTTGCACCCTCCCCCTATGGTATGATTGGGGACTATGCGTGCCGGATTGACGAAGCGACAGCTTGGGTTTCTCATGATCGTGATCGGGGTAGCGGGGGCCGTGGGGCTGTTGGCGGTGGATTTGTTGGGCGCCGGGCAGTTTCAGGGTATTGGGCCGGCGCAGCGGCTGGCGCTGGGTGGGGCCGGGCTGCTCGCGCTGCTGGGGTTGACGCTGCTGCCGCTGGGGCGGCGGCCCGCTTAGAGGGACGGAGAGGATGACGCGCGTGGTCGCCGCCGAGCCGCGGCCGGAACGGAACGCCTGGCAGTGGCTGCCGCGCCTGCTGGTGGGGCTGGCGCTGCTCGTCTTTGTGGGCTACCTGGCTATCTACAGCTACTACGCCGTGCAGCTATTCCGCTTTCCCTTCGACTACGACCAGGGGGAAGGCTATGAGCTGGTCGACACCATCCTGCTCAGCCAGGGGCAGTGGCCCTACCGGGACATCGAGACATACCCGTTTTACTCGTCCAACTACCCGCCGCTCTACCACCTGGTGGTCGTTCCCCTCGTCTGGCTCTTCGGGCCGCATTATTGGACCGGCCGGCTGGTTACCTACCTGGGCACGCTGCTGACGGCGGCGGCCATCGGCTATGCGGTCTACACGGAAAGCGGGCGCCGTCGCTGGTGGCTGGCGGCGCTGGCCGGGCTGGCCTTTCTGGCGTCGAACTACGTCTACCACGTGGGGCCGCTCTTCCGCCAGCATATGTTCATGGTCATGCTGGAGACGCTGGCGGTGGTACTGGTCGCCAGGGTCATGGCGCGCGAGGAGGCGGACGGCCGGCCGCGCTGGCTGGGGCTGCTGTTGGTGATGGCGCTGCTGTTGGCGGCGGGCTATACCAAACAACTGGCTTACGCCACCATTGCCGCCGTCTTCATCTTTCTCTTTTTGCGCCGGCCGCTGCGCGCCGTGGTCTGGGCGGCCGGCTTTCTGCTGGCGACGGCGCTCATCTTCGTGGGCATCAACCTGGCGACCGGCGGCCACTGGTGGACGAACACCGTGACCGCCAACATCAACGAGTTCATCCCCGGCCAGGCGACCGGGCTACTGCGCCAGTGGTTCCGGCTGCATACGGTGCTGGCGGTCGTGGCCGCGCTCTACGCCCTCTACCAGCTTTACGGCGAGCGGCTGTCGGTCTACAGCATCTGGTTTGCCGTAACCCTGGTCAACAGCCTGACGGCGGGCAAGTGGGGCGCCGGCGAGAGCTATTTTGCCACGACCATCGCCGCCAGCTGCATCCTCACCGGCCTGGCCTTTGGCCGGGTGCTGGAGCTGGCAAGCGGGAAAGCGGCGCTGCGGGCGCTGGCGACGAGCGCGGTGGCCCTGCTCTTTCTCTGGCAGGCCTGGCTCGTCTTCCACATGCCGACGCACACGCCGCTGCTGGCCGGCATTGCTACGGCGCTGGGCCAGCCGGCGACAGCCATGGTGGCGCCGCAGACAAGCTGCAGCGCGCCGCGCCCGCCGCAGCCGGTCCCTTACGTGGATAGCGCCGGGGTGAGTCTTCTGGGCCGCCCGCCCACTGCCGCCGACGGCGAGGCGGGCCGGCGCATTGCCGCCTACGTGCAGGCCGGCGAGCGCGCCGCCTTCAGCGAGGAGGCTGGCTTCAACCTCTACGCCGGGCGCGAGGTGGTGACCAACCCGACGCAGCTATTGAACCTGTATAAGAACGACGCCGTGGACCTGACGGAGATGGTCGCCATGCTTGACGAGCGCGCCTTCGAGACGGTCATCCTGCGCGCCCAGTTCTACCCGCCACCGGTGCTGGCCGCCATCGGCCGCAACTATGAGACGGTGGAGCTGGTGGAGATGAATGGGTTTGTGTATTGCATTTTGGAGAGCCGTTAGCTGTTAGCAATTAGCCTCTAGCTTCTGGCTAATGGCTAACGGCTACGGGCTAACCGCACTGTCATGCCTAATCCCATCCGCGAATCGCCCAGCTACCGCATCGAGACGGCCGTTTTTACAGGGCCGTTGGATTTGCTGCTGCATCTGATTGAGCGGGAGGAGCTGGATATTACGGCGGTGTCGCTGGCGCTGGTGACGGAGCAGTATCTGGAGCAGGTGGAGAGCCTGGAGCAGGCGGCCGGGGAACAGCGCATGGTGCACCTGATCGACTTCCTGGAGATTGGCGCGCGGCTGGTGCTGATAAAGAGCCGGGCTCTGTTGCCGCAGCCGCCGGCGAGCCTGCTGGGCGACGAGGCGCCGGAGGAGGACCCGGCCGCGGCCCTGCTGCGCCAGCTGCGCCAATACCGGCGCATCAAGGACGCGGCCCAATGGCTGGGCGCGCGCGAGGCGGCCGGGCTGCGCGCTTACCTGCGCGTGGCGCCGCCGCCGCGCGTAGCGACAGCGCCGGACCTGAGCGACGTGACGCTGGATGGGCTGCTGGCGCTGCTGCGGGGGGTGCTGGCCCGCTCGGAGACGCGCGAGCAGAGCGTGGACGTGGTGCAGCCGCGGCCCATCACCATCGAGCGGCAGCTCGGCCACGTGCGCGAGACGCTGCAGCGCCGGGCGCAGGTCGAGTTCCGCGAGCTGCTCTCCGGCCAGGCGGACCGCACCGAGGTAGCCGTCACCCTGCTGGCGATTCTGGAGCTCATCAAGCGGCGCGAGGTGCGCGCTTTCCAGGAGGCGATGTTTGGGCCGATTCAGCTGAGGCGGGAGGATTGAGAGGCCGGGCCGCGGGGGCCAAGAGCTGACAGGTTGTGGAAAGCTGTCAGGACTCACGGAGGCGGGCGGTCACCATCAGCGCGGTGAGCGCCCCGGCGGCGTCGATGAGCAGGTCCAGTAGCTGGCCGTTGCGGCCGGGGATGGAGCGCTGGTGCAGCTCGTCGCTGAGGGCAAAGGCGACGGCCAGGGCCAAGGCCGCCCAGGGCGTGAAGCCTGCGCGGCGGGCCAGCAGCCAGAGGAAGGCATAGCCGAGGAAGTGGCCCCCTTTCTTCACGAGCAAATCCCAATCGCCGGCGTCGGGAATGCTCCCTTTTGGCTGGTGCGAGAGGACGAAGATGAGCAGCATCCAGAGGACGAGCGGCGCCCAGCGCCAGGCAGCAGCGGCGGCGCGGGGCCAGCCGGGCGGCGTCGAGACAAAGGCGCGGCGCACTCGATAGAAGGGCGTCATAGCGCCGGATTGTAGCGGGGCGGCGGCTACCGGTCAGGGGGCGCTCATACCTGTCTCAGGGCGGTGGAGCGGCCGGCCGGGTGGCGTGCACGGTCAGCAGCCGCGGCGGCTCGCCCGGCTCCTCGCCCCAGGAGCGGACGTTATCGACCTGGAAGCCGGCCGTCGCCAGCGCCGCCAGGTAGCCGTCTACACTGTTATGGTAGCTGCCGAAGACCAGGCCGCCTTCCCCGGCAATGGTCGCGCCGCCGCCGGCCGCCAGCCGCTGCGGATGATATTCGGAGATGTAAAGCTGGCCGCCCGGCTGCAGCACGCGAAAGGCGTGGTGGAAGACCGGCGCCAGGTCGGCGACGTGCTCCAGGATGAGGTTGAAGAGGACGACGCCGGCCAGGGCCGGGGGCAGCGGCCAGGGAGCGGTGACGTCGCACTGCAGCAGGTGGAAGTGGGGCGCCGCGACGCGCCGGCGTGCGCGCTGCAGCATGCCGGCGCTGAAGTCGAGGCCGACGAGGCGGCGGCAGCGCGTGACGAGCCACTGGCTGTTCTTGCCCGTGCCGCAGCCGGCTTCGACCACGGTGCGGCCGGTGAGGGGCGGCGCCAGCCGGGGCAGCAGCGCGGCGTCCAGGTCGCGGGTGCGGTTCTCCTGGCTATCATACTCGCGGCTCCAGCGGTCGTAGGCGTCCTGAATTGTCATGGCGGTTGCTCCGGCCGGCGGCCATAAAAAATAGCCCCAGCGTCCTATGGAAAAGCGTGAGATATCATTCTATGATGATTATAGAACGGCGTGCAGAAGTGCTCCATCTTCTCCTCCGTTTGACGCTAACGGCAAGCGGTCCTAACAGCAGTTGCCCCTCTCCCCACCAACGTCGCAAGCACTCATCGGGGAGAGGGGCAACGCCGTTTCTGGCGACCTGTCAGGTTGGAAACCTGACCTACCTGCTTGTGGTCGGTTGGGTTTGTAACCCGGCAAGCCGACCTGTCAGGTTGGAAACCTTCCCTACCTGCTTGTGGTCGGCCGGATTTGTAACCCGGCCAAAGGGGGCGGGTCAGGACAAAGGGCGGGCGGCTTCGAGGATTTGTAGCTGGCGGGTCGCTTCGTGGGGGGAGACGGGCGGCGGCGCGCCGTTGGCCAGGGCGGCGTAGAGGCCGCGATAGAAGGCGCCGTAGTCGCCGGGCAGCGTCGGGACGCGCTCGTGCAGCCCATCCGGCCCGGCCAGGATACCCCACTGCTCTTCCGGCTCTTGCCCCCAATCGGGCGCGCCGGGCATCCGCCCCTGGCGCAGCGCCGCTTCCTGCGGGTCGAGGCCGACCTTGGTGAAGGTCGCGTCGCGCCCGCGCAGCTCGAAGCGGGGGCCGGGCGCAGCGTTGAGCGAGTCTACTTCCAGTACGGCTGTCAGGGGCGTGGGCCGGCGCTCACCGGCGGGGAAATCCAGGGTGAGGCGCATCCAGTCGTCGTTGATCGCGCCCGGGCGCAGCCGCGCGACGCGGGCCGTAACGCCGGCCGGCTCGCCAAAGAGAACGAGGGCCTGATCGACCAGATGCGCGCCGAGGTCATAGAGCAGGCCGCTGGTCGGATCCGCTTCTTCCTTCCAGCCGGCGCGCGGGCTGACATGCGGCCGGTAGCGCGGCCAGACGCTGGCGAAAAAGTGGACGGGGCCGAGGCGACCCTGCTCCACCAGGGCGCGCACGGTGCGGAAATCGCCATCCCAGCGGCGGTTGTGGAAAGGGACAAGCAGGCGTCGCCGCGCGGCGGCCAGCTCAACCAGCCCGCCCCAAGCAGCGCTGTCCGGGGCGACCGGCTTCTCGACGACGACGTGGCGGCCGGCCTCCAGGGCGGCGCGCGCCTGCGCCACGTGCAGCCGGTTGGGTGTGGCGACGACCACGAGGTCGACGTCTGGCAGCGCCAGCAGCTCGGCAAAGGTAGCGACGGTAGTCAGCCCGGGAAAGAGATGCGGCTCCGGCTCGCGGCTGGTTGCCACCGCCGCCAGCTCCAGGCCGGGGGTGGCGGCGATAAAGGGGGCGTGGAAATAGCGCCCGGCCAGCCCCCAGCCGGCCAGGCCCACACGGAAGCGTGGCCGGCTCATGGCTCGCCGGCGGCGGGAAGGAGGACGGTGAAGGTCGCGCCGGCGCCGGGCTCGCTGGCGACCTGCATCAGGCCGCCGTGCTGGCGGGCGATGCCGTAAGCCTGCGGCAGGCCGAGGCCGCGATGAGTCAGCGGGTTAGCCGTGGTATAGAAGGGGTCAAAGAGACGCTCCAGGTCGTGGGCGACAATGCCCCGGCCGGTATCGCGCACTTCCAGCCGCACCCACTGCTGCGGGGCGTTCTCTTCCTGCAGCGCCAGCATTCCGTCGTCCAGCTCGGCCAGCGAGAGATGGGCGAGCGAGAAGGTCAGCTCGCCGCCTTCGGGCATCGCTTCGGCCGCGTTCTGGGCCAGGTTGCGCAGCATCGTCTGCAGGCGCATCCGGTCGCCCTCCACCCAGAAGTCGCCGGGCGGCGGTAGGCTGAGGCGCACGCCGCCGGGCAGCAGCGCGCGCAGCTCGCCGGCCATCTCCTGCAGCAACGCGCCCAGGGAGAGGCGCTGCCGGATGAGAAGCGAGCGCTCGCTGAAATCCAGCACCTGCTGCACGAGGCGGGCGCCGCGCTCCATCTGGCTATGAATTTGCTGCACACGGCGCGCGGCGACGGCGGAGAGGTCCGGCTGGCGGAGCAGCAGGTCGGCTTCCAGCGTGGCCGAGGCCAGCACGTTATTGAACTCGTGGGCAATGCCGGCGGCAAGGCGACCGACCGAGGCCAGGCGGCTTTCGACAAGCTGGCGCGCCTGCGCCCGGCGCAGATTGGTCACGTCGGTCATGGTGAGAATCTGGTAGCCGCTCTCTTCGCCGGTGGGCAGCAGGCGCACGGCCAGGCGGCGGTCGCCAATGACGAGGTCGTGGATGACGCTCTCGCCGGTGGCCGCGGCGTAGAAGGAGAGGGGGCGCTCGCCGAGCCGGGTCAGCGGCTCGGCCGGGACGCCGCCAGCCAGCAGGTTGAGATAGTAGGCGCCGAGCCAGTTGGAAAGCAGAATAAAACCGCGCGGGTCGAGCAGGAGGATGCCAACCTGCAGCGCTTCGAGGACGCGCCGCAGCTGCTGCGCTTCTTCTTCCGACTCACTGCGCAGGTGGGAGCGGTAGAGGGCGGCGGCCACCAGCTCGGTGGCCGTCTGCAGCAGGCGGCGGGCGGCGGGCGGCAGCGGCGCGGCGGTGAAGAGCCAGAGCACGCCAACCGTGGCCGCCGCCGCCGGCAGCGGCTGGCCATAGGCGTAGGGCCGTGGGTCGCCGGCCCAATGGGCCAGCCCGGCGTAGCGCTCGCCCTGGCCGAACGCGCGGCGGTGCAGACGGCGGGCGTAGAGTGGGGCCAGCAGCTCCTCGCCCCGGCCGCGCGCTACCTCCAGCATGCCGTCGGGCGCGGCCGGCGCCTGCACGGCAATAACGGCGCCTTCGGCCTGGAATATCTCCTCCAGGTAGACGATGGCGATGCTGGCCAGGCCCTGGCTATCGCCGCCGCCGCGCAGGGCAATCGCCAGCTCCATTAGCTCGGCCTGCCGTGAGACGCTCTCCTGGCGGTCGGTGATGTCCCAGAAGGTGGTCAGCAGCGCCGGCCGGCCGGCATAGTCAAAGTGGGTGAAGGAGGCGAGCACGGTGCGCAGCGCGCCGCCGCGAGTGCGGATCTGGGTCTGGACGTTATGCAGCGTCGGTTCCTGGGCCAGCCGCTGCTGCAGCGTGGCAAGCTGCGCCGGGTCAGGCCAAAGCTCGAGGCCGGCGCCGGTGGCGCCGACGAGCTGCTGGCGGCTCCAGCCGGTGAGGGTGAGAAAGCTCTGGTTGGCTTCGAGGAAGGGTTCGGAGAGGGACGGCGCAATAGCCATAGCGACCGGGCTGGCCTGGAAAACCAGGAGCGCCGGGTCGCCCGCGTCGGCGGCGGCCTCGTGGGCAGCTTCAGGCTCGTTCCGCGAGTTCAGCTCCGTTCACTCCTCTAGCTCGTCGCAGCGCGTGTTTCATGATTCCCGCCAATGGTAAGGCGCCCTGCCCCGGTTCCCGCCATTATAAAGGTGGAGAGATCAACGGGCAATGAGAAATCCGGGTCGCATCCGCGGCCGTCGTGAGTAGAGGGAAAAGAGGGGGAGGCGCGCCGCTACGCCTCCCCCATAGTACGATGGTTAGCGGCTGATATTCTCAAAAATGCCGGCGGCGCCCATACCGCCGCCGACGCACATGGTGACCAGCCCAAACTGGGCATTGTGGCGCAGTAGCTGGTCCATGAGCTGCACTGTCAGCTTGGCGCCAGAGGCCCCCAGGGGGTGGCCCAGGGCAATGGCGCCGCCGTCTACGTTCAGCTTTTCTTCGTCGATGCCCAGGTCGCGCACCACGGCCACGGCCTGGGAGGCAAAGGCTTCGTTCAGCTCCACGAAGTCCATCTCGGACAGGCTGAGGCCGGTGCGCTGCATGACGCGCGGCACGGCGGCGACCGGGCCGATGCCCATGATGTCGGGGCGGACGCCGGCGACGCCGAAGCCGACGAAACGCAACAGCGGCTTGAGGCCCAGCGCCTCGGCGCGGGTGCGCTCCATGACGAGCACGGCGGCGGCGCCGTCGCTGAGCGGGCTGCTGTTGCCGGCGGTGACGGTGCCGCCCTGCTGGAAGACAGGGCGCAGCTTCGCCAGGCTTTCCAGGTTGGTGTCGCGGCGCACGTGCTCATCCTGGTCCAGGGTGAAGGTGCGCCGCTCGACCGAGCCGTTGTGGGCCGTCACTTCCTCAATCTCCAGCGGCACAATCTGGCCGGCGAAGCGCTGCTCGTCCTGGGCGCGGGCCGCCTTCTGGTGGCTGCGCAGGGCATATTCGTCCTGCGCCTGGCGCGATACCTCGAACTCGGCGGCCACGCGCTCGGCGGTGAGGCCCATGCCCATGTAGGCTTCCGGCGCATGCTCCACCAGCCAGGGGTTGGGCGCGACGCGGAAGCCGGTCATAGGCACCAGGCTCATCGTCTCCGCGCCGCCGGCAATGATCACGTCGGCGCCGTTGGCAATGATGCGCTCGGCGGCCATGGCGATGGTCTGCAGGCCGCTGCTGCAAAAGCGGTTGACGGTGACGGCGGGCACGCTGTCGGGGATGCCGGCGCGCAGGGCAATGCTGCGGGCCATATTCAGGCCCTGGACGCCCTCGGGCATAGCACAGCCGATGATGACGTCGTCGATTTCGTCGGGGTCGAGGGCCGGCGCGCGGCGCAGCAGCTCCTGGATGACGGCGGCCGCCATCTCGTCGGAACGGGTGTTACGGGTGACGCCCTTCTTAGCGCGGCCGACAGCGGTACGGGCCCCGGCGACAATGACTGCTTCTCTGGTCATTCCTGATTACTCCTCGGTAGTTGGTCTCTCAGTCTGCCTCAGGTGACCAGCAGTTGCGAACTGCCGGTCACCCGGGGGCGTACTAGTTTCGCAGCGGCTTACCCGTCTGCAGCATGTGCATGATGCGCTGGCGCGTCTTTTCCTCGCCCAGCAGCGAGAGGAAGGCCTCGCGCTCCAGGTCGAGAATGTACCAGGGATCGACCCAGGCCGGCGCGCTCAGGTCGCCGCCGCAGAGAACCCAGGCCAGCTTGCGGCTGATGAGGGCGTCGTGCTCGCTGGCGTAATTACCCCAGACAAAGCTCTGCACGCCGAGCTGCAGGGCGGCCAGGCTGGTGAGGCCGGCGGCGTAAATCGGCTCTTCTTCGGGCGGGCGGGCGCCGATGTCGGCGAGCTGGCGGGCGCGCTGTTTGGCGACGGCGAGCCGGTGATTGCCGTTCATGACAATCGTGTCATGGGGGTTCAGGTAGCCGAGCGCTTTGGCCTGCCAGGCGCTTTCGCCCACTTTCGCCAGGGCAATCTGCTCGAAGACGGCCTGCAGCGGCGGCAGCACGTCGGCGTTCGCGGTGCGCATGACCGGGTTGACCTTGCGCCGCAGCAGCTCCTTGCAGCCGCTGCCGGCGGGGATGACGCCGACGCCGACCTCGACCAGGCCCATATAGCTCTCATGCGCGGCGACGCTCTCCCAACCGGCCATCGCCATCTCCGCGCCGCCGCCGAGGGCCATGCCGTGGATGGCGGTGACCACCGGCCGGGGCGCGTGGCGCAGGCGCATGGCGGCGCTCTGCAGCTGTCGCACCGTCTGGTCGAGGCTGTCCCACATACCCTGGGCGGCGGCGATGCCGACCAGGGCCAGGTTAGCGCCCACGCTGAAGTTGTCGCCCTGGTTGCCGACGACAAGCGCGTCGAAGTCGCTCTGCAGCCGCTCCAGGGCGGTGAAGCTCATGTCGATGATATCCTGGTCGATGGCGTTCATCTTGCTGTGGAACTCCAGCAGCAGCACGCCGTCGCCCATATCGAGCAGGCTGGCGCCGTCTTTGCGGGCCACGACCCGGCCCTCGTCGCGCAGCCTGTCGATGTGTATCAGGTTGGGGTCGCTGGCGGCGGAGAGATAGCGGCAGCTGACGAAGTCGTAGTAGGCGCCGTTCTGGTAGAACTGCTCGTGGCCGGCGTCGAGCATCTCGCGCACCCAGGCGGCGACGGTAAAGCCGGCCTCTTCCATCTTCTGCGCCGTGTCGGCGACGCCCAGCATATCCCAGATTTCAAAGGGGCCGGCCTCGTGGCTGAAGCCCCAGCGCATGGCATCGTCAATATCCTGCAGGCAATAGGCAATCTCCGGCGTGACGTGGCTGGCGTAGCTGAGGCTGTAGTAGATGACGTTGCGCACGTAGTCGGCGGCGCGGTCATCCTGCGCCAGCAGCGCGCGCAGCCGCTCGCCCAGATTCTCGATTTTGCGCACCTTGCCCACCGACTCAAAGCGCACCGAGGCCGGCGGCCGGTAGGTGAGCGTCTGCGGGTCAATCGTCCAGAACTGGCGCTCGCCGTCGACCATCGTCATCTTGTAGAAGCCCTGGCCGGCCTTATTGCCCAGCCAGCCTTTCTCGACCATCTTCTGGCCCAGCCGCGGCGCGTGCTCGCCGCGCAGCACATCGCGGAACGGGTCGTGCGCGATGGCCTCGTAGAGATTGGTGTTGACGTGGGCCATCACGTCGAGGCCCACCAGGTCGAGCAGGCGGAAGGTAGCTGTCTTGGGGCGGCCGATGAGCGGGCCAGTCAGGTTATCCACTTCCTCGATGGTGAAGCCTTCGGCCAGCGCGTGTTCCATGGCGTAGGCGCCGGAGATGCTGAAGAAGCGGTTGGCGATGAAGTTAGGCGTGTCTTTGGCGATGACGACGCCTTTGCCGAGCACGTTGCGGCCGAAATCGACCATGAAATCGACAACGTCCGGGCTGGTGTCGGCCGTGGGGATAATCTCCAGCAGCGGCATGTAGCGCGGCGGGTTGAAGAAGTGGGCGCCCAGGAAGTGGGCGCGGAAATCATCGGAGCGGCCGGCGGCTATCTCGTTAATGGGGATGCCGGAGGTGTTGCTGGCGATGATGCTGCCGGGCTTGCGCACCCGCTCCAGGCGGGCCATCAGCTCCTGTTTCGGGGCTAGCTGCTCGATGATGGCCTCGACAATCCAGTCGCACTCGGCCACACGGTGCAGGTCGTCTTCGGTGTTGCCCAGCTCGATGAAGCGGGCGCGGTCCTCGCGCGCCAGGTTAGCCGGGCGGGCGCCGGCCATGCGCTCATAACCGGCGCGGACGATGCGGTTGCGCGCCGCCGGGTCGTCCTGCTCTTCCGGCTTGAGGTCAAAGGGTACGATGTCGAGCAGCAGCACGGGGATGCCGATGTTGGCGAGGTGGGCGGCAATGCCGCCGCCCATTGCGCCGGCGCCGATGACGGCCACTTTCTCGATCTGATAGCTCATGGAGGCCTCCTTGTGTGGGTACTACTTTTTGCTCTGGCTGGTCGCCGGGCGCCGCCGGCCGCTCGCCAGGCGGTCGAGCGAGTGCAGCAGGCTTTGCAGCGCCTCGCGCCGGATGAGCAGGGTATCGCCGTTGTCGGTGACGATACGGACGTGTGGCAATGGTCGCTTCACAGCAGGTTCTCCTTTTCCGCCGCCGCGCGGCCGGCGCTCAGGTCAGGGTGTAGCCGCCGTCGATGGTGAAGACGGCGCCCGTGGTATAGCTGCTGGCCGGCGCGGCCAGATAAAGGGCGACGCCGGCCAGCTCTTCCGGCTCGGCGATACGGCCGGCTGGCGTGCGGCGGATGATATGCTTATTGAGCATCGGGTTATCCCAGATGGCGGCGCTAAAGCGGGTCTTGACGAAGCCGGGCGCCAGGGCGTTGACCTGGATATTGGCGCCGGCCAGCTCCACGGCCAGCACCTTCGTCATCATCAGCACGGCCGCCTTGCTGACGCTGTAGATGCCCATCATCGGGCCCGGCTCCAGGCCGGCGACGCTGGCGACGTTGATGATTTTGCCACCGCCGCGCTCCTGCATATGCTGCGCCGCGGCCTGCGCCAACCAGAAATAACCCTTGACGTTGACTTCGAGTATCTTATCCCACTGCCACGGCTCCGAGTTGAGTATAGGGCCGAAGTGGGGATTGGTAGCGGCGTTGTTGACGGCAATATCCAGCCGGCCGAAATGGTCCACGGCGGCGGCGACCAGCGCCTGGGCGGCGTCCGGCTGCCCGGCGTGGGCGGCCACGGCCAGGGCGCGGCCGGGGTGTTCCTCGTTGATGGCCGCGGCCACCGGGTCCACGTTCTCTTGCTTGCGGCTGCTGATGACGACGCTGGCGCCGGCGGCGGCGTAGGCACGGGCAATGGCCTCGCCAATGCCGCGCGAGGCGCCGCTGACGATAGCTACCCTGCCGCTCAGGTCAAAAAGGTCCACAGCCGGCCTCCGCTGCTGGTCGCACGACGAATAGTTGGCGAGCGAGGAATCGCCACGGGCGCAGGCCGGTGGCGATTCCTCGCCGCGCTGAGATGAAGCGGCGCGCTACTTAAGCTCGCGCCGGGTATAGCCGAGGATGCTGCGGGCGACGATGAGGGTGTTGATCTGCTTGGTGCCCTCATAGATGTCGTTAATCTTGGCATCGCGCATCCACTTCTCGGCCAGGTGTTCGCGCGTGTAGCCGAGCGGGCCGAGCAGCTCGACGGTCTTCTGCGTGACGTAGGTCGCCGTCTCGCCGGCGCGGGCTTTGGCCATGCTGGCCGAAAGGCGGTTGCTCTGGCCGTGGGCCATCTCGACAACTGACTTCAGGGTGAGCAGCCAGGCTGCTTTCTGCCGGGCCTCCATCTCAATGAGGTCGCGCTCGTAGGCGCTCATCTCATGGGCAGGCTTAGTATAATCGACTTTAATGCCCTCGTCAGCCAGCTTTTCCTGGGCCAGCTCCAGCGCGGCGCGGGCCACGCCCACGGCGCTGGCAGCTACGGCCGGCCGGCTGGCGTCGAAGGTCTTCATGGCGCCTTTGAAGCCCTCGGTCGTCTCGCGCTCTTTCACCTCGGCTGTGCCCAGCAGGTTGTCGGCGGGCACGCGGGCGTTGGTGAAGACGAGGCTCACCGTGTCGCTGACGCGGATGCCCAGCTTATGCTCCTGCTTGGCAATGCTCACGCCGGGCGTGCCGCGCTCGACGACAAAGCTCTTGATGCCGCTGCGCCCGGCGCCGGGGTCCACCGTGGCCCAGACGACGCAGAAGCCATCCGACTCGTCCAGGGCCAGCTTGCCGTTGGTGATGAAGATCTTCTCGCCGTTGAGCACCCACTCATCGGTCTCCGGGTCGAAAACGGCGGTGGTGCGCATGGCGCTGTTATCGCTGCCGGCGCCGGGCTCGGTAATCGCCATGGCGCCCCACTTGGGGTCGCCCTCGCCAAACTTCTTGAGGAAGCGCGCCTTCTGTGCGGGCGTGCCCACCGCCTCGACGGCGGCGCCGCCGAGCAGCGGGTCGGGCGTGCAGAGGTACATGCCGGCGTCGCCCCAGCTCAGCATCTCCACCATGGCGATGAGCCGCACGATAGACCAGTTGGGGCCTTCACGCGGCGGGCGCGAGCCATTGCCGTTTTGCTGCAGCGACTTTTCGTAGCGGCGCTTGTTTTGCTCGCGCAGCACCTGCCACATGATATTGATATATTCGACAGGTCGCTCGTGCTCCTGCTCGTCATACTTGCGCGAGTTGGGCCGCATCACCTGCCGCGCCACCATCTCCGCCATCTGCAGCTCGTTCGTGATTCGTTCGGGCATTGCGAAGCTAATCATAAAGGCCTCCAGCTTTTAGCTCTTAGCTTTTGGCCTTTAGCCTTTGGCTAAAGGCTCATTGCTAATGGCTAGCAGCTAAATCATTGCTAATCCATCAAAATGCGCGAAGCCACGGGCGTTGCGCAGCCAGAGCTCGACCGGGTATTCGCGGATGTAGCCGTAGCCACCAAGCGCCTGCACGGCGCGGTCGGCGGTGTCCAGCACAATCCGGTCCACGTACTGCTTCATCACCGTTATCTCGCGCGTAGCGTCCTGGCCCTGGTCCAGCTTCCAGGCGGCTTCCCAGACGAGCAGGCGCGCCGCTTCGACGTCAATAGCCATCTCCGCCAGCATGAAGGCAATCGACTGGCGATGGGCAATCGGCTCGCCAAACTGGACGCGCTGCTTGGCGTATTCGCGGGCGTACTCGTAGCCGGCGCGGGCCACACCCACGGCGGCGGCGCCGAGCGCGACCCGGCTGTGGTTGAGCAGCAGGCCAAAGTCAATGCCCTGCTCGCCGCCCAGCCTGTTTGCCGCCGGCACGCGCACAGCGTTCAGCTCGACGCGATAGAGCGGCAGCGCGCCCACACCCATCGTCCGCTCGCGCGGGCCGATGGTGAGCCCTTCCGTCCCGGCGGGGATGAGGAAGGCCTGGGTCTCGCCAGCAGAGCTGACAGGACTTGGAGACCTGTCAGGTCTTTCGGAAGCGTAGACGAGGAATAGCTCGGCGCTATCGGCCAGGGGAACGAGCGCCTTGACGCCGTTGAGCAGGTAGTCGCCGTTGTCAGCGACGGCGGTCGTCTCCAGCGCCCGCGGGTTCCACTTGAGGCGCGGCTCGACGAGCGCGGCGG
>CAZOGK010000005.1:68079-127350 GCA_964579295.1 uncultured Ardenticatenaceae bacterium
GTCGTCTCCAGCGCCCGCGGGTTCCACTTGAGGCGCGGCTCGACGAGCGCGGCGGTCACAGCCGGCGGCTGCTCGGCGGCGAAAGCGGGCAGGTAGGCTTCCTGCTGCGCCGGCGTGCCGCAGAGCATAAGCGGTATGGCGACCAGATTGGGCGTCAGAATAGCCAGCGTCAGCGCCAGATCGCCCCAGGCCAGCGCTTCCACGGCGACGGCGTTGGTGACGGCGCTGTATTCGCCAAAGCCGCCAAACTGCTCGGGCAGGCCGGTGGGCAGCAGGCCAATTTCCCAGCCGGCCTGGACGACGGGCTGCGGCAGCCGGCCCTCTTCCTCGGCGTCGCGAAAGAGCTTGCGCATCCGTTCTTCGGCAAAGCGCATGACGGTGCGCTCCAGCATTTCCTGTTCCTGATCAAGTGTAAAATCGAGCATGATCATCACCTCTTATTGATGTTCTGGCCTTGCCTTTCCGGTGAGACCTGATAGGTCTTGGAGACCTGTCAGGTCTGGTGTGAGCGGCTTCCCGGCGAGACCTGTCAGGTCTGGCGACGCACGATGTGATCGGTCATACGCGCCACCCGCACCAGCGAGCCGACGTCGTGCACGCGCACCACGTCGGCGCCGCGGTCGATGCCGATGGCGACGGTAGCGGCCGTGCCCTCCATCCGCTCCTCGGGCGGCAGGTCGAGCGTATAGCCGATAAAGGACTTGCGTGATGGCCCCAGCAGCACCGGGTAGCCCAGCGCCCGCACCTGACGCAGCCCGTCGATAATCTGCAGATTCTGGGAGACCGTCTTGCCAAAGCCGACGCCAGGATCTACGATGATCTGCTCCGGCTGCACGCCGTAGGAGAGGGCCAAATCGACGCTGGCCTGCAGCTCGCGGCAGATGTCGGCCAGCAAATCGTCGTAGGCGACGCCGACGTAGCGGCCGCCCAGCCGCTGCTCCTGCGCCACGTCGCGCGGGCGGCTGCGGTTGTGCATGATGACCACCGGCGCGCCCGTCTCGGCGACCAGGGGCGCCATCTGCGGGTCCATGCGCAGGCCCCAGACGTCGTTAATCCAGTCGGCGCCGGCCGCCAGCGCCGCCGCGGCCACCGCAGCGCGGTAGGTATCGACAGAAATGGGCAGATCCACGGCAGCGCGCAGCGCGGCGATTACCGGCAGGACGCGGGCCATCTCTTCCGCCTCGTCCAGCGGCTGGCTGCCGGGGCGCGTGCTCTCGCCGCCGACGTCGAGAATGTCGGCGCCCGCGGCGGCGAAGGCGCGCGCCTGGGCGACGGCGGCATCTACGAAGACGGCGGCGTCTACGTCGGCGTCGGCGTCGGCGCCGGCGTCCATCCCGCGCAGCGCCATGACGCCATCGCCGCTGAAACTGTCGGGCGTAACGTTGACGATGCCCATGACGTGGGTACGCCGGCCCCAGAGCAGCGGGAGCGGCAGGCGGCGGATACCGTGGCGCGCGCCGCCCAGCTCATCGCGCAGGACGGCGACGGGCGCGCCCAGGCGCGGGTGGCGAAAGTCGGGGGCTATCTCGGCGAGGGGCACGAGGACGAAGGCGCGCTCGTGCAGCCGCGGGTGGGGCACGACCAGCTCATCCTCTTCGACCACCTGATCGTCGTAGAAGAGCAGGTCGATGTCGATCAGGCGCGGCCCCCAACGCTCCGCCGGCTGGCGCCCCAGCTCGCGTTCGATTTGCTTGAGCAGGCGCAGCAGCTCCAGCGGCGGCAGGTTGGTGCGGGCGGCGGCCGCCATGTTGAGGAACGGCGGCTGGTCGGTGTGACCCCAGGGGGCCGTTTCGTAGACCGGACTGAGGGCGGGCAGAGAGACGCCTGCTTTTTCCAGAGCGGCGACAGCGCCGCGCAGCTGCTGCAGGCGGTCGCCAAGATTACTACCGAGCGAGAGGTAGGCAGTCGCGGTCACCGGTACAATGCAACGAGGAGAAGGCCGGCCCGGTCTGGACCACCCTTCTCCTCGCTAACGACGCCGGCAGGGGCTAGCCCTGCGCCTTTTTTAGCTCGTCAACTTTCTTGGTCAGCGCTGTGATCTGGCGGCTAAGGGCGTCGATGTCATTCTTGGTGGGCACATTGAGCCGGTGCAGGATGCGCTCGATGCGCACGTCGAGGTCGGTAGCTTCCTCTTGCGCCCGCTCGGCAACCTTCTTGCGCCGCTCCACCAGGTCTTTGATGAGCTGGCGGCCGTCCTTTTCGGCCAACTCGCCGCGCTCGACCAGCCTGTTGACAAAGCTCTCGGCCTCTTCCTGCGCCAGGGCAACCACGCCCACGCCGGCCAGAAGCACCTTGCGGGTGGCTTCCAGGAAGGGGTTCAGCTCTTTTTCAATGGTCTCCTCGTCCACTTTAACTTCGACCTTGGCCATCTAAACCTCCGTAAGGGTATGAATTGCGAACTTAGTCCTTGCGCCGGAATCACCCACCGGCCGGGCGGCGTCGCGGGCACCAGTGCGCCGGTGGGTGACCCTGATAACGCACTGCGTTATAAGAACTATAACATGGGGGGGACGGGCTGTCAAGGAAGGGGGGAGGGAGTAGGGAGTAGGGAGTTGCGAGAGAGGAGTGGTAGGTCAGGTTTGCAACCTGACGCCGTCTCTGTCAGGCTACAAAGCTGACCTACCCGCTTCACGCCGCGCCGGTGAGACCTGTCAGGTTTTGGAGACCCGACAGGTCCTGGCGCCGGGCGGTCAGTCGAAGTCAAGCAGGCTGATGGTCTGGTCGCAGGCCGGGCAGATGACGCTGTCCTGCTCCCACTCCTCCTCGCTCAGCTCCAGCAGGGTGAAGCAGTGGGGGCAGGTCAGATAGGGGTCGCCGTCCAGCAAATCCTCTTCACTGACCTGGGCAAATGATTCGTCGGCCAGCAGCAAGCGGGCCTCTTCGGCGCGGTCCTCGGGGACGAGCACGCTGGCGTTGCCGAGGAGGCCAACTGTGAGACCCAGCGCCTGGCCGGCGCCCTCCTGCAGCGCATGGGCCGGGATGCCGGCGGCGCGCAGCCGGTTGGCGATGACTTCGGCGACGGTGATGCCGGCGGTGACGGTGACGGCGACCCAGTCAGGGCCGTCTTCGTCTGCCAGCTCGGCCTCCTCTTCGGCCAGGTCGTCCAGGTAATAGCGGGCTTCGTCACGGTCGGCCTCTTCGGCGGCCTGCGCGGCGCCCTGTTCGAGCATGGCGGTGGCCTCTTCCAGGCGGCCCGCTTCCAGCAAGAGCGTACCCAGGTTGACATAAGCCGGGCCATAGGTCGCATCAATCGCCAGCGCGCGGCGGTACGACGCTTCCGCCGCCGCCTCGTCGCCGGCGTCGTCGTAGAGGACGGCCAAATCGTTGTGCAGCGCCGCATTATCCGGCGCGGCGGCAATGGCGTTGTGGTAGACGGCTAGCGCCTCATCCCAGCGCTCTTCTTCAACGTGGAGCTGGGCCAGGGCAAAGACAGCTTCGAGATTGCCGGGGTCGGCGGCTATCTCCGCCTGCAGGCTTTCCAGTTCATCTTGTTCGTCGTTCATTGTTCACCTCGCGTCGCGGGCCACAGTAGATGGGATCACTATACGGGAGAGGGGCGGGTTCGTCAACGAAGCAGCGGCAAATTGCGGCTGGAATGATTGGCGGAGAAAGGGTAAGCTTGCGGCTGCGCCGCCACAGTCGCCGGCGCGCCATGACTGCCGGGCCATATCGTCGCCGTCGCCGCCGACCTATAATCAGGAAAAGCCTTTCATGAACGAGCCAGTAAGCGCCTCCCTCACCCATCCGTCGCCGGGACTGACGCTGCGCGATCGCATCGTCGGGCTGGACCGCACTGTGCCGCTGCTCGACGGCCGGCGCGTGCCCTACGTTAATCTGGACAACGCCGCCAGCACGCCGCCGCTGCGCGATGTGATGACGGCGCTGGAGCGTTTCCTGCCCTACTACTCCAGCGTCCATCGCGGCACCGGCTTTAAGAGCCGGCTGAGCACCGTCGCTTATGACCAGGCGCACGAGATTATTGGCCGCTTTGTCGGCGCCGACCTGGGCCGCAACACGGTCATCTTTGGCAAGAATACGACGGAGGCGATCAACAAGCTGGCGTATCGTTTTCCCTGGCAGCCGGGCGACGTGGTGCTGACGACCCAGCTGGAGCACCACAGCAACGACCTGCCCTGGCGCCGGCAGGCCACCGTCGTCTACGTCCGCGCCACGGCCGACGGGCGGCTGGACGAGGGCGATTTCGACCGCAAGCTGGCGCGCTACCGGGGGCGGGTGCGGCTGGTAGCCGTCACCGGCGCTTCCAACGTGACCGGCTTTATCCAGCCCATCCACCGGCTGGCGCGCAAGGCGCACGAGGCGGGCGCCCTCATCCTGGTCGATGCCGCCCAGCTTGCGCCGCATCGGGCCGTGGCGATGAAGGCGGACGACGACCCGGAGCATCTCGACTTTGTGGCCCTCTCGGCGCACAAGATGTACGCGCCGTTTGGCACGGGCGCGCTGGTGGGGCCGGCCGAGCTGTTCCTGCAGAGCGCGCCGGAATATTCGGGCGGCGGCACGGTAGACGTGGTCACCGAGGACGAGGTCTACTGGGCCGGCCTGCCGGACCGCGAGGAGGCGGGCAGCCCCAACGTGGTGGGCGCCGTGGCCATGGCCGCGGCGGCGCAGGCGCTGATGCAGGTGGGCATGGAGAGCATCGCCGCGCACGAGGAAGAGCTGGTGCGCTACGCGCTGCGCGGGCTGCGCGCGCTGCCCGGCGTGCGCGTCTACGGCCAGGCCGACCCGGCAATGGCCCACGAGAAGGTAGGGGTCATTCCCTTTAACCTGGACGGCGTCAGCCATTTCCTGCTGGCGGCCATTCTCGGCTACGAGGGCGGCATTGGCGTGCGTAGTGGCTGTTTTTGCGCGCATCCCTACGTGGTGCACCTGCTGCAGCTGGGCGAAGAGGAGACTGTTAGCTGGCGCGAGCAGATTCTGGCCGGCGACCGCAGCCATATGCCGGGCATGGTGCGGGCCAGCTTTGGCTGTTACAACGACGAGAGCGACATTGACCGGCTGCTGGAGATGCTGGAGCGCGTCGGCCGGGGCGACTACCACGGGGATTACCGCCTGGACTTCCATAGTGGCGAGTACCTGCCGGCCGGCTTTGAGGAGCGGCTGCACGATTATTTTCTCCTGGAAGATTAGACGGAGGCGGGCGAGTTTGGCTGCGGAGGGGGCCGGCTGGAACCGGCGCTCCGTGGCGCGGGCGGGCGGTCGGTGGGCGGCGGCTTTCTTGCTACAATGGGCCGGGATGGAACGACGGTATCTGATGGTGCTGGTCTGTCTGGCGGCGCTGGCGGCGCTGGCGCTGCCGGCCGCGGCGCAAGAAGCGGCAACGCATCTGGTCGCGCCGGGCGACACCTGGGCGGCGCTGTCCATGCGCTATGGCGCCAGCCGCGAGGCGCTGCAGGCGGCTAACCCCCACCCCAACCCCTACCGGCAGCCGGTCATCGGCCGGGCCATTCAGCTGCCGCCCGGCGCGGCGGTGCAGGCGGGCGCGCTGGCCCGGCCGGAAGGGAGCCTGTTGCGCCTGGCGCTGGCGACGGGGCAGAATCCGTGGCTGCTGGCGGAGCTGAACGGGGCGCCGCATCCCTACCGCCCGCAGTTTGCGCGGGCGACCTACGTGCCGGATGAGACAAGCGCGCCGCTGGACCTGCCGCCGGGCTTCGCCACGCTGGAGCTATCGCGGCTGCCGGCGCGGCCGGGGCAGGCAGTCGCTTTCCGCGCCCAGGCCGGCGCGGTCGTCAGCGTGACGGCGTCGCTGGACGCCTGGCCCATGCCCGCCTTCAGCAACGGCGGGCGTGTCGTCGCCGTGGGCGGAACCGGCGCCTTCTTCTTTCCGGGAGCGCCGGAGCTGGCGATTCGCGTGGGCGACGGGCCGCTCTGGTCGCAGCCGTGGCAGTTTGAGCCGGGGCAGTGGGATTTTGACCAGCTAACCCTGACCGGCGCGGCGGCGGCCATTGACCAGGAAGCGATTATCGCCGAGGGGCAGCGGCTGGCGGCCATCTGGGCGGAGCGGACGCCGGCGCCGCAGTGGGGCGGGCCGTTCCGCGTACCCATCGACAGCTTCCTGCACGTGAGCAGCAACTACGGGGCGCGCCGCAGCTACAACGGCGGGCCGTACCGCACCTACCATGAGGGCGTCGATTTTGCCGCGTATGGCGGCACGCCGGTCTATGCCACGGCGGCGGGGACAGTAGCGCTGGCGGAGATGCTCTACGTGCGCGGCGGCGCGGTGATTATCGACCACGGGCTGGGGATTTTCAGCGGCTACTACCATATGTCCGCCGTGCACGTAGCGCCGGGCCAGCAGGTGAGCGCCGGCGACCTGCTGGGCGAGGTGGGCAGCGAGGGTCTTTCCACGGGCAATCACCTGCACTGGGATTTGCTCGCGGCGGGTACGTGGATTGACGCCGCCGCCTGGCACGAGCAGGACCTCGGCTGCTGGCTGCTGGCGGGCTGGGGGGCGCCCTGCGCCGCCGCTCCTTAGGCCGGCTGCGCCAGGCGCACCTCGACCCGGCCGTCGACAATGCGCGCCTCGTAGGCCGGCAGCGGGTAGGTGGAAGGGCCATGCACCACCGAGCCATCCTCCAGATTGAAGACCGAGTCGTGCCACGGGCACTGCACGCAGTTGCCGTAGAAGGTCCCTTCTTCGAGCGGGCCGCCGTTGTGGGGGCAGGTAGCGCCGACCGCCAGCACGGTATCGCCGCGACGGTAAAGCAGCACGCCGTTGCCGGCAACCTCGACGCGCGCCGGCTGCTGGTTGATGAGATCGCGCTCGTTGACGACGCCGACCCAGTCGATAGGCTCGGTCACGCGCGGCGTGTGGTCCACGCCGACGCGCTTGCCGAAGACGAGATGACCGCCGAGGTAGGCGCCGGCCATCAGCAGCGCCAGGCCGGCGGTGGAGAGGGCAATGCCTTTGCCGCGCCGCCCCTGCTTGCGCGCGCGCAGAGACAGGAAATAGAGCAGGATAGCCGTCTCGTTCGCCAGCGCATGCACCAGGCCGTAGCCGGCGGCGGGGCGCGGGATGGCGCTGAAGTCGGCCAGGCCGCTGATGGCCGTCGGCACACCGGCGGCGGCGCCAATGGCTGTGAGGACGTCGGCCGTCTGTGCCGCGCTGCGCCCGCCGCCCGCCTGGCTGAGCAGGTCAAAGAGGGCGCCCATGGTCAGCGAGCCGACCACCACGTCGGTGAGTACGGGATGGAGCGGGTGGCCCAGCCAGACGCCGTGTAAGAGGTCCACCACGTCACGCACCGGCTCGCCGCCGTCGAGCAGCTCCTGATGGATAGAACGGGCGATGGTCTGCCCGGCCCGCTTGAGAAAGGGGAGGCGTTCAAACAAGTCGTCAACTTTGCGGTTCAGCATCGGTCTCTCCTGTCAGCTTGCTGTGCGGCTCGCGCCATTCTCTACTCTACCACAGGGCGTGGTGGGGTGAGGGTAGAAGATAGATATAAATTGGGGAGGGGCGAATGGCGAATTGCAGGGTGCGGGGTACAGGGTGCAGGAGCTGCAAATTGCGAATGGCAAATGGCAGATTGCGAATGGCAGGTGGCAGCCGGCGGGTCTGCGACCCGCTGTCGAGTTGGAAACTCGACCTACCGGGCGGGGTAGGGTTTGAGCCTTGTACCTGTACCCTACAATTCGTAACTCCCAACTCGCAACTCCTTTTCCCTTATGTGGCGGGCCGGGCGGGGTTTCGTTAAAATCTGGCCCTTATGTCTCCAGGATGTGTGCATGGGAAGCGTCTGAGAGGGCCGGCCGGCTGGCTGCTGCTCCTGTTGCTGCTGGCGGCGCTGGCGGCTTGCGGCGAGGCGAGGCCGACGCCCTTCCCGACGGCGGCGGGCGTGACACGGGCCGCCAGCCCCACGCCGCGCCCCGCCGAGCGCTACATTGACGAGGTCGCCGGCTTTAGCTTTGAGCTGCCCCCCGGCTGGGTCGTCGTGGAGCAGGGCGTGACCCGGCTGGGACGCTACTATCTCGTCGGGCCCGAGCCGCTGGGGCCGGGGCCGGAAACGAGCGCCCTCTTTGTGGCGGCAGCCGCCGAGCTGACGGCGGAGGAGGCCGCGGCGCTGCTGGCCTGTGAGGATTGCGAGCCGGAGCTGGAGCCAGCTGCCGTGGGCGAGCTGGATGCGCAGCGCGCCATGCTGGGCGAGCCGGTAGCCGTGGAATGGTATTTCCTGCAGCACGAAGAATGGCTCATTTTCTTCACGCTGCACGACCCGGACACGCTGGCGACGCGCGCCGAGCTGCTGCAGAGCTTCCGGCTGGACGGCGCCGAGCCGGCGCCAGGGGCCGAGACCGCCGCGGCCACGCCGGGCGCGACCGCCGCGCCGCCGCCTACCCCGGCGCCGCTGCCGACGACAACGGCGGCCGCGCCCGATCCGGCCGCGGTGACAGAGTGGCAGGAGGTCACCGTGGAGGGGGCGGCCATCCGTTTTCCTGTACCTGCCAGTTGGCAGGCTACGGGCGACGCCGAATGGGCGCCGGACGGCGCAAGCCCGCTGCGGCTCGGCTTCCGCTGGCAGGATTTTGCGGCAACGCCAGAAGAGGCGCTGCCGGCGGGCGAGATTAGCGCCAGCCAGCCGCTGACCGTTACGTGGGGTGAAGGCATCAGCGTCACGCTGCAGAAAGAGGATGCCTGGGAGCGCCACGCGCTGCTGCAGGCCGGGCTGCGCAGCTACGACTTCTACGCCCGCGCCGATACGGAGACGGCGCTGGCGCCGCTGCAGCCGCTGCTGGACGAGATGGCGGCGATGGCCGAGCTGCTGGACCGGCTCATTTTTGTGGAAGAGCCGGTGGCCGGGGCGGTCGCCTGGTTCGCCGCGGCGCTGGCCGACGCCGGCGGGCAGGGGGCGCTGCCCTATATGTCGCCAGGACTTAAGGCGCAGCTTGAGCCGGGCCAGTCGCCGCTGGCGCTGCTGGCGCTGCCAGACCGGCCCAGCGTCTACCAGATTGAGGTGCTGGGAGAGCCGGGCCGCTTTGTCAATTTACAGGCCAACCTGACGCTGGCTGGCGGCGGCGAGGCGGTCCGCATCCTGCGCATGACCTTTGACCAGCCCATCGGCTGGCGCTTGGATGAGATTATTGTGCCAGAGGGGGAAAACGGGGACGACGGGTAACTAAGACACTGCCGGTCTGGTCGCCTGCCGGCTGGGGCGGCGCCGGCGCCATCTTATACGAGGGAAAATTTATGTCTGAGGTCTTTAGCTGTCCAGCATGTACCGGCCGGTTGGAGTATGAGGGAGGGCGGCAGCTCACTGTGAAATGCCCTTACTGCGGCAACACGGTCATCGTGCCCGAGTCGCTGCGCGCGGCGCGTGGCAGCGTGCCCGCCGACCACGAGGTAGACGAAAGCGTGCAGGCCGTTCTCGACCTGTTAAACAGCGGCAACAAGATTGGCGCCATCAAGGAGTTTCGCGAGCATTACGCCGTGGGTTTGCGCGAGGCCCAAGAGGCAGTCGAGGCGCTGGAGACGGGCGGCAACGTGCCGGTCACCATCGACATCAGCCACGTCAGCGCGGCGCGTACGGCCGGGCGCGTGGGGCTGGGCTGTGTGTTGACGATGGTCCTGCTCGGCGCGGGCATCCTGGCAGCGATTGGCTTCGTCGTCTACCCGATGCTCGCCGGCCTGGGCGACGCGGAAAACCCGGAGGCCATCGTCGAGGAAGGCATTCGCCTGCCCGATCTGCCGGGGGAGATTGCGCCGCTGATGACCAGTGTCGCCCAGCAGGTGGGGCCGGAGTCGGGAGCGGAGCCGGGCGTACCGGACCCGGTGGTGCTGCGCTTCGGCGCGCGCGGCATCAACCCCGGCGAGTTTAACGACCCGCGCGCCATCACCATTGGCGCCGGCAGCACGCTCTTTGTGGCCGACTATCAGGGCGGGCGCGTGCAACGCTTCGACGCGGAGGGCGCTTACCTGGGTAGCTGGGAGCTGGCGCCGGACCAGGTCATCTCGGCGATGGCCGCCGACCGCGGCGACAACCTGTACATGGTCCAGGCCGGCACTCTGAACCGCTATAGCCAGAGCAGCGGCGAGCTGTTGGGGGCGCTCAGCTACCAGAGCGACAACCTGATCTCGTTTGACGACGTAGCCACGGCGACCAACGGCGACGTGGCAGCGGTGAACTTTTTTGGCGAGCTGGTCCGCTTCGACTCCGCCGGCAATCTGCTGCACCTGGTGGCTATCGAGAATGTGCCCGACGCCGTCTCCTTTAGTGAGCTTGTCGTCGACGGCACGGGTAATGTCTACGTGCTCGGCCAGTACGAGGACGCGCTGCGCGACCGGCACCACGGCGTCTTTATCTTCAACAACCAGGGCCAGTACGTGCAGCGCTTCGGGCAGAGCGGCGACGGGCCGGGCGAGTTCACCAGCCCGGCGACGCTGGCCGTGGATGGGCAGGGGCGCATCTACGTCAGCGATTTTTCCGGCATCCTCGTCTTTAGCAACAGCGGCAGCTACCTGACGACCCTGCCGGATGAAGGCTTTGTCTTTGGCATGGTCATCAACGACGCCGGCGAGCTGGTAGCGACGGGCAATGCCAATCAGGTCGTCAAGTACGCCCGGCTGGAGTAGGGCTGATCAGGCAATCAGCCAGGCCGCTCACGTAATCAGCTCGGCCGGCAGGTGGTCGAGGCGGTTGAGGTAGACGATAGCCCGGCGCTCTTGCTGGATGTCGATGCGCGTGACGGCGGCATTGTTCAGCCCGAAATAGACGGCAGTAGGGCCGTCGTCGGGCCTGGGAAAGGCGGACGGCAGGCCGAGCAGGGCGCGCAGCACGGCATGGTAGAAGCCGGCGTGGCTGACCACGGCCACCCGGTCGTCGCCGCTTCCATGGCGCTCGACAAGCGCCTCCAAGAAACGGCTGGCGCGGGCAAAGAGCGGCCCTTCCTCTTCAATGGGGCGGTTCCACCAGCCTTCGTCGGCCAGGTCGGGCGGCAGCTCCAGACTGGGGAAGCGGCTGGCAAGCTCGGCCCGGCCCGGGCCCGGCAGGCCGCGCCGCTCCTCGCTCTCCGGGTCAATCTCGAAGATGCCGCCGTGTTCGTGCACGTCGAGCCAGCCGGTGACCGGCAGACCGGTCGCCTCGGCGATGGCCGACGCGGTGAGGATGGCCCGCTCCATGAGGCTGGTGTAGATATGGGTCAGGTTGAAGCCGCGCCGGTTGCCGGGGTCGTTGCGCGGCGCGGCCGCGGCCGGGTCGCCATGGGCCAGCAGCGCCGCCAGATGGGGCAGCTGGCGCACGCCGACGGCGCTCAGCGGCGGGTCTGGGGAGCGCCCCAGCGAGGCGCCGGTCTCGGCGTAGAGGGCGTTGTTGGCGGACTGGGCGTGGCGAATGAAGTATAGTTGCATGGTGGAACCTCATTGCTGGAGCGTGGCGAACCCGGTCGAGTGTACCGGGTTCTTACGCGAAAACAACCCCGCCGGGCTATGCTGGCGCCAGCCACAATCAGTGAGGCGCTAAGATGAAAGAGAACGGACAGTCAGAGCATATTCCCCTGCACAGCGTGGAGGTCGCCATCGTCGGCGGCGGGCCGGTCGGCATCGAGCTGGCAATTGCCCTCGGCCGCGCGGGAGTCGATTACATCCTGCTGGAGGGCAGCCAGATTGGCGCGGCCATCAGCCGCTGGCCGCCGCAGACCCACTTTTACAGCACGCCGGAACACGTGGCGCTGGCCGGGGTGCCGGTGCATAGCGCGGACCAGCAGGCGTTGACCGGCGAGCAATATCTGGCTTACCTGCGCATGCTGGTGGAGATGTTCGAGGTACGGCTGCACAACTACGAGCCGGTCACCAGCCTGCGCCGTGACGGCGACGGCTTTCTGCTGCGCACACGGGCGCTGCGCGGCGAGCGGGCTTATCGGGCCCGGCGCGTCATCCTGACCACGGGCGGCATGGCCGGGCCGCGCCTGCTGGGCATTCCCGGCGAGGAGCTGCCGCACGTTTCGCACTACTTCGGCGACCCGCACAGCTACTTCCAGACACGGCTGCTCGTCGTCGGCGGCCGTAACTCGGCGCTGGAGTCGGCGCTGCGCAGCTGGCGCGCCGGGGCCGAGGTAACCGTCAGCTATCGCCGCCCGGCCTTTGACTACGAGCGCGTCAAACCACACCTGGCCCAGGATATGCAGACGCGGCTGGAGAACGGCGACATCCAATTCCTGCCGGGCACGGCGCCGGTACGCATCACGCCCGATTACGTGGAGCTGGCCTACACCGACGCGGAGGGCGGGCCCACGGCGGAGACGTTCCGCCACGCCACGGACTTTGTGCTGCTCAACACCGGCTTTGTGGCCGACATGACCCTCTTCCGCCAGGCGGGGGTCACGCTGCAGGGCGAGGAGGAGGCGCCGCGCTATGACGAGGCGACGATGGAGACGGACGTGCCGGGGCTGTATGTGGCAGGCACGGCTGCCGGCGGCACGCAGATCAAGTTTGAGTTCTTCATCAGCACCTGCCACAAGCACGTGGCGCGCATTGTGCGCCATCTCACCGGCAAGGAGGCCGGCCCGCTGGGCACCGCCCCCGCCCGCCGCCGCGCGGTGACGTGGGAGGAGGTGAAGGCGAATTGAACCGCGGGCACGGGTTGAAAGTAGAAAGTGTGACGACGTAAGAGAGCAAGACCTGTCAGCTTTCTGAAAACCAGACAGGTCTCACAGCTTACTAGCGCCGTGAGGCCAGCTTGTCGGCGGCGCGCGTTGTCTCTGGCAGGCGGTAGCGGGTGGTGCAGGCCAGCGTGTAGGCGATAGCGGTCGCCAGGCTAACGCGGTGGCCGGGGCTGACGAAGAGAGGATTGGTGCGGTCGCGCGTGCGTACGACGGCGCCGACCAGCTCCTCGCGATCATAGAGCGGGGTCCAGGCGCCTTTCTCCTCGGGGAGCGGCTCACGCGGCCGCCCCGTCAGGCGCGACTTGGCGACGCCGATGCTGGGCAGGCCGGTGAGCAGGCCGATGTGGCAGGCGATGCCAAAGCGGCGCGGGTGGGCCAGCCCCTGCCCGTCGAAGAGCAGCAGGTCGGGGGACGCCTGTAGACCGGCCAGGGCGTCGAGAATGGCCGGTCCCTCGCGGAAGCTGAGCAGGCCGGGCACGTAGGGGAAGCTGGTCGGGCGGCGCGCCACCACCTCCTCTACCAGCGCCAGTCCGGGAAAGGTGAGGACGACGACGGCGGCGCGGGTGATGGTGTTGCCCTCTTCGAACCCGACGTCGACGCCGGCGACCAGGCGCACCTCGCCCAGCTCGTCGGCGACGATGACCGCCGCGGCCAGCTCCTTCTGCAGGGCAATAGCGGCCGCGGGGGTCAGGTTCCAGGGGTGGGCATAGCGTGGGTCAGGTTGCATGACGCTTCCTGTTGTAGCGAAGGGCCCGTCAGGATGCAATCGGGTTGCGCGGTGCGCTAGCGCATCGTCAGGTTGGAAACCTGACCTACCGCCCAACGCCGCTTGACACGTGCCCCAGAATCATCGCATACTATAGACAACTGGTTAGACCACTTACCAGTTATGCGCGAAGGGAGGATACCGTGCCCGACTGGCAGAAGCGGCCGCAGCGGCCGGTGGACCATGCGGAAGAGAGCCTGATTACGGCCATTCTCGACGGCGACTACGCGCCGGGCGAGAGCCTGCCGGGCGAGCGCGAGCTGGCGCTGGCGCTGGGCGTGACGCGGCCGACGCTGCGCGCGGCGCTGGCGCGGCTGGAGCGCGACGGCTGGCTGACCATCCAGCAAGGCAAGGCGACGCGGGTCAACGACTTCTGGCGTGAAGGCGGCCTGAACATCCTCACGGGCATGGCGCGCCACGGCGAGCATGTGCCGCGCGGCTTTATTACGAACCTGCTGGCCGTGCGCAGTGTCATGGCGCCCGCCTATATCGGCAGCGCCGTAGAGCGCGACGCGGCGGCGGTGGCGGCGCTGGCCGCCGCCGGCGAGCGGCTGCCAGACGAGGCCGGCGCCTTTGCCGCTTTCGACTGGCGGCTACACCACGAGCTGACCATGCATGGCGGCAACCCGGTCTACACGCTGATACTCAACGGCTTTTCCGGCTTCTACAAACAGGTGGCGCTGCGCTATTTCAGCCGGCCGCAGGCGCGCGCCGTCTCGCGCGACTTTTATGGCCGGCTGGCGGCCGCGGCGGCGGCCGGCGACAGGGCGGGCGCCGAACGGCTCGCCCGCGAGGTGATGGAGGAGAGCATCCGCCAGTGGCGCGCCGGGAGGGATAACCCATGAAGCGATGGAATGGTTGGGGCGAGGCGGCAGTCGATTATCCGCTGCCGGAAGAGGCGGCTGCGAAGCTGGCCGAGTGGGTGGGGCCGGGCGCCGCGCCCGCCGATGACTCCTGGGAAGAGGCACTGCAGCGGGTTCCGCCATCACGGTTGCCGGACCACAGTCTGATAGACGCCAGCGCGCCGGTGCGGCTGCGCCGCGCACGCGGCCAGAGCCTGCCCGACTGGATTGCCCTGCGCAGCGGGCTGGTCGACAGCTTCCCCGATGGCGTGGCCTTTCCCACCAATGACGAGGAGGTGCGCGCGCTGCTGGCCTATGCCCGCCGCAGCGGCGCCGTGGCGATCCCCTACGGCGGCGGCACCAGTGTCGTCGGCCACATCAACCCGCTGCCGGGCGAGCGGCCGGTGCTGACCATCGACATGAGCCGCATGAACCGGCTGCGCCGCTTCGACGAGGAGAGCCTGCTGGCTACCTTTGGCGCGGGCGTGGCCGGCCCCGACCTGGAGGCGCAGCTGCGGGCGCGCGGCTGCACGCTCGGCCACTACCCGCAATCGTTTGAGTACTCGACGCTGGGCGGCTGGGTAGCGAGCCGTTCCAGCGGCCAGCAGTCGCTGGGTTACGGGCGCATCGAGGAGCTCTTTGTCGGCGGCCATCTGGAGAGCCCTGCCGGGCCGCTGCCGCTGCCGGACACCTTCCCGGCCAGCGCCGCCGGGCCGGAGCTGCGCCAGCTTGTGCTGGGCAGCGAGGGGCGGCTGGGCATCATCACCGAAGCGACGGTGCGCGCCAGCCCGCTGCCGGAGCGTGAGGATTTCCACGGCCTCTTTTTCCCGGAGTTTGAGAGCGGGCGGGCGGCGGCGCGCGAGATGCTGCAGGCGGGGCTGCCGCTCTCCATGCTGCGGCTGAGCACGGCGGTGGAGACGGAGACGACGCTGGCGCTGGCGGGACACCCGCACCTCATCGGCGCGCTGGAAAGGCTGCTGGCGCTGCGCGGCGTGGGCGGGGGCAAGGCAATGCTGCTGCTAGGGCTAACGGGGCGTGATAAAGTGGTGCGCGCGGCCCGCAAGGAGGCGCTGGCTATTGCCGGCGAGCGCGGCGGCGTGCACGCCGGCCGCACCTTTGGCAACCAGTGGCATAAGTCGCGCTTCCGCACGCCCTATTTGCGCAATACGCTGTGGGCGATGGGGTACGCCGTCGATACACTGGAGACGGCGGTGAGCTGGGCGCGCGTGCCGGCGACGCTGGCCGCGCTGGAAGCGGCCCTGCACGCCGCACTGGCGGCAGAAGGCGAGCGGGTCCACGTATTCAGCCACCTTTCTCATTTCTACCGCGATGGCTGCAGCATCTACACCACCTATCTATTCCGCCACGGCAGCAGCGGCGCGGCGACGCTGGCCCGCTGGCAGGAGCTCAAGGCGGGGGCGAGCGAGGCGATTGTGGCGGCGGGCGGCACCATCAGCCACCAGCACGGGGTCGGTACGGACCACCGCGCCTACCTGCCCGCCGAAAAGGGGGCGCTGGGCATGGAGACGCTGGCGGCCGCCTGCCGCGTCTTTGACCCGGACGGCATGATGAACCCGGGTAAGCTGCTGGCAGGAGGGAGTGATGACACGTGAGGCAATCTGGCAGCGGCTGGCAGAGCCGTGGGATCTGATCATCGTCGGCGGCGGCATCACCGGCGCGGGGATTTTGCGCGAGGCGACCCGGCTGGGGCTGAAGGCGCTGCTGCTGGAACAGCGCGACTATGCCTGGGGCACCAGCAGCCGCTCCAGCAAACTCGTGCACGGCGGGCTGCGCTACCTGCGCCAGGGCCGCATCGGGCTGCTGCGCACCTCTGTGCAGGAGCGGGAGAATCTGCTGGAAGCGGGGCCGGGTCTGGTGCAGCCGCTGGGCTTTCTCTGGGCCACCTACGAGGGCAGCAAGCCGGGACGCTGGCTCTTTCAGGCCGGGCTCTCCGTCTACGATTTGCTGGCCTGGCAGTGGAGCCACACCTATTACGACGCGACCGATTTCCACATGCTGGCGCCCCATCTGCGCCAACGGAAGCTTCAGGGCGGCTTTGCCTATGGCGACGCCAAGACCGACGACGCCCGCCTGGTGCTGCGCCTGATTCAGGAGGCGGTGGCCGGCGGCGCCGTGGCGCTGAATTATGCCCGCGTGACCGAGCTGCTGTACGCCGGCGCTGAGGTGAGCGGGGTCGTCGTCGAAGATATGGTCGGCGGCGAGACGGCGCTGGCCGGCGCGCGCGTGGTGGTCAACGCCACCGGCGCCTGGGCCGACCGGCTGCGCACGGCCATTGGCGCGCCGCGCCGGCTGCGCCCGCTGCGCGGCAGCCATCTCATCTTCCCCTCCTGGCGGCTGCCGGCGGCGCAGGCGGTCAGCTTTGCCCACCCGCATGATGGGCGGCCCGTCTTTATCTTTCCCTGGGAAGGGGTGACCATTGTGGGCACGACCGACGTGGACCATGATACGGACCTGGACGCCGAGCCGGCCATCAGCCCGGAGGAAGCGGCCTACCTGATGGCCGCCGTGTCCGCTCACCTCCCGTCGCTGGGCATCAGGCTCGAAGATGCGCTGGCGAGCTTTGCCGGCGTGCGCCCGGTCGTGGGCACCGGCGCCCTGCCCTCGGCCGAATCCCGCGACCACGTGGTCTGGCAGGAAGATGGCCTGCTGACGGTGACGGGGGGCAAGCTGACCACCTTCCGGCGCATCGCGCGCGACGCGCTGGAGACGGCGCGCCCGCGCCTGCCGCAGATGACCGCGTGGCAGGACGAGGCGCCGGCGTTGGATGCGGCCGGGGGCGAGCTGAGTGGCAGCGGGCTGGACGCCGCGGGGCAGCAGCGGCTGTGGGGCCGCTACGGGGCGCTGGCGCCGCAGCTGCTGGCGGCGGCGCACGCCGGCGAGCTGGCGCCGGTGGGCGACACGAATGTGCTCTGGGCTGAGCTGCGCTGGGCGGCGCGGGCCGAGCAAGTGGTCCATCTGGACGACCTGCTGCTGCGGCGGGTACGGCTGGGCCTGCTGGCGCCGCAGGGCGGCGCTGCCCATGAGGCGCGCATTGGGGCCATCTGCCGCGAGGAGCTGGGCTGGGATGAGGCACGCTGGCAGGAGGAGTGGGCGGCCTACCGCACGCGCTGGGAGCGCAACTACGCGCCGCCCGCTGCGGCGGAGACGCCCGATTGGGAGCCGCTGATGCAGCGGCGCGAGCAGCCGCCGCGGCGGTCGTCATGGCTCAGCCTGCGGCGCCTGGCGCCGGCCGGATTGACCGTCTCCCTGCTTCTGCTGCTGGCGCGGCTGCGGCGGCGTCGCTGAAAAGTTGCGCCATCTCGCTTTTTGGGCATGATCCGTGCGCTACGCGCCGGCGATGCGGCCGGGTGCGGGGTCATTGCACGTTAACGGATTCATCCGGTAGGTCAGGTTTCCAACCTGACGATGCGCTAAACCGTTACGCTGCAATGGCCTTACCCGCGGCCAAACTAACGTCGCCGGCGAGGAGATTGGATGGCAAAAAAGTCGAAGGTGACGTTGACGTGCCCGCGCTGCGGGAAGGGTTGGGATATCGAGCCGAAAAGCCTGAAGCGGGCTGACCCCAGCTATCGTTCTGCAGCCAAGTCGGCCCCTTTCCTGGTTGAGTGCCCATCCTGCGGCGGGCGCTGGCGCTACGTGGCGCCGGCCGCCGCCGAGAAGCCAGAAAGCTAGGTCCGCAGCTCAGGGGCCGGCCGGTTCGTCGGAAGCCGGCTCGCCGCTCCCCTGTTCGGTAGGGGAGACAGCCGTCTGCGCGCGCCAGGCGCGCAGGCGCATTTGCACAATGGCAATCGCCGCGCGCACCCCATGCGGCATAGGGTCGCCGCGCGGCTCGGCAAACCATTCCGGGGGAAAGGGGGGCAGGTCGAATATCTTGCGCCAGGCATAGCTGCTCAGCAGCTTGAGCGAGGCGGCGACCGGCGCAGCCAGCACGGCGCCGAGGATGCCGCCCAGCGAGGCGCCGATAAAGACGGCGACAAGCACCAGAATCGGATGCAGGTCAAGCGCGTCGCCGACGATGCGCGGCACCAGCAGGTTGTTCTCCAGCTGCTGGATGAGGAACATGGCGGCCAGCACCAGCCCGGCGTGGGTCATGGGCGAGAGGCCGCCGAAGTGGGATGGCTGGAAGAGGGTGACGAGCATGGCGGCCACCGTGCCAATGACGGGACCGACGACCGGGACGAATTCCAGCAGCCCGGAGAGCAGGCCGAGGGCCAGCGCATTCTGTACGCGCAGCAGCCCCAGCGTCACGGCGACGATGGTACCGATGACCACGCCGAGAATAATCTGGCCGCGCAGGTAGGCGCTCCAGATGTTGGCGAACTCGCTCATGAGCAGCTCGGCGTCGCGGCTGTAGCCGGGCGGGCGGGCAAAGGCGCTTACATAGCCGCGCAGGCGGGGGATTTCCAGGGCCGTGTAGATGGAGATGAACCAGATAAAGAGCAGCGTCATCAGCAGGCGCACGGTAGTGCCCGCCGCCTGGCTGACGTATTGGCCGCTGCGGGTGAGGATCGGCTCCACCAGGTTCAGGAGCTGGTTACGTACCGTGCTCCACTCCAGCGTGCTCAGGGTAAAGGTAAAGGGGCCGAAGACGATTTCGCGCTCCGGATCGGGGAACCATTCACGCAGCAGGTTGATGGTCTGCGTCACGAGATTGGGCAGGTTATTGATGAACGCGCCGACCTGGTTAAAGAGGGCCAGCCCGAGGGCGGTGAAAACGGCAATAAGGAGGACGAGGAAGATGAGATAGACGAAGAGGGTGATGGTGCCGCGCCGCAGCGGCGTGCGCTCGTTGATGAAGCGGATGAGCGGATTGAGCAGGTAGGCGATAATCGCCGCCACCGTGAGCTGGGCGAGGAGGTCAGAGAAGCGCCAGGCGAGCGCGGTGAAGCCAAGCAGGAAGAGGAGCACGACCACCGTCTTGGTGGTACGGCTCCACTGCGGCGACTCTTCGTCGTAATGTGGCGGCGGCAGCGCTGGCTGATCCATCATGCCCTATTATGAGGCGCGGACGGCCGCCTGGCAATGGGCTGTAAGTGAAAGTTAAGGGGAAACGGCCAGCCGGCGCAATAGCCCGGCGGCCGCCCTTCGGCTACAATTCGCGCGGCGCCAGGCCAGCAGCCAGTGGAGGAAAGAGGATGGCAACGATTCGTGAGTCGCAGGCAATTAAGGGCGTGTTCATCGTGGAGCTGGCCGCCTTTACCGACGAGCGGGGCCGCTTTAGCGAGACCTTTCGCCAGGCGTGGTTCCCGCAGCGGAGCTGGCATCGGCTGCAAACCAACCGCTCGGAATCGCACGCCGGCGTTCTGCGCGGGCTGCACTACCACTTTCACCAGGTGGACTACTGGTGTGTGATGCAGGGGCAGCTCCGTGCCGGGCTGGTCGATATTCGCCTCGACTCGCCGACGTTTCGCGCCACACAAATGGTGCCCATGGGCGGGCCAGACCAGGTGGGGCTGTTCATTCCCGTCGGCGTGGCCCACGGCTTTGCGGCGCTGACGCCGGTGGTGCTCACCTATATCGTGGACAACTATTACGACAGCAGTGACGAGTACGGCGTCGCCTGGGACGACCCGGCGCTGGCGCTGGACTGGGGGCTGGAGGAGCCGCGCCTCTCGGCGCGGGACATGGCGAATCCGCGCCTGGCGCAGGTAGCGCGGGAGCTGCTGCCAGATATGGCGCAGAGCGGCCGGTTGGGGCCGGAGGATGAGCGTAGGGCGGGCGGCACGCCATAGCCATGAGCTGTTAGCCATTTGCACTTGAGCTAAATAGCCGTCTAGGGTGGCTGGGGCTCGGCCCGACGTTCTCGCGTTCTCGCCAGGCAGCCGGTTGCCGGGGGGCCTTGTGTCTCAGGTCGGCACGATGTTGGTGCGGCCTTCCCAATCCCCATACTCTCCCAGCGCCCGGAAGCGCAGTGTGGTGAACTGGAAGTGAAAATCCTTGCGCCGGCGCTCGACCATGGCCGCCGCGTGGCGCTCTGGCTGCGGCACGGCGCTGCGGCCGCGCACCATTTCCACCATTTCTTGCTGCGATTTCCACACCGTAAAGGTCGAGACGGTGCGCGGCATCCTCATCGCCGCAATCGCCAGCGTGGCGCCCGGATGATCGCGCACCAGCTCTTCGACCGGCCTGCCCCAACGGAGGAAGCGGGGCAGTTGCGGCAGCTTCATGCGCGCCAGGGTCACCGCGACGACAGGCGCGGCGGGGTCCTGTTCGCCCACGCTTTGCGGCAGGCCGTCGAATTCGCTCACCCATCCCCAACGGCGCAGGAAGCTGAGGCGCACGTGCCAGCCAGCCGCAAAGGCCTGGCCCAGCTCGGCATCAGCCAGGAAATCGTCAAGCGCCCCCTCGCTTTCCCACGACGCAAACATAGTCAGCCTGCGCAGCTGCATCCGCGCCGGCGACAGAATGGGCGCGCCCAGCGTCATCAGCCACATACACTCGGCATGATGGAGCCCAGGCACGCGCTCCGCTGCCGGCGGCCGCACGAGCGCCCTGATTGCCGTGTTGACGCTGGTTCGGGCGAAATGGAAGGTGAATAGTGGCATGTGCGAATTGCAGACTGCGAATTGCAAACTGCAAACTGCAGCTGCTTGTTGCAGTTTGCTATCTGCTATGACGGATTGCTTCCCACAGCGGCGGCCCCAGGACCAGCAGGCCCACCAGCACGGCGGCCGCGGCGCCGACGAGGACGGCGGCGGCGGCGACATCTTTGGCGACCTTGGCCAGAGGATGCGGCTCTGGCATGGTCATATCGACAATGGCTTCCAGCGACGTGTTGATGAACTCGGCCATCCAGACGAGGCCAATGGTGAGAATGAGAATGGCCCACTCCAGCCGCCCGAGGCGCAGCGCCCAGGCCAGCAGCAGTACGGCTGTGGAGATGGCCGCATGAATCCAGCTATTGCGCTGCGTGCGCAGCACGTACCACCAGCCGGCGAAGGCGTAGCGAAAACTGTCGAGGCGGCGGCTGAGCTCGGCGCGCACGGTCGGTGGGCTCGTCAGGCGTCGCCGTCCGGGTAGGCCGGCGAGCGCAGGGGCAGCGCCAGCTCGGCCAAGATAGCATCCTGCAGCCGCCACATCTCCGCCTGGGCGGCGGGCGTGGCGTGGTCATGGCCGAGCAGGTGCAGCACGCCGTGGATGGTGAGCAGGGCCAGCTCGTGCAGCAGCTCGTGGCCGGCGGCGTCCGCCTGCGCCGCCGCGACCGGCACGGCAATGGCAATATCGCCCAGGTAGTCGTCCATGCCGGGCATGGCCTCGCCCGCGGCAAAGCTGAGCACGTCGGTCGCCTTGTCCTCGCCGCGAAAATCGCGGTTGAGCTGGCGGATCTGCTCGCTGCCGGTGAGCAGGATGGCAAGCGCTGGCGCGGTATCGCCGGCGCCGTGCGCCAGTGCCGCGGCGGCGGCGCGCGCCAGCGCCCGGCGCACCGTGGCCGCGGGCAGCGGCAGCTCGCTTTGTAGGTCTATGTCGATGTCCGGGGCGGTCATTGGCTCTCGCGCTGGCGCACCGGGCGCAGCAGCGGCGTGGAAATCGGTTGCTCTGCGGCCGGGGTCGGGCCGTCCGCCGCGGTCGCGGGCAGGGCGCGCGGCCGGGCTGGCTCCAGCGCTTCGTCGCCGGGGTAGCGCACCCGCAGGTGGAAGCGCCCCTTGATGGTGGTGATGAACGAGTCGCGCAGCTCGCGGATGTCGCCCAGTGTCAGGCCGGAATCGTCAAGCTGTCCGTCTTTGAGGTGGTCGTCGATAATCTTGTTGACCAGCGACTCGATAGCCTCGGCCGTATTGGGGCGCACGGCGGCCGAGGCCGCTTCGATGGAATCGGCCAGCAGCACAATGCCCGACTCGCGCGAGCGGGGGCGGGGACCTTCGTAGCGGAAGCGGCTCTCGTCTACCTTCTCTCCCTCGGCCGCTTGCTCCTGCGCCTTCTTATAGAAGACGACGACGAGGCGGTCGCCGTGGTGCTCGGCGATAAAGTCACGGATGCGGTCCGGCAACCGGTGCTTGCGCGCCAGCTCCAGCCCATCGCGCACGTGGCTGAGGATGATGCGGGCGCTGCTGTAGGGGTCCAGGGTCTCGTGCGGGTTGATGCCCTCCTGGTTCTCAGTGTAAAAGGGCGGCCGCAGCATCTTGCCCACGTCGTGGTAAAAGGCGCCCACGCGCACGAGGGTACTATTAGCGCCCACACGCTCGGCGCCCTGCTCGGCGAGGTTGGCGACCATGATGCTGTGGTGGTAGGTGCCGGGCGCGCGCCGCAGCAGCTCGCGCAGCAGCGGGTGGTCCAGCCGCGATAGCTCCTGTAGCTGCAGCGTGGTCATCATGCCAAAAAGGCCGCCGATGACGAAGAAGCCGGCCAGGGTGACGCTGGCGGAGATAATGCCGTTCAGCACGGCAAAGAGCAGCAGTTCCAGGACTTCCAGCGTCTCCACGCTCTCGCCGAGGCGGAAGACGAAGATGACGACCATGTTCGCCAGGGCCGTGACCAGACCGGCGCGGAAGAAGGCGTTGACGCGCTGGGCGTCGCGCAGGGTCAGCGCGGCAAAGAGGGGGCCGATAGCCATGAAGACGGCCAGCTCCAGCGATTCGCGGGCGATGATGCCGCTGAGGAAGGCGAGGACGATGGTCACGAAGAGGGAGAGGCGCACGTCGAAAATGACGGCAAGCAGCATTGCCAGCGCCGCCGAGGGGAAGATATAGGCGTAGTTGCCGGCGCCGGGCACCAGTAACCGCGCGCCGAGGGCGAAAACGATGATCAGGCCGGCCAGGACCGTGAGGTAGACGGGCGAGTTGTGCAGGGGGCCGCGGAAGCGGTACCAGTAGAGCACGATGAGGCTGACGGTGAGCACAACGGCAAAGAAGATGCTGCCAATGCGCCCCCAGCTAATCTCGCGCTGCAGCAGGCCCAGCTTCTCCAGCGCCTCCAGATGCTCCTCGGTCACCGTATCGCCGACGCGGATGACCGGCTGGTCGCGCACCACCGTGCGCTCGCGCGGCTCGACGGCGGCGGCGGCTTCGGCGCGCCGCTGCGTCGTCGCCTCTTCGTCAAAGAAGCTATTGGCGACGATAAATTGCGGCGATAGCGTGGTGACCGCGCGCTCCTGGGCCTGGGTGAGCGTCAGGCTAAACTGGGTGCGCGCCGAGCGCCGCGCCTCAGCCAGCGCCGTGGTGTCGTCGCGGATCTCCTGGCGCATCACATTTTCGACAATGCGCTCGATGTCGTTGCGCACGTCGCCGAACTCGTCGCCGCTGAAGGAGAGGAGCAGGCTGGCCAGCTCCGGCTCGACCGTAATCGCCTCAATCTCCTGCAGATAGCGCTGCCTCGTGGCCAGGTCGGTCTGGCTATCGGCGCGCACGACCTCGACGAAGTTAAAGACCGTGCGCACCTGGTTGTGCTGGGCGCGGGCAATAGCGACGTCGGCTGTGGAATAGACGTCGGCGACGCGAGCGCGCGCCTGCTCGCGCGCCTGTTCGGTGAGCACTTCGCTGTAATAGTTGATGGTGCGTGGCGCGAGTACTTCGGTCGGCGACGGCTGGCCCAGGTTCACGGCAACCTGCGTGCTGCGCACCAGGTTAAAGCTGAAGATAGCCGTGAGTGTCAGCGTGAGGACGACGGCAAAGAGCCAGAGGGGGCCTTCCTGCATGATCTGGCGCCAGCGCCGGCCGGCGCCATTGCCTGTATCGCCGTTATTCATCGGGAGATGACTCAGGCTGCGCGTGGTGAGGGCGAGAGCGGGTCATTAAGGCTGGCCGCTGAGCAGTTCGCGGACAACATCGCTGACCAGGCGGCCGTCCGCCCTGCCCTGTAAGCGGGGCATTAGCTGGCTCATCACGCGGCCCATGCTCTTCATGTCGGCGGCGCCGAGGTCGGCAATGGTTTGCACGGCCAGCGCCCGCACCTCCTCACGGCCCATCATTTGCGGCAGATAGTGTTCAATCAGGGCCAGCTCCGCCTCCTCCTGCGCGGCGAGGTCGGCGCGGCCGGCCGACTGCGCATCGGCAATGCTCTCGCGGCGCTGTTTGGCCTGCCGCTGCAGGACGCGCAGTACGCCATCGTCGGCCAGCGCCTGGCGGCTATCCACCTCTTCCTGCTTGACGGCTGCCAGCAGCATACGCAGCAGATCCCGGCGCTGCTGGTCGCCGCCGCGCATCGCTTCTGCCATATCTGTCCTTAGCCGTTCCTTAAGCGCCATCAAGCAAGCTCCACTGGGCCACCTGTCTGGAGGGATTGTAGCACCCTGTCCAGAGCAGTGTCAACCGGGCGCAGTCGAGGAAGGCGCGCCGCCAACGCAGTTCTTACAGGGGGCAAGCGCCTCCCACGATTCTCTCGTCTCTGCTATAATTGTTCTGGTATCGAGCCGCAGCAGTCTCGTGCAACCAGCCCCGGGAGGGCCGCGCAGATGCAACCACAGGATTTCCCGTTCCGCTTTGAGCGCGTGCAGAGTCTCTGGAGCAAGTATGTCGAGTCGGGGGAGCTCGCGCCGGCCGAGGCGGCGCTGCTGGACCCGGCCGTCTGGCAGTCGTGGCAGCGCTGCCGGCCGCGTCTTGACCCTTTTGCCCGGCCGCGCGTGAAGGGGCTGTCGCCGGCCTCGCTGGCGCCGATGCGCCGGGCGCAGCGGGCACTGACGGCGATGGCCGCGCCGCTCATGGAAGATATGCATCAGTTTATCGAGGGGTCGGAGTGCGCCATCGTTCTGGTGACGAGCGCCGGTTATCTGCTGGAGTGCACCGGCGACCGCGCCGCCACGTCGCGGCTGCAGGCGGCGGCGCTGGACGAGGGCAGCTACTGGAGCGAGGAGCACGTGGGCACGAATGCGCTGGGCCTGGTACGCATCCTGGCTATGCCTGTCCAGGTGGTTGGCCCGGAGCATTATCTAAGAATCTACCACCAGTACGCGACGACGGCGGCGCCTATTTATGACGTGCGCGGCCGCATGGAGGGGATTCTGGCCATTATCGGGCCGGCGGCCGGCGCCAATTCACACACGCTGGGCCTGGTGATGACCGCGGCGCGCGCCCTGAGCAACCAGCTGCACGCCGACTGGTACGTGGAAGAGGCCAACCGCCACCTGAGTGAGGTGAACACGACGCTGGGCTCGGTTAGCGAAGGGGTGATTGCCTGGGACGCCCATGGGCTGATTCACCACGCCAATGCGCTGGCGGGCCAGATGCTGGGGGTACGCACCTCGGTGATTCTGGGCCGGCCGGTGGGCGAGGCGCTGGCGCTGCCGCCGCTGCTGCTGGAGGCCAGCGCCGCCGGCCAGGAGCTGCGCGATGTGGAGCTCACTTACCAGAAGAACGGCGACGCGGTCTCGTTCCTCGTCAGCCTGCGGCCGGTGCTGGAAGGCGAGCAGCTGGTGAGCACGATTGCCCTTTTCCGGCCGATGGAGCAGGTGCGCCGGCTGGTGCACGCGCAGACGAGCACGCCGGTCAAGCTGCACCTGGACGACCTGCCCAGCCAGTCGCGGGCGATGCGGGCGATGCTGCGGCAGGCGCGCATTGCCGCGCGCGGGCAGGCGCCAGTGCTGATTGGGGGCGAAGGGGGCGCGGGCAAGAATTATCTGGCGCGGGCTATCCACCACGATGGGCCGCGCGCCGACGGCCCTTTTGTCAGCGTCAACTGCCGCGCTATCCCTCACGAGCTTATGATCCGGGAGTTTCTGGGCTCGTCTGATGCGGGCGACAGCCGGCCGAGCAAGTTTGAGCTGGCGAATGGCGGCACGCTGCTGCTGGATCAGGTGGAGAACCTGTCGTTGGAGATGCAGGCAGCGCTGCTGCAGCTCATCGAGTCGGGCCACGTGGTGCGGCTGGGGAGCGTGCAGCCTATCCCGGTAGATGTTCGCATCATCGCCGCCAGCACGGCCAACCTGGAAGAGCACGTGGCCGATGGCAGCTTCAGCAGCCTCCTCTATTACCGCTTTGGCGTCTTTGCGCTGACGGTGCCGCCGCTGCGGGAGCGCCCGGAAGACATCCCGCTGCTGGCGGAGCGCTTTCTGGCGCGCATTACGGCGGACACAGAGCGGGCTACCTGGATCAGTGACGAGGCGATGGAGGTGCTCTGTCGCTATCCCTGGCCGGGCAACGTGCGCGAGCTGGAAAGCGCGCTGGAGCGGGCGCTGACGCAGTGCCACGATGGCACGATCCGGCTGGCCGACCTGCCGGCGGCGGTGCGCGAGGGGCGCGTGCTGGCGGGGAACTGGCCGCGCCCGCAGCCGGTGCTCTCGCTGGAAGAGACGGAGCGCGAGGCGATTATCCGCGCCGGCTGGGCCTGCCAGGGTCAGGTGTCGGAGATGGCGGAGACGCTGCAGATTGGGCGGACGACGCTGTGGCGCAAGATGAAACGCTATAACCTGAAACCGGACTATTTCAAGCGGCGGGAGAAGGGCGCGGGGCGCGTTTCGTAATGAAACCCAGCCGCCGAAATTGCGTTTCACATTGAAACGAAGAGGCGGCGGTGGTTGAAACCACAGCCCTAATGGCTACACTGCTGTTAGTAACGACAGCGAGTGCCGACTCTTCTAGGCATTTTGCGGGAGTACGGCGCTCGGATCTTGTGCACAATCGCCAACTGCCAGCAGACCAGGGCCACCTGGCCGGGACTGGCGTCGTGAGGGTCGACCAACGTTGGCGGTCAGATAAGAGGTAACCGGGCGGAAGAGCAAGGAGGGTTTATCGACCGTACCTGGCCTGCAGTCTGGTTCCCCAGGGGCTCGCCTGAGCCCTGGCAACCTCTTGTTCGGGAAGAGGCCTCTTCGACGGAAGGGGCGATTGCCATAGCGTTGTTTCCATTATGAGATTTGGAGGGTAAATCAAATGCCGAGAGAAAGAGGGATCACCGGCGAGATTCTCGCCGAGATGTTTGGCACCTTTATTCTGATCTTGCTGGGTGATGGTGTGGTGGCGCACGTCGGGTTGGCGCCGCGCCTGGCTGCCCCGGCCTACAACTGGAACACCATTGTCTTTGGGTGGGCTTTCGCCGTGATGGTCGCCGTCTATGTAGCCGGCGGCGTCACGGGCGCGCACATTAACCCGGCCGTCACGCTCGGCCTGGCCGTCAAGCGCGGCTTCCCCTGGAGCAAAGTAGGCCCGTACATTCTGGCCCAGATGGTCGGCGCCTTCCTCGGCGCTGCCGCCGTTTACCTGGTCTACATGGAAGGTCTGCAAGAGGCCGGCATGCCCAACGTATGGAGCACCGGGCCCGGCTCGGTCTTTGGCGCGTCGTTCTGGGGCGGTGAAGGCGCAGCCGCGGCCGGCAGCTATTCACTCCTGAATGCCAGCTTCGCCGAGTTCTTCGGCACGATGGTCCTGCTCTGGGGCGTCCTGGCCAGCGGCGATAACCGCAATCTGGCGCCGCGTGGCAACATGGCCCCGCTCATCGTCGGCTTCGTGGTGCTGGCCGTCGGCCTCAGCCTGGGCGGCCCCAGCGGCTACTCCATTAACCCGGCCCGTGACCTGGGCCCGCGCCTCTTTGGCGCCCTGGTCGGCACGGAGGGTCTCTTTGACGGTATCTACTGGCTGGTGCCTCCGGTGCTGGTGACGGCAATCGGCGGCATGGTTGGGCCGTTCTTCTACGACCTGTTTATCTCGCCCTACCTGAAGGCAGAAGAGCCCGTCGGGCGGACCGAGAACTAACAGCGTCTACAACGGGAGGCCGCCGGCCGCAGCGCGTCGCCGGCGGCCCCGTGTCACCAATAGGGGCGGCGCCGGCCCTGGCGCCGGCGCCCCGCCTTAAGGAGTTTGGCCCATGAAGAAGTTAATCAACGCAATCGACGACGTTGTGCGCGAGCAGCTCGAAGGCATGGCGGCGGCTCATCCGGACCTGATTAAGGTTCACTTTGATCCCACCTACGTCTATCGCGCCGATGCGCCGGTAGCCGGCAAGGTCGCCCTGATCAGCGGCGGCGGCAGCGGCCACGAGCCGATGCACGGTGGTTTCGTGGGCATGGGCATGCTCGACGCGGCCTGCCCGGGCGAGGTCTTTACCAGCCCCACCCCGGACCAGATGTACGAAGCGGCGCGCGCCGTGGACGGCGGCGCCGGCGTGCTCTTCCTGGTGAAGAACTACACCGGCGACGTGCTCAACTTTGAGACGGCAGCCGAGCTGGCCGCCGCCGAGGGCATAAAGGTGCAGACGATCCTCATCGACGACGACGTGGCGGTAAAGGATAGCCTCTACACGGCTGGCCGCCGCGGCGTTGGCACAACGGTGCTGGCGGAGAAGATCGTCGGCGCAGCGGCCGAGGCCGGCTATGACCTGGACCGGCTGGCCGACCTGGCGCGCAGGGTCAACCAGTATGGCCGCAGCATGGGCATGGCGATCACCAGCTGCATTGTGCCCGCCGCGGGCAAGCCGACCTTCGACCTCGGCGACAACGAGATCGAAATCGGCATCGGCATCCACGGCGAGCCGGGCCAGAAGCGCGTGGAGATGATGGGCGCCGACGAGATTACCGAGCAGATGGCGCTGGAAATCATCGAAGATCCCGGCTACACCCGCACCGTGCGCGAATGGGACAATGAGAAGGGAGAATGGTACGAGCGCGAGCTGACCGACGAGCCTTTCCAGCGCGGCGACGAGGTTATCGCCTTCGTCAACAGCATGGGGGGCACGCCGGTGGCCGAGCTGTATGCCGTCTACCGCAAGCTGGAGCAGGTGTGCAATGACCACGGTCTGACGATCGTGCGCAACCTGATCGGCCCCTACATCACCAGCCTGGAGATGCAGGGCATGTCGATCACCTTACTGAAGGCCGACGACGAGATCCTAGAGTTCTGGGATGCGCCGGCCCTGACGCCCGGCCTGCGGGTCGGCGTTTAGGCTGCGGCGAGAGCGGGGCCGGTAGAGGCCGGCGGGCACGGGCGAGCCGTGCGCCGGCCTGCTGCGGCTCGCTGTCATCGGAGCGGAGCCTATGACCACACGAGACCAGATCGTTTCCTGGCTGGAAAGGCTGGCGATGGTGCTCAGCGAAAACAAGGAGTACCTGACGCAGCTCGACTCGGCCATTGGCGACGCCGACCACGGCATCAACATGAAGCGCGGCATGGACCGCGTCATGGAAAAGCTGCCCAGCGTCGCCGACAAGGACATTGGCAACATCCTGAAAACGGTCGGGATGACCCTGATCAGCAGTGTCGGCGGGGCCAGCGGGCCGCTCTATGGCACCTTCTTTATGCGCGGCGGCATGGCGGCCGCGGCTAAAGAAGAGCTGACCGCGGAGGATCTGCTGGAAGTGCTGCAGGCCGGGCTGGACGGCATTGTCCAGCGCGGCCGAGCACAGCCCGGCGATAAGACGATGGTCGACGCCTGGCTGCCGGCGCTGGCGGCCTACCGCGCCGCGCTGGACGAGGGCGGCGACGAAAGGGCCGCCCTGCGCGCGGCCGTGGCCGGCGCCGAGCAGGGCATGGAAGAGACGATTCCCATGCAGGCGCGCAAGGGGCGCGCCAGCTACCTGGGCGAGCGCAGCATAGGTCATCAGGACCCCGGCGCGACGAGCAGCTACCTGATGTTAAAAGCTTTATTGGACTCGCTTGAGGAGTCCAGCTAACTAAGGAGAATGAAAAGATGGCACAGTATGTGGCGGCAATTGACCAGGGTACGACCAGTACCCGCTGTATGATCTTTAACCACAAGGGGGAGCCGGTAGCCGCGCACCAGCTGGAGCACGAGCAGATCTATCCGCAGCCCGGCTGGGTTGAGCACGACGCGATGGAAATCTGGGCACGCACCGAGGACGTGGTGCGCGAGGCGATGCGCCGCGCCGGCGCCCGCGCTGACGATATCGCCGCCGTCGGCGTCACCAACCAGCGCGAGACAACGGTCGTCTGGGACAAGAACAGCGGCCGGCCCTACTACAATGCCCTTGTCTGGCAGGATACGCGCACCGACCGTATCGTCAACCAGCTCGCGCGCGACGGCGGCCAGGACCGCTTCCGCGCCCAGGTTGGCCTGCCACTGGCGACTTACTTCTCGGGCCCGAAGATTAAGTGGATCCTGGACAACGTGGACGGCGTGCGTGAAGCGGCCGAGCGGGGCGATGCCCTCTTTGGCAATATCGACACCTGGGTCATCTGGAACCTCACCGGCGGCCGCGATGGCGGCGTGCATGTGACCGACGTGACCAACGCCAGCCGCACCATGCTCATGGACCTGCAGACGCTGGACTGGGATGACGGTATCCTGGAGGCCATGGGTGTGCCGCGGGCCATGCTGCCCGAGATCCGTCCTTCTTCCGAGGTGTACGGGCAGACGAAGGCCAACGGCCCGTTTGGCGGCGAAATCCCGGTAGCCGGCGACCTGGGCGACCAGCAGGCGGCGACGGTGGGGCAGGTCTGCTTCAGCCCCGGCGAAGCCAAGAACACCTACGGCACCGGCAACTTCATGCTGCTGAACACGGGCACGGAAGCGGTGCCTTCGGAATCGGGGCTGCTGACCACCCTCTGCTACAAGTTCGGGGATGAGCCGGCCGTCTACGCCCTGGAAGGCTCCATCGCCATTACCGGCGCCCTGGTGCAGTGGATTCGCGACAACCTGAAGATGATCGATACCTCCAAGGAGATCGAAGATCTGGCGAAGACGGTGGACGATAGCGGCGGCATCTACTTTGTGCCCGCCTTCTCTGGCCTGTTCGCGCCCTACTGGAAGAGCGACGCGCGCGGCGCCATCGTCGGCCTGACCCGCTACGTCAACCGCGGCCACCTGGCCCGCGCCGTCCTCGAAGCCACGGCATTCCAGACCGCCGAGGTCTTGGAAGCGATGGAGAAGGACAGCGGCGTGGAGCTGACCGCGCTCAAGGTAGACGGCGGTATGGTCTTCAACGAGACGCTGATGAAGTTCCAGGCCGACATCCTGGGCGTGCCTGTCGTCCGGCCGAAGGTGGCGGAGACGACGGCGCTGGGCGCGGCCTACGCGGCCGGCTACGCCGTGGGCTTCTGGACCAGCTACGACGAGATGCGCGACAACTGGGGTATGGACAAGCGTTGGGAGCCGCGCATGGAAGACGAAACGCGCGACAATCGCTATCAGGAATGGAAGAAGGCCGTAACGCGGACCTTCGACTGGGTGGAGCACGACGACTAAAGTGCAGCGGGCGGGACGCAGGCTACCCGCCGACCGTTCCGCCCGCCTGTCTTAACCGGAGACGGGGCTGCCTCATCACACCGGCCGCACGCCACCGGCAGTTCCCGTCTCCGGTTTTTTCAAGGCTCCGTTAAGGAGATCATGATGGCTGCCTTTCACGCATTGATCATCGGGGGCGGCGGCACAGGCGGCGCGCTGGCGCACGATCTGGCGCTGCGCGGGCTGCAGGTGACGCTGGTGGAGCGCGGGGAGGTGACAAGCGGCACAACCGGCCGCCACCACGGCCTGCTGCACAGCGGCGCCCGCTACGCCGTCAACGACCACGAATCGGCAATCGAATGCATTGAAGAAAATACGATCCTGCGCAAGATTGCGCCGGGTAGCTTTGAGGAAAACGACGGTCTCTTTGTGGCCGTGACAGACGAGGACGTGGAGTACGGTAATCTCCTTGTCGAGGGCTGCGCCGAGTGCGGTATCGCGACGCAGCGGCTGACGCGGGAGGAGGCCTGGGCGCTGGAACCGGCGCTCAGCCCGGAGCTGCGCATGGCGCTGCGCGTGCCCGACGCGACGATGGACGCCATGCGCCTGCCCCTGCGCTTCTTTGCCACGGCCAAGAAGAACGGGGCAGTCGTTAAGACATTTACCCAGGTACTGGACGTGCGCACGGTCGGCGGCGCCGTGCAAGGCGTCCATGTGCTGGATATGACCAGCGGCCGCGAATATGAAATCGGCGCCGACATCGTCATCAACGCGGCCGGCCCCTGGAGCGGCTACATTGCAGAGATGGCCGGCGTCGAAGTGCCGATCCGCCCCTCGCCCGGCGTGATGCTGGCGGTGCGCGGGCGGCTGTGCAACATGGTCATCAACCGCATGACGCCTTCCGGCGACGGCGACATTATCGTGCCGCAGCGCGGCCTCTCGGTCATCGGCACCAGCAGCTGGGTGGTCGATAACCCGGATGACCTGGGGCTGCCGGAGGACCATATCCAGACGATGTGGGACGAAGGCTCGGCGATGATCCCGGCGGTGCGCCAGGCGCCATTCCGCGCCGCCTGGTCGGCGGCACGCCCGCTGATTGGGCCGCGCCAGGCCGACGCCGACACGGGCCGCGAGCTGAGCCGCACCTTCAAATGTTTCGACCACGCCGGCGAGGGCGTGGACGGCTTTGTGACGATTACGGGCGGCAAGGCGACGACGCTGCGCGGCATGGCCGAGGCCACGGCCAACGTGGTGGTCGAAAAGCTGGGGCTGGACGCCCCCTGCCGCACGCGCGAGGTGGAGCTGCTGCCCTTTGAAGCCTACTATGCCTATCCCGGAGGATGACGAGATGGCCACAAAAGAGATAAGCTTCCGGGTCTTTCGTTACAACCAGGGCGATAGCGAGCCCCATTACGAGACCTATACCGTGCCCTGCGATGAGCGGACCACGGTGCTGATTGCCCTGCAGGATATTCGCCGCGACCAGGACGCCACGCTGGCGCTGCGCCATTCCTGCCACCACGCTTCCTGCGGCACGTGCGGCATGATGATTAACGGGCGCGAGGAGCTGGCCTGCGTGGTGCAGGTGCTGGACCTGGACGCCGAGGAGGTCACCGTCGAGCCGCTGCGCAACCTGCCCGTCGTGAGCGACCTGGTGGTGGACATGGTTCCCTTTTACGAGATGCTCAACGAGGTGGGCCGGCCTTACATCCGCCACAGCGAATTCCTGCCGGAGGCCGCAACGCCTGAAGGCATCCCGCTCTACACGCGCTTTGAGAATTGCATCGAGTGCGGCGCCTGTGTCTCGGCCTGCCCCATCACGGGCAGCGACCCCAACTATTATGGGCCGGCGGCGCTGGCCGCGGCTTACCGCGTCTTTCAGGAGCCGCGCGGGCAAGACCCGGACGCGGCGCTCAACTGGACGGACACACGCCACGGCTGCTGGCGCTGCCACGTGGCCTACGAGTGCACAGAGGCGTGTCCCTCAGACGTGGAGCCGGCGGAGAAGATTATGGCGCTGCGCGGCGCGCTGACGCGGCGCAAGCTGGGCCGCCTCTTTGGAAGGAGGAGTTAAGCGATGGCCGATGCACAATTGAAGGAAAGGGGCGTGGAGGGCCGCCAACCCGTACCGCGCGCGCCGCTGCGGGCCTGGTTCGACGTGCGGCGCGACCGTGTGGGCTCGTGGGCCTTTGCCCTCAACCGGCTGACGGCTTTGGGTCTGACCCTGTACCTCTTCATCCATCTGGGCGTGCTGTTCCTGCTGGCGCAGGGCGAAGAGGCCTGGGACAGCTTCCTGGCAGTTGCCAAAAGCCCGCTGGTGCTGGCGCTGGACGTGGTGCTCATCTTTGGCGTGCTTTACCACGGCCTGAATGGGACGCGAGTGGCGCTGGTGGGCATGGGCGTGGGCGCCCGCCGCCACCGCGCGCTCTTCTGGGCGCTGGTCGGCGTTGGGGCCGTGCTCTTTCTGATCAGCGCCGTCTTGGTCTTCACTGTCTAGAGAGGGTGATAGGAAGGGATATGGCAGACACAACTTATGTTCGGCGGCGGAGCAGCAGCAGCGGGCGCGCCAATGGCCGAGCGGGCGCCGTCTGGCTGGTGCAGGCGTTTAGCGGGCTGCTGCTGGTGGCCCTGCTCTTCTTGCACATGATTGCCCATCATTTCGTCGTGGAGGGCGGGCTGCGCAACTACCAGCAAGTCGTGGAATACGTCTCCAACCCGGCGATTTTCGTCACCACCATCGTCTTTCTCATCGTCGCCACGGTGCACGCCCTGCTCGGCCTGCGGGCGATTATCATCGACCTGGGCCCGGCGCCGCGAACGCTGCGCGTGGTGAACTGGGCGTTCGCCATTTTTGGCGCGGCGGCCATTGTCTACGGCATCTGGCTGGAACTGGTCATCATCAGCAATGGCGCGTAAGAAAGGGACACGCAGGCGGCCGGCGCCGCAACGGGCCGGGGCGAAGCGACCCGAGCAGAAGCCGGCGCCCAACCTGAACGAGCCGTGGCTGAGCCGGCGCACGGGCCTGATTGTCATGGCGCTGCTCAGCCTGGGCGTTGCCGCCTTTATGGCCTGGAACCTGGCGCCTTCCGAAGGGCTGTTCCGCGCCATCCTCTGGGGGCTGGGCTTTACCGTGGCCATCTGGGCTGTCTTTGGGCTCAGTTACGCCTTTAATACCTGGGTGCGGCGGCGGCGCTAGCCCGGCTGGCGCGGACGCTTCCTGGTCGCCAGGCCCAGGGGAGAACAGCATGGTCGGCATCGTCATCGTCTCACATAGCGCGAAACTGGCCGAAGGCGTGCGCGAGCTGGCCCTGCAGATGGCGGCGGGCGTACCGATGGCGGTGGCCGGCGGCCTGGACGACCCGGAGCAGCCGATTGGCACGGACGTGATTGCCGTCATGGCCGCCATCGAAAGCGTCTACGGCGATGACGGCGTGCTGGTGCTGATGGACCTGGGCAGCGCGCTGCTCAGCGCCGACATGGCGCTGGAGATGCTGCCGGCGCAGATGGCCGGGCGGGTGCGCCTCTGCGGCGCGCCGCTGGTCGAGGGCGCGCTGGCGGCGGCGGTGCAGGCCGCGGCCGGGGGCAGCCTGGACGACGTCTGCGCCGAGGCGATGAGCGCGCTGCAGGCCAAACAGATGCAGATGCAGGGCGCGGCTGGCGCCGCTCCGGGCGCGGCTGGCGCCATGCAGGGTGCAGCCGGCGCCCCGCCCCAGGAAGAGGCGGCGGCCGGCGCCATTGAGCGCGCGGTGACCATCGGCAATAGGCTGGGGCTGCACGCGCGGCCGGCGGCGCGCTTTGTGACGGCGGCCAACCGCTACCAGGCCCAGATTCGCGTGCGCAAGGCGGGCGCGCCGGGCACGGCCAACGCCAAGAGCATCAACCAGGTGGCCACGCTGGGCGCGCGGCAGAACGACCGGCTCATCATCAGCGCCAGCGGCACGGACGCCGCCGCGGCGCTGGACGAGCTGGTGGCGCTGGTGGAGAGCCAGTTCGGCGAGATGGAGGCGGAGGCGGACGGCGGCGCGCCGGGGGCGGTAGGGGCCGGCGACGGGCCGCGGGCGACGGCGGCGGGCGCCCTGCAGGGCATTGCAGCCTCGCCGGGCCAGGCAGTTGGCCCGGCCATTACCTACCGCCCGCAGCCACCGCCGGTGGAGACGCGCACGGTGGACGACCCGCAGGCGGAGTGGGGCCGCTTCCAGAGCGCGCTGAACGCGGCGCTGGCCGAGGTCAGGCAGCTAGGCGCGCAGACGGCCGCCCAGGCCGGCGCGGCGGAAGCGGCCATCTTCGAGGCGCACGCGCTCTTTCTGCAAGACCCGGCGCTGCTGGAGACGGTGGAGCAGGCGATCCGCGAGCAGCAGCGCAACGCCGAGGCCGCCTGGCAGGCGGCCATCGAGGAGATGGCGGCCCGCTTCCGGGCGCTGGACGACGAGTATCTGCGCGCGCGCGCCGCCGACACGCTGGACGTGGGCCGGCGGCTGCTGGGCCATCTCACCGGCGCGCCGCCGGCGCTGCCGCCCTTCGCCGCGCCGTCGATTCTGGTGGCGGCGGAGCTGTCGCCGTCGGACACGGCGCAGCTGGAGCCGGGCATGGTGCTGGGCATCTGCACCGAGCGCGGCGGGGCCACGGCGCACAGCGCCATCTTAGCGCGGGCGCTGGGCATTCCCGCCGTGGTCGGCGCCGGGCCGGCGCTGCAGCGGGTGAGCGATGGACAGACGATTGGGCTGGACGGCGACAGCGGCGCTATCTGGCTGGCGCCCGACGCGGAGCGGCTGGAGACGCTGCGCGCGCAGCAGCGGGCCTGGCAGGAGCGCCAGCAGGCAGCGCAGCGCGCCGGGCAGCAGCCGGGACGCACCGCCGATGGGCGCCGTATCGAGGTGGCGGCGAATATCGGCAGCCCGCAGGACGTGACGGCGGCACTGGCCTATGGCGCAGAGGGGGTGGGCCTCTTCCGCACCGAGTTTCTTTTCCTCAAGCGCGAGCAGGCGCCGGACGAGGAGGAGCAGTATGCCGCTTACCGCGCCGCGGCCGACGCGCTGGGCGGCCGGCCGCTGGTTATCCGCACCCTGGACGTGGGCGGGGACAAGCCGCTGCCCTATCTGGCGCAGCCGGGCGAGGAGAACCCGTTCCTCGGCTGGCGCGGCATCCGCTTTTGCCTGGACCAGCCGCAGCTATTCCTGACGCAATTGCGCGCTATTCTGCGCGCCGGTCACGAGCGCAACGTGCTGGCCATGCTGCCGATGGTCAGCCAGCTTGAGGAGATCGCGGCGACGCGGCGGCTGCTGGCGCAGGCAAGCCGGGAGCTGGCCGAGCGCGGCGAGCCGCACGCCCCGGAGCTGAAGCTGGGCATCATGATTGAGGTGCCGGCGGCCGTGGCCCTGGCGGAGTCGCTGGCGCCGGCCGTCGATTTCTTTAGCATCGGCACCAACGACCTGACGCAGTACGTGATGGCCGCCGACCGGGGCAACGCGCAGGTGGCGGCGCTGGCGAATGCGCTGCAGCCGGCGGTGCTGCGGCAGGTAGCGGCGACGGTGCGCGCGGCCGACGCCGCCGGCATCTGGGTGGGCGTCTGCGGCGAGCTGGCCGGCAACCCGCTGGCCGCGCCGCTGCTGGTAGGGCTGGGCGTGACCGAGCTGAGCATGAGCGCGCCGTCGATTCCGGCCGTGAAGGAGGCGCTGCGCGCGCTGACGATGGCGCAGGCGCAGGAGCTGGCGCGGCAGGCGCTGGCGCTGGCATCGGCCGGCGCGGTGGAGCGCTTTCTGCAGCAGGAGCTGGGCGAGGAGCGGTAGAGTCCTGGTAGGTCAGGTTTGCAAGCTGCAAACGACTAAAGTCGTTACTACGAAGACGCGCCTGGTAGGAGCGACTTCAGTCGCTGCGGCGCGACGGGGGTTTGTTGCCGCTCTCTGCGTGAGATTTCATGCAACCGGACGGTAGCGGCGGCGCGGCTAGTGAATGGGGGTAAACGACACCTGCGGGTGGTTGGCGGCGTGGTAGCCGACTTCAAAGTCGGAGCGGAAGAGGGCGACGAGACGGCCGTCGCCGTCGGTCGTGCGCAGCAGGCCGTAGGTCCAGGGCAGCGCGGCAACGGCATCGTCCGGCCCTTCCACAAAGCGGGCCACGCCGTAGGGGATGGGCTCCAGCCGGGTGGGGACGTTGTACTCCGCCTCCAGCCGGGCGCGCACCACGTCGAACTGCAGCACGCCGACGACCGCCAGAATCGGGTCGCGCTTGCTGGCGTCGGCCTCGTGCAGCACCTGCATGGCCCCTTCTGTCTCTAGCTGGGCCAGCCCCTTGCGGAACTGCTTGTACTTGCCAATGTCATTCAGGATAAGGCGGGCGAAGTGCTCCGGCGGGAAGCGGGGAATCGGGTCGAAGCGGAAATCGCCATCGCTGCTGAGGGTGTCGCCGATGGCAAAATCGCGCCGGCCCGCGGGCAACCCGATGATATCGCCGGGAAAAGCCTCGTCGATGACCTCGCGCTCGTCGGCAAAGAAACGGTAGGGGCGGCTGAGGCGGATTTCGCCGCCGCCGCGCGGGTGGCGCACCGTCATGCTGCGCTCGAAGCGGCCGCTGCAGATGCGCACGAAGCAGACGCTATCGCGGTGGCGCGGGTCCATATTGGCCTGAATCTTGAAGACGAAGCCGGAGAAGGGGCAGTGGACGGGGTCGACCGGGCCGGCGTCGCTGCCGTAAGCGCCGGGCGGCGGGGCAAAGCGCACGAAATCGTCGAGGAAGAGCTGGACACCGAAGTTGGTGAGGGCGCTGCCAAAGTAGACTGGCGTCTGCCGCGCCGCCAGCGCGGCCTCTTCGTCAAAGGCGCGCAGCTCGTCCAGCAGGCCGATGTTTACCAGCAGGTCGTCGTAGCGCACATCGCCGAGCCGGCCGCGGATGCGCGCATCGTCCAGGCTGGTGATGTACTCCGGGCTCACTGTCTGGTTGTGCACGGTGCGGTCGTAGAGATGGACGCTGTCGCTGACGCGCTCATAGACGCCGAGAAAGCTTTCGCCGTCGCCGATGGGCCAGTTCATGGGGGCCGGCTCCATGCCCAGCACCGTTTCAATCTCGTCCAGCAGGGCCAGCGGGTCGAGCGCCGGGCGGTCCATCTTGTTGATGAAGGTGAAGATAGGGATGCCGCGGCGGCGGCAGACCTCGAACAGCTTGAGCGTCTGCGCCTCGACGCCGCGCGCGGCGTCGAGCACCATGACGGCGCTATCGACGGCCATGAGGGTGCGGTAGGTGTCTTCGCTGAAGTCCTGGTGGCCGGGCGTATCAAGCAGGTTGACGATATGGCCGCCGTAAGAGAACTGCAGCACGGTGCTGGTGATAGAGATGCCGCGCTCACGCTCCATCTCCATCCAGTCGCTGGTGGCGCTGCGCTGCTCGCGGCGCGCGCGCACCGCGCCGGCGAGGTGGATGGCGTTGCCGTAGAGCAGCAGCTTTTCGGTGAGCGTCGTCTTACCGGCGTCAGGATGGCTGATAATGGCGAAGGTGCGGCGGCGCGCCACTTCGCTGGCAACCTGGGCAGGGTCGGTTATCGTCGTCAGTTCGGCCATAGACAGAGCAGCGGGTCCGGCACAGTGCCAGCGCCGCTGCTTTTCTCCTGTGCATTGTGTGCTTGCGGGCAAACTCGCGCCGGTCATTATAAGGCGATTGCGGCGGCGCTGCCATTAACGTTCTGTTGGCGTCTCGGCTGTCGAGCGCTACACTTAGGCCATGCAGCAGCTCGGTTCTCTGGAGCATATTCGCCAGGCGTCCCTCTTCGAGGGGCTGGACGACGCGGCGCTGGGAGAGGTGGCGGCCGCCGCCGCTCCGGTGCGCGTGCCGCGGCAGGGATATTTCTTCCACCAGGGCGCCGACGCCGACCGTTTTCACCTGATTCTGTCGGGCCAGGTGCGGCTGGTGCAGCTTGGGCCGGAAGGGCACCAGGTGACGATTGGCTACGTGGGGCCGGGCGACGTGATTGGGGTCATTGTGGCCCTGAGCCAAAGCGATTACCCGCTGTCGGCCGAGGCGATGACCGACGCCGAAGGGCTGGTGTGGCAGGCGCGGGACATTGCCCTGTTGATGGAGCGCTACCCGCGGCTGGGGCTGAACGGCATGAAGATGGTGGCCCGGCGCTTCCACGAGCTGCAGCTACGCTACCGCGAGCTGGCGACGGAACGGGTGGAGCGGCGCGTGGCGCGGGCGCTGCTGCGCCTGGCGCGGCAGACCGGGCGCAAGGTGGAAGAGGGGGTGCTGCTCGACTTACCCCTGTCGCGGCAGGACCTGGGCGAGATGACGGGGACGACGCTGTACACGGTCAGCCGCATTATGCGCGGCTGGGAGGAAGCGGGCCTGATCATCTCCAGCCGGGAGCAGGTCATCATCTGCCAGCCGCATGGGTTGGTGAAAATCGCCGAGGATCTGGCGGAATAGCGGTAGGTCGGGTTTGTAACCCGACACTCAGGGCCTGACCGAGTCAGTCAGGTTGAAAACCTGACCTACCAGAAGCGCGGTAGGTCAGGTTTGTAGGCCGACAAGGGGAGCTAGCCGAGCAAATTGCGGGCAATGACCAGCCGCTGGATTTCGCTGGTGCCTTCGCCGATGGTCATCAGGCGCGTGTCGCGGTAGATGCGCTCGACGGGGAACTCGCTGCTGTAGCCGTAGCCGCCGTGAATCTGGATGGCGTTGCGGCAGACGCGCTCGCTGACCTCGGTGGCGAAGAGCTTGGCCATAGCCGCTTCTTTGGTATAGGGCTCGCCGCGCCCTTTGAGCCAGGCGGCGCGGTAGACCATGAGGCGGGCCGCGTCGATTTCCGTGGCGGCGTCGGCCAGCATCCACTGGATGGCCTGGAAGCCGGCGATGGGCTGGCCAAAGGCTTCGCGCTCCTGGGCGTAGCGCAGCGCTTCCTCGTAGGCCGCCTGGGCCAGGCCGACGGCGAGCGCGCCGATGCCCACGCGGCCGCTGTCGAGCGTCGCCAGCGTCTGCTGCAGGCCGCGCCCTTCCGGGCCGAGCAGGTTCTCGGCGGGCACGCGCACCTCGTCGAAGTTGACGGCGTGCGTGGGAGAGCCGTGGAGGCCCATCTTCTTCTCGGCCGGGCCGATGGCGATGCCGGGCGTGTCGCTGGGGACGAGCAGCATGCTCAGGCTGCGGCTGCCGCCGGCCAGGTCGGTGCGGCAGAGCACGACCATCAGGTCGGAGATAGAGGCGTTGGTCATCCACATCTTGGCGCCGTCGATGATCCACGAGTCGCCTTCGCGCACGGCGCGGGTAGCGACGCCGCCCTGCAGGTCGGAGCCGGCGCCGGGCTCGGTGAGGCTGAGGCAGGCCAGCCGCCCTTCCCCGGTCGCCAGGCGCGGCAGCCAGGCCTGTTTTTGCTCCTCGCTGCCGTAGCGGACGATGGGGCCGAGCGCCAGGCCATTGTGGGCGCTGATGGCGAGGGCGGTGGAGCCGCAGCCCCAGCCCAGCTCTTCGATGGCGATGGCGGCGCTGATGGCGTCGACGGCGGCGCCGCCATATTCTTCTGGCACTTCCAGGCCCAACAGGCCGATAGGGCCCATCTTGCGCACGGCCTGCCAGTTAAACTCGCCCTTTTCGTCGACCTCGGCGGCATATGGCTTGACCTCGCGGGCTACGAAGTTATGCACCACGTCACGAAACTGGCGCTGCTCTGCGGTGAGTGTGAAGTCCATGCTCTCTCTCCTGAAAATAGGCTTGCCGGAAGGACCGGCACGGCGCCGGCGCTCCTTGTTCATGCTTACCGGGGTCGTCAGGCTCCCATTTTAACAACATCCAGCGGCAGCCCCAACGCGGCAAACTGCTGCCGCGCCTCTTCCTGCAGGCGCTCGCCCGCGGCCTGATCCTGCGGCAGCAGGTAGTCGCCCCAGGCGTAGAGCGTCTGGGCGCGCTCGGCGGCCATGCCGGCCTCGGCGAAGATGGCGGCGCTGCGCTCGAAGCAGGCGACGGCGGACAGGGCTGCTTCACCCGGCGCCGGCGCCGCCGGCTGGCCGAGGGCGGCGGCCACGCGCCCCAACATGCGCCAGGCCGCGCCCAGGAAATCCTGCTGCCCACCGGCGCGGGCCAGGGCCAGCGCCCGCTGCGCCGCCGCCAGCGCCTCGTCGGGCCGCTGCAGCGCCAGGCAGGCGGCGGCGAGGAAGCGGTAGCTTTCCGAGAGGCCAAACCAGCCGCGGTCGCCGACGCGGGCCAGCGCCTGGCGCAGAGCCTCCTCGGCCGCTTCGGCCTCGCCCAGAGCCAGACGCACACCGCCAATGTTGTTGTAGCAGGAGATGGCGCTTTCGTAGTTGCCGGTTTCGCTGGCGATAGCCAGGGCTTCCTCGTAATGGCCAAGCGCGGCGCGGAAATCGCCGCGCGCGCGGGCGTTCTCGCCCAGGTTGTTGGAGATGATGCCCACGCCCCAGCGATGGCCCAGCCGCCGATAGAGCTGCAGCGCCTCCTGGGCATAGGCGGCGCCGCGCTCGTAGTCGCCGAGCGCGGTGTGGGTTACGCCGAGCAGATTGAGGGCGAGGGCCAGCTCCTGCTCGGCGCCGGCGTTCTGGCTCAGCGCCTGCGCACGCTGGCCGAGGCTGACCGCTTCTTCGAGCTGGCCGAGGCCGTGGTAGTTCCAGCCCTGGGTGGCAACGGCGCGCGCCAGCTCCACCCCGGCCGCTGGGCCGGCGCGCATGGCCAGCGCTTCTGCCTCTTCGGCAAAGGCAATTCCATCGCGCATCTGCCCCAAATAGCGATGGACGCGGGCCAGGTCGTTGCAGGCGCGCGCTTCCAGCAGCAAGTCGCCGGCGGCGGCCGCCGCCTCACGCATCGCCTCGTACATGGCGAGCGCCTCGCTGCGCCGCGCCTGGCGCCAGAGCATATCGCCCAGCCCCTGGTAGAGGTCCACGCGCGCCTCTCGGCTGCCGCCGGCGGCAGGCAGGTATTCAAGCGCTTTCTGATAGTAGCGAATGGCGTCGCCGGGCAGGTACGACTGGTAGGCGCCACGGGCGGCGCGCGCATACCAGCGGGCCGCCTCGTCTTCGCGGCTGGCCAGCTCGTAGTGGCCGGCAATGAGGCCGGCATATTCGCCGACGCGCTCGCCGGCATGCTCGGCCAGCCAGGCGGCGCTGGCGCCGTGATAGGCGCGGCGGCGACGCAGCAGCACGCTCTCGTAGGTGACGCTGTGCAGGATGGCGTGCTTGAAACGGTATTCGCGGCAGCCGGCAAAAGCGCTCTGCTCATGGTGGACGACCATTTCTTTCTGCTCAAGCTGCACCAGGAGCGGGGCCACGGCGGGCAATCCTTCGGCCTCGGCGCCGGCCAGGTCGCGTAGGGCGGCGACGGCGCCGTCCCAGAACAGCTCGCCGACGACCGCCGCCCGCTGCAGCACGTCGCGCTCGGCGGCAGTCAGGGCGTCGAGGCGGGCCTGCAGCACTCCGGTGAGCGTGGGCGGCACGCGGTCGGGCACGAGCCGTTCCATGCGCAGCTCCCAGCTTTCGTCGCCCGGCAGCAGCACGCCGTCGTCAATCAACATGCGGATAATCTCTTCGATGTAGAAGGGATTGCCGGCCGCTTTTTCGACCACGAGCGCCTCGAGGGACGCGGGAACGGCGGGCAGCCGGCGCAGGATGCTGCGCACCAGCTCCCGGCTATCGTCCACACCAAGCGGCTCCAGCCGGATCAGGCGGTGGAACGGGTCATCCTGCCCCTGCGGCAGCCAGGGTGGGCCGCGCTCGATGGCGGCGGGCCGGGCGGCGATGACAATGAGAATAGGGCAGTCACGGCTGTTTTGCCAGAGGTATTCGGCCAGGGCGACGCTGCCGGCGTCTACCCACTGCATGCTCTCCAGAAAGAGGACAACCGGGTCCTGCCCGGCCATGACGCGCAGGAACTGGGCAAAGTAGTGAAAGGCGCGCCCCTGAATCTGGCGCGGGTCGTCGAGAATGCCGCGTAGATAGGAGCTGTCGCCAAAGTCAAAGCCGGCCAGGTGGCCGATGAAGTGGGCCGTCTCCTGCCCTGCCTCGCCCAGGAAAGCGCCAATGCCCTCTTCCAGCTTGCGGCGCGCGACGGCCGGGCTATCGTTTTCCAGAATCTGGAAGCGGAAGGAGAGCAGGCTGCGCACCAGGGCAAAGGGGATGGTCGCGCTCTGCTGCTCCACCTGGCCGCGGAAGAGCCAGAAGCTGGTGCTGGACAGCTCCATCCAGTTTTGCAGCTCAAACAGCAGGCGCGACTTGCCCACGCCGGCATCGCCGACGATGGTGACGATACGCGGCTCGCCCAGCTCCACCACTTCTGCCAGCGTCTGGCGCAGCAGGGCGATTTCCGCATCGCGCCCCACCGTGTCGCTTTCCAGGCCGGCGACGGGCTGTGGCTGCAGGGGAAAGGCGCGCGGCCTTTCCACCCGGATGAGATAGGTGCGCAGCGGCCGGCTCTTACCTTTGACCTGCAGGGGCGGCAGCTCGTCGACGTCGAAGTAGCCGCGCACGTGGCGGTAGGTGTCGTGCCCAACCAGAATGGCGCCGGCGTCCGCCGCTTCTTCGAGGCGGCTGGCGACGTTGACGGTATCGCCGACGGCCGTCAGCCCGCCGGTGGCGCCCACCTGCCCCACAACCGCCGGCCCGGTATTGAGGCCGGCGCGCAGCTGCAGCCCACCGGCTTCGACGGCGAGCGAGCGCAGACCGCTGGGGTCTAGCCCGGCGACGACCTCGCGCATCTGCAGCGCGGCGCGCACGGCGCGACGGGCGTCGTCTTCGTGGGCGACGGGCGTGCCGAAGAGGGCCATGAGGCGCGCGCCCACGTGCTTGTCGACGATGCCGCCGTTGGCCGCGACAATGGCGTCGAGCCGGGGCCAGAGCATGGTGAAAAAGGCATTGGCCTCTTCAATGGCCGCCGGATCGACCAGGGGGCCGAGGCCGGTGACGCGGGCAAAGAGAATGGTCAGCTGCTTGCGCTCGCCTTCACCGCGGGCGCGCAGGGAGACCAGCTTCTCCTGCAGCGGAGCGAGGGCTGTGTCTACAATCTCGTCGCCGAGCAGGCTCCGCTGCGCTTCCAGCGCGGCCAGCGCCTGTTCGATTTGCGCCAGCTCCTGCAGCCTCTCTTCGCTCATCGTTCTCCTGGCCGGCGCTTAGCGGCGGGGCGTCGTCCGCGCGGCGGGCGCCGGCTGCGCCGCCAGGAGCTGCGCCAGCAGGCCATGACCGTCGGGGACAAAGCTGACGCGCGCGTCGCCGGCGAGCATGTTCTGCGTCTCCAGGATGTCAAAGAGGGCGCGGGCCACCTCGGGGTCCTGGCCTATCTGCTGCAGGGCGGCGCCGACAATCTGGGGGCGCATGGCCTGGGCGCGGGCAAACTCGACGGCGGCGCGCCGCTCGGCCGAGCTGGTGATGATGCTGACGCGGTTGGCGCCATCCTGGAGGATGGCGGACGTGACCTGGCGCAGCCGGTTGACCACCTTCTCTTCAATCTGGCGGATCATGCCCCGGTCGCGGAAATGGACCTTGCGCACGTAGACGGAGCCGAGGCGGTAGCCCCACTGCTCCGACTTGGGCGAGACTTCCTCGCGCACGGCGCGGCTCATGACGTGGCGCGTGACCAGCATATCTTCCAGGGGCATGTTGCTGAGCATGCGCACCGTGGCGCTGCTGACATTGGCGGAGAGCGAGCCGCGTGGGTCGGTGTTCTTGAAGAGATAGGCGACGGGATCGCTGATCTGCATCTCGTACCAGACGCCGATGCCCATCGGCGCGCCTTCCTCGGAGTTCACGGGCAGGCTGCGCAGGTATTGCTGGTCCAGCCGCATGTCGAGGATGTGGCGCTCGCCAAGCACGTTGATGATCAGCGCGCGCGGCCCCATCTTGAGCCAGAGGAGCTGCAGGCCCGGCTCGCTGAGGACGGCGACGACTTTGCCGAAAAGGACGTAGACGTGGCAGGTCCCTTCTTCGACCACGGCGTAAATGCCAAAGACGCGCAGCAGCCAGCGGAAAACGGGCTCGCCAAAGAGAAGGACGAAGAAGCTGAGGACGGCAACGCCGAGAGTAACGAGGACATCGCTCATTGGGGAGTCTCCAGGAAGATGTGGCCGGCTTTCTTGAACAGCTCCAGGCGGACGTTGCGCAGGTAGGCGGCGAGCACGTCGGGGCCGCTGGCCTTGAGCGCGCGCAGCTCGCCGGCCAGCATCTGCAGCGGCTCTACTTCCGCCTCGGCGCGCAGCGTTTCAATCTCCACAGCGCGCTTCGACTGGACAATGGTCTGGTCGGCGCGCGCTTTGGCCAGGCTGATGTCCGAGGAGACCTCGTTGTGGGCGGTGTTGATAGCCGCCAGGGCCGACTCGACTTCGGCCGGCGGGTCGATGCCGGTAATCAGCGAGGCGTCGAACTCGACCCCATAGCGCGCGGCGGCCGAGGCGCTTTCCTGCTCCATGAAATCGTTGATTTCGTTGAGATTCTTGCGCAGGTCATTGATAGAGATGCCGCCGAGGAGGTCGCTGTCGATTTCCGCCTCTTCGCCGAGCAGGCTGCTGTCGGGCGTTTCGAAGCTGGCAATGCGCTGGCGCAGGATGGCGACAAAGTAGCCCATGACGTGGACGATGGGGTTCTTGACGCCGAAGAAGTAGGCGTAGAGGTTGCGCTCGCAGACTCGGTAGCGGATCTGCCCGGTGAGGCCGATGTTGAGCTGGTCTTTGGTCACGGCGTCGAGAATGGTGCCGTTCTGGTTGGCGCTGGGCGTTTCCAGATCCATCGCCATGTTAATCGTCTCGGTGGCAATCGAGGCCTTGTAGACGCGCTCCCAGGGCCAGCGGAAGTAGGGGCCGCCGGGTGGGATAACCCGCACCTGTGGGTAGATGTAGCGCAGCTTATCCTTTTCGTTGAGATGGGCGGCAATCGGGTCGTCGAGCGTGGTGGCGCCTTCGATACGCACGGCGCGCCCGAAGCGGGTCTTCACCGCGCGCTCGTTCTGGTCGACGGTGTAGATGCCGGCCAGAACGTAGCGAAAGGCGAACCAGGCGACGAACCCCAGCAGAATGCCGGTGGGCAGTGTAAGAAATGACATAACCGTTCCTCCCGTTGTGGTGAGCTGGCCGCGATGCAGCATAATGATACCCTATTTCGTGGAGAATCGGTGGGTGAGTTACGAGTTACGAAGGGGGGCGAATGGCAAATGGCGAATGGCAAATGGGGAGGCGCAGTGTTCCTTGTGACGGCTGGCCGGCATGCCTGGCCCCTACGTCCCCTGCAATTCGCAATTTGCCATTCGCCATTCCCGCCCCTGCACGCCTGCCCTGCTGGCGAAATTTGGGGCGAAAGCGTACACTCGGCGGCATGACGGAGAGAGAGCGGCAGATGGGAGGATGGGCCGGCCCGCCGGAGGTGGGGCGACGAGCGATGGAGCCGGAGAGAAGCGAGAGGGCAACGGTGGTGGACAGCAGCCATATACGCCGCGCCGGCGACCGGGTGCGGCGGCAGCTTTCCCTTCTGGGCGCGATCGTGCTCGCCATGTGGCTGCTGGAGCTGGTCGATGCTTTCCTGCTGGGGCAGCGGCTCAACGCGCTGGGGGTGCGCCCGCGCACCACGGCGGGGCTGTGGGGCATCCTCTTTATGCCGCTGCTGCACGGCAATCTGGCGCACGTGGCGGCCAACACGCTGCCCTTTCTGCTGCTCGGCTGGCTGGTCATCATGCGCCGCCTGGGCGATTTTCTCACCGTGACGGCCATCGTCATGGTCGTCTCCGGCGTGGGCGTCTGGCTGTTTGGGGCGGCCAACACGGTGAGCATTGGCGCCAGCGGGCTGGTCTTTGGCTACTTCGGCTTCCTCGTGCTGCGCGGCTACTTTGAGCGCAGCGCGACCGCCATTCTCGTCGCAGCGCTCGTTCTGCTCCTCTATGGCGGCATGTTCCTGGGCGTCCTGCCGCAGCGCGCCGGCGTCTCCTGGGAAGCCCATCTCTTTGGCTTTCTCGGCGGCGTGCTGGCCGCCTGGGCACTGGCGCAGGCCGAACCGGCGGCGCGTCGCTAGGCGCGGGCCGCTGCCCCAAGGGTGACATCTCGCGCGCGAAGCCGTGGCATATGTCATATTGCCCGTGGGGAGCAATCCGCTAAACTGTTAAACGTTCGCCTGTCTTTGCTGAGGTTTACACAACTTTAGCCAGATTTCGTCGCGGCAGAAAGCTCTTTCTGCGCCAATTCGGGTAAACCGCTCTATGACCGACCAGTACCCTGCCCCACGCCTCATCTTCTGGGAAACGACCGCCGGCTGCAACCTGCGCTGTATCCACTGCCGCCGTATGACGGTGGCCGACCGGCTCCTGCCGCAGGATCTGACGACGGCCGAAGCGCGGCAGATGATTGACGAGATTGCCAGCTACGGCCGCCCTATCCTCGTGCTTTCCGGCGGCGAGCCGCTCTTCCGCCCTGACATCTACGAGATAGCGCGCTACGCCAGCGACGCGGGCCTGCTCGTGGCTCTGGCCAGCAACGCCACGCTGATCGACCGCGACGCGGCGCTGCGGCTGCAAGCGGCGGGCGTGCGCCGGGTCAGCGTCAGCTTCGACGGCGCCGACGCGGCCACGCACGACATTTTCCGCGGGCCGGGCGCGTTTGCGCAGGCGCTGGCGGGAATCGAGCAGCTGCGAGCCGTGGGCCTGCCGTTCCAGATTAACACGACGGTGGCCCGCCACAACGTGCACCAGATGCCGGAGACGCTGGCGCTGGCGGAAGCGCTGGGCGCGGTGGCGCTGCACCTGTTCCTGCTGGTGCCGGTGGGCTGCGGCGTGGAGATTGCCGACGATCAGCAGATTTCACCGGCGGAGTACGAGGGGGTGCTGGGCTGGATGTATGAGGCGGAGCTGACGAGCGAGCTGGAGCTGAAGGCGACCTGCGCGCCGCACTACTTCCGCATTGTGCGCCAGCGGCAGGCCGAGGAGCGCCGCGCCGGGCTGGTGCGGCCCGGCCCGCAAAGCCTGCGACGTCAGAAGCACGCCGGCGCGTCCGGACATCCCGGCGGCCATCCGGGGGGCCATCCGGGGGGCAGCGGCCATGCCATGAACACGATGACCAAAGGCTGCCTGGCCGGCACGGGCGTGGCCTTCATCAGCCATCGCGGCGAGGTCTTTCCCTGTGGCTACTTCCCGGTAGAGGCCGGCAACCTGCGCCGCGAGCAGTTCCAGACGGTGTGGCAGGAGTCGCCGCTCTTCGCCGAGCTGCGCGACCCTGGCCTGCTGCAGGGCAAGTGCGGCGTGTGCGAGTTCAACCGCGTCTGCGGCGGCTGCCGGGCGCGCGCCTATGGCGCCACGGGCAACTATCTGGGCGAGGAGCCGTTTTGCAGCTATGAGCCGCGGCCGCTGCCGGAGAGGGCGCGCGCGTGAGTGAGCGACGGGTCGCCATTGTCGGCGGGGGCATCACCGGCCTGGCAGCGGCCTACTACCTACAGGGAGCGGCGCGGGAGCAGGGGCAGTCGATAGGCTATACGCTGCTGGAAGGGTCGGCGCGCTGGGGCGGCAAAATCCGCACGGAGACGGTGCCGGGTGCGGGCGACGAGCCTTTTGTCGTCGAAGCCGGGCCGGACTCGTTTATCACGCAGAAGCCGTGGGCCTGGCAGCTGGCAAGACGGCTGGGCCTGGAAGAGGAGCTGCTGCCGACCAACGACGCCAGCCGCAAGATTTACGTCCTCAACAAGGGCCGGCCGACGCCGATGCCCGACGGGGTGCTGCTGATTGTCCCCACGAAGTTCATGCCCTTTGCGCTCAGCCCGCTGATTTCGCCGCTGGGCAAGCTGCGCATCGGGCTGGACCTGGTGCTGCCTGCCAGACGCGACGGCGAAGACGAGACGTTGGCGGCGTTCATCACCCGCCGCCTGGGCGCGGAGGCGCTGGACAAAATCGCCGAGCCGCTGATGTCCGGCATTTATAACGCCGAGGCCGACCGGCAGAGCCTGCTGGCGACCTTCCCGCGCTTCCGGGCTATCGAAGAGAAGCACGGCAGCCTGATCCGCGGCATGCTGGCAGCGCGGCGCGCCCGCGGCGGCCCCGCGGCCAATGGGCAGGCGCCGCAGCCACCCTCGGTCTTTGTCAGCTTCCGCGACGGCATGGAAACGCTGGTGAGCGCGCTGCGGCGTGAGCTGGCCGGCGACCTGCGCCTGAACACGACCGTGGAGCGACTGGAGGCGGGCGCGGCCGGCGGCTACCGGCTGGCGCTGAGCGACGGCAGCCTGCTGGAGGCTGACGCCGTCATCCTGGCCGTGCCGGCCTACGTGGCGGCGCGCCTGGTGCGCCCGCTGGCGCCGGACGCCGCCGCCGAGCTGGAGAAGATCCGCTACGTGAGCACGGGGACGATCAGCCTGGCCTACCGCGCCGGCGAGATGGGCGACGTACCGCCGGGGCACGGGCTGGTGGTGCCGGCCAGCGAGGCGCGCCACGTCAATGCCGTCACCATCTCCAGCAGCAAGTTCGACCGGCGGGCGCCGGCCGGCATGGCGCTGGTGCGCGCCTTCTTTGGCGGCTCGCGCACGCCGCAGATGATGGATGTGTCTGACGCAGAGCTGCCGACGCTGGTGCGCGCCGAGCTGCAGCAGACGCTGGGTATCCGCGGCGCGCCCCTCTTCCAGCGCATCTACCGCTGGCCGCAGGCCAACCCGCAGTATGACGTCGGCCATCTACAGCGGGTGGAGGCGATCGAAGCGGCCCTACCGCCGGCCCTCCTGGTCAGCGGCAGCCCGTACCGCGGCATCGGCATCCCCGACTGCGTGCATCAGGCCGAGCAAACAGTGCATAGCCTGTTACGGACGCTTGCGGCGCGCGAGCCGGCGGCCTGAGCGCCGGCAGCGCCGCCCGCTTGCCATCCGGGGCGGCGCCGCTATAATGGCGGTTGTTGACAGATTTAGCGAGTTTTATGCAGATTTAGGTAGAATTCCGTGGCGCTGTCTTCCCCAGAAACCTGGCTGCCGCTGAGCAAAGCGGCCGAACGGCTCAACGTACATCCGTCGACGCTGCGCCGATGGGCCGACAGGGGCGAGCTGCCCGTGCTGCTCACGCCGGGCGGCCACCGCCGTTTTGCCGTCTCTGAGCTGGAGAAATTCGCCGCCGAGCACACGGTGGAACAGGGTGTGGGCATCGAAGCGCTGTGGGCCGACGAGGCGCTGAGCCAGGCGCGCCAGGAGATTGTCGTCCATCGCGAGGAAAGCTGGCTGGCCGGCTATGACGAGGAGGCCCGCCAGCGCCACCGCCAGCTGGGCCGGCGGCTCATGGGGCTGACCATGCGCTTCCTGGCCGGCGAAGCCGACACGGAACAGCTCCTGGGCGAAGCGCGGCAGATTGGCCACGAATATGGGCGCATGGCGCTGGCGCTGGCGCACCCACTGGGCGACGCGCTGCACGCCGCCCTCTTCTTCCGCGACACCCTGGTGGAGACGGCCCTGCACCTGCCGGAAAATGCGCACGTGCGCCCAGAGGCCAGCAGCCGCCTGCTGCGCCGGATCAATATGCTGCTGAACACCGTTCATTTGGCCATTGCCGAGGTTTATGATGCCAGCCGCCCAGATCGCCTGCCTCGGGCTTAGCCACCAGACGGCCGGCGTCGATCTGCGCGAGCGGATTCGCTGCGGGCTGCCGGCGCTGCCCCGGCCCACGGCGAGCGCCGCCGCCAACGGGAAGCCGGCCGCGCTCCAGGAGCTGGTTCTGGTGAGCACCTGCAACCGCGTCGAGCTGTATGCTGTCGCCGAGGAGGAGGCCAACGCCGAGGCGCTGCTCCTCGCCTATTTGGACGCGCAGCACCAGGGCCCTACCGGCCACCTGCGCCGGCACCTCTATTTTTACGAGGGCGAGGCAGCCATCCGCCACCTGGCGGAGGTCGCGGCCGGCCTCGATTCGCTGGTGCTGGGCGAGCCGCAGATATTGGGGCAGGTGACGCAGGCTTACCAGCAAGCGGTGGCGGCGCGCACTGCCGGGCCGCTGCTGGGCGCGCTGTTTCGGGCCGCCATCCGCACCGGCAAGCGGGCGCGCACCGAGACGGGTATCAGCAGCAACCCGGCCAGCATCGGCTCGGTGGCGATCAACCTGGCACAGAGCGTGGTGGGCGACCTGGCGCCAAAGCGGGCGCTCGTCGTCGGCGCGGGCGTGATGGGCGAGCTGGTGCTGGACGCGCTGCGCAAGCGCGGCGTGGGCAAGCTGGCGCTGGCGAACCGCTCGCGCGCGCGCGCCGCAGAGCTGGCGGCCGCCCGCGCCTGCGCCCTGACGCTCTATGGGTTGGACGAGCTGCCGCGGGCGCTGGCCTGGGCCGACGTGGTGATTACGGCTACCTCGTCGCCGCGGCCGCTGCTGACGCCGGCGATGGTCGCCGCCGCTCAGAGTGATGGCCGCCCGTTGGTCCTGATTGACATTGCCGTGCCGCGCAATATCGACCCCGGCGCCGGACAGTTGCCCGGCGTCCACCTCTTCAACGTGGACGACCTGCAGCAGAGCCTGGACGTGGCGCTAGAAGCGCGGCAGCGCGAGGTGCCGCAGGTGGAGGCGATCATTGCCGAGGAGCTGGCCATGCTGGAGCGGGAGCTGCAGGCGCTGGCCGTGCGGCCGCTCATCGTCGATTGGCGGCAGCAGGCCGAGGCGATCCGCCAGCGCGAGCTCGAACGGTCGCTGCGTATCCTGGGCGATGGCCTCGATGCGGAGACGCGCGAACAGCTACACCATCTGTCGCGCTCGTTGGTCAACAAGCTGCTGCACGAGCCGACGCTGCGGCTGCGCGCCAAGGCCAGTGATGGGCAGGCCGATGTCTACGAAGCGGCGATCCGCGATCTCTTTGACCTCGGCTCGACTGAGAGTTAGGTTCGTCTGAACCTTTGTTTATTGAGCAGGAGATGGCGCTGGCGAACGAATAAACTCGTTACTACAAGGTAACTGGTAGTGGCGACTTCAGTCGCTTCAACGAGGTAACTTGTAGTGGCGACTTCAGTCGCTATGGCTGCGGCGTCACCGCACTCTTTTACCGAGCTAGTTAGTTAAGGTTCATCTGATATGCATCGTTATCAAGATCGTGCGCTGCGTGTGGGCACGCGCACATCGCGGCTGGCGCGCTGGCAAACAGAGTACGTGGTAGGGCTGCTGGAGGCCGCCTGGCCCGGCCTTACCTGTACGGTCGAGCCGTTTGTGACACAGGGCGACCGGACGTTGAACCAGCCGCTGCCGGAGATAGGCGGCAAGGGGCTCTTTACCTTTGAGCTGGAGCGCGCGCTGCGCGCGGGCGAGATTGACCTGGCGGTGCACAGCCTCAAGGACTTGCCGGTGGACGACGCGCCGGGGCTCGTCGTCGGCGCCATTCCGCAGCGCGCCGACGCACACGACGTGCTTGTCGCCCGCGCCGGGCTGACGCTGGAAACGCTGCCGCCGGGCGCGGTGGTGGGCACCAGCAGCAACCGGCGCCGGGCGCAGCTGCTGGCACAGCGGCCCGACCTGGAGGTGCGCTCCATCCGCGGCAATGTGGGCACGCGCGTGCGCAAAGCGCTCAGCCCCGACGAAGGCTACGACGCGGCCCTGCTGGCGGCGGCCGGCCTAACCCGCCTGGGCATGGATGAAGTCATCAGCGACTGGCTGCCGCTGGACGTGATGCTGCCGGCGCCGGGGCAGGCGGCGCTGGCCGTGCAGTGCCGCAGCGACGACGCCGAGACGCTGGCCCTGCTGGCGGCCATTGACGACGAGCTGACGCGGCGGGCCACCACGGCAGAGCGGCTCTTCCTGCGCGCGCTGGGCGGCGGCTGCTCGGCCCCGGTGGCCGCTCTTGCCAGCCCTCTGGACGACGAAGGGACGCTGCTGCTGCGCGGGCTGGTTGCCAGCCCGGACGGCCAGGACGTGATCCGGGTCAGCGGGCGCAATGCCGACCCGGCGCTGCTGGCCGCGGAGCTGGCAGCGATGGCGCGCAAGCTGGGCGCGGAGCGGATTCTGGAGGAGCTGGACGAGCAGGCCGCCGCCGAACGGCCGCTGGCGGGCCGGCGCATCGTGGTGACGCGCCCGCGCCCGCAAGCCCCGGAGCTGATCCGCCGCCTGGAAGCGTTGGGGGCGGAGACAATCCCCTTCCCCACGATCCGCATCGAGCCGATGGAGCAGCCGGAGCTCCTGGACGCGGCTATAGAACGGCTGGTGCGCGGCGAGTATGACCACGTCATTTTTACCAGCGTCAACGGGGTAGCCGTCTTCTGGGAACGGCTGGAGGCGCTGGGATACGACGTGTTTGTCTTTCACAGCGTGCAGGTGGCGGCCATCGGGCCGGCGACGGGGGAAGCGCTGCGCGAGCGCGGCGTGGAGCCCGATTTCATCCCGGAAGAATATGTGGCCGAAGCCGTGGCCGTCGGCCTGGGCCACGTTTGGGGGCAGCGCATTCTGCTGCCGCGGGCGGCCATAGCCCGCCCCACCCTGCGCGAACAGCTGGCGGCGCGCGGGGCGCAGGTAGACGAAGTGCCCACCTACCGCACGCTGCCGGCGGAGCTCGATAAGGCGACGCTGCAGGCGCTGGAAGCGGCCGACATTTTCACCTTCACCAGCAGCAGCACGGTGCGCAACTTTGTGCGGCTGGTGGGCGGACCGGAGCGGGCCCGGCAGCTTACCGCGGAGGCGCTGGTCGCCTGTATCGGACCGATTACGGCGCAGACGGCGCGCGAGCTGGGGCTGCAGCCGCTGGTGGTGGCCGAGCGTTACACAATGGAGGGGCTGGCGGCGGCGCTGGCAGCCCACGCGCCGGAGGCATAGATGGCAAGAGAGGCGGCAACGACGATAGAGACGGCGACGACACTCACGGCGCGCCCGCGCCGGCTGCGGGCGACGGCGGCGCTGCGCCGTATGGTGCGCGAGACCGCGCTCGGCGCGGACGATTTCATCTATCCGCTGTTTGTGACGCACGGCAAGGGCGTCGAACGGCCCATTGCCTCGATGCCCGGCATCAGCCAGCTTTCTGTGGACCGGCTGCCCGCCGTTGCCGAGGAGGCGGCGCAGTTGGGGGTGCCGGCGGTCATCCTCTTTGGCATCCCGGCGGCCAAAGACCCGGTAGGCGAGGAGAATTTTGACCCCGACGGCATTATCCCGCGCGCCATCCGCGCGCTGAAGGAAGCGGCGCCGGAGCTGCTGGTTATCACCGACGTCTGCCTTTGCGAATATACCGACCACGGCCACTGCGGCCTGCTGAACACGGGTAACGGCGCCGGCCGGCCGCAGGCGCGCCTGCCGGAAGGCTACGTGCTCAACGACGAGACGCTGCCGCTGCTGGGCCGGGTGGCCGTCGCCCACGCCGCGGCCGGCGCGGACATCGTGGCGCCCAGCGGGATGATGGACGGCATGGTAGCCGCTATCCGCGCCGCGCTCGATGGGGCCGGCTTTAGCCACCTGCCGATTATGTCCTACGCCGTCAAGTATGCGTCCAGCTTCTACGGGCCGTTCCGCGAGGCGGCCGAAGGAGCGCCGCAGTTCGGCGACCGCAAGAGCCACCAGATGGATCCGGCCAACGCGCGCGAGGCGCTGCGCGAAGCGGCGCTGGACGTGGCCGAGGGGGCCGACTTTCTCATGGTTAAGCCCGCCCTGCCCTACCTGGACGTGATTCGCCAGCTGCGCGACCGCTTTCCCGAGCTGCCGCTGGCTGCTTACAACGTCAGCGGCGAGTATGCCATGATTAAAGCGGCGGCGGCCAACGGCTGGCTCGACGAGCGCAGCGCCGTGCTGGAGGCGCTGACCGGTATCAAGCGCGCCGGGGCCGATTTGATTATCAGCTATCATGCCCTGGAAGCCGCGCACTGGCTGGCCAGGGCACGGTAGGCGCGACACAACCGGTGCGGGGTTGTTGGGTTACAAACCCGACCTACCTTTACGATGTAGTGAATCATGTGGGAGGATGGAATGGCGCTAGAGATCCGGCAGCGGGAAGATGGTGAGGTGGTGGACATCACAGAAAAGGGGCGCAGCGCGCGCGGCGAGGTGATTTCGGCTGACCGCCGCCTCTATATGCAGCTTATGGCCTTTGGCGATTGCCCGGACAGCCGACCGCTGGCGGCGGCGCTGCAGGCTGCAAATCGCGATGCCGTACTATACGAAGACATCAACGACCCACGTGGCGTCGGGCTGCTTACGCTGAGCGAGGAGCCGGACGACTTCGTGGGGCCGCTGCGCCGCTTTCTCAACGAGCCCCCCTTCTCTACCCTGACCCCGAAGCCGGAGTACACCATGTTCGGCCGCACTTACGCGATCGGCTATGAGCAGGATCTGGAGCGCACACTGATCACGCGGCCGCGCCAGCGTGTGAGCGACCCGGCGCTGCCCTGGGCCATCTGGTACCCGCTGCGCCGCGCCGGCAGCTTCGAGCAGCTTTCGGCCGAGGAGCAGCGCGTCATCCTCATGGAGCACGGCGGCATTGGCCGCGCCTTTGGCGAAGCCGGCCATGGCTATGACATCCGCCTTGCCTGCCACGGGCTGGACAAAAACGACAACGACTTTGTGGTTGGCCTGGTCGGCCCGCGCCTGCACGCCCTCAGCCTCATCGTGCAGCGCATGCGCAAGACGAAACAGACCTCGCTTCACCTGGACCGCCTCGGCCCGTTCTTCGTGGGCAAAGCGGTCTGGCAATTTGCAGGGGATAGTGGGTAGTTGTCAGTGGCCAGTTGCCAGCTGCTGACAGCTGACCAGTGACAACTCACAAAAGGAACTGTGCATGACTTCACCCGAACCGACATCACTCTTTTTGCGCGCGTGCCGGGGGCTGCCGGTGGCGCGCACGCCTATCTGGCTGATGCGCCAGGCCGGGCGCTATATGGCCGAATACCGCGAGATCCGCGCCCGGCACACGATGCTGGAGGTGATTACCACGCCGGAGCTGGCGGCCGAGGTGACGCTGCAGCCGATTAACGCCTTTGACCTGGACGCGGCGATTATCTTCGCCGACATATTGCCGCCGCTGATTACGATGGGGCTGCAGCTCGACTTCGTCAAGGGCGAAGGGCCGGTCATCGAAAATCCTATCCACAGCACGCGCGACATCGACCGGCTGGCGACGCCGCCGGCCGAGGCGACGCTGCTGGCGAACACGCTGGCGGCCATCAAGCTGGCTGCGGCCGAGCTGGCGGCGCGCGACATTCCGCTCATCGGCTTTGCCGGCGCGCCCTTCACGCTCGCCAGCTACGCCATCGAGGGCGGCGGCTCGAAGAGCTATACACGCACGAAAGCGCTCATGTATGGCGAGCCGGCGGCGTGGCGGCGGCTGATGGAGAAGCTGGTGACGGTGCAGGCCGACTATCTGCAGGCGCAGGCGCGCGCCGGGGCGGCGGCGCTGCAGCTGTTCGATAGCTGGGCCGGCCTGGCCCTGGGCAAGGAGGATTACGAGCAGTTTGTCCTGCCCTATAATATGCGGCTGTTCGAGATGCTGGCGCCGGCAGGCGTGCCCCTGATTAACTTCAGCACGGGCACGATGGCCTACCTGCCCACGGTGGCCGCGGCCGGCGGCGACGTTATCGGCGTCGATTGGCGCATGCCGTTGGACTGGGCCTGGCAGCAGATCGGCTTTGAGCGACCCATTCAGGGCAACCTGGACCCGGTGGCCTTGCTGGCGCCGTGGCGCGAGCTGCAGTTCCGCGCCCACCGCGTGCTGCAGCAGGCGGGCGGCCGGCCGGGCCACATCTTCAACCTGGGCCACGGCATCTTCCCCAACACGCCGGTGGAGAACGTGCGCCGGCTGGTCGATTTCGTACATGAGCGCTCGGCCGAGCTGGCCGGCGCCAGGGAGACGGCGTAGGCATGGCCGGCAACAACCACGTTCACTACCCGATTGGCGTTCTGGTGATGGCCTATGGCGGGCCGGATTCGCTGGACGATATCCCCGGCTATCTCGCCGACATTCGCAGCGGCCGGCCGACGACGCCGGCGGTGCTGCAGGAAATCACGCACAACTATGAGCGCATCGGCGGCCGCTCGCCGCTGCTGGCGATTACACGGGAGCAGGTAGCGGCGCTGGCCGAGCAGCTGCCGCAGACGTTCCGTGCCTACCTGGGCATGCGTCACTGGGCGCCGTGGATTGAAGAGACCGTGGGCCAGATGGTGGAGGATGGCATCAGCCACGCCGTCAGCCTGGTGCTGGCCCCCCACTTCAGCCGGCTGAGCGTCGCCAAGTACCAGCAGAAGATTGCCGATGGGCTGGCGATGTATCACGGCGATATCCAGTTCGAGCATATCAGCAGCTATCATGACGCGCCTGATTTCATTCAGGCGCTGGTCAACCGCGTAGAGGACGGGCTGGCCCGCTGGCCGGAGGGGGAGCGGGCGCAGGTGCACGTTGTCTTCAGCGCCCACAGCCTGCCGCAGCGCATCATGCAGATGGGCGACCCGTACGACAGCCAGCTGCGCGAGACGGCGCGGCTGGTGGCCGCAGGCGCCGGCCTGCCCGACGAGCGCTGGTCGTGGAGCTACCAGTCGGCCGGGCGCAGCCGCGAGCCGTGGCTGGGGCCGCAGCTAGAAGAACACTTGCCGGCGCTGGCGGCGCAGGGCGTGCGCCATGCGCTCAGCGTGCCGGTCGGCTTCGTCAGCGACCACGTGGAGATACTCTACGACATCGACATCCAGGCGCAGGAGGTCGCGCGCGCGCACGGCATCCGGCTGGAGCGCCCGCCGGCGCTGAATACCGACCCGCTGTTCATCGGCCAGCTGGCACGGCTCGTGCGCAAGCGGGCGCAGCAGGCGGGATGGCTGCCCAGCCGGTAGGTCAGGTTGCCAACCTGACGATGTGCGGTCACCTGGGTAGCGGTGTTGCCGGTTGCAAAGCCGACCTACCGGGGCTACTCACCAGTAACTAGAAAGGTTCAACATCATGGCCGAGTTCACGCGATCCATCGAGCTTTTTGCAGAGGCGCAGCGGCTGATGCCGGGCGGGGTCAGCTCGCCGGTGCGCGCCTTTCGCGCGGTGGGCGGGCAGCCGCTCTTTATCGAGCGCGCCGCCGGCCCCTACCTGTATGACGTAGACGGCAACCGCTACATTGACTACGTGCTCTCGTGGGGCCCGCTGATTCTGGGCCACGCCCACCCGCGCATCGTGGCGGCCCTGCAGGAAGCGGCGGCGCGCGGCGCCAGCTTTGGCGCACCCAGCCCGCTGGAGGTGGAGCTGGCCCGGCTGGTGACGGCGCTGATGCCCAACCTGGAGATGGTGCGCTTCGTCAACAGCGGCACCGAGGCGACGATGAGCGCGCTGCGGCTGGCGCGCGCCTATACGGGGCGCGACCGTATCGTCAAGTTTGAGGGCAACTATCACGGGCACGCCGATATGCTGCTGGTGCAGGCCGGCAGCGGCGTGGCGACGTTGGGCCTGCCGGACAGCCCCGGCGTGCCGCAGGGAACGACGGCGGGCACGCTCGTCGCGCCATACAATGACCTTGGGGCGGTGCGTGACCTCTTTGCGCGCTTCCCGGGCGAGATTGCCGCGGTCATCGTCGAGCCGGTGGCGGGCAACATGGGGCTGGTGCCGCCGCAGGAGGGTTTCCTGCCTGGGCTGCGCGCGCTGACGGAGGCGGAAGGGGCGCTGCTCATTTTCGACGAAGTGATGACTGGCTTCCGCGTCCATCCCGGCGGTGCGCAGACGCTGTATGGCGTGGCGCCCGACCTGACGGCGCTGGGTAAGGTGATTGGCGGCGGGCTGCCGGTGGGCGCCTACGGCGGGCGACGCGAGATCATGGCGCTGGTGGCCCCGCTGGGGCCGATGTACCAGGCGGGCACCCTTTCCGGCAACCCGCTGGCGATGACCGCCGGCATCGAGACGCTGCGGGCGCTGGCCGAGCCGGGCGTGTGGCAGCGGGCGGCGGCCGGGGCCGGGGCGCTGGCAGCCGGCCTGCAGGAAGCAGCGGCGGCGGCCGGCGTGCCCCTGGTCGCCGGCCACGTGGGCACCATGTTTGGCTTCTTCTTTAGCGAGGGACCAGTCCGTAACTGGGAGACGGCGCGACAGGCCGATACGGCTCGCTTCGCGCGCTTCTTCCAGGGGATGCTGGCCGAGGGGGTCTATCTGGCGCCGTCGCAATTTGAGGCGGGGTTTGTCTCCACGGTGCA
>CAZOGK010000006.1:0-3536 GCA_964579295.1 uncultured Ardenticatenaceae bacterium
CAGAAGGCTACAACCAAGAGGTCGCCCTGGCGCGCCAGACCGGCCTAGGCGCAGCCAGTCACACGAACAGCCCCTCCACCGGCGAGGGGCTGTTCTGCTTCACGGTCAACGGTGGCTGTCAGCCGGGCGACGGGCAGCTAATACCGCTGATGAGCCACTTTCCTTCTACCTTCGCCAACGTCACCGTCAGCTCGCGCAGAAGCTCGAACTCGGTGCCCGGGTTCCATACCTGGGTGACGCTGGCTGTGGCGCTGTCGCCTTCGACCACGGCGCCGCCGTAGCGCATCTCTCCGGGAATATCCTGGGCACAGAGAATGAGGTCCGCGCCGCCCGGGCCGGCCGCCCGCATCGCCGCCATAGCCTCGTCCAGCTCGGCCTTGAAGGCCTCGCTCAGCAGTGGGCTCTCGCGGTAGATGAGGTCCCGGACAGGATTGCCGGGGTAGCTCAGGTAACCGCGATAGAACTTCTCGACGACGGCGGCGGCCTCGGCGGCGTCCTTCTCCGCGGCCTGGCCGGAGATAGCACTGTAGCTGGCGACCAGCACAGCGGCCACGAGGACGACGATCAACAGAACAGACATTTTCCTGGACATGGTAACCTCCTGTGTTGGTTGTTTCGTTGATCCTGAACTGTCTGCCTACAGCTTAATAGCCCGGCGCGCGCTGCGGATCGGGCAGTGGCAGAGGATCCCGTTACGACCGTAGGAGAGACTGGGAGCTGGTCATTGGGCGGGGCCAGAGATGGCCGAGGTCCGCGCCCTGGTGGGCGTGATGGCCGCCTATCAGCATTTCCCCCCAGTTAAGGGTTGGTTAAGGGCCGGCGGATATGATGAGTGTTGTTGGAGATCGGGGAGCGCACGCATCGGGCTGGGAGCTTGCTGCGGCGTTCCGGGGGACAGGGCGCACGCACAACTGCTGACGTGCCGGCCGGCCCCCAGACTCCACGACTTGGACCGTTGGGTCAGTGTTGTCAAACAGGCGGGAAGTGGGAATCGTTGTCTTCCTCTTTCCAAAGGGAGGTGAGCGCAGGAAATCGAGTAGCAGACAACTACGCCGGTACACGTGTGTACGGCCCGGGCCGGGAGCGGCCAGAACGGGCATAAAGATGAAGGGTCCGGCTATGGCGCCTGCCCGCTCTGAGAGGGTGCGTCAGTAGGACCCAAAACTGATAACCATTCGATTCATGAACAAAGGAGAATTGATCGTGAAAAAGAGAGTTATGCTGGCATTGGTCATGGCTATGGTCATCTTCGGCGCCGTGTACGCGTCGGCGGCCAGCCTGAACGTGCTTGGCGGCACGATCCAGGCCGGGACTGATGATTATCTCAAGTGCACGGAAGCTGTCCGCGTCAGCGGATGGGGCCTGGAGACTGACGACAGTTCAGTATACAACGTCAAGCTGACCGGCGTCCCGGCTAGCTGCAATACCGCCCAGATGTGGGTTCGCGTTCACCTGGCGGGCGGCAGCACCATTGCGCCTGCAGCGGTTACGCTCAGCGGATCCGAAGCCACCGTTTACACATTCGCCCTCGGTACGCCGCGGCCCTCCGCCGCCAGTATCGAGGGGCTGACGGTCCTCATCGAAGGTCCGGGCTAAGTCCTCGTAGCTAACGACTGAATGTCACGAGCGGTCCTCTCCTCTCATAGGGGAGGACCGCTCTTCCGGAGCCCCCATGCTGAAGCGGTTGCGCGCCTTCCTCTCTTACGCCTCGTTGCTGGTCCTGGCGGTCGCCTGGTTTGTCTGGCTGCGGCCGGTGGGCCTGGGCGGGCCCGCCTCTTACATCATCGTCTCCGGCATCAGCATGGAGCCCACGCTCTACTCCGGAGACCTGGTGATCCTGCAGGCGCAGGAGATGTACAGCGTGGGCGACGTCGTCGCCTTCCAGGTCCCGGCCGGGAACGTGATTCACCGCATCGTGGACCAGGATGGGCCCAACTACATTCTCCAGGGCGACAATAAGGACAATATCGACCCCTGGACGCCGCAGCAGGGCGACATCCTCGGCAGCCTGTGGCTGCACATCCCGCAGCTTGGGGATTGGATCGAGAAGCTGCAAGAGCCGCTGTGGCTGGCTGCCTTTATCGCCATTCTTTGCTTTATCCTCCTGCTATGAGCCGTCTGCTGTTGCTCGCTATCCTCCTCCTGACTCTGCTCGGCCTGACCGTTGCCTCGGCGGCCGATCTGGTCGTGTACGGCGGCATCCTGCAGGCGGAAGCCATCGCGTTGACGGTCCCGGCGCCGCCGACGGCGACGCCCACGGCCACGCTGACGGCGACGGCCACGCTCACCGCGACGCAAACGCTCACGCCCACTGTCACACCCGCCCCGGAAACGGCCGGCCTGCTGCGGCTGGAAGCCGCCTGGCAGGATTGGCAGGGAGCAGCGCTGGCCGCGCGCCCGCCGCTGCCGGCCGATTTCGCCATCTCCCTCACCAGCCCCGGCCGCGCGGCGACGTGCGCCTATCCTGACGGCGCGGAGACGCTGCTCTGTACTTATTTCTATTATGAGCCGGTGGGCGCGCCTGGCGGCCTGCTGCTGAACAGCGGCGCTGCCTATCAGGTGGCCGTACAGGCGCTTCCCGAGCCGTTCGTCGCAGTCAGCGGGGTAGGCGACTTTACCCTGGGCTGCGACGGCGGCGGCTGCGTGCATACCGTGACCTTCCAGGAGACGGCTCCCCTAGCCACGCAGGAAGCGACCATGGAGCCTTCGCCCACGGCGACGCCACTGCCGGACGACACGGCGACGGCCACGCCACCGCCGGCCGCGGAAGTGCTACCGTCCCCGACGCCGACACCTACGCCGTCAGCGACGCCCACGCCCTCGCCGACCGTGCCGCCGGAGACGCTGGCGGCTGTCGAGCCGGTGGCCCAGTGTGTGACCGCTCTCGGCGCCGGGCAGCACGTCGCCTTCTTTGACTACGCCTATTCCGGGCCGGCGCCGCGCCTGATTGCGCCGGGCAGCCAGAATCACCTGTCGCCTGCCGGCGCCAGCGGCGTCTTGCCCGAGGCTTTTGTGCCACAAACGGCGCGCGTCTGGCCGCAGCACAGCCTGGCCGCGCTCTTTAGCGGCGACCACGTTGCCTGGACGGTGGCGGAACGGACGGCCACCACCCGGCCAGACGATGCGCCCTGCGCGCAGGCCGTGGAGCTGGACGTTGCCTGGGTCGAAGCGGCGCCACCCGGAGGCGGGCTGGCGGCGAGCGTCCTGGCAGACGTGCGGCTGACGGCCGCCGGCGAGCTGGGCAGTGCAACCTGCCGCCTCCTGCCCGGCAGTCCGCCGGTCGTAACCTGCGACTACGCCTACGACGGCGCGCTGCCGCAGCCGCTGGCGGCGGCGCAGGCGTGGTGGGTGGCGGCCGGCGGGCGTTATGAGGTGGCGGTGGAGGGGTTGCCTGCTTATTACGCGGTCGTGGGCACGGGCAGCTTTACCTTCGCGGACCTGGCCTGCGAGCAGGCAACATGGCCCTTCTGCCAGCACCAGATTGTCATCCGCGATACGCGGCCGCAGAGCACGGCTACCGCGCCCGCCATAGCGCC
>CAZOGK010000006.1:3636-25626 GCA_964579295.1 uncultured Ardenticatenaceae bacterium
CACCGCCACGCAGCTCCCCTCGCCGACGCCCAGCGAGCCGACCCCCTCCCCAACCACGGCGCCACCCGCCGAGCCAACGCCGGCGCCTTCCGAGACGCCGCCGCCAACGCCGGCAGCCAGCCCCACAGCCACGGCAGCGACGCCTTAGGCGGGGCCGCTCCCGTTATTTATTCGACGGACAGTAGTCCAGTCCAGGCCCAACGGGTCTCAGCCGGGTGGTCGAGCCTTCGTTGGCTCCTGGGCTGCGCCGGGGGCGCCGGCCGGGTCGCCTGCCCGTACAGCGCCGCCAGCGCTGGCTCCGGCTCTACATCCAGCTCGGCTCGCAGCCGCTCTTGCATCTGCTGGTAGCAGGCCAGGGCGCCGGTGCGGGCGCCGCGCTGCAGCATGAGGCGCATGGCATGGCCGCACGCCTCCTCGTCCAGCTCGTCGTGCTGCAGGATCTGCAGGTAGATTTCCTCGGCCGAGCGCTCCTGACCCTGCGCTTCCAGCAGCCTGGCCAGCTCTTTCAGGCCGGTCATGAAGCGGCGATAGAGATATTCGCGCTGGTTCAGATAGCGGCCGGCGTCCAGGTCCAGGTCGGCCAGGAAGTCGCCCCGGTAGAGCCGCAGCGCCCGCTCGTAGAGGCTGATAGCTGTCGCGGGGCTGGCGGCGGCGCGCGCGCGGTCCAGCGTATCCTCAAACACCGTCACGTCTACCCAATGGTCGGCCGGGTTGGCAAGCTGGTAGAAGTCGCCATTGACCGCGACGAACCGGGACGCGCCGCCCTGGTCCAGCTCGGGCTGGAGCGCCCGGCGCAGATAGTAGATAGTCACGTTGAGGTTAGCCAGGGCAGCGTCCCGCTCCTTGCCCGGCCAGAGCAGCTCCAGCAGCTCCTCGCGGTGAATGCCCCGCTCGCCATGGAGCGCCAGCACGGCCAGGAGGGCGCGCACCATTTTTCGCTGCCACAGCCGGTTCACGACACGCTGGCCGTCTGGCAGCAGCGCCGCCGTCGGCCCCAGCAGGCGCACGCGCAGCCCGGCCGCCGGCGGCTGTTCCTCCGAGCACAGTTCGCGCAAGACGTGCATGACGACGAATGAGTCGTTCCGTTCTGGCTGGCGTGCGTAGAGAAAGGTGTGCTCAACCCGCACGCCGACCGGCTCGCCATCTTTGCGCCGGACTAAAGCGGTGATGGGCTCCACGCTGCCGCGCTGCCGGGCGCTCTCCATGGCGGGGCAGGAGAGCCCGCAGAGCGAGCTGCCGCCGCCCGCGGCGCCGGTCACGCAGCCGCCGATAACCTGGTAACACGGTTTGCCAATGGCCGACCTGGCCGTGTGACCCAGCAGCTCCTCGGCTCTCGTGTTCCAGTAGACGATCCGCTGGCGCTTATCGGTGACGACGATGGCGTCGCTGGCGTTATCGAAGATAACGAACTGGTCATCAACCATGCGATTTCTCCCCTTGAAAGCATCACGGCAACGGCAAGAAAGGTTGTAGGTGGCTGGTCATTGCCACGTGACGCGCTCCCAGCGCCTCAAAACTCCTCGACCTCTCTAGCGCCATAGTAGCCCGCGATCCTTACGACTTTTCTTACAGTTCTGGCTGATGGAGGCGGCAGCTCCTCGACCGCCGTGACGATACCCCCCAGTTACCGGTACAATCCCCGCAGTGGCGGCAATGGAGGGTGATTGGCATGGCACGACAGCTCTGGCGGAAACGGTTCCTGCTCCTGCTGCCCGCGGCGGCGGCCGTCCTGTACCGGCGGCTGGCCGGCGGCAGTGGCCCGGATTACGAGGTCAAGCCGTTCCCGTTAAGCCGCCGGCTGGTAGTCGATACTGGCCGGCTGGGGCGGCGGCGCCATCGCATACTCGGCCTGGTGGAGGTGGACGTTAGCGAGGCGCGCCGCCGCATCCGGCAGCACAAAGAGGAGACGGGCGAATCGCTCTCGTTTACGGCCTTCGTGCTGGTCTGCCTGGGCCGGGCCATCGACCGCAATAAATATTTCCACGCCCGGCGCAACCTGTGGGGCCGCCTCATTCTGTTCGACGAGGTGGATTGCACCACCCTCATCGAGATCGACCTGGACGGCCAGAAGTTCCCGCTGGCCCACGTGGTGCGCGCCATCAACAGGCGGTCGCTGCGCAGCATCCACGAGGAGATCCGCGCCGTGCAGGCCGACCCGGCGCAGAGCGACAGCCTGCAGCTACCGCGTTGGCTAATGACCGGCTTTCTGCTGCTGCCGGCGCCGCTGCGCGACCTCTTTTACCAGACGATGGCTCGCCTGCCGCGCGCCTTTAAGCGGCAGGCCGGCACGGTGATGGTCTCCGCCGTGGGTATGTTCGGCGAGGGCGGCGGCTGGGGCATCGGCAGCGGCTCCGCCTACACCACGTCGCTGCTGCTGGGCGGCATCGCCGAAAAGCCGGTCTTCGTCGCCGGGCAGCTAGAAGCGCGCGAGATCCTCAACCTGACGATTGAGCTGGATCACGACATCATCGACGGCGCGCCGGCCTCGCGCTTCGTCGCGCGCCTCAAAGCGCTGCTGGAAGAGGCGGAGGCGCTGGGGGAAATCGACTGAAGGGTCGCCCGGCCGCGCAAAGAACCTTTACCAGATAACTCGGCAAAAAGCCGCAGCGGCGCCGAGGGGACTGCAGTCGCAACGACTTCGGTCGTTCCCGCACGCCGTTACAGGGGCACCCGCGCTCGCAGGCGCGTTCCGGCCTGCGGCGCCGAGCTGACCTGCAGCTTGCCGCCAATGCTCTCGATCCGCTCGCGCATGCTCAGCAGCCCCAGCCCGTCCTGCTCCTCCGGGTTGAAGCCGGCGCCGTTGTCGCTCAGCTCCAGCGTAAAATGGCCCTCGGCGATGGCCAGCCGGACCTCGACCTGGTTGGCGCCGGCGTGGCGGGCGACGTTGTTCAGCCCCTCCTGCAGGAAGCGGAAGCAGGCCACGCCCACGGCGTCGGGCGCGGCCGGCAGGTCGGCGATCTGCGCCTGCACCGGGATGCCCGTATGGCGCGAGAAATCCTCGCACAGGGCGCGCAGCGCCGGCGCCAGCCCCAGGCGATCCAGCACCGGCGGTCGCAGGTTGTGGGCAATGCCGCGCAGCTCCTCCGCCAGCGTATCGGTCAGCGTGCTCAGCTCCTGCAGCCGCCCCTTTTCCTCGGCCATCGCCGCCGGCAGATGCTCGGCTAACAGCTCCAGCTGGATGAGCAGGGCGGTCAGCACCTGGCCGGCGTTGTCGTGCAGCTCCAGCGCCAGCTGGCGCCGCTCTTCCTCCTGGGCCGTGGCCAGCTGCAGGGCCAGGCGGCGCATGTGCTCCTCCGCATGGCGCCGCTCCTCTATCTCCGTCTGCAGCGAAGCGGCCATCTCGTCCAGCGTCAGCGCCAGGCGGTCCAGATCGCCGCGCGGGCGCCGGACGTTGACGCGCGCGTTCAGGTCGCCGGCGGCCAGCGCCTCGGCCGTGTGCAGCAGCTGATCCACGCGCTGGGCAATGAGCACCTCGCTCAGCGACCAGGCCAGGCTGAGGCCGGCCAGAACCAGTATCCAGGCGCTGAGGTTGCGCGCCAGGGCGCGGTTGGCCGGGGCAAAGGCGGCGCTGGCGGGAATGCCCACGGCGACGTAGGCGCTGTTTTCCGGCCGCGCGCTCAGCGGCGCGTAGCCATAGAGGCGCATCACCCCGTTGGCGCCCTGCGCCTGCGCCGTGCCGGCGCCGGGGTTAGCCAGCACGTGCCGGATGATGGGGATCCGGCTCACTTCGCCAATACGCGCAGCGTCCGGCGGATCGTAGGAAAGAATGACGCCGTCGGCGTTAAAGACGACCAGCGCGCGATCTTCGCCGCCTTCCAGCGCCCGGTTGTAGCGCTCCAGCCAGGCCAGGTCGAAGCCGATGGCGATGACAGCCACCACGTCGTCGGCTGCACCCAGCACCGGCAGCACGGCCGGCAGCGCGGGCCGCCCGCTGACGCGGCCCATCGTAAACGGCCCCATGAAGAATTCGCGCCGGGTCAGGGCTTCCTGAAAATAGTCGCGGTCGGCGGCGCTGATCGGCTCGTCGCTGGACGGCGCGGCGCAGATTACCTCGCCGGCCGGGTTGATCACACTAATGCCGGCGAAGTAGACGTGCGTCTCTCTGACCGAGGCCAGCAGCTCATCGCACTCCGGCTGTACCCCCTCGACCACCTGCGGCAGCAGGCTCAGCGTCTGCGCCGTGATACGCGCCGTCTGAATCAGCTCGTCGTGGCGCGTGGCAGTCAGCAATGCCAGCTGCAGCGCCTCTTGCTGCGCCGCGGTCGCCGCTCGTTCTCGTTCACGCAGCCCGCCGACGAGAACCAGCGCCAGCGCCGGCACCGCCGCCACAACCAGCAAGATAAAAAGCCGTACCCGTAAACCGGTCAGGCGGAATGGGTTCAATACCCTCTGCCTCCACGCTTAACCCTGTTAGAAAGCAGCCCGTCCGGCCGGACCGCCTAAAGGAGCACGCCGCTCATTATAGCCCCCATCCCCCCACGCGTCCGCCTTGCCCCCCTCCGTCCTCTGCAATGTGCAATTCGCAATGTGCAATTCGCAATGGGCAATTAGCATCCTGCTCTCCTGGCAAACCGTGACTCCGTCCCTCACCCAACCAGCCCCCGCAGCCGCCGGGCCGCCTCCGCCAGCGCCTCATCGCTCTTGCAGAAGGCAAAGCGCGCCAGCGTGCGGCCGCCGCCGGGCGTGCTGTAAAAGGCGCTGGGCGGAATGGCCGCCACGCCGACCTCCGTGGTGAGATGGCGGCAGAAAGCCACGTCGTCCGCAAAGCCGGCCTCGCCTATCTCTGCCATGATGAAGTAGGAACCCTGTGGCGGCAGCGGCCGCACGCCCGCCTCGCGCAGCGCCCCCAGCAAGAAGCGACGCTTGCTGCTGTAAAAGTCGCGCAGCCAGCCATAATAGCCGCTGTCCCCCGCCTGCTCCAGGGTTGTGGCGGCCGCTGCCTGCAGCGGCGCGTTGGCGCAGAAGGTAATGAACTGGTGGCTGCGCAGCACCGCCTCCACCAGCGGCGGCGCGCCAATGGCCCAGCCCACCTTCCAGCCGGTGGCGCTGAAGCTCTTGCCCAGGCTGGAGATAGCCAGCGTGCACTGCCGCATCCCCGGCTGCGCCAGGAGCGCAAGGTGGGCGGCGCCCTCGTAGGTGAGGTGCTCGTACACCTCGTCGACCAGCGCCAGCGCACCGTGGCGGCGGCACAGCTCGGCGATCAGCGCCAGCTCGCCGGCGCTGAAACATTTGCCGGTGGGGTTGTGCGGCGTGTTGAGCACGATCAGGCGCGTGCGGTCGCTGAATAGGGCCGCCAGCGCCGCCGGATCGATGGTCCAGTGCGGCGGCTGCAGCGTGTAGAAGCGGGGCCGCCCGCCGGCCATCTGCACCGCCGGCACGTAGGAGTCATAGTAGGGCTCGAAGAGGATCACTTCGTCGCCGGGATCGACCAGGCTGAAAATGGACGCAAAGATGGCCTCGGTCGCCCCATGCGTGATGAGCACTTCCCTCTCGGCGTCGATGGTCAGCCCGTGTCGCCGCTCGTAATCGGCGGCGATAGCCTGGCGCAGCTGCGGCAGGCCGCGCGCCGGCGCATACTGGTTGTAGCCGGCGCGCAAAGCGTCCTGCGCCGCTGCGAGCAGAAACGCCGGCGGCTCAAAGTCGGGGAATCCCTGCCCCAGATTCACCGCGCCATGTGCATTCGCCAGGGCTGTCATCTCCGCAAAGATGGACACGCCCATCCCCCGCACCCTCTGGGCGCCAACCGGCCGCTCAGTCGCCATCATGCCTGCCTCCATAACCAGTCACCAGTGTGGGAACGCGAAAAGCGATTGTATGCGCCGGGCCGGCCCTGTCAACCGGGAAGACAGCGGCGGCGCGGTCCGGGTATGCCGAACCGTGAGACCTGTCAGGTTTCCAAAACCTGACAGCTCTTGCTGTAGGCCACGTCCTTGATCCGGATCAAGGCGCGCGCGGAGAGGTTGGTGTAGGATAACGTCTATGAAACCTCTCCTGGCTGTCAGTTCCTGGTCGTGGCACGCACCCTATTATGCGGGCGACTGGTCGCTGTGGGATCTGCCTGCCGCGGCCCGCGCTGCCGGCGTGGCTGCCATTGAAGCGAACGATTTTATGCTGCCCCCGCCGCGCCTGAGCCGGGTGCGGCGCCCGCTGTTGGGGCTGCTGCCGGGCGCGCCGCCGGAGCTGTGGCGCTACAGCCGGGCCAGCGTGGCGCGGCTGCAGGCGCTGGCGGCGGAGCACGATACGGCGCTGCTGGCCTGGACGATTAACAGTGACTTCACCGTGACGGCGGGGCAGTGGCCGGCGCAGCGGCTCTATCTGGCGCGCGGGCTGGCGGCGGCGCGCCGGCTGGGCGTGCGCCTGCTGCGGGTCAATCTGGGGGGCAGCGCGCAAACGCCGGCGGCGCGCGATGCGCTGATTGCCGCGCGGCTGGCGGCGTTTGTGCAGCGCAGCCAGAGCGGCGCGGCGGCGCCGGCCATTACGCTGGAAAATCATTGGGGAGTGAGCAGCGACATCGACCGCCACCTGGCGCTCTTCGACGCGGCGCGCGCCGCGCTGCCGGCGTCGCTCCAGGCCCACTTCGGCTGCTGTTTCGATCCGAGCAATATGACCGTGGCGGAAGGGGCCGCGGGGGAGACGCAGCAGGAGCGCTGGTGGCGGGCGCTGGCCGAGCGAGCCAACCATTTCCACCTGAAGACAACGGCCTTCGACGAGCAGGGGCAGGAGACGACGCTGTCGCACCGGCGGCTGTGGGCCTTGCTGCAAGACGTGGGCTACACGGGCGCCGTGACCATCGAGTTTCAGGGGGATGGGGAGCCGGGCGCCGCCGTGCGCCAGAGCGCAGCCCTGTTTGAGCGGCTGGCGGCTGGGGACGGCTGATCGCCGTAGCCGGGCGTAGGGGCGGACAAAGCTGATATTCTCTGCTATCGTACTGTTCACATTGGTAACCGGCCGGCGTTGAGGGCCGGCAAAGGGATGAGCAGGCGATGGCTGAATCTGCAGCGTTAGCGGTGCGGGAGCTGACGAAATCGTATGGGGATGTGCAGGCGCTGCGCGGCGTCAACCTGACCGTGCCGCGCGGGCAGATATTTGGCTTTCTCGGCCCGAATGGGGCCGGCAAGACGACGACCATCCGCTGCCTGCTGGACCTGATCCGGCCGGATGGCGGCCAGGCGCGCGTGCTGGGCCTGGACCCGCAGGCCGAGCCGGTTGCGGTGCGCGCGCAGGTGGGCTACCTGCCCGGCGAGCTGGCGCTGGAGCCGAACCAGACGGCGGGGCAGATCCTGCGCTACTTTGGCCGGCTGCGCGGCAACCAGATTGACTGGGGCTTCGTGCGCGCCCTGGCGCGCCGCCTGGAGCTGGATCTCAACCTGGCGGTCAAAAATATGTCGAAGGGCAACAAGCAGAAGGTGGGCGTGGTACAGGCGCTGATGGTCCGCCCGCGGCTGCTGCTGCTGGACGAGCCGACCAGCGGGCTGGACCCGCTGATGCAGCAGGAGGTCTACCGCATGCTGCGCGAAGCGCAGGCGGAGGGGGCGACCGTCTTCTTCAGCTCGCACATCATCCGCGAGGTGGAGGCGATTGCCGAGCGCATTGCCATCATCCGCGACGGCGTCATTGTGGAGGAGGCAGCGCCGAGCGATCTGGTGAATCTGGCAGTGCGCCGCCTGCATGTGCAGTTCCAGCAGCCGGTTGACGTGGCGCCGCTGGCGGCGCTGCCGGCGGTGACGGTGGTGGCGCAGCATGGCAGCACGGTGACTTTGCAGGCGGCGGGCGGGCTGGACGCGCTGATCAAGGCGCTGGCAGCCTACCCGGTCAGCGATCTGGAGACGGAGCGGCCGTCGCTGGAAGAAGTCTTCCTCACTTACTACGACAGGCAGGCCGGGGAAAAGGCGCCGCCGGCCGTGGAGGAGGTGTAAGATGCTTGCCGAGTTCTTGCATCACCTGGGCCGGCTGCGCGGGCGCATCATCGGCTGGGGGATTGGTATTGGCCTCTATGGGCTGATGATGGCCCGCTTCTATGATTCGGTTATCCAGATGGGCAGCAACATGGAGGAGCTGCTTGCCACCTATCCGCCAGAGTTGCTGGCCTTCTTTGGTAACGTGCAGCTTATGATGACGCCCGCCGGCTATCTCGACACCTATTTCTTCAGCTACATGACGATGATTATCGGCATCTTTGCCGCTTCGTCGGGCGCCGCGCTGGTGGTGGGCGACGAGGAGCGGGGGGTGCTGGACCTGGTGCTGGCCCACCCGATCAGCCGCACCAGGCTGTTCTGGGCGCGGCTGCTGGCCGTGGCCGTGGCGCTGGCGCTGGTGCTGCTCATCGGCTGGCTGAGCTGGCTGCCGGGTCTGGCCTGGGGCATGGAGATCAGCGCGGGCCAGCTGCTCCTGCCCTTTATTCCGCTGCTGGCCGTCTTGCTCCTCGTCGGCGCGCTGGCCCTGCTGCTCAGCCTGCTGCTGCCCTCGTCGCGGCTGGCGGCCACACTGGCCGCGGCGGCTATCGTCGCCAACTTCCTGCTCGTAGGGCTGGCGAATATAAACGACGAGCTGCGGCCGGTCCTGGACTGGACGCCGCTGGGCTACTACCAGGGCGGGCTGGCAATCGACGGGCTGAACGGGCGCTGGCTGCTGGGGCTGCTGGCCGTTGCGCTGCTATTTAGCGTGCTGGCCTGGCTGCTGTTCCAGCGGCGCGATATCCGCGTGGGCGGCGAGCATAGCTGGCGGCTGCCGCTGTTCGGGCGCCGCCGCGCCGTCACGGAGAGTGAGTAGCTGGCCGGCCGGATAAAGCCGACCATTTGCCTTTCTGGAAAAGGAGTTGTTCTCATGGCGCAAGTTGCACTGAACGTCGCCGCACCCGACTTTACGCTGGCCGATTACCGGGGGAATCCGCTTGCCCTCTCCTCATTCCAGGGCAAGCAGCACGTCTTCCTCGTCTTCAACCGCGGCTTTACCTGACCCTTCTGCCGCGCGCACATGGCGCAGTTGCGCCAGGACTTTGATGCGTTTGCCCGGCGGGACACGGCTATCGTCGTCGTGGGGCCAGAGGATGCGGCGACATTTGCCAGCTTTTTTGCGGAGAATGACCTGCCCTTCATCGGGCTGCCCGACCCGCAGCACCGTGTCCTGAAGCTGTACGGGCAGCAGATCAAGCTGTTTAAGTTTGGCCGGATGCCGGCGCAGGTATTGGTGGATAAGGAGGGTGTGGCGCGCTTTGTGCACTATGGCGACAGCATGAGCGACATTCCCTCGAACGAGGAGCTGCTGGCCCTGATTGACAGGCTGAATGAGGAGTAAACGGCCCGTGCTGCTGGGGCGGCGCGCCAGTCCCGGCAGCACGGACCGCTGCGTTTAAACCTTGATAAACTGCGGCAGCACGACCGGGCGGGAGTGCGTCTCGCGGTAGAAGAACTCTTCCAGGGCGCGGCGCAGATCCTGGGGGCCGCGGCGGTGATGCTTCTTGATCTCCTCACGGCCGGCGTCGAGCAGCTCGCCTGCCTCGCTCAGATAGACGAAGCCGCGGCTGACGAACTGCGGCTCGCCGGCCAGCCGGCGCTTCTTGTCCACCGGAATAAGGGCGACGACAAAGCCGTCCTGGGAGAGGCGGTGACGGTCGCGCAGCACGACTTCGCCGATCTCCCCGACGAGGCGGCCGTCCACGAGGACATCGTCCAGCTGCAGGCTATCTCCGGTCCACGCCGTCTGCCCGTCGCTGAGCCACTGCACGCCGTTCTTGAGGATGAAGACATTTTCCTGCTTCATGCCGGCGGCGACGGCCAGCTGCGCGTGCAGGTGCAGGTGGCGCGTCTCGCCGTGGGCCGGGATGAGAAAGCGCGGCTGCACCGCCTCGATCATGGCCTGCATCTCGTCGCGGCTGCCGTGGCCGGAGACGTGAACCGTCGCCAGCGGGCCGTAGACGACGTTGGCGCCGCGCTCGAACAGCTTGTTGAGCATGCGGCCCACGTCTTCCTCGTTGCCGGGAATGGCGCCGCCGGAGACGATGATCAGGTCGCCGCGGCCGACGCGCACGTGGCGATGCTCGCCTTCGGCCATGCGGTTGAGCGCCGAGCGCGGCTCGCCCTGGGAGCCGGTCGAGAGCACGACCAGATTCTTGCCGGGCGTGCGCGTGTGAATGTCCACCAGCAGGCCATCGGGTATATGCAGATAGCCCAGCTCGGCGGCGAGGGCCACGTTTTCCACCAGGCTGCGCCCCGTGAGGGCTACCTTGCGCCCGTGCTTGGCCGCCAGGGTGATGATCTCCTGCAGGCGGGCGAGGAGCGAGGAGAAGGTGGCGATGATAATGCGCTGCCCGCGCGCCTGCGCGAATAGCTCGTCCAGCGTGTCGCGCACCACGGCTTCGGTAGGCGTGCGGCCCGGCCGGTCGGCGTTGGTGCTGTCGCCGACGAGGGCCAGCACGCCGTCCTGAGTCAGGCGGCGCAGCGCGGCCAGGTCGGTGGTGTGGCCGCCGGCCGGCGTCTCGTCCAGCTTGTAGTCGCCGCTATGGACGACCTTGCCCACGGGTGTGCCGATGACCAGCCCCACCGAATCGGGGATGGAGTGGGCCACGGCAAAGGGCGTGACGCGGAAGGGGCCGAGGTGCAGCGTTGCTTCCTTATCCAGCACGCGCAGGTCGGCGCGGTGCAGGACGTTCTTCTCTTCGAGCTGCCGCTTGACCAGCCCCAGGGTCAGGGGCGTGCCGTAGATCGGCGCCTCGATCAGCTGCAGCAAATAGGGCAGGGCGGCGATATGGTCCATGTGCCCATGCGTGAGCACGATACCGCGCAGCCGCTCCTGGTTCTGCACGACATAGTTAAAGTCCGGCAGCACGAGGTCGATGCCGTACATATCGTTTTCAGGGAACATGACGCCGCAATCGACGACGATGATATTGCGACCGTACTCATAGACGGTCATGTTTTTGCCAATCTCCCCCAGTCCACCCAGGGGAATAATGCGTAAATCCTGTGACATTGTTTCCTACTTGAAAATAAAAATGTGCTTTGCTCCCGTCGCCGCGCCGGCTCCCTGCGCCCTAGTATACCGGTGCTCACCACGAAGGCGCCCGGCAACCAACAGCGGTTGCCGAGAATTCGACTCTACCCAATTTTCGCTTGGTGTCTCTCAGGGGGGCGCTTCCTGCAGAAAGGTCGAACAACTAATTATAGGATGCAGAGGTGCGTTTGTCAAATAAGATGCAACCGGGCTTGATTTTGATTGCCGACGCTGCTACTTGCCGACGATAGGCAGAAACGTACCGGTGACCTCGGGCGGCGTGAAGCGGTAGATCCAGAGGCTGCCGTCATTCTGTCCGAGAAACAAAACATCCCGGTCGGCAGCAGCGGCGGCGAGGTAGTGGCTGCAGCTAGTGCAGGCAAGGGTGGTCACGAAAGGAAAACTGGTGGCGGGCGGTTCGGTGTAGACGGCAAGATTCTGGTCAGAAGAAGGTAAGTAGACATAATCTCGAGCCGGAACAACCTGCGTTCCGGGGGTTCCCATAATCGTTGCCTTGATCCGTGGACTGCTGGGATTGCTGACGTCGATTTTCCTCAACAGGACTGCACTCTGATCGACGTACAGCATGTATAGACTCGGCAGCTCCACCTTAAGGTCGAGTAGCGTACTGTTTCCATCCGTTCCGGAGACCGTCGCTAGTAACGCCGGATACCAGGGATCGTCTACGTCTACAAGGTAGATTGCGTTGTCGCCCGCACCGGATGGGGAGTATTCGGCGGTCACGTAGAGGACGCCCGGTGTTGCAGCAATCTGGTAATATGTCTCTGGATCCGGAAAATTGTACTGGCCAACCCAAGAGGGAGCCCAGGGATACCATACGCTGAGGATAGGTACAGACCCGTAGGGGCCATACGGCCCGGTGCTGTAGTAGTCGTCGCGACAATCACCGTACGCATAACCGCCCGCGACGATAAAGTCGAAGCCGAGGCAATCAGGATAGGCCCCGACGATGGTAATCATGTTCAGAAGCACCGGGCTGGCCAGTTCGCTGACGTCGACGATAGTTAGGTTGTCCGTACTGCTCGCGTAAATGAGCGCATCCTCTACGTACAAGAGGTTAACATCCGCTCGTACGTCGAGGTAACCGACAAGGACAGGCGCGGCGGGCTCGCTGGCGTCGAGCACCTGAAGGCAACTTCCCCCCGTTCCTCCGCCCGCGGTGTAAAGCAGTTCACCCTCGCTGACGAGCGATCTTGAAGCCTGGATCTCCACGTGGGCGCCGAGCAGGAGGGGATGGGCCGGATCTGTCACTTCTACCAAGCGCAAGCCGCAAGGCGTCGAGATGGCGACCGTATTGCCCGCCAATGCCAGGCCTGTCGCAGGCTGAGCTAGTACAAGCTTGCCAAGCAGTGTTGGCTGAGTGGGAAGTGATAGATCGTAAAGTCGCAGCTCTCTGCTGGTCAAAGCGTAGGCAATTTTGTCGTGCACAACCTGCCAGCTGCCAAACTCATCTTGGGAGTCCAGCCTGGCCAGGACAACGGGTTCCGCCGGATTGCTGATATCAATGACCGAGATGCCGTACTGATCGGCGGCGTAGGCGAAGTCATCCTCGATCGCTACTGCGTGGATGGTGGCAAAACCGGGAATCCCTTCCATTCGCAATTCCGCAAGAAGGCGCGGCTGGCTGGGCTCGCTGACGTCGACCAGCGTCATGCGGTGCTCAAGTGGGTAACACCAGTTGAACTTGTTGCAGAACTCATGGCCCTCCGCAAGCAGGAGGAGATCGCCCTCGATGGCAGCGGAGTAGAGCTTGAAATCGGACACACGCGCCGTCGCGATGCGGCGCGGTTGGGCCGGATCGGCGATGTCGACAACACCGACCTCATAGCCCGCAATGGAGTAGACATAGTTTCCAGCTGCCAGAAGCTGGCCGGAATTCGCAGGGAGCTGTCCAACGATGACCGGATGGGTGGGGTCGGTGACATCGAGCGTATACAGGGTTGGCCAGCTTGCGACAACAGCCGTCCCACCGGTCACTGCAACGCTCTCGATGGTGTCCGGGAACGGCTCTGAACGGGCGACGACGTGCGGGTTGGCTTCGAGCGTGAGGATGACCAGACGGGGGCCGCTGTTCACGTAGAGATATTCGCCGTCGGAGACGACTGAGGTGATCTCCCCGCCAACCTGAGCCAGCAGCTCGAGACTCCCAGCAGTCGCAGGAGCCGCGAGGTTGCCGCTTAACGCCGGCTCGGTCTGCTGGAAACCAGGCGATCCCTGTTGCTGAGCCCGGGAGGGCGCAGCCAGCCCGAGCAGGAGGGGGACGGCAGCCATTGCAGCTGTGAGGGCCAAGGTAGAGTAGCGGCGTCTGTTGTTCATGTTCACTCCCAACCTGGCCATGTTTAACCCACCACGTAATCCACTCTCGCCCACCAACCACTCTAGCACGGCGGAATGTCGCGTGTCAATAAAGTCCCGTTCGCACGAGCCCCTCTCTTACATTGGAAGAATGTTGGAATCGTGACGGCGGCTTGGCGCGCCGCGGGAAATCGGTTATGATGCCAGCGTAGTACTGCGTTGGATGAAGTGCGAAGGCGGCCGTCCAGACTAGTCACTCTGGAGGCCCCTTTTTTATTGTGCGCTTTTGTCCGTGCGGTTTAGCCATAAGGAGTTTAGTCACAATGGCACAAGAGACTGGTCGAGTGAAGTGGTTTGATGCCCGTAAGGGGTACGGCTTTATCGAGCGTGACAATGGCGGAGACATCTTCGTACACATCAACGACATGGCCAACCCCGGCGCCCCGGCGCTGGAAGACGGCGAGCGTGTGACGTTTGACGTGGGCCAGGGCCGTAAGGGCCCGGCGGCGCAGAACGTCAGCCGCGCCTAAGCAGCGGACTCACGAAGATAAAAGACCTTCCGGCCTGGCCGGAAGGTCTTTTTTGTTGCACGGGCGGCGAGCAGCCCATTTATCGCGCTTAATCCAGGTAGCCGAGGCGGCGCAACTGCTGCTGCAGCTCGGACCGCTCGTCCGCTGCGTATGCGGTCGCCGCGGCGGCCTCGGCCGGCGCCGGCGACCGCAGCAAGGCTGCCAGCTCCGCGCGCAGGGCCGCGGCGACGTCCGGCAGGCTGCCGGCCACGTTCACCTGCTCGCCAGGATCGCTTTCCAGGTCGTAGAGTTCTTCTGGAATCTGCTCATTGAACAGCCCTGCCACGTATTTGTAGCGGTCCGTGCGCAGGCCGCACAGCCATTGCTCCGGCTCCGGCATGATGCGGCCACCGCTGGCTTCCATGTAGAGGGAGCGGGGCGAGGGCGCGCCGCCCTGTCCATGAACCAGGGGCATGAGGTCGATGCCATTACCTGCGGCGGCCGCCGTGAGGTCGAACGCGGAGACGAGCGAGGGGAATAGATCGACGTGACTGGCGAGCGCCTCAATTTCCCGCCCCTGCGGAAAGAGGCCTGGCCCATAGAACACAAGCGGCACGTGCGTCAGGTAGTCGTAGACGTGGAAGCCATGGCCGAGCCAATGGTAATAAAGCTCATTGTTCTGCTGGCCCAGCCGGTCCATGGTCGAGAAAAGCACCGGCGCCAGCCGCTTCAGCTTTTTGGCCCCCGGAACGTGCTGCTTGACCCACTTAAACGAGCGCTTGAGGCGGGCTACCTGATCCGTAGCGCCTTCCGGTGAGAGATATTCGCCGTGGTCGCCGGTGAGAATGACGACGCTGTCCAGCGGCAGGGCGGCAAGTAGCTCGCCCAGCTGCTGATCGAGCGAAGAGACGGCCCGGTCATACAGGTTGGCGCCATAGGCTTCGCTGTTAAACGGGGGCAATACACGGCGAGGATGGTGCAGCTCCCAGAGGTGGAGTAGCCCGAACCAGGGCTGCGGCCAATCACCCAGCCGCTCTTTGAAGGCAGCGCCCCAGGCCGTATCCAGCGTCTCGCCATAGTCGCGGTGGGCATAGTGGTCAAAGCCGCGGTTGAGGCCGACCTGCGGCAGCAGGGGCCCGGTCACCTCGGCCCAGGTGAAATAGCCGCCGGCGCGGAACGCCTCCGGTAGCGTGGGTAGATCGGGCCGAAAGCGGTGATCGGCCAGGGAACGGATGCCGTGCACAAAGGGGTAGACGCCGCTGAGCAGGCTGGCCGTACAGCAGGTAGTCATGGAGGCCGTGGCAAAGGCCCAGTTGAATACGGTCGCTTGCTCGCGCAGGCTGTCCAGGACGGGAGTGACACAGCGGCGCTTGGCGCCCAGGATGCGGTCAGCCCGCAGCGCATCGACCATCAGCAATAACACGTTGCGGCTCATCTATCCTGCTCCAGCTGCGGGTCGTTGAGGTCAATGGCCGACGTGCTGCCGGCGGCTGTCAACCGGCGCTCCGATTCGACGTCAAAGCCCGCCCAGCTCTCGCGCGTCACCGGGCGCCGTCTGGTGGGAATGGCGTGCAGGTTGTAGCGGAGGCGGTAGAGCAGGTAGGGGAGGAGCCGGCGCCAGCTGCCGGAGAAGCGGCGGCCCGAAGTCAGGACGCGCAGCGCGCGCTTGCCGGAATAGGCGATGCGCCCCCCGGCCAGCTTCACCGCCGGGCCAAGCTGCATATCAACCGATAGCTCGCCGGCCTCGTAGCAGGCCAGGAACGCGGCACGGGCCACGGCATAGTTGCTGCCGCGCGTCGTCGGAATGCCGAAGACGAGACGCTTGCAGCGGCGGACGGCGTGGTGCAGCCAGAGCTTGACGTGAACGGCAGGCTTTCTGGGCACGTCGTAGTAGTCCACGTGTGTGTAGGCCAGCCGCGCGCCGGCCTGGAGGGCGCTGACGTACCAGTCGAGGAGCGCCGTGCTATTGAGCAGGCGGCTGTCGGCGTCGAAGTGAATGGTTATCTCGGCCTGAGCCGCCGCGATGCCTAAGGCGCGTGCGCTCAGAATCACCACCTCGCCCGGCCGGCGCGCCGAGGGGACGGCGACCACGCGGGCGCCCATCTGGCGGAAACGCTCGATGGCCGCTGGCGGGCTGGCTGGATCGTAGTTGTTGATGACCAGGAGCAGCTCGAACGTATGTGGGCCGCTGTAGCCGCCGATATCGTCGAGAACCGGTAAGACACGCTCCAGATCGGCGCAGGCGTTCACGGGGATAATAATCGAGGCAGATGGCGGGGCGCCGGCGTCGCCTCGTATCTCTTTGAGGCGAGCGCCAAGCGCGGCAAGATCGACCTTCTCCGGCTCAGGGTTCATGTTGGCTCCTGCAAACGGTTGCCGCTTACCCGGCGCGGCCTGGCAGACTGTCAATCGTCATAACCGACCCTGAAGTCGCGGCGCCCTGTCCGTTGCTATGTTGTTGGCTGCGAAGAAAGAGTGGCTTCACCCCACCGCAGAGAGGCGAGTTGAGTCGGAGATTACTGCAGGTGGCTCATCTACATCTGATGGAAAGACGACTAAAGCGGCTCCAGAGCATTCGTTTGGCTTACCAGTGTGATGATATAGGAGCGCACCGGCTGGGTCAAGCGACGTTGTGCAGACCCGGCCATTCTAGAATGGGAGTGAGGGGGTGCGTAGGCAGGAGCGGTAGCCCGCCGGGCATGCCGGCGGGCCCCTTGCGTCACATGGGCGGGTTGAGGCGGCGGGCGTGGTCCAGCAGGGCGCCCGCGCCCGCGCCGACGATGGCGCCGGCGTAGAGGGCCGTGGCGACGGCAGCGGCGCTCTGAGCAAAGAAAAAGGCAAAGCCCACACCCATCCCCAGCAGACTGCCCACTATCAGGCCCAAAATCAAATTATCGAATCGGCGTTCGTTCATCTTTCCTCCAGCCAGCAGGCGTTACTTTGAACTATCTTCATTCCGGGCTGGCCGTAAGCCGGGGAGATGAGGACTCGATAGTTCGTGTCCTGAGCAGCTATCTTTCAATACGCATAAGCGAGCGACTGGTTGCAGCGAGGTAGGACTTATGGGCTATAGAGCCGGCCATATGCGGCTGCTACTATCCTCGTCTCTTGTCTACTACAGCCTGTCGGCAGACAGCTGTCACCGCGCAAGAAGCGGAAGAGGTAGCCATGTTCAAGCGAGTTTTTCTCCTTGTCGTGGGGCTGGGTAGCATTTGTTTCGGGGGTGTGCGGGCCGTTGCCGCGGTTGAGTTACTGGATACAGAGGCCGACCATACGGTACACCTACCCACCATCATGGGCGCAGGGGACGCCTATCTGTGGATTTCGCCGAGCGAAGTGGCGGCCCTGCCTACAGCCGGGTCGGCGTGGAGCAGCGTGCTAAGCTGGGCCCAGGAGGACAGCAGCCAGCCGCAGCTCAGCAATCAAGATGACCAGACCGATACGGTTGTCCTGGCGAAAGCGCTGGCTTACCTGCGCACTGGCAACCAGACTTATCGCAACCAGGTGATCGCGGCGATTGACGCGGTTATGGGCACGGAGCAGGGTGGAAGGACGCTGGCGCTGGGCCGTAACCTGACGGCGTACGTGCTGGCTGCCGACCTGGTGGGACTGCCGCCGGAGCTGGAAGCCCAATTCCGGAGCTGGCTGGCGGCCGTGCGCCACAAGGTGCTGGACGGGCTCACGTTAATCGAGACGCATGAGAAACGGCCGAACAACTGGGGGACGCACGCCGGGGCGGCGCGCATCGCCGTGGCCCTCTACCTGGGCGACTCGGCCGACTTGCAGCGCGCCATCACCGTATTCCGTGGCTGGTTGGGGGACCGGAGCGCCTACGCCGGCTTTAATTTCAATTCGGATCTCTCCTGGCACTGCAATCCGGCGCAGCCCGTGCCCGTTAATCCAGCGGGCTGCACCATCGCCGGCCACGTGGTCGATGGGGTTCTCCCTGACGATCAGCGGCGCTCGGGCAGCTTTGCCTGGCCGCCGCCCAAAGAGAACTACGTGTGGGAAGCGCTGCAGGGGGCGGCAGCCCAGGCGCGGCTGCTGTCGCGCGCCGGCTATCCCGCCTTTGAATGGCAGGATCGCGCGCTGCTGCGGGCCGTTACCTGGCTGCACCAGCAGGCCAACTTTCCGGCCGCGGGCGATGACACCGGCACGCCGTGGCTGATTAACGCCGTTTATGGCGGGTCGTTCCCCACCGTTTCGCCGGCACGTCCGGGTAAGAACGGTCTGGGTTTCTACGACTGGCTCGGCAAATGAGCTAAACGGCCGGCCGCCACACCCACACGCCCCACCAAAAAAAGAAAGCCTCCCGCCGGCCGGCGGGAGGCTTTCTCAGCACCTGAAATGCCAGAGCGGCAGCCAGTCGTGCAGGCTATTTCGTGATCATGGGCAGATAGAGCTGCTCATCTCCCGGAGGGGGTATCGTGCCGCCCAGGACGTTGTGCGCGTAGACTTTGTTCGTCTCGTCGCTGGCCAGGACGGCGATGCCCGACTCTTCCGTGAGCCAATGCTTGGCCGTGGTCGGATCGTTGAACCAGAAGTAGGTCACATTGTCGCCGATGATGATATCCGACGTGATGACGTCGACCATCATAGGCGCCAGCGTCTCGGGTGGGGCATTGGGCGGCGGCGGGCAGTTATAGGTTTCGCCGAAGTCGAGTCCAGGCAGCTCGGCGCTCTGGATACAGATATAGCCGCCCCCTTCCTTGCTGACCGAGAAGACGTGAACCTCGTTGTTGGCTGCATCGACGGCCATGGTCGGCCGCGTATCCTGGGTGCCGACCGGGGCAACGGGGTGTAGCGAGTAGGCGCCGTTGGCCGCCCGCTTGACGACGGCGATGAGGGGCTGACCGGCCGTGGTGAGGTTTGTCTTCACGGTGGCGAGCAGGAGATTGCCGGGCGCCTTCGCCAGCTTGAGATGATCGTCGGCGGCGCCGGCGGAGAACAGGTTAGTCAGGCCTGTTTCCAGGGACCAGCCTGATGTGGCGTCAGCGCCGGCGCTGTCCGGCCGCACGGCCAGGTAGAAGTTGCCCGTGGTCTGGTTGGACCACATGATGGCGACTTTGGGGCCGCCGGCGTCGGTAAAGGCGGCGAGGGCGGAGATATCTTCACTGACGAGACCAACCGCTTCCGCGAACGGGAAGACAAAAGGCGTGCCCCAGATGCTGGGGTCGCCCGGCTCGCTCGCATTCACGTAGACCTGGTAGGGGGAAGATGGGGACGTGGTCCTGGAGACGTACGTGATCCACAGCCGGCCTGTACTATCTTTGTCAAGAACGAGCGCCACCGTGACGTCCTTGTTGATAGTCACCGGGTAGCCGCTGTCGAGTGTCCAGGAATTGGCAGCATCGTTATAGCTGTAGACGAGCAGCCGGGCCCAGTTCGCCGCGACGTTATTGTCTGACGGGTTTTCCCGCTTCAGGTGAGTGGCGATGTAGAGCTTTTCCCCATCCCACAGCACGTCGGCGCGGGCGGCGCGGTTCGGCGTATCTTCAATGCGCTCGTCAACGAGGACGCCGGTGTCCACCCAGTCGTGTGTTGTGCGATCGAGCCGATGGATAGTAAAGGCAGCTTCCGCCGGGCTGAAGAGAACGCCCCACCAGTAGTCGTCATGCCACCAGAGCTTGCTCTCGGCGCCTTTTGACGTCGGTTCCAGAATATCGTTTTCGGGCGGGCCCGCGTACGAATGATTCAGATAGCCGGCCTCGCTGAGAGGCGCGCCGGCCTGGACCAGCAGCGCCGTCGCCAGCAAGACGGCGAGGACCACAAGCGCCAGAAGGAGCGGGCGGCGTGGGAGAAGGGTATGGTTGCTGTCGGCAAAGTTCATTGTTTAAAACTCCTAACATCAAAGTCGTTCATCACGGGGTTGAGCAAGCTCCCTGACCCCGCGCCAGGGAGGAAGGACAGAAACCGGCTCCTGTCCTTCCTCCGGGCCGTACTATAGTCAACTTAGTCGTTGTTGACGATAAGCGGCAGGAAGAGCATGTACTGCTGCGCCGTGGTCATCAGCTCCAGGCTATCGCTCACTTCTGGATCGCCCTGCGACGTGGCCGTGACCATCACGGCATCCTGGGCGCCGTGCGCGGCGTCCGCCGGGATCTGCACCGACACGGTAAGCTCGGCGCTCGCGCCCGGCTGGAGATCCACGCTCGGCGGAGCGACGTCGGTCGGCCAGCTATTGCCGGCGAGGGTCACCGTAAAGGTGTCAGGAACGTTGCCGGTGTTGCTGATGACGATGGTGTAGGCGACGGTAGCGCCGACATAATCTGACTGCGCCGTTGTCGCCGCGCTGAGGTCAACGCCGTAGATAGCCTCGATAACGGCCGTCGTCGTCAGTGACGCCGTATCGGTGACGCTGTTGTCGGCGTCCGAGGTCGCCGTCACAACGGTGACGTTAGTGTCGCCATCGGCAGCGGCCGCGTCGACGGTCACCTCAACCGTGAAGTTAAAGGCGTCGCCGGGAGCGAGCGTGCCCGTATTGCTGGCGCTGAGCGTGGCCGCCCAGCCGCTCGCCACGGTCAGCGCAAAGCTGTCATCCGTGGCGCCCGTGTTGGTGACTGTCATGTTGTAGGTGACGACCGCGCCGACGAGCCCGGTCATGGCCTGATCGGGCGACAGCTCGACGCCGTACTCCTCCTGCACACCAGCGACGTGGTTGTGGACGTAGACCTGTTCCACCTCATCGCTGGCCAGAACGGCGAAGCCCATCTCCGGCGTGAGCAGCTGCTTCGTCGTCGTCGGGTCGTTAATGGCGACATAGGTGTCATCGTCGCCGATGAAGATTTCCGGTTCTATGGCATGGATAGCCTCGAAGCGGAGGAGCTCGGGCTCGTCAGTCGGCGGCGGCGGGCAGTTGTAGCTGTCGCCCCCGGCGAAGACAAGGTCGGGCAGGTCGGCGCTCTGCACGCAGACGTTGCCGCCCCCTTCCTTGCTGACGGTGATCACCTTGACCTGGTTGTTGCCGGCATCGACGGCCATCGTCGGGCGCGTGTCCTGCGTGCTGAAGAGCGCCACGGGGTGCAGCGAATAGGCGCCATCGGCGGCGCGCTTGACCACCGCCACCAGCGGATCGCCAGGGCCGGTCAGGTTCGTCTTCACCGTGGCGACGAGGAGATTGCCCGGCGCCGGCGATAGCTTGAGATGATCGTCGGCGGCGCCGGCGGAAAACAGGTTGGTCAGGCCAGCTTCCAGCGACCAGCCGGCTTCAGGGTCAGCGCCGGCGCTGTCTGGCCGCACGGCCAGGTAGAAGTTGCCGGTGGTCTGATTGGACCACATCACGGCCACTTTGGGGCCCTCGGCGTCGTTAAAGGCGGCGAGGGCAGAGATGTCTTCCATCACCAGGCCAACTGCTTCAGGAAAGTCGAGCACAAACGGCTCTCCCCAATCCGTGGCATCGGCGGGGTTGCTGGCGTTGACGTAGACCTGATAGCCACTGTCGCCCCGGCGCGAGACATAGCTGATCCACAGGCGCCCCGTACTGTCGCGGTCCATGACCAGCGCCCGGGTGATGTCCTCGTTAATGGTGACATCCTCGAAGCCGGTATCAAGTGACCAGGTCCCGGCGTTATAGCTATAGCGCTTCAATTTGGCCTGGTTGTCCGCGTTACTGTTAAAGGAGGGGTTGCCATGCTCGACATGGGTGGCGATGTAGACCTTGCCTTCGCCGCTGTCCATGAGGACGTCGGCCTGCGCCCCGTAGCTATCGTTGACATGGATGCGCGTATCGACGACGACGCCGGAGTCCACCCAGTCATGACTGGTCGGGTCCAGGCGATGGATGGTATAGGCGTCGCTCTCGGGGCCAAAGAGGACACCCCACCAGTAGCCATCATGCCACCACAGCTTGCTTTCGGCGCCCTTGGCCGTTGGCTCATCCACCGAATTGGGCTCGGCAACCGTACCGGCGTAGGAATGGTTGAGATAGCCGGCAACGCCCAGAGGCGTCGCGGCCAGGGCGACGAGCGTCGTCGCCATTAAGGCGACAACGGCCACGATGACCAGAACGGCCAGGCGGCGACGGTTCGGGCTACTTACCTGTCTGTAAAACGTCATTGTCAAGAACCTCCATTTTCACATAACTCACTACGATAAGTCACAAGGTCAGGACGCTGCCAGAGGGCTGTCCGAGTTCCCCGCGTTGTCGCCCGGCAGGGGCGGCGTCGCCGTCGGGGGC
>CAZOGK010000006.1:25726-50422 GCA_964579295.1 uncultured Ardenticatenaceae bacterium
GTCGCCGTGGGCGGCGGTGGCGGCGGCAGCGGCGGATTGGTGGCGGTCGCCGCCAGCGTCGGCGTCGGCTGCGGCAAGATGACGCGGCTGGGCGAGGGTAGGGGCGGCGGTCCGCCGCCGCCGAGGAGAGCGCTGTCCCCACGGGTGGGCGTTGCCCTCGGCGTTGTCGTGGCAGTGGGACTGGGCGTTATGGGCGCGCCGCCGCCGGTGCCCGTGTTGGCGCGGCGCGTCGGCGCCAGCGTTGGGGTTGGTCGCGGTGTGGTGCGCGAGCCGGAGAGCGGCCGGCCGCCCGGGACGGCTAACAGCGTCGGCGACTGCACCGGCTCTGCTTCCTCGGGTAAATCGCTGTTGGCGAGCTGCGACAGCGTGCCGCTTTGCAGCAGCAGCCACGCGCCGCTGGTCAGCGCCAGCAGGGCGAGGACGAGCAGCGCGCCCGCGGTTGCCAGGAAGGGCAGCGGCGGGCGAAGCCGGACAGCCGGCGCATAGACACGGACAGGCGCCGCGGACGCGGTGACGGCAGCGGCCGGCTCAGGCGGCGGCTCATTGCCGAGGGCGCGGCCAACGGCGCTCTGCAGGGCGCCAAAGGTCTGGAAGCGCATCCAGCCATTGGGCTGCAGACAGGTGTCTACCAGCCGCAGGATAGGCGCAGGCAGATCCGGGCAGCGCTCGCGCAGCGGCGTGGTAACCCAGCCGTCCTCGCCGCGCGTCGCCGCCGGCGCCCCGGCCAGCAGATAGTAAAGGATAGCCCCCAGTGAATAGATGTTGCTGCGCCCGTCTATGGCGGCGCCGCGCCGCTGCTCGGGCGAAAGGAAGGCCAGCTCATCGTCGGGCAGGAGCGGCAGGACGGCATCGACGAGTGCGGTGGGGAAATCCAGGCCGAGCAGGCTGGGCGACTGCTCCTGGTCAAGCAGGATGTTCTGCGGCAGCAGCAGCTTATGGATCAACCCCTGCTGCAGGCCCTGGTCGAGCAGGTGAGCCAGCCGGTCCACGAGGGCAAGCGCTTCGCCCGCAGGCAGCGGGTCGGGCGCGGCGCCGGACAGCGGCTCCACGGTCGTGGCGCCGCCGCCGCGATAGACGAGGTAGAGATTGCCATCCTCGTCGTTGCCTGCGTCCTGGATGGCGGCGTAGGAAGCGGCGCGAAGCCGGCCCATCGCGTTCTGCGTCCAGCGCAAATCCTGGCGGAGCCGCCCCGCGGTCAGGGAGACAGGCCACTGCTGCAGCAGCAGCCGCTCGTCGCTGCCGTCCGGCGCGGCGCTATACAGGTCACCCAGGGCGCCGGAAGCGATGTGGTGTATGAGCTGGTAGTTCCCGATGATATCGTCGTGCATCGTAGTCCATCCTCAAACGACTGCCGTTACTACTGGCCGGAGGGCTGAAAAACGACTTCCAGCTGGTAGGGCGTTGTGGTCAGCGCACCGTCGTTGCTGACGTAGACAAAAAAGCTGCCGGCCGGTTGGCTGCCGAGCGCGGCCGTCTTCTCCGGCGCGCTATTGCCAACGTTGAGCAGGAAGGCGCGCTGGTCGCAGTCTGGTCCGTAGTAGACTGCAATCTGCCCATCTTCGGGTGTAAAGCCGGTGAGATGGACGGTGATCGTCCCGCCTGTTCCGGTGGTAAAGCGATACCAGTCATGGACGTCTTCCGGCTGGAATGATTGCGCGGCGTTCAGGGCGAGCGGATAAGCCTCCTCGCAGCTATCGTTCGGCTCGCCGACTAGGTTGTGGTGCGGCACGGATAGCAGCGGTAGGTAGGAGAGGCTGCTCGGGGGGTCGCCGGTAGCAACGGGCGTCACCGTGGGCGTGGCCGTCGCCGTCGCGGACACGGTGGCGGTTGCCGTCGCCGTCGCGGGCGCCGTGGCCGTGGCGGGCGCTGTTGGCGTCGCGGGCGCCGTCGTATTGGTGGGGGTGGGCGCCGGCGCTGGCAGGCGCAGCTCGTAGAGCCGGCCATCATTTTCCAGAGGGTTGTCATTGTTATCGACGCCGCGATCGACAATGTAGAAGCTGGTCAGGCTGGCATTGTCGCTGCTCGGCGCCAGGGTGATGCCCGCCGGTTTGACCGGCACGGCGATGGCGATATTGATCGTGCGCACCAGCTCGCCGCCGGTTGTCACTTCATAGATGTAGGCGTCGCCGTCCGGGTTGACGTAGCTGTCGAGGACGAGCAGGTTACCGCTGACCGGGTCAAAGGCGATCCCTTCCGGGTCCGCCGCGCCCAGCCCCGCGACGTCGAAGGAGCTGACCGTAATGACGTCGTCCTCGAAGACCCCGCCGGGCCCGGCGCGCACCTCGTACACGTCGCGATCACTGCCATCGATAACAAACAGGCGCGGGCCGGTAGGACCGGCCGGGTCATAGGCGATCCCTTCCGGGTCGCCGCTGCTGAACTCGTTTGTGCTCAGCGTGGAGATGAGGTCGCTGGACGCGGGGTTGCTATCGGGCGCGCGATTGACCTGATAGATGCGGTCGGCGTCGTCGTCGGAGTAGAAGTAGATGGTTCCAGAACGGAAGGCGACGCCGGTCGGCTCCTTCGTAATGGTGCGAATGTCGCTCGCTCCTGTCAGGAAGCGGAGGCCCGCCGTCGTCTCCCGCGTCACGACGAACACGGTGGCGCCGCCGAAGATCAGCGACATCTCGTCGACCTCGGAATCGCTGATGACCAGGCGGTTGGCCGCGGGCCAATAGGTGACGCCGGCCGGGTCCGGGCTGGGCGGGAGAAAGAGGGAAGTGAGGGTCAGGCTCACCTGGACGGCGTTCTCAGCCTCTGCCGCCAGTGGCACGGCCTGCGGCCACCATTCGCTGGCGCTGCTCTGGCCCAGCACGTAGAGGCTCTGCGCGCCGGAGTCGTCCGTCCGGTCCTGGCTGGGGGCAAAGAGCATGGTGTGGGCGTCGCCCGGCGCGTGGGCGGGCAGCGCATGGCTGGCCTGCAGCACGCCGGCGGTCGAAAATTCGTATAGCCGGCGCGCCTCCTGACTGAGCAGGTAGAGATGGCTATCAGCGGCGTTAAAGGCGAGCAGATCGGCCGGGGCCAGCCCGAGCTGTGCCAGATCGACGGCGACGCCGGGGCCGGCGGCTGCGGATGGGGCCGCGGGCAGGCGCAGCACGCTGCTGCCGCTTTCGTCGAGCAGGTAATAGAGCCCGGCGGCCGCGTCGAGGGCCAGGGCGCGGGCGCCGGCCGCGGCGTCGCTCTGCCCTGCCGGCTGCCGCTCGCCGCCGGGGGCGGCAGTGAAGAAGGCGCCGCTGGCCGGGTCGAGCAGATGCAGCCGGTTTGTCTCCGCGTCGAAGGCAAGCCGGGACGCGGCTTCAGCGCCGTCCGCCAGCGTCAGCGGCATCAGGCCGCCGGCGGCCGGCAGGAGATAATCAAGAGCGCCCTGCGGCGGCGCCAGCAGCTCGGCCGGCCGGCTTACCCAGACCGTTTGCCGCTGCGCTGCCTCGTCGGCGCGCGCCACGAGGAAGAAGAGCGGCATGGCGAGGAGAAGCAGCAGCGGCGGCAGGGCGCGGCGCGGCCGGAGCCGCTCTCCGCCTGCCGGCCGGTACGGTGTCGTGTGACGAGCGTCCTGGTCAGCCATCAGCCTGCTCCGTTATTGCGGTTGTATTACTCTCGCCGGCCTGCTGGTCTTCCGGGTCGCCATGCGTCCAGTCGGTCCAGCCCATGTTCTTGCCCGGCCGCGCTGGCGTATGCGCGGGGAAACCGGCGTCGTAAGCGGCATTCAGTAGCCAGACCTGCCATTCGTCGTCGCCTCTGGCATCCCAGCCGATATCATAGAGAAAACGGGCGGCGCGCAGCAGCGCCTGCTCCTGCCACTGCCAGGCCGGGTAGCCGGCGCGGTGCAGCAGCTCTGCCTGCACGATGGCCCCCTGCAGCGCCTCCCAGGCGTATTGCGTCTCGTTGGGCGGCCAGCGGAACGAGCCAGCGCGGCGCATTTCTTCGGGCAAAGCGCCGCCGACATCATGGCCTTCAATCGTCGCGCCGGGCGGGTTGATGCCCACCGGCTGCTCCGGGTCGCCCTGCCAGGTGAGGCGGCCGTAGGTAAAACCGTCATACGCCTCGCGATTGCCCAGCCAGCCATGGAAGACGGTTGCCGCCCGTTCCAGCTCCGCGTCGTCGCCCAGATAACGGGCGACTGCCACGCGCGCGGCGCCGCAGTGGGTGCCAAAATTGTTGGGCCGGCCCTCGTGGCAGGTCGCCAGCGAATAGGCGCCGCTGTCGCCGCTAAAGGTGGTCTGCCGCAGCTCGCGCAGCCAGGCGCGGAAGGTGGCATCTACGGCTTCCTCGGCCGGCAGGTTGACGAGATCGGCGGCGATGACGTAGGGAGGCAGGTTGCGGGCGACGGCGAGAATGCCCGTCTGGTCGGGCGGTTCGAGGCTATCCATCGCCTGCTGCAGGCCGGCAATCACCTCGTCGCGGTAATGCGTCTCGCCGGTGCGCGCGTAGACCAGGGCGCGCGCCAGCAGAGAGACATCGCCCATGTCGTCCTGGTCGCCGATCTGCAGGTGGGGCAGCGGGGCGTCGGCCACTGCCAGCAGCTGCTCCCAGGCCGGGCCGCTCTGTGGCCGCTCGGCCAGCACGTCGTGCGCGAGCCAGAGGCCGAGGTAAGGCCGGGCCGGGTGCGCGGCGGCAACGCCGGGCGTGAGCGTTGGCGTGGGCCGCGCATGATCCCCGGCCGATGGGTAGGCAGGCGGGGCCAGGGTTGGCGCCGGCTGTGTCGCGGCCTGCGGGGAAGCGGTGGGAGCAGCCGTGGCAGGAGCGGGCGTGGGCGATGGCTGCCGGTCAGCGGTCGTGGTCGCCGGCTCGCTCAGCTCCGCCGTGCAGGCAGCTGCCAGGAGCAGGATGGCGAGGAGGGCGAGCGGCGTGGAGAGGGACGGCATCAGCGGGCGCCCTCCGCCAGCAGCGGCAGCTGCGGCTGCAGGGCGCGCAGCCAGTCGATGCGCGCCTCGACGCGGGCGACTGTCGCCGGCGCCTGGCGCGCCAGGCTGCGCAGGTCGAAGAGGCCATAATCGTGGATCAGCAGCCCGTTGCCGGCCGGGCCGGGTACGACGAGGACGTTGCCGGCGCCAACAAAATCAAGGCAGCGCGCCTCCTCGTCGTAGACACGAAGGGTGGCGGCGACAAAGTGGCTGAGCTGCCGCCCGAAGTGCGCGTCGACGGCGGCCAGCATGGCCAGATCATCCTGCCCGAAGTCGGTAAAAAGGTCGCGGTGCGGCGGCGCAATATAGCGCTGCAGAGAGGCAAGGGCCGGCACGCGGCGCAGCGGGCTGTGCAGAATGGCGAAGCTGCTGGGCAGGACGAGATTGAAACTGTCGTTCCTGTACCAGGCCAGGATTACCTCATATTTGCGACGAAACTCGGCGGCGAGCGCTGCCAGCTCTGGCCCGCGCTGGCCGAGCGAGCGCCGGTATATCTTGAGCACGGTCTGCTCGCCGCCGTTGGACAGGAGAAAGAGGGTGCCGCCGGAGCCGTAAGCAAGTAGCTCGCAGCGCTCGTAGCGCAGCGCCAGCGCATCCGGCTGCAGCAGCAGGCGGCCCGCCCGCTCGGCCGCGCCGGGCAGCAGATGGTCGAGGGCGGCGACCAGGGCGCCGATGCGGTTGTAATTCGCCTGGCGCGGCTTGAGCGCAGCCTGCAGCTCGGCGCTCAGGCTGCTCGCCGGCCGGGTAGGCGCGGTGACAACGGCGTCAAGCGCCTTATACCAGAGCTGCGAGCGCAGGGCTGCCAGCAGGCTGGCAGTGCGCTGGCCGGCGAGATCGGTAGGTGTAGCGGTCATGCCGTCTCCTTTAGCCGTGCGGCTGCTGTGCAGGACGTCATCTCCGCGCCATCCTCCCCACCTGCTGAGCGGGGCCGAGCAGCAGCGACGCCTGGAGCAGGCGCGCGCGCAGCTCGGCGACGGCGGCGCCGGGGCGGACGTTAATGCGGCGCAGCTCCAACAACTCATCGCGGCGGCGCAGATCGTTGAGGCCGCGGCGCGTCGTGAAGGCCAGCTTGAATCCGGCTTCGGCGACGAGATCCACCGTCTCGCGCCGGTAATGGCCGCCGGGATAGGCGAAGATGGGCGCGACCTCGCCCACCTGGCTCGCCAGATCGTGCCAGGAGCCGGCAATCTCGGCGCGGGCGGCGGCGCGGTCGAGCCGCGCCAGGTTGGGGTGCGTGCGCGTATGGGCGCCCAGCGTGACGCCTTCGGCCGCGAGGCGGCGCAGCGCTCCCCAATCAAGCACCTGCGCCGGCGGCGGGGAAACTGCCAGACCGGCGGTGAGGCGCTCGGTCTCCTGCGGCACCTGCTCCGGGGCCACGCTCCACAAATACTGCTTGACCCGTTTCACAGCCTGGCGGCGCTGCGCTTCCGTTTCCAGGAAGAGGCGGCCGGCCGGGCTTTCGACAAAGCCGCCGCGCTCAGTATGGAGGAAGGCATTCTCTACCACGTCCCACCAGAAGACGGGCGCCTGCGCGTGGGCAAAGCCGCTGGGCACAAACAGGGTGACCGGTAGGCCGTGATGCTGCAGAATGGGCCAGGCAACGTCGGCGAACTCCTGGTAGGCATCGTCAAAGGTGAGCAGCAGGGCGCGCGGCGGCAGCGTGCGCCTCCCCGCGACGGCGGCAAGCAGATCGTCCATGCCAACCACGCGCGTATGCTCGACAAGGAAGGCCACCTGCGCGGCAAAGGCCGCCGCGTCGCCGACACGGTGGTAGGTGAGCGCGCGGAAGCGATAGGGCGCGCGCGGCTCAAGCCGCTCCAGGGCGGCGAACAGCCGGCTGGCTGCGGGGCTGCGCACGGCAGCACGGGCGAAACGCTTCAACAAGCTCACTCTCCCTAACTCGCGGCGGCCGCCTTACGCGCGACGTGGGCGAGCGTATGCTGCATGTCGATCAGGCCCGGCACGGGATCTGACCAGCTCTGGATGTCGAAGCGCAGCCGGGGGCGAAAGAGGCTGAGCAGCGCGCGCAGCGCGTCGTGGCGCGCCGGCTGCGGAATAAAGGGATAGAGACGGCGGTTGCGCAGCACCTGCCCGAACCAGAGGGCCATCAGGTCAAGGTTGCAGGCGCGCACGCCGCTCTCGTAGGCAGTGAGAGGCGGGCCAGGCCAGGGGCCGTTGGCGTAGAGAGCGCCGAGAAGGGCCGGGAAGTCGAGGCCGCTGTGCACAGCGAGGGGCAGGGAGCCCCAGACGCGACCGTTGATTTCCATCAGCACGGCGTCATCCTCGTTCACCTTGTATTCGATCATGATCAGCCCGGTCCACTTCAGGGCGTCCACCAGGCGGGCGCTGTACGCTACCAGCAGCGGATCGAGCGGCACGCTCTCGCGTAGAGCGCTGGCGCCGCCGGTAATTGGCACCTCGGCCAGCCGCTTGTGCTGGAAGATAGCCAGCGGGCGCCCCTCGTGCGCCAGCATCTCCACGCCCTGGCCCGCCCCCGGCATATAGCCCTGGAGCAGGACCGGCCCCTCGACGATCAGCCGCTCGGTCTGCCGCACAAGCTCCTTCACCGTATTGGCATAGCCAACCGGCCCGGTGCGCTGCACGCCGCGGCCATTCTCGAGTCGGCGCGAGCGCTGTGCTTTGACGACGATCGGCCATGGTAGCAGATGAGCCACGTCGCGCGCATCTTCCACCGAGTGGGCCAGGTAGCTCTGCGGCGCCGGCACCTGTAGCTCCTCGCAGAGCGCCAGCGTGGCCTGCTTATCGCCCACAATCCGCAGCGCTTCCGGCGCAGCCATCGCCAGCCGCGTGTGGCCCTCAAAGCGCTCGCGCACCCGGGACAGGGGCAGGATCGCTTCGTCGGTCGTGGGGATCAGGAGATCGACCCGATGCTGGTTAACGGCGTCACAGAGCGCGTCGACAAAAGCCTCCGGCTCTGCCGTGGGCGACGGATAGAGGCAGCGGTGGCGGGCGTGGCGCGAGCGGAAGCCGGCGCTGTTGCGCTGCTCATCGGCGGCGATGACCGTCCAGCCTCTGCGGCCGAGCGAGCGCATGATCGTAATGGCGCTGCCGCGGTGGGCGTCAGTCACCAGGACTGTTGGCATGGCTATCCCTCCCTCCCCACGTCACTGCGCCGGCGCGCCTGCCTGTTCGGTATGCTCATGACAGGTACGGCTCCATAGCGGCGACCATCGCCGGGATGGGCGCCGGATAAGGGTGGCTGACGGTATAGGCTGCGCGGCCGGCCAGCGCCCGCTGCAGAATCTCCCGCTGCAACGCGGCGGCGTTCTCGACAAGCTCGCCGGGCTGGTAGGGGAAGGCGAAGCGGTACTGGCGATAGGTCGCCAGCAGCGGCGCTAGCTCCTCCTGCAGGGAAAAGAGCATGCGGGCGGCAATCTCGCCGGGATCGGCCGGTTCGACAGTGACCTCGGCCGCGGCGGCGCTGACCACAAAGAATAGCCTGTCGAGCGAGCCGGAGGGGGTTACGTTGCCGGCGCCGAACAGGCGCTCCGGCGGCACATTCAATCCGTGCTGGCGGCGCAGCAGCGGGCGGGCGCGGCGCAGAAAGCCGGCCGGGGCGGCCAGCGGCCCCCGGCCTTCATAGGCCGCGGCGCGGTCGGCCAGGGCGACGGCCGGGCGCAGGGCCGCCAGGCGCAGCCGCTCCCGCCGCGGCAGCCGCGCGCGGTAGGCCGGCATCTCCGTCAGGTGCCAGTCCCAGATGCGGATCGGCTCGGGCAGGCCAAGCATCTCAAAGCCGCCGCCCTGCGGCCGCAGGTAGACCCACTCGTCGCCGATATAGGTAGCGCCGCGGGCCATGAAGCCCAGCAGCGTCTCCGTCTTGCCGCCTTTGGCCCAGCCGGTCGCCAGCACGCCGTGGCCCCGGTAGCAAAAGGCCGAGGAATGCAGCGGCAGCACGCCCTTCGCCAGCGCGGTGAGGTTGGTGATGGCGGTGAGGTGGGGTACCGGCCCCCTGCCGCGCTCGCAGAGCAGCGCCGGCTGCGCGCCCAGGCTGGCAAACGGGATCTGCACCTTCACGGCGCGCTTGCCTTTGCCGCGCAGCACGTAAAAGGCGTCGCCGGTGTAGGCCGCCTCTTCGACGCCGAGGTAGCGCAGGCCGGGCGTGGGCAGCCGGTCGACAAAGCGGACGGTGATGTCCGCCGCGTCGCCGGCGCCGGCCGGCGCTGCAGGCAGGCCCGTCTGCCGGCGCACGGCGGCAATATCGGCCGGCGCTGCATCTACCAGACGGATGCGCACGATGTCGTGCAAATTGAGGAGGACAGAGGTGTGGTTGCTGTTCATGGCCTTAGCCCGCCTCCCCGGCCGGCTCGGCTTCCTGCTGGCGGCGACGGAAGAAGCGCAGGGGCAGGCCGGCGGGCTCCCGCTGTTCGCCGGCGGCCTCGCGGGCGATGTAGGCGGCGGCGTCGACCAGGGCCAGCACCAGCCAGAAATAGCGCACATAAGAGAGGTGCAGGAATAAGCCACTGGTCAGATAGGCGACCATGGCAAAGGCAAAGCCGAGCGCCACGTTATTCAGCGCGGGTTGTGTACCGGCGAGCTTATGGCGCAGGCGCAGGATGATCCAGATGGGGAGCAGACAGGCGACCAGGAAGGCGATCAGCCCGAAGATGCCGTTGTCGGCGGCAATTCCTAAATAGAGCGAATGCGCCTCGCGATCTCCTTCCAGGATGCGTAAGCCGATACGGTTGCCATACTCGGCCGAGTAATACTTAAACTGCCCTGGCCCGACGCCCAGGAGCGGATAGTCGGCAAAGACCTGGAGCGCCGCCAGCATAACGGTGGCCCGCCCGCGAATCGCGCCGTCCTGCTCGCTCAGGGCCGCTTCCTCATCGAGGAGGTCGGTGACGGTAGGGATGGTGACGAGCCGGGCCGTGTACTGGGGAAAGACGAGAAAGGTGACGGCAAAGGCCATGACAATCGCTATAACATGGCTGCGCTGTACGACGCGCGTGACGAACATCACGACGATCATGAGCACGAAGGCCACGGCGGCGCCGCGCGAGAAAGAGAGCGTCATGCCGGCCAACGCGACCAATGTCAACCCCACGGCCAGGAGGCGCCCCAACAGCTTGCGCTCGCCGTTGAGGATGAACCATCCCAGCGGGACGAGGACGAGCATGACCTGGGAGTAGCGATTCTGTTCGCCGATGGGGCCGGTCATGCGTACCTGGCGCACGTCACCCTGGAGGCCCGTCTCGCCGGTGCGGAAGCTCGCTTCGGAAAGCTGGCCCAAGCCCCCGAAGTTGCTGTCGAAGTTGCCGGTAAGCTGCTGAATCATGGGGGCGATGGCGAGGACGACGCCGGCAAAGAGCAGCGTCCAGGCAGCGTAGCGCAGCATGCCCGGCGTCCGTACGACGTTGATCAGCAAAATATAGATGAGGAAGCCTTCGGCCAGGGTATTGACCGCCGCTGGAATGGACAGCGCAGGGTCGCGGGAAAAGGCCATGCTGGCCTGCTGGATAGCCAGAAAGACAAGGACGGCAGGCAGCGCCGGCGTGATACGGATTGGCTGCCGCTCGAACGCCAGGTAGGAGAAGAGCGGCAGCGCCAGCAGCAGCGGAAAGGCAGCGCCCACGAAGAGGGGTAGCCCGTGGAAGCGCACGGCGACGACGGCCAGGTTGCTGTAGAGGAGAAAGAGGACGACAAGCGTCGCCGTCTTCGGCCAGCCGACCAGCACCAGACTCAGCACCAGCACGGTCAGGCCGGCCAGCGTGGGCAGAGGCCACTGCGCCAGCAGGCCCCCGGCTACCCCGGCAAACAGCGCCAGGATGGCGACGATAACCGGCTTATGGCGGCGCAGCAGCAGCGGCAGCGAGTCAGAGCGAAGGATCATGGCTGGCCCTCCGCGACCGGCGCAGCCGCCGCCACCTCGTCCACGCCGGCGCGGGTCGGCTCCCAGATGACGATGGCCCGCCCGCGCAGGACGTTGAGCGTCGCCTGCAGCGCGGCGACGTTCACCAGGGTGAAGTAATAGGGCAGCGCCAGCAGCTTCAGGCGCTGCCGCGCCGGGCCCTCAAGGAGGGCGCCGGCGACCGCCAGGCTGTAGAAAGCTGCCTGTGCGCCTGTCGCCAGCCCGTAAAACCAGCCGCGCGACCAGAGGAAAGGGCTGACCAGCGCCATAAGCAGCAGAGGCACGGCCACCAGACGGCGCAGCAGCTTGTGCGAGAGCAGCTGCAGGGCGTAGAAGCCATAGCGGCGGGGATTGAGCAGCGCGCGCCGCAAGTAAACGCCGCGCAGGCCGCGCGTCATGACACGCACTTTGCGCCCATATTCGTCGCGGCTCTTGCCGGCGACGGCTTCATAGGCGATGGCCTCCGGGGCAAAGACGAGCCGGTAGCCCTGAGCGATGACGCCGGTGGAGGTGTAGAAGTCGTCGGTCACGCCCTCGGCGACCGGGGTAAAGAGCGAGCGGCGGATCGCATAAAGGGCGCCGGTAGCCGAAATGACGTTGCCGCCGGCGCTCTCCAGGCGCTTGAGCTCGCGGTCAAAGTTCCAATAGCGCTGCTCGCCTTCCCCGGCCAGCGTCGCCGCGGCCGTACGCCGGTAGACCTGGTTGCCGGCGACGCCGCCGACCGCGGCATCGGCGAAGGGGCGCACCAGGACGCGCAGCGACTGCGGGGCGAAGAGGCTGTTGGCGTCGGAGAAGACGAGGATGTCGCCGGTGGCCGCGGCCACGGCGGCGTTGAGCGCGGCTGCCTTGCCCCGGCGCGGCAGCTCCAGCAGGCGTACGCCGCGCGCCTGGTAGCTGCAAACAAGATCGTTAGTACCGTCATCCGAGCCGTCGGACGCAATGATCAGCTCCAGACAGCCGCGCGGGTAGTCCAGCGAAAGGATGTTGTCGATCTTCTGGCCGATGACGTGCGCCTCGTTGTGGGCGGCAATAATCACGCTCAGCGACGGCGTGATAGCCGCTTCCCGGTGCGGGCGGCGGCGCCAGAGGCCGCGCGCCGCGACCAGCAGCGGGAAGAGCGCGTAGGTGTAAAGCAGGAGGGCGGCGGAGCCCCAGAAGAGCAGGAGCCTCATCGCTGCTGCGCCTCCTGGAAGCGGCGCGCCAGCAGGGCGGCGTTGCGGTGCAGGTCGAAGTCACGCTCGACGGCGGCGCGCCCGGCCATGCCCAACGAGCGGCGCAGCGCCGGGTCGTCGTGCAGCCGGCGGATAGCCGCCGCCAACGCCGCAACATCGCCAGGCGGCGCCAGGAGGCCGCTCTCGCCGTCGCGCACCAGCTCGGGGATGCCGGAAAGGCGGCTGGCGACCACTGGGACGCCGGCCGCCATCGCTTCCATGAGGGCGACGGGGATCCCTTCGCGCCGCCCGTCGGCGGTGGGCACGCTGGGGGCGACGACGACGTCGGCGCGGCGCAGATGCTCGATAACCTGGTCGCGGGTCTGGGCGCCGTGGAAGTGGACGGCGGCGGCGATGTCCAGCTCGGCGGCTTGCTGGGCGAGCGCGGCGCGGTCGGGACCATCGCCCACAAAGTTGCAGACGACGTCCAGCCCCTCGGCGCGCAGCCGGGCCACGGCTTCCAGCAGGTAGCGCTGCCCCTTGACGGCGTGCAGGGTGCCGGTGCAGAGCAGGCGCAGCGGGCCCTGATGGCTCCTGTCATGCCCGTTACGGCTGGGCGCGAAACGGGCTGTATCCACGCCGCAATGAATGACATCCAGCCGCCCGGCCATCTCCGGGCCGCAGGTAGCCAGGATGACGTCACGGTTAAACTCGGATATAGGGACGACGAAGGCGGCTTCACGAACCTTCTCGCGCAGCATGTGCTGGTCACGATGGAGATCGGAGCCGTGGGCGGTAAAGCTGTAGGGCAGGCCGGTGAGACGATGGATGATAAAAGCAACGGCGGCCGGATGGCTGGCAAAATGGGCGTGCACGTGGCCGACCCCGGCCCGCGCCATTTCCCCGGCCAGGTAGACGGCCTTGGGGAAGAGAATCAGGCTGCGCAGGAAGAAGCGCCGGCTGCCCCAGGTGGCGCGCGCCACATCGCGCAGCGCGCCCAGGTAGGCGCGCGGCTGGCGGCGCAGCCGGCTGAGGTTGGCGCGCAGCATAGGCAGGCTGGCGAATGCCGTATAGTGAGCGCGCTCGACCAACGCCCGCGCTTCCGGGTGGACGACGGCCGCCTTCTCGCGCAGCAGCGGGTAAATCTCTACACCCACTCCCTGCGCTTCCAGCGCCAGGATCTCATAGAGAATGAACGTCTCGGTCAGCCGCGGGAAGCGGGACATGAGGTAGGCCACGCGCAGCGGGCGGCCATTGCCGCTCATGGTCGTCATGCCCGCTTCTCCTGCAGGGCGAGACGCGGGCCGACGATGGGCAGGCGCCCCAGCTCGGGGAACATGCTCGTGGCGTCCATCACCTGCCAGTTAAGCGCCAGCAAGGCCAGCGAGAGGAAGGCGATGAGCAAGCCGCCGAGGAGGATGCCGGGCTGAAATAGCTGATCGACGGCCAGCAGCAAGGCCGCGGCGATGACAATGCTGGCATAGACACGCAGGTAGCGGCCCTGGAAGAGGTCAATGTTAGTGCCGAGCAGAAGGCCGGCATGGTTGAGCACGTTATAAATGATGAGCGTGGCGGTGGTCGCTATGGCGGCGCCGAGCGCGCCGTAGCCGGGAATGAGCAGCAGGCCAAGAAGCACGGCCAGCAGGCCGGAGAGCAGGTCGATGGCGACAATGAAGCGTACTTTGCCAAAGACACGCAGGGTGAAGGCGTTGAAGCCAAAGGCAGCGTTCCAGTAGTTGCCAAGCGCCAGCAGGGCCAGGATAGAAGCCGAGCTGGCGTAACGCTCGCCAAAGAGCAGGACCGTCAGCGGCCGCGCCAGCGAAAAGGAAGCGGCGAAGACCGGGAAGCTAAAGACGGCAATCCAGGTGGCGCTGCGCCAGTACAGCTCGTTGATGCCCTGGCTATCCTCACGGGCAAAGAGGCGTGCGGCGGCCGGGGTAAAGAGATATTTGAAGCTCTGCATGACGACCAGATTCAGGCCGGCGACGGGGACCACGGCGCGAAACTCGGCAACCTGGGTGGTGCTGGCGAAATATTCCAGCACAATGACGAGAAAAGTCGTCTTGAGTATGTTGACGGCGTCGCTGGTCAGCAGGGGCGTGCTGAAGGAAAAGACTTCGCGCACGGGAAAGACCATGCGCGAGAGCGTGGCGCGCACGCGGATGCCGCGGTTCTGGAAGAGCCGCCGCAGCATGGCGGCGTAGGCGAGCAGGCCCAGCAGCGCGCCGGCCAGGTAGCCGAGCGCCAGCATGTGCACATTCTGGCGGCTGGCGATGACGAACAGCACGGCGGCCAGCTTGAGGCCCGGGCCGAGCAGGTAGCGGCGCACGAAAATTGCCCGCGGCTCGGCAAAGACGGCGAACAACCCCTGGAACCAGCTATCCAGCGCCTGCAGCGGCGCCAGCGCGATGATGATGAGCAGCAGCGAGACGGCCAGCGGGTCCTGGATAAACCGCTCCTGCAGCAAGCCGCTCAGGCCGACAAAAAGGACGACGAGAGCAGCCCCGAGCAGCAGGATAGTCAGCAGCGTCATGACAATGGCGCCCAGCATCTTGTCCTTTTCGCCGCGCTCTTCATAGATCGGTATAAAGCGGGCCACGGCCTTGTCCAGGCCAAAGAGGGAGATGCTGGCGCCCATGGAGACGATGGACAGGGCGTAGGCAAAGGCGCCGTAGTCGCTCTTCGAGAGGTAGCGGACGGTGAGCACCTGCACGCCAAAGTTGAGCGCCAGCGACAGCAGGCGGCCGACCAGAAGGATGGTCGAGCCGCGGATATGCTTGCGCGTGGCGACGGCCGCGCTGTCGCGGGCGAGTGCGCCGTCCACGACGCCGTCGTCCGCGACGACTACCGGGTCGACCGCCTCTTCGTTCACCATCGCGGTGGGCTGGTTGCCGCCGTGCCGATTGCCTGGGGGAACCATCATCGATCAGGCGGCGACAGAGTCCAGCGGCTGTTCGTCGTCGGCCAGCTCGGCCAGAACTTCGGCCATCTGCTCGCGCGAAGGGATTGTGCCGGTATCCTCGACCTCGATGAACTCTTCGCGCAGGCCGCGACCGAGGCCACGGCGACCAGGACGCCCGCTCTCCTGGAGAATGGCGCCGAGTACGAGTGCGCCGACAGCCTCCAGGCTGGTGACGGCGTTGCGCAGCACGCGGCGGCGCGCCTGGCGGCCCTGCGCGGCGAGAATGACGCCGTCGACGCGCGAGGCGAGGAAGAGGCTGTCGGCCGACGAGGTGAGCGGCGAGGCGGTGAGCAGCACGAGATCGGCGCGCGCCTCAAGCTGCTCAAGCACCTCGACCATCCGCGGCGAGGCGAGCAGGGTAAACGCGTTGTATGTCACCGAGCCGCTAGGCAGGACCAGCAAGCCCGGAGCCCAGCGCACGGCCGAGGGGTCAGCCGTGCTGCACTCGCCGGTAAGCACGTCCGTCAGGCCGCAGCGGTCGTTGAAGCCAAAGAGCTGGCCGATAGTCGGGCGCTGCAGGTTGCCGTCGACCAGCACGACGCGGCTGCCGGTCTGGGCCAGGACGACGGCGATATTGGCGGCAATCGCGCCCACGTCCTGTCCTTCTTCAACGCTAGTGAGCAGGATCGAGCGCAGGGGCTGGCCGCCGCGCCGCGCAAAGAGCAGCTTGATAGCCAGCATGCGGTAATCCTCCGCCGCCGTCGAGCCGGGGTCGGCGCGCACGATCATTTGCTGCGCCGGGCTGCCCCTCAGGGTCTCGTGGCGGGCAATGCTGCCCAGCGTGGGCACACCGGTCGCCTCCTGCAGCTCCTCGGCCGTGTCGACACTATCGACGGAGAACTCATAGGCTATGACGAGCAGCGCGCTGAGGGTGACGCCGGTCAGAGCGCCGATGAGAACAGCCAGCCAGAGACGGGAGGCGACGAGCGTGGGGGCGCTGGCCGGCTCGATAATCTTGACCTGGTTGGTGGCGGCCGTCTGCAGCGTCTCGTAGAGGGTTGCCAGCGTGCGGTGGCGATCGTCGAGCCGGTCACGCTCTGTAGCAAGCTGCTCGGCCAGCATCTGCTGTGTCTCCAGGTCAGCAGCGTTTGCCAGTGCATTCTGCAGATCGGCAACGCGTTCGGTCAGCACCGGAATCGAGGCCTCCAGCAGCTCGGCCTGGCGCTGTATCTGTTGGCGCAGCAGGCCGGCCGGCGTCTCCCCACCGGACGGGCTATAGCGCACCAGCGTGTTGGCGACGCTGTTGGCAATGGCCGTCGCCGTCTGCGGCTCCGGCGCCTGCACCTCGACGCTCAATAGCTGCGTGTCTTCATTGGTACGCACGGTAATCATCTTGCTCAACTCTGCCGGGCTGAGGTTCAGACCCAGGTCGTCGATGACGGTGCTCAGGAAAGGAGTCGTCTTGGGCAGCTCGGCATAGGTCTGCATGAGCTGGCCGCCGGCGCGCAGGTCGTTGAGATCGGGGCTGGGGCTGTCGATGCCGGGTCCCACGATGAGCCGGGTCGTCGTCACGTAGAGGGCCGGGTTGCGGCGCTCGATCAGGTAACTGACGGCGCCGGCGAGAAAACCGGCCAGCAAGAAGAGCCAGAACCAGCGCAGAAGCAGGCGGCGTAGATGTTGTTTTTCCATAATCCTTTCCTTTCAGTTCCCCCTTGCGCGTGGGCCTTTCTTTCAGGGAGAGACAGCGCGCCCGGCCGGCGGCTGCCCCTTGCCCGCTTCGCCGGCGAGCGTCTGCGGCGGCTGCTCTGCCGGTCCGTTCATGGCCCGTTCGGCGTCGTTGAGCAGCTGGCTGAAGGTAACGGCGTCGTCGGGAAAACGGGCATGGCCTATCTTGAACTCGACGCCCAGTTTGCAGCGCGCTTCGCGCTGCAGGCGCTCCAGGGTTGCTGCCAGCTCGTCTGGATTGGTCTCCGGCAGCACGACGATGAAATGGCCGTTGCGGCGCGTGACGATATCGTAATCTTCGAGCTGGGAGAGGAGCAGATCGGCGACTTTGGCGTTGACATACTGATTAATGATCTCGCCCTGAGCTTCCTCGAAGAAGCGGTCCAGCGTATAGGCAGCTGATTCTGTCTCTGTCGCCGGCTTGATCGCCAGCAGCGCCAGGGGCCGCTGCCGGCGGCGGGCACGCCGGATTTCCCGGTAGATCAGCCCCTGACCGTCGTCAAAGGTTTTGGCCGTTTGCAGGTGAGAGAGCGTGACGCGGGCTATTGCCTGCTGTAGGTGGGCAAGACGCTCGATGAACTGCCGCGATAGGAGCAGCGTGACCAGAATGGTGACAATCTCGGTCACGGTGAGCGGCAGGGTGGCGCCGCCGATAGGGTAGCCCAGGTACCATTTGGCGAAGAAGTAGATGGGCAGAAGGAGGGCGAGAACCAGGGAGAGCGGCTGCTGGTGCAGCGCCGGTACAAAGATGACGGCGATGGCGGTGAGGAAGGTGAAGCCGTAGACGAAGGAGGCGATGTTAATCGGCGAGCTGAGCCGCTCGATATTATAGAGAAGGAAAAACCAGGTTATAGTCAACCCGAGGAGGATGCGAAGACGATTCACAGGTGCGTTTCCTTTGCCGGTTAGTTCGTCTTGTTCTCATGAGGCGACTGTTTCCAGTTCCCTGTTCTCTTCATGCTGCGTAACTGACGGCCTCCTTGCCGGTTCTCTGTGTGCGCCGTCCGCTGGCTAATAAGCGCCGCGGCTGGAAAAGATGGCGCCGACCGTGCGCAGGAGTATGTACAGGTCAAACCAGAGACTCTGCCGTTCGATATACTCGATATCCAGGCGGAGGCGCTCGTCAAAATCAACGTCGCTGCGCCCACTTACCTGCCATAGCCCGGTAATGCCCGGCAGGACCTCCAGCCGCTCGGTGTGCCAGAGCGAGTAGGTGGTCACGTCGAAGGAGGTAGGGCGCGGGCCAACCAGGCTCATATCGCCCTTGAGCACGTTAATGATCTGGGGTAGCTCGTCCAGGCTGGTCTTGCGCAGGATGCGACCAACCCGGGTGACGCGCGGGTCATTGGTGATCTTGAAGTCGGGCCAGGTCAGCTCGTTGAGATGAGCATAGGTCTGCTTCAGCTCGTCGGCGTCGGTGACCATGGTGCGGAACTTGTACATGGCAAAGCGCTGGCCGCCGAGGCCGGTGCGCGCCTGCCGGAAGAGAACCGGGCCGGGATCGTCCAGCCAGATCAGGAGGGCGATGAAAGCGCCGGCCGCAAGCAGCATGGGTAAGGCGAACAAACAGAGCGTGATGTCAAAAATGCGCTTGCTGATCCGGTAGGGCCGGCGGAAGAGCAGGACGGGCGGTCTCTGCAGAGGCACGATCGGCTGGAATGTAACCGGTTCACGCTGCAACATACTTCGATCCTTTCGTGGTCGCTCCCCTCGCCCTGTCTGCTACGGTGGTCGGATGTATTACCGGAGTCGGCGCCCTAGACTCGCGAAGGGGTTCTGCGATTACCGGCCTCCCTGCGGTATAATGTGTGCGGGAGACCGGCATGGTCATTCAAATCGTGGATGAGGCCAGGCGGGAGTTAGGGCCACAGAGACGTGATGCACGTCCCCGGGGTATTGCTATCTCCAGGCCACCAAACGAAATTTTCCTTTTAATGGCGCCCCAACCATATTACTGTTATGTTTATAATAGCAAATCCATAGGCCTGACCCAAGTACTAATTTACTATCTATACCCACCAGAAACAGTACCAAGGTACTGTATTTTTTCCGGTGATTTTCACTCTCACCACCTGTAGCGCCTACTCTATTGGCAAAGTTGGCGGTCGGCGCGGAGGTGATCCAGCCGGACGAGATGGAAGCAGCGACGGGGCAGAAAGAGCTCGGCGGCGCAAAGACCGGCATGCGGCGGCTGATAGTCCCTTTGACCGCACCGCTGCTGCCCGCGCGCATCGTCGCCAACGACGGGGGACTGCAGCGGGCGGGCTTCCTGGCGGGCCGGGGGATGGGCGTGCTCGTGCTCATCAACCACTTTTCGCTGCGGGATGGCTTCGATACGTTCCGCCTGCTCTTTACCCAGCCCACGCTGCGCCGTCTGTCGATGCTGGCGCCGGTGGCCAGCCATCTGATTGACAGCCGCGTCCGGCTGCTGGCCGGGCTCTTTGGCGTCGCGCTGGCGCCCATTACCTCGCCAGAGGCCGTAGCAAACCTCGGGCTGCCCGCGGAGAGCGGCGCAAACGCGCTGGCCTACAGCCAGGCAGCCATCAGCCGCCTGGGCGCGGGTGGCCTGGTTCTGCTGGCGCCGCAGGCCGGGCGCCGCCCCTGCCTGACGCCGCCGCAGGGTATGCGGCCGGTCAGCCTGCTGCTGGCCCAGGCGCGGCGCAAGCGGGCCACCAACTTCTGCCTGCTCTTTGTGGGCCTGGGGCTGGCGGGCGCCGCCCGCTACAGCCTGGAGACGACGGGCGGCCTGAACCTGGGGCAGCGTTATGAACTGCGCGTTGGCAAAGCCTTTACGTTTGACGAGGCAGTAGCGCTGGCCGGTGATCTGCGCCAGGTAGAGGGCTGGGTCTATGGGCAGCTGGCGAGATTGACGCCGGCGGCCTATCTCTGTGAGGAGGAATGACAATGAATATCCGCGAGACGCGTGGCCTGACCTTTGACGACGTGCTGCTGGTTCCCAAGCGCTCGCCTGTGCGCTCGCGCCAGGACGCCGATACCAGGAGCTGGCTGACGCCGCAGATTCGCCTGCAGATTCCTATTCTCAGCGCCAATATGGATACGGTGACAGAGGCGGAGATGGCGATTGCCATGGCCCGCGCCGGCGGCCTGGGCGTCATCCACCGCTTTATGAGTGTCGCCGCCCAGGCGCGGCAGGTGACGCGGGTGAAGCGCGCCGGCGGCTTCATCGTCGAGAACCCGTATGCCATTGCCCAGGATGCCACGGTCGCCGAGGCGGCGGCGCTGATGGCCCGCTACGATGTCGGCGGGTTGGTGGTCACCAACGGGCAGACCAAACTGATTGGCCTGATTACGCAGCGCGATATCCTGCTGGCGCCGGACGGCGGGCTGCACGTGCGCGACGTGATGACGCTGCCTGACCGCATCATCAGCGTCGGGCCGGGAGTGACTCTGGACGAGGCGCGGGCCATTCTCTACGAACACCGGCTGGAAAAGCTGCCCGTCCTCGACGAGTCAGGCAACCTGGTTGGGCTGATCACGGCCCAGGATGTGGTCAAGCCGGCGCGCTACCCGGATGCGGTCACCGACGAGCGCGGGCGGCTGCGCGTGGGAGCGGCCATCGGCGTGCAGCCGGCCGACCGCGAGCGCGCCGCCGCCCTCCTGGAAGCGGGCGCAGACGTGCTGGTGCTGGATATTGCCCACGGCCATGCCGACCATTGCATTGAGATGGTCGAGGCGCTGCGCCGCGACCATCCGCGGGCGCAAATCATCGCCGGCAACGTCGCCACCCGCGACGGGGCGCGTGAGCTGGCGGAGGCCGGGGCAGACGCGATTAAGGTGGGCATCGGCCCCGGCTCAATCTGCACTACGCGCCTGGTGACCGGCTTTGGCGTGCCGCAGCTCACGGCCATCATCGACAGCGCCGCCGGCGTGGCCGACACGGGGCGCGCCGTGCCGCTCATCGCCGACGGCGGCATCCGCAGCGCTGGCGACATGGTCAAGGCGCTGGCGGCCGGGGCGGCGACGGTGATGATTGGCAGCCTCTTCGCCGGCAGCGAGGAAGCGCCGGGCGCGCCGGTCATCCGCGGCGGGCAGAAGGTAAAGGTCGTGCGCGGTATGGCCTCGCTGGGCGCGGCGATAGGCCGCTATTACGCCGAAGCGACCGAGGATGAGAGCGCCGAGGATCAGGAAGATTGGGATAAGGTAGTGCCCGAAGGGGTGGAGGCGGTGGTGCCCTACCGTGGCCACGTGCGCGAGACGCTGCACCAGCTCGTGGGCGGCCTGCGCTCGGCGCTCAGCTACGGCGGCGCTTTTACCATCGCCGAGCTGCAGGAGACGGCCGAGTTTATCGAGATCACGCCGGCCGGCGTCCGCGAAAGCATGCCGCACGATGTGAGCCGCGTCTAGCCGCCGTACCTGCCAGCGCCGCTATTTACCGGCGATAGAGATAGATCAGCGCCGACTTAATGGCATGGCGCAGGTTCTCCTCGTGGGGCCGGGAGGGGGCCGGGTTGCCATATTTGCGCATGAGCGAGAGCGGCTGGTTCGCCAGCTGGCCCGGCGGCGTGATGGGATCGAGCATCAGGTAGTCGGATCCGTCGGGGGTGCGGGCGACCAGGATGACCCAGTGCTGCTCGGTGTTGGCGTGGTAGAAGGCATTATTGGGCGTGCGGTCCACCTGCGCCAGCACGGTGTAGCCGTCGGCGATGGCCTTGTCGATACGGGCAATCGGATCTTCGCCGGTCCAGTCGGTCCAGGCAATCTCCGGCGTGGGCCAGGAGCGCAGGTTGCGCCCCAGGCTGAGGCCGGGCAGGAGGCGCGGCGGGGCGTTGAACTGCACGTCGGAGCCGCGGAAGCCCTCTTCGCCAAGCTGGCTGAAGCGGCGATTGAGGTCGGCGGGCGTCACGCGCAGGCCGTAAGCGGTGAGCATCATGGCGTAGCAGGTGAGCAGGCAGCCCCACGCGCCAATGTTCTGCTGCCCGGCGCCGAGCGTCACGTTCGCCCACTGCGAATCAAGCTGCGAGTACCAGCCGGAGGGGTCGGCAAAGCGGCCGAGGGGCGTGATCATGTCGCTGGGCTGGGAGACGATACGGGCCCAGATGGGCGCGCCAAAAAAGTCGCCGCGGTCGTCCTGCAAACGCCAGAGGCTGCTGTAGGTAGTGGGCTGGTTGTCACGCACCGCCGGCGCCACCATGGGCACGCTGAGGATCACTTCGTCGCCGCGCCGGGCCGTGGGCACCACGTGCGAGGCGATGCCCGCCGCCATCTGCAGATCGCCCTCAAGGAAGACAAGGCGGAAGCCGCTGCCCCACTGGCGCGCGCCGGTGTTGCGCACCCGCCACTGCTTAAGGAAGCTATGCCCTTCGGGCAGGCGCGTATCGTCGGGGAACGTGTGATCGACGACGAATTCCATGTCCGCCTGTTGGGCGCCGGTGCCCACCGGAGAAGCGGGCACGACGGTGATCTCGGCGTAGAGATGGCCGAACGCCTTGCCGGCTTTATCACGGAGCTGCCAGCGGCTCTGGTAGGCGCGGCCCGATAGCTCCGGCGCGGTCATGGGCAGGGTGATAACCGTCTCCTGGCCGGGCGCGACCGGCAGCGGGCTGGCAACCTGAGAGAGCGGGTAACTCTTTTGCAGCGTCATGGGGTCGCTCTGCACGCCCGCGCCGTTAGGCGCATAGACGAGGCGGCAGGCGTCGTCCCAGATAGTCGCGCCGCTGTTGCGGAAGCGCCAGCTATTGGTGAAGGACGCGCCGGCCGGCACGGCGTTGTGGTCGGCGAGCGTTGTCTGGAAGCTGAGGAACTCGGCGTTGGCCCCTGGCGCGGCAACGCCGGCGGCAAAGGCGGGCGCTGGCTGCGCCTGGCTGACCATTGCCTGATAGGCCTCGCCGATGTGCGGCTTTAGCTCGCCGCTGCTGGTGGTAATGCCCGCGTTGCGCATCTGGTCTGACCAGGCAAACCAGATGAGGACCGGCACGTGGCGAGCCTGGCGCGCAATTTCGCCGGTAATCTCGCGCATGTAGCGGGCAATCTTCTCGTAATGCTCCGGGCCGATGGGCGTATCGTTCGCCACACCCATCTCGGTGACCCACAGCGGCAGGTTGGGGAAAGCGCGCTGGAAGGCGCGCAGGGCGTCGCCCAGCTTGCCGAACTGCTTGCCGTAAAAGGGATCAAACTCCACGTAGCGCCCGTAGGGATGGTAGGCCAGCGCATCCACGGGCAGGCGGCCGCCGAGCAGCTGCTGCACGCGCTGTGCGTAGGCGACGGCGTTCTCCGGGCCGGTGTTGAGGCCGCCGAAGACGATCGTCGCCTGCGGATCGACGGCGCGGATAGCGGCCGCCGTCTGCTGCAGCAGCGGGGCAAAATCGTCGGCGCTGACGCCAATGGCCGACGGGTTGGTCGGGTCGCTGTCGCCTTCATTCCAGATCTGGTAGGCGACGTGCTCGCGGAAGGGGGCCGCCAGCTCGGCGATGCGGCGTGCAGCGTTAGCCAGAGCGGCGGCATAGGCCCGCCAGTCGCCATTGTGCCAGGGAGCGTTGCCCCACTCGGTCTCCTGGTTGAGGATGATCAGGCTCTTGATGCCGGCATTGGCATAGCCCTGGATCAGGGCGCCGTACTCTTCGTGGTAGGCGGCATCCACGTTGCGCTGTTTGGCCGAGGCCTTGTAGGGGAAGCGCACCCAGCTCAGGCCGCGCAGCCGCTCCACGTCCGGTGGATGCACGTCGGGGTTGATGTTCATACCGGGGCGGAAGACGCCGGTCGCGGCCGGGCCGAGCGGCGGCGCTACCGCCCCCTTGACGTTGATGTGCAGCCAGAGCGGCCGGCCGATGACCCGGCCATCGGCCGTGCGCAGCTGCCAGTGGGAGGCGAACCAGCCGGCCTGCAGCGGCGCGGTCAGGTCGAGGGTCAGGGTCACGCTTTCGTTGGGCGCGATCCGCTCGCGGCCGCTGAGCTGGCGCAAGGTCATGGAAGGCGGCGCGCCCAGCGGCGAGAGCGCCTGGCCCGCAGTCTGCGGCACGCTTTGCGCGGCGTAGGCCAGCTGAAAATCGCCGGACCAGGGGCCGTCGCCGCTATTGCGCACGACCCAGGTGGCCGTGAACTGCCGCCCCGGCTGCACGTTCATATAGTCGCCGGCCGAGTTGTTGAAGCACAAGAACTGGTAAGCGTGGCTGACTGGCGCCGCTGGCCCGGTAGGCCCCGCGCCTACCCCTGTATCGCCGCCGCTGTCGACGATGGCGGGCGCCGGGTAGGTGGGGCGAGTCGCGCCGCCCTGCTGCCGCAGATAATCGGCCATGCGCGCCGAAGCGTCCTGGATGTTGGCCGGGAAGTTCTGGTAGTTGCCGTAGGTCCAGGCGCAAAAGCCCCAGATATTCTCGTGCTGCCGGCAGAGCCGGTCGTAGCGCGCCATATCTTCCATGAAGAGGTCCACGCCGGGGAAGCGGTAGCCGGCGTGCGGCCCCGCTTCGGTGATGATCATCGGCGTGAGGATGCCCTGCTCGCGCAGATAAAGCGCCTCGCGGAAGGGACGCCCGGCGTTATCGTCGGCGGGTGTCCCGTCGGCGCTGGTGAGCAGGCCGCTGCTGCCAGGCACGACGCCGCCGTAGGCATGGCGGCTGTAGACGTGGCCGCCCTCGCCGGCGCGGCGGATGAGCGGACCGTAGAAGCGCAGCCACAGCTCCCAGCTGCCGGGGCTGCCGCCGGCCGGGCTACCTACCGCCAGTTTCAGGCCGTCGCGCTCGGCCAGCTCCATCAGCCGTGTCTCGAAAGCGATAATGTTGCGCAGCGATGTTTCGTTGTCGCCGCCCGTCTCGTTGACCGGCTGATAATAGTCAGCCGGGTTGAGACGGTACTTCTCCAGCAGCCGCGGCCAGTAATGGTCGGCGGCCGCCACGGCCTCGGCCTCGCTCATCTGATCGATGCCGGGCGGCGCATCGTGGAAGACGGTCTGCTCGCGGTAGATGGTGACGGTGCGCGGCGCTGCGCCGGGCGCAGCCACGCTCTTCTCGTGGGCTTCGACCAGGGCGCCGCCTTCGGCGACGGCCAGGACCACGGCCGGAACGGCGGCGACCACTTCGCCATAGCCGTTGCGGCTCCCTTGCGCGACGTGCAAGCCAAACTTCGTGCTCATCGTGAGGACCTCCTGCTGCAGGCAGACAGATGGCGGCGGCTGACTCTCATCCCCTGGCTGGC
>CAZOGK010000006.1:50522-59987 GCA_964579295.1 uncultured Ardenticatenaceae bacterium
CGCGCGGGCGCCGGGCGCTTCATTGTGATTATCGTCGTGAGCGGAATGTGACCAACTGGCTGATCTGACACGGATGGGTGGGGAAGCGCGGCCACGACCGCTCCAGCTACCCACCAGGTTAGCATCACACCGACATGATAAACGATTTGCCAGTAGCTGTACAGATACCCAAAAGCGCCTATACTCGGTCTGATGTCTGCTCTGCGCCCTTATCTCGACCTGCTGCGGCGCTACCTGCGCCCACAGCGCGGCGCCGTGCTGCTGCTGGCGGCGCTGGTGTTGGGCGGCATTGGCCTGCAGCTTGCCAACCCGCAGCTTATCCGCCGCTTCCTGGACGCGGCCGAGCAGGGGCGCAGCCTGCAGACGCTGCTGCGGATTGGCGCTCTGTTCATGGTCATTGCCCTGGCGGCGCAGGGGCTGCGCCTTGCCGCCGCCTACGTCGGCGAGAACGTCGCCTGGCGCGCCACCAACGCCCTGCGCGCCGACCTGGCGCTGCACTGCCTGCGGCTGGACATCTCCTTTCACAAGCGGCACAAGCCGGGCGAGCTGATCGAGCGCGTCGACGGCGACGTTAACCTGCTGGCGAACTTCTTTTCCCAGCTGTTTATCGAGCTGACGAGCAACATGCTGCTGGTAACAGGCGTGATCGTGCTGCTCTGGCTGGTCGATTGGCGTCTTGGCGTCTCTATGCTCGCCATCATTCTGCTGGGGATGGTCGTGCTGCGCTGGGTGAACCGGATTGTGGTCGCCCGCTGGCAGCGTGTGCGCGCGGTGGAGGCGGAGCTATTCGGCTATGTCGAGGAGTGGCTGGACGGCGCGGAGGCGCTGCAGACGAGCCGCGGCCGGCCATACGTGCTGGAGCGGCTGGCCGGGTTGAGCCGGGCGCGCTGGCAGGCCAGCGTCAGCGCCGGGCGCGCCAACATGGGGGTCATGTCCCTGCCAGTAGCGCTGCCTGGCTTCGCCTATCTCGCCGCTTTCTTCTGGGGCGACCAGTTCTTCCGCGACGGCGCGCTGACCGTGGGCACGCTCTACCTGATCTTCTACTACATCGGGCTGATGATCGGGCCGTTGTGGTCGGTGCAGCGCAATGTCCAGGACCTGCAGCGGGCGGCAGCCAGCCTGAACCGGGTGCTGGCCCTCTTCGGCGAGCAGCCCACTATCCGGCAGCGCAAGGCCAGGAGGCTGCCGGCCGGGCCGCTGGCCGTGCGCTTTGAGGGGGTCAGCTTCCATTACGAGGACGACCCCGCGGAGGCGCTGGCGCTGCGCGACGTGAGCTTTGAGCTGGCGCCCGGCCGGGTGCTGGGCCTCCTGGGGCGCACGGGCAGCGGCAAGACGACCCTGACAAGGCTGCTGCTCCGCTTCTACGAGCCGGTGCAGGGCCACATAGCGCTCGGCGGGACGGGGGACGCAGATAGGGCGCTCGTCGATCTGAGCGAGGTAGGCGCGGCGGCGCTGCGGGCGCGCGTGGGTATGGTCACGCAGGAGGTGCAGCTCTTCCACGCTTCCCTGCGCGACAACCTGACGCTGTTTGACGACAGCGTGGACGACGCGCGCCTGGCGGCGGCGCTAGAGGCGCTGGGGCTGCGCTCCTGGCTGGAGAGCTTGCCGCAAGGGCTGGATACGCCGCTGGCGGCCGGCGAAAGTCTCTCGGCTGGCGAGGCGCAGCTGCTGGCGCTGGCGCGCGTTTTTCTCGCCGACGCCGGGTTGGTGATTCTCGACGAGGCGTCATCGCGCCTCGATCCGGCAACCGAGCGGCTGCTGGAACAGGCGCTGGATCGCCTGCTGCAGGGACGGACGGCGATTGTCATTGCCCACCGGCTGGCGACGGTCAAACGGGCCGACGAAATCATGATCCTGGAGGGCGGGCGGGTGATCGAGCACGGCGAGCGGGCGGCGCTGGTGACCGACCCGGGGAGCCGCTTTGCCCAGCTGCTCCAGGTGGGGCTGGAGGAGGCGCTGGCCTGATGGCGGCGCACAGCGAGCAGCCGGCGCAGGCGCTGTCGACCTGGCGCTATCTGTGGAGCCTGATCCGCTTCCGCCCGCGCATCTATGCCCAGGACCTGCTGGGCGTGACCAGCAGCTTTGCCTTGCGCACGATCACCGGCCTAATCCTGCGCGCCTTTCTCGACGGGCTGACCGGGGCCACCGCCTTCGGCCTCGGCCTGACGCCCACGCTCGTGCTGCAGTCTGTCCTCATCGTCCTGGAGGTCGTCACGCTCTATGCGGCCTTCATGGGCTACCTGCATTTCACCCAACACGGCATGGCGCTGCTGATGCGCAATATGCTGGGCCGTATTCTGGAGCTGCCGGCCGGGGCGGCGCTGCCGCGCGAAAAAGACGGCGCGTCGCTTTCTACGGGCCAGGTAGTTAGCACCCTGCGCGATGATACGCTGGAGATGACGGAAGCGATCATCATCGTCGACGACCTGGTGGCGGCGAGCGCCGCCTCGATTATCGCCTTTGCCATCATGTTCAGCATCGACTTCTGGGTGACCGTGGGCGCCTTCTTGCCGCTGGCGCTGATCATCTATGGCGCGCAGCGACTGGGCAGGGTGGCGCAACGCTACCGCCAGGAGAGCCGGGCGGCGACGGCACAGGTGACCGGCATGATCGCCGATATGTTTCACGCGACCCAGGCCATCAAGGTGGCCGGCGCCGAGGAGCGGATCATCAGCCGCTTCCGCCAGCTCAACGAGCGGCGCCGCATCACGATGATACGTGACCGGCTGGTCACCCAGCTCGTCGATGCGCTCGGCTACGGCTCATCTGACATCGGCATGGGGCTGGTGCTGCTGGTGGCAGCCAACACGCTGCTGCAGGGCGAGCTGACGGTGGGCGACTTTGCCCTCTTTGCTGCTTATCTCCACCCGGCGACCCAGCTCATGCGCATTATTGGCCGGCTGGTGACGCGCTACCGGCAGACGGGGGTGAGCGCGCAGCGCATGGAGGCGATTATGCACGGGCTGCCGCCAGGCGCCGTCGTGGCCCACCAGCCGATCTACCTGCGCCAGCCCCACCCGTCCGCGCCGCCGCTGCCGCCGGCGGTGCCGCTGCAGGAGCTAGAGGTGCGGGAGCTGACCTATCGCCACGAAGGCGGCGGCGGCATCGAAGACATCAACTTTGTCCTGCCCGCGGGCAGCTTCACCGTGGTTACCGGGCGGATTGGCGCGGGCAAGACGACGCTGCTGCAGGCGCTGCTGGGCCTGCTGCCGCCGCAGCAGGGCGAGATCTGGTGGAACGGCGAGCTGGTTGCCGATCCGGTTCGCTTCATGGCGCCGCCGCAGGTGGCCTACACGGCGCAGGCGCCGCGGCTGTTCAGCGCGAGCCTGCGCGAGAATATCCTGCTGGGCCTGCCGCCGGAGAGCGTGGATGTGGAGGGCGCCATCTACCACGCGGTGCTGGAGCCAGACCTGGCGGCGATGGAACAGGGGCTGGAGACCATGGTAGGGCCGCGCGGCGTGCGCCTCAGCGGCGGGCAGGTGCAGCGGGCTGCGGCGGCGCGTATGTTTGCCCGGCAGCCGCAGCTGCTCGTCTTCGACGACCTCTCCAGCGCGCTCGACGTGGAGACGGAGCAGACGTTGTGGCAGCGGCTGTTTGCCCGCGCCGAGCGGCCCACCTGCCTCGTCGTCAGCCACCGGCGTGCGGCGCTGCGCCGCGCCGACCAGATCCTGCTTCTGGAGGCAGGACGCATTGTCGAGCGCGGCCGGCTGGCCGAGCTGCTGCCGCGCTCGGAGGCGATGCGCTCTCTCTGGGAAGGGGAGTGGGAGCCGGAAACGTCCTAGCCGCCTTCAACCGGCCAGCAGAACAAATTCGGCCCGCCCGTACCGTTCGCCGTTGAGCTGCGGCTCAATGGCGTGGGGGCCCGGGTAATATTTGCGCGTCGTAATCGGGTGGAAGCTGTGCGAGCGAGTGATAGCCACTGTCTCGCCGGGCTGGAGCGTCCACCGGCCAATCTTGAAGACTTTCGCCGTCTGCTGCCCCTTGGCGCGCTGCATGTACAGGGCGTAATCGACGACGAGATCCTGCGGGGCGTTCCCCGTGGCGGTGATGGTGAAGGAGAAGGTCACCTTCTCGCCTATCACGACCGTCTCCGGCGTGACGGTGACGGGGGAAACCAACACCTCGGCCGGGCCAATGCCGAGCAGCTCGAGCGCCTGGGGATGACCGTCCTTGACCAGCGTGCGTAGGGCGTGGCGCGTGATCCAGGCGACCTCAGGTGTGGCGCCGGCCTGCCATTGGCCGAGCAGGGCGATGACGACGCCGGGGTTGTCTTTGGCGATGTCGTTCAGGTTGTTGGCGACGCTGCGACGGACAGATTCATTTGGGTCGTTCTTGAGCCGGTCGAGTATGGGGAGGATGGGGGAAGGGTCTTGCTTCAGCGCCGGCAGGCCCATGCCCCAGGGCAGACGGGGGCGGCAGCCTTCGCTGGCAAGCCGGCGCACGCCGGGATGGGAATGACCGGCCCACTGTTCCATCCGGGCCATCGTCTCCTGCGGGTAGCGCTCGATGAAGGGACGGATGGCAAACTCGGCGGAAACGGACTGGGTGAACGTTTCCAGGGCATCGAGCGAGCGCCCTAGGTCGTCCCGGCCGTAAACGTCCACGTAGTCGGGAAAGACCATCTTCTCGAAGCCTTGCTCACCGAGGAGCGGGAGCGCCTGGCGGAGGATGGCCAGCGCGTCGCCATAATCGGTGGGCAGGAAGTCATGCAGCACCGTCGTAATACGCCGCATGCGTTCCTTGAGCGCGAGATCGTCCCAGCCGGGCGCGAAGACAGCCGCCAGGAATGGCTCGCGGGCGAATCGGGGATAGGCAGCAGCGACGGCATCCGCCAGCGTGCCGACCGACTCTTCGTTGTACATCAGGCGCAGTTCCATTTTCGTCCCCCGTTCTGTGAACAGGGTAATCATAGACCAAGAGGCAAAGCGGGGAAAATAGCCGCCAGTTGGTAGGGCGTTTTTCACGTTCTCTTTACTCTACTGTGGGTTAGTGGGGGTTAGCATGGTGGCGAGGGACGTTACCGTGGGGGTAGGAGCGTCAATGACGACAGCGCGGGACCAGTTACCGGGGAGCCCGGGCCATGCTCTGCCGGTACCGCTAGCGCTGCTGCGCCTGATGGGCTCGGCGCCGGGCGCCCTGTTCCTGGCGCAGCTACTGGCCTGGGAAACGGGCGATGAGGGGTGGCAGGCGTGCAGCTACTCTGCCTGGCGGGCGGAGCTGTGTATCTCGGAATACCGCATCAAGAAGTATGCAGCCTGGTGCGCTGCCCGCGGCTTCCTGGAGACGCGCGTGGAATACGCGGGCGGCGTGCCAGTGACCTTTTACAGGCTGAAGCTGCAGCCGCTTTATGCGCTGCTAAGGGAGCTACTGGCCGCCGGCGGTGGAGAGCCGGGGATACCCGGAGCGCAGGCAGCCGCAGCCTGGCGCCGTTCGCTCGAAGGGATGTAAGCGACGCCGGCGCCAGGAGCGACCCTGGGGAAAGAGTGTTACCTAGCGGAAGCCGCCGCTGCCGCCGGACGCGCGCGAGCCGGGGCGCGAGATCTCTTCGACGACTTTGCCGGCAGTGGCGTCGCTGCTGTGCAGGGCCACGTCGGCCTGGGCGACAATGCCCACAATCCGCTCGTCGTCGTCGACCACGGGCACGCGGCGGACCTGGTGCTCTTCCATGACGCGCAGGGTGTATTCAATGCTGTCCTGGCGGCGCACGGAGACGACGGGGCTGCTCATCACGGCGCCAGCCGTCATCTCCAGCGGGTTCATACCCTGGGCCACGGCGCGCACGGTAATGTCGCGGTCGGTGACGACGCCCACGAGCTGGCGGTCGTCCTGGTCGGCGACGACGGGGATGGCGCCGCAATCGCAGTCGAGCATCAGGCGGGCAACCTCCTGCAGGCTCGTGTCGGCCGTGCAGCAGGCCACGTCATTGGTCATCAGCTTTTCAACATGCATGGTAGGGTTCCTTCCTTCATCGTAGTCGTGCAATCGATTGTCGCCTGTACAGGGTAGCACCGCTAAGGGTTCATTCGCCACTATCACAGGGAATAACTTGGATACATTTCAAGATACAGGTGGGAGTGCGGGCACGATAGCCGCGCTGTTTTAGGGGCGGCGCTTGAGGGCGGCTTGCGCGGCGAAGTAGCCGCACATGCCGTGCACACCGCCGCCCGGCGGCGTGGCGCTGGAGCAGATGTAGAGGCCAGGTACAGGCGTGGTGTAGGGATTGAGGCGCAGAGCGGGGCGGTTGAAATGTTGCAGCAGGTGCTGCGTGCCGTTGTTGATGTCGCCGCCCACGTAGTTGGGGTTGTACTCTTCCAGCTCGGCGGCGGTGTGGGTGTGGCGCGCCAGTACGGTGTCACGGAAGCCGGGCGCATAACGCTCGATTTGCGCCTCGATGGCCGCGCTCATGTCGACGGTGGAGCCGTTGGGCACGTGACAGTAGGCCCAGGCGACGTGCTTCCCGGCCGGCGCGCGGCTGGGGTCGAAGTTGGTCGGCTGCACCAGCAGCACGTAGGGTTTTTCTGGATGGCGGCCACGCCAGACGGCCAGCTCGCCGGCGCTGATTTCGGCCAGGCTGCTGCCAAGATGCACGGTGCCGGCGCGGGCGACGGCCGGGTCGCGCCAGGGAATTGGCTCGGCGAGCGCATAATCCACCTTGAAGGCGCCCGGCCCGTAGCGATAGCGTTCCAGCTGGCGGCGGTAGCCGGCTGGGAGCTGCGCGCCAGCCAGGCGCAGCAGCTGGCGCGGGGCCACGTCCAGAAGCGTGGCGCGCGCCGGCGGCAGCTGGTCGAGGGAGGTCACGGGGAAGCCGGTGACGATTTCGCCGCCCAGCGCCCGCAGATGCGCGGCCAGGGCATCTGCCAGCCGCTGCGCGCCGCCGCGGGGCATGGGCCAGCCGACAGCATGGGCCAGCAGGCCGAGGACGAGGGCAAAGGCGGCGGTGCCGGGCCAGTGCAGGGGCAGGATGCTATGGGCGCCGACGCCGGCAATCATGCCGCGCGCCCGCTCGCCGGCGAAGCGGGCCAGCGCCAGGCCGCGCACTGAGCGTAGGGCCGGCAGGGCAAAGCGGGCCGCAGCGAGCGGGTGGCGCGGCAGGCGCAGCGGCCCTAGGATGATATCGACAATGGCCTGCCAGTTGTCCAGCAGGGGGACCATGAGGCGGCGGTAGTTGTCGCCATCGCTGCCCAGCGCCGCCTCCGTCTCGCAGAGCGACTGGTAGACGAGAACGGCGGGCTCGTCGTCGCGCGGATGGGCGATGGCAGCGGCGGGATGGACCCACTCCAGCCCGTAGGGGGCCAGATCCAGCGCGCGGAAGAAGGGGGAGGCGAGCGCCAGCGGGTGGATAGCCGAGCAGACGTCGTGGGTAAAGCCGGGCAGCGTCAGCGGCAGCGAGCGCAGGCCGCCGCCGATCATATCGCGCCCCTCGACGAGGAGGACGCGCCAGCCTTGCTCGGCCAGCGTGATGGCGGCGGCCAGCCCATTGGGACCGCTGCCGACGACGACGGCGCCATAGTCGGGACGGCCAAAGGCGCGGCGCGGCGCCGTCACGATTCCTTACTCCGGCCGCCGCACCAGACTGCGAAAGGCCTGGATGGGCGCATAGAGGGCGCTGCGGATAGCCGCATTGTGCCAGACGTTGCCAGCCTGCCGCCACTGTATCTTGTCGTCAACGCGGCTCGTCTGCAGGGCGACCTGCCCGGCGACGCCGTAGTGGGTCGCCAGCCGCTCCAGGGTCTGCGCCCAGAAGGTATCCTCCATACGATGCACGAATCCAAGCCGGCAGCCAATTTCGTATAGGGGGTCGCTGGCACGGATGAGCACGCCGATTTCAGCCTGGGTGGCGCCCTCTGCTTCGTAAGCGCTGAAGGTGATCAGGCCGGCGAACATGTGGCCCTGCGGCGTCATAAAGCTGAAGGAGCTATCGTCGGCGTAGATGACGAGCACGCCGGTGGAGAGGGGCAGGCCGCCGGGCGCGCTCAGGTTGAGCACGGCCACGTCGCCCGGCGTGATGCCCTGGAGCGAGCCGTAGAAGCGGTTACCCTGTGGCCAGAAGCTGCCGAAGTTGGTCTTCCAGTCGGCGATGAGCTGCCGCGGCGTTACTGCCACGCCGTCGAGGCGCACGGTGTAGCGCTTCTGCCACATCTGGCCGAAGCCCTGCAGGGGGCCGGTCAGCTCGCGCCCTTCGACGTTGAGGTTGAGTGCGCGGGCGGGCGGGCGGTTGGCGACCGTGAGCCGGTCTACGGGGCGGGCCCAGGTACCTTCCGGGGAGATCTCTTCAGGTTCCAACGCTACCATTCCTTTTTCTGTTCGCGGCCACGGCCAAGCAGCTTGCGCAGCGCCCAGCCGGGCATGCTAAATATGCTGTAGAGCATGGCGTTGTGGCGGATGTTGCCCGCGGCCCGCCAGTGCAGCCGGGGATCGACGCAGACCTTGCGGGTCTGGACCCACTCGCCATCGACACCAAGATAGCCGGCGAGCGAGGACAACACATGGCGCCAGGTCTCGTCCTGGAAGCGGCTGCCGCCCATGAAGCGGTAACCAAACTCGTAGATAGGGTCCGAGGTGCGGGCCATTGTCTGCACCTGCGCCCAGGGGCTGCCGTCTTCGTAGAAGCTGCTGAACGTGTTCCAGCCGGCTTCGGGAAAGCCCTGCGGCGTCATGATGGTGAAGCTCTCGTCGTCGGCGAAGATGACGCGCACGCCGCTGGCGATGGGAATGGCCGGCAGCAGACCTGGCGCGGGAGAGACAGCGCTATCGATGAAGATCAGCTCGCCCGGCTGCACGCCGGCCAGGGTGGGGAAGAAGTTGTTGCCCGGCGGCTGGAACCTCGGGAACTCAGCTTTCCAGAGCGCCATGACCTCGGCCGGCGATTTATCCAGCCCGCGCAGGCGAATACGGAAGCTCTTCTGCCACATGGGACCGAAGCCCTGCAATGGGCTGACCGGGGCCCGGCCCTCCAGATTGAGGTTAATCGCGCCCTCGGGAACGTTGGCAACCGAGATGCGCTCGACGGCGGCAGCCCAGGGGCTGCCGGTTGACTGGTCATCCCTTTCCATGTTGCTCCTTCAGATGGCTGCCAGGGCGTCGGCTTCGGTGTTGTAGAGGGCGATGGCTTCGTCGAGGCGCGTCAGATCAAAGATCTGACGATAGTGCTCGTTGAGCCCGTAGGCAAGGAGCTGTTGCTTCTGACGCTGAGTGCGAATCAGAAGGGTAACCAACAGGCCGATGCCAGAGCTATTCATATAGTCAAGGCCGGTGAAGTTGAGCACGATGGCGTGGGCGTCATCGCCACTCGCCTGAGCGTAGGCCTCCATCAACGCCGCTTCGGCGGCCGCGGTAACCTGACCGGCGATGTCGATGACGCCGATGGCGCTGCGGGGATGGCGTACATTCATTGATACGTTGGCCAATGCCATGAGCAAGGTCCTCCTAATAAACACAGATAACGGCGGCAATTAGCCGCTTGCG
>CAZOGK010000006.1:60087-85102 GCA_964579295.1 uncultured Ardenticatenaceae bacterium
CATGAGCAAGGTCCTCCTAATAAACACAGATAACGGCGGCAATTAGCCGCTTGCGCCAATCAGCCGCCGGCGGCGAGCGCGCTGGCCTCGTCGGGATAGATAGGGATGAAGTCGGCCAGCCGTGTGATGTGAAAGATTTCTTCGTAGTGCGCGCTGAGGCCAAAGACGCTGAGCCGGCGCTGGCTGCGCTTTGTCCGCGCCAGCAGGGCGACGATAAGGGCGATGCCCGTGCTGTTAATGTGGTCCACGTCCAAGAAGTTGAGCACAAGGGTGTGTACGCCGTCGCCTTCCACCGTGTCCACGGCTTCGTGTAGGGCTGCCTCAATTGCCTTATCGATCCCGCCGTACAGGTCGAGAATAGCCAGGCCAGGGCGCTGGTCGGGATAACGCACCTTCACGGAGAATGCGCGCTGAACGGACTGCATGTCAGGCTCCTTCTCCCCGTAGCTGCATGATAAGCTCGACGATATGGTAGTTCTCGTCGCTGTGAATATTCATGGCGTCGACCATATGCTGGATGAGGAAGAGACCCCAGCCGCGCGGCGTCTGCTCGCCGGCCAGCTTGGCCTCCAGGTCGGGCGCCGCCTGGGGAACGGGCGCGCCGCCGCCCTGGTCGTAGATGCGCACAGCCACCGCCTCGTCGTCGGCGAGCACGTTGACCAGGACCGGCTTATCCGGCTCGTACTGGTTGCCATGTTCCATCGCATTCATCACCGCCTCAGCCACGGCCGTTTTCAGCCGTTCCAGCCGGGCCGGCGGCAGAGACAGCGTGGCAGCGACGACGGCTACCTGTTCCATGGCCTGGCGCTCGTTGCCCGGCTCGCTAGGTACGCTGAAAGTGGCGAGGGTTTGCCAGGCGCGAGCGTCCATCGTCTCCTCCGGCATGGATCCCGGAATGGGTTGAGCCTGGCGCTGCAGCAGCACCAGCGTGACGTCGTCTTCCTGCTCCCAGCCTGCGCCGACAAAGGCATCCAGCTCGCCGAGCAGGTAGGGAATGAGCGCGGCGCCGCCATCGTGTCCGGCGACGAGCGACTGCAGGCGGGCAAAGCCAAGCATCTCGCCCTGCGGATTATGGGCCTCGACCAGGCCATCGCTGTGCAGCAGGACGCTTTCACCCGGCGCCAGCGTGATCTCGGCTTCGTCGTAGTTCATGTTGGGCAGCAGGCCGAGGGGCATGCCGGTAGCCCGCAGCTCGCTCACGCCGCGGGCGCTGCGCCGGTAGGGCAGGCCGTGCCCGGCGTTGGCGAAGCGCAGCCGCCCGCTGCCCGGCTCCAGCAGCGCGTAGAGGCAGGTGACGAACATCCGCGGCGGGATGTCCGGATGCAGCAGCTCGTTGACCCGCTGCAAGACGGCGCTGGGGCTGCTCAGGCGCTCGGCAGCGGCGCGCAGCAGGGTGCGCGTTGTCGCCATGACCAGCGCCGCCGGCACCCCTTTATCGGTCACGTCGCCGATGATGATGCCGATCTGCCCGTCCTCGAAGGCGAGAAAGTCGTAGAAGTCGCCGCCGACGGCGCGCGCCGGCTGGTAGTGGGCGGCTATCTCATAGCCCGACAGGCTGGGCAGCGACTGGGGCAACAGCGTCTGCTGGATGAGGCGGGCAACGCGCATCTCCTGCTCCAGCCGCTCGCGCTCGCGGGCTTCCTGCTGTTGCTGGCGGGCAAGCTGGGCGACGCGCACGGCCGGCGCCGCCTGCGCCGCCAGGTCGTTGAGCAGCTGGCGGTCGTCGGAGGAGTATTCCTGCTCGCTGAGGCGCGCGCCGAGGTTGATCATGCCAATCAGCTCGCCCTGGCTAACCAGGGGCACCACGAGGCGCACGCCCGCCGCGCGCAGCGCGGCGACAGCCGGTGAGCTGGCCGGCAGCGCCTCTACCTCGACGACGCCCGGGTTGTGCTGGAAGTGCGTCACCAGCGGGTCGTCGGGAGCGATGTCCAGATCGAGGGTGGTGGCCGGCCGGCGCGCGTCGGGCGGAGCCGTCTCCGCTTCCGCGGGGCGCGCCTGCCTGCTGCGTAATCGTTGCCAGAAGCCGCCGAAACCAGTCATGAGGTGATTATATCCTGCTCAACGTCCTGAAAGCGTTACGAAAGCGCCTATTCGGCGCGGCGTTCCCATTCGGCGGCGCGCGCGCCGACCGGGCCCAGCGTGGCCCACTGGCGGGCCAGCGGGGTGAGTTCCAGCTCGCGCATGAGCTGGCGGGCGGCCAGGCCGATGATCGAGGTGAAGGTCGGGTAGGCCAGCTCCAGCGCCGCCAGCTGGCGCACGTCCATATCGGCTGCCATGCCGGCTGCCGCAATCTGTACCACCTCCAGCGCCTGCTCGCCGACGACGTGGGCGCCGAGGATGCGGTGGTCGTGGCGGGAGACGATGAGCTTGCAGAAACCTTCGGTGCGCCCGTCGATGACGGCGCGGTCGAGGTCGGCGTAGGGCACGACGGCGACGGCCGCGTCGCCCTGCGCCATCGCCTGCGCTTCCGTCATGCCGACGCTGCCATATTCGGGGTTGGTAAAACCGCCGTGGGGCACAATGTAGTGGCGGTGATCCTGGTCGCTGCCCAGAATGGCGTTTTCGGCGGCGATGCGCGCTTCGTGCGCGGCGCTCTGCACCAGCATCATTCGCCCAGTAATGTCGCCGGCAGCAAAGATGTGCGGCGCGCTGGTGGCCAGACAGTCGTCGACCTGGATGTAGTTGCCCGTCCGGTCGAGGGCGACGTCGGCGGCTTCCAGGCCGAGGTTTTCTACGTTGCCCACCCAGCCGACAGCCAGGACGATCACCTCGGCGTCGGTACTGCGCGCCTGCCCGTCACGCTCAAAGTGCAGGCGCAGCCCGCCGTCCAGCTGCTCGATGCGCTGCACGCGCGCACGGGTTTCGATGGCGATCCCGCGCTGGCGGAAGGCGTCGCCCATTAACGTGCTGGTCTCGACGTCCTCGGCGCCGAGAATGGTGGGCGCAAAATCGACCAGGGTCACCGCGGCGCCAAAGGCGGCAAAGATGGACGCCAGCTGGCAACCGGTGGCCGCGGCGCCGACGATAGCCACACTGGCGGGCAGGCGGCGCAGCGACCAGATGTCGCTGTGGGTCAGCGCCAGCTCAGAGCCGGGGAAGGGCAGGCGGCGGGCGTGGCCCCCGGCGGCGATGATGAACTGGCTGGCGCGCAGGCGCGGACCGTCGTCGACGACGAAGGTGTGGGGATCGACAAAGCGGCCGTGACCTGCTTCTGTCCAGACGAAGACGCCGGCCTCTTCCAGATGCTGGACGAGCTGCTTCTTTTCGTGTAGCCGGTAGATGGTCTGCTGCGTGCGCGAGAGCAGCTCGGCCAGGTCGAGCGACGGCCTCTCTCCTTCCAGCCCGTAGCTGCCGTACTGCTGGGCATCGCGCATGAGGCGGGCAGCCTTGGCCAGCACGCGCGTGGGGGCGCAGCCGTCGTTGGTGCAGGTGCCGCCCAGCTTTCCGCGCTCCACGAGGGCCACCCTCGCCCCCAGCTCGCAGGCGCGCAGGGCCGCCGTTACCCCGGCCGGCCCGCCGCCAATGACCACGAGGTCGAATTGTTGCATGGCGTGTCCTCCTTGTTGTCTAGACTCTTTCACGTTCCTGCCGGCGCGGTGCTACCGGTGACCGGGCATCCACAATGAAAGGGATGCCGGCTGGATGGTTTCATCGACCACCTGCAGCAGCGCCGCCTCCAGCCGTTCCAGATCGACCTCGTCGCGCGCAGCGCTGGCAAAACCGGCGAGCGATCGCCGTGCGTCGTAGCTGCGGCGGTAAAAACGGCGGTCAATCATCCTCTGTATGCGGCGCCGCACGGGATTGAACAGGGTAGCAATAGCTGCCGTCGAGCCGACGATGGCCAGGTCGCTCTGGTTACCCGTAGGCAGACGGAAGAGCCATTGCAGAAGAATAACGCTGCCCGAGTAAATGGCAATCAGCGTCAGGGTCAGCAGGGCATAGACCAGTGTACGGCGGATGACCGCGTCGATCTCGTAGAGCCGGTAGCGCAGGATGGCGACGGCGATGGCCGCCGGGATGCCGAGGGTCAGCCCGGCAACCGCCACGCCGAGCAGGAACACGGTTGGGTAGCCAATGGCCGGTACGAAGAGAGTAGAGAGCGCCGCCGCACCGCCGGTCACGAGGATCACCGCGCCGACATAGACGAGCCACTTGATCTGCAGCCGTTCCTGGGCAGTGGCCCGGCGCCAGCGGGCCGCGACAGAAATGATGGCCACGGCCAGCGTTCCCAGGGCCAATATGTTCCCGGCCAGCCAGAGTCCTTCAGACAAAACGGCAGGGGTTGGGAGAGCCAGCGGATTGGCAACCGAAGAGTGGAGGCCGACGTTGAGCCGGGGAGCGGTCAATATACTGGGAATCAACAGGAGAGCGGCGCCAACGGTCAGCCAGGATAGGAAGCGCCAGCGGCGCGAAGGCAGCATTCCATCCGGGAAGTGGGCGAGGAGCAGAGCCGCAAAGATCGGGAAGGACACCGAAGCGATGTCGGCAATTAAGGCCGCGGCCTTAGCATAGGGCCAATTACTCAGGCCCAGCTCCAGCACGCGCGTCGCGTATTGCCAGGCCACGTCTTGCCCGATGACAGCCAGGGCCAGACCCAGACTGAGCCAGCCGACGGCATTGCGCGGCCGGCGGGCACCGGCCAGCGCCCCTACTGTGGCGTAGGCCAATGGAGCGAGCGGGAGCAGGATCTCCCAATACAGAAGCTCCATCAGCAGCTCCGAGCCAGAGATAGTGCTCAGCAGCGCCGCATTATTTCCCTGGCGCAGGATAAAGGAAACGAGCACCAGGGCAATGGTCAGCAGCAAGGCGACCCCGGCAGCCATCTGGGACCGGGATCGCCTGCCTATTCGCTGCCAGCCGGGCGCCGGCCTGGTAGCAACAGACATTACTCGATGGTCAGGGTCAGGTTGTAATCGACCGTGCCGGCGGCATTGGGCGAGCCGATAGTCAGCACGTAGTCGCCGCTGGCCGGCAGCGTCGCCTCTAGCGATTCGTGGCCGCCGAAGAAGCTGCTGCCGTCGGCGGACTGCAGGAAGATGAACAGGGGCGACCCGGCGGGCATGCCGCCGACGGTGACTGTCTGCCCGGCCAGGGCGCGGAAGATGTAATACTCGGCGTCGCCGCCGGCCGCCAGCCGGTCGATGAGCGTGGCCGACGCGCTGCCCGGCGCGAACTCGATGCGCGTGGGCTGGTCGTCAAGGGCGTTGAGGCCGATGTTGAGGATGTAGTCGGCCGGGCCGTTGGCGGCGACGACGGTGACGGTGTAATCCTGGGTGCGCGGCAGCGCCGGGATGTACCAGCTCGTCTGGCCGAGGACATCGCGCACGAAGACGGTGCCATCCTCGCCGCTAATCGTCAGGAACGGGTTATTCACCGGCGCGTAAACGCTGACGGAAAGCCACTGATCCTGGAAGGCGCGCAGCACGTAGCTTTTGCTGAGCCCATCGGGCAGGCTGCCGGAGAGGGTGATGCCCGACATCCCCGGCTCAAACTGGACGCGCTCGGTAGCAGTCGGGTCGCCGCCCGTGCTCAGCGGCGGGATGTAGACTTCCAACCGGTAGGTGGCGCTGCCCTGCAGCGAGCTGACCAGGATCTGGTGGTCGCCGGTAGCCGGCGCCGGTCCGGTCCACTGGGTCACCTGAAAGCTGGAGCCCGCCCCGCCGCCGCCCGGATTGAGCGTGGCGCCGGTCGGGTCAAGAATTTGCATGGTAGCGCTATCTTCGAGGCTGGCCAGTCGCAGCTGGATCGTCTGCTCTTGTTGGACATGCAGCGTATAGCGGGCCGCCTGGCCGGCGTGGACGATGCCTTCAACAATGGCCGAGCTGGCGCCGGGGGCGAAGCTGATGCGTTCGTTGGCCGGCCCGCTTGTCGCCGTGGCGGAAGGCGCCGGCTGCGCGGTGGGGGCCGAGGTAGCCGTGGGCGATGGCGCCGGCTCGGTGGTTGGTGTGTCGGCCGGCTGCAGGGTAGGCGTTGCCGGCAGCGTCGCCGTGGGCGCGCCGGCAGCGGGCGTCTCGCCGGCCGGCGGCGGGGTTGGCGCGCCGGGCGTGGGCGGCGCAGGGCGGCAGGCTGCGAGCAGGCCGAGGAGAAGTACAAGCAGGGAGAGGGTCACTTTCTGTTTCATTGTAGCTATCACCTTTCGTCATCGTAAGGCGCCCCTATTGCGGCGCCAGCAGACAGGATGCGAAACCGGCGTCTGTAAATCGTTACGAAACAGAGATGGTGCGACGAAGTCGGCGAAAGTGGGTTATCGTTCGGCGGCGCGCAGCCAGAGGGAGAGGTGGCTCGGCTCCACCGTATCCTGAATGGCGCGCAGCAGCTCATCCGTGAGATTATCCAGCTCGACCTCGTAGCGCAGGGTAGCGGCGAAGGCCGACAGCGTCTGGCTGGCGTCGTACTTGCGCCGGTAAAAGCGGCGGTTGATGAAGGTGCGCACCTGCCGCTGCAGCGGCGCAAAGAGTGCGGCAATGGCCAGCGTCGAGAGAACGATTGCCAGATCGCTATCCTGTCCCGTTAGCTGGCGGAAGAGGCTCTGCAGCAGGATGACGCTGACAAAATAGAACAGGGCCAGCGCTGAGACGAGGATGGCGTAGATGAGGGTGCGCCGGATCAGCAGGTCGATGTCCCAGAGACGGTAGCGGAGAATGGCTATGGCGAGGGTGAAGGTCAGGGTGAAGGCAAAAAAGCTGTCCCCGATCTCTTTGGCGACGGTGAGCAGCGAGCCGGTGCGCATGGCGGCGGGCGCCAGGGCCAGCACGATGTTAAAGCTGAACATGACGCCGATGCCCAGGAGAAGGCCATAGACCACCCACTTGGTCTGCTGCCGCTCGACGACGTTGGAGCGGACACGGTAGCGGTAGAGCTGGGCGCCGGCGAAGCTGATCAGGAGCAGGGCATAGATCGGCTGGAGCGCGGCATAGCGCGCGATGTCGAGCGCCGTCCCGTGCAGCAGGTTCTCGGAGAACATGAAGGCGATCCAGAGCGCCGCCAGCCAGCGGGTAAAACCCGGCTCGAAGCGACCGTTGGGGAAGGTATAGAAAAGCAGGGGCACGGCGCTGCCGGTAAAGAAGCCGACGAGGTCAATGGGCAGCGCCAGCGCCGGGTAGACGTCGGGCAGCGTGGCGGCCGCCGGAAAGATGTATAGCAAGGCCAGCAGCAGACTGATGACGTAGGTCAGCCAGCCCGGCGGCCGCCGCCAGAAGATGAGGAACGCCAGCGCCCAGGAAAGGAGATTGAGGACGACTGATAAGGCGACCTGGAAGGCGGCATAGGCGGGCAGCGAGATTCCCTGTGCGGCCAGCGACTCCGCCGTAGCTAACCGTATCTGCGTCTCGGCGCAGCCCTGCACCTGAGTGCAGAGCGACGTGAGCTGCTGGTAATAGTGCGGCAGGCTGAGAAAGAAGAGCAGCGCTCCCATGCCGAAGATGAGCAGCCAGATGGGGCGAGCCAGCCACCGCCAGAGGCGACGCCCCAACAAAGGCGGCCTCTCACCCGGCTCCAGAATCGGCGAGAAGAATTGGGTGCGCACGGGCGGAAGTATACCACGAAGTCGCTCCGTCAATAGCCCGTGACCAACGCGACTATTCTCTAGCCGCAGAGAAAGCAAAAGCCTCCCGGCAGCCGGGTTGCCGCCGGGAGGCTGCGGACGGCAGAGAAAACTCAGTCGGCAGCGCTGGCCTCTGTCATCCCGGGCGCGAGCCCTTGCGCCTTGCTGGCGCGCGACCCCGCCATCGAGACCACCGCGGATAGCGCGCCGATGAGGCCGGCATTGGCCGCGTGGAAGGCCGAGAGGAGAGGGATACCGGCGCGCCGCTGCTCGATGATGAACGGCTGGGCCAGCAGCAGCAAGAAGAGCACAAGAGACAGCAGCACGACACGACGGCCGAGGCGCCCGCCCAGAGCGGCGAGCAGCGTCAGCAAGCCTATCACGATCAAAGACAGGCCGAGGAAGATGTGGACCTCCAGGTATGGCCCATAGCCTGCATGGTGAGCGCCCGCCAGGAAAAGCTGAATGAACACGGCGATGTTAATCAGCCGCGCACCCCACGGGTGAATACGAGTAGCAAACGGGGACATAGCGAACCTCCTCAATGGGTGAAACGGAACAAGACGTAGGCAGCGTAACAACCTATCATCCAGAAAACGTTATGAAACCTGTCGCCCGCAGGCATGGCCGTGCTGCGCCCAGTAAACGCGATGGGAGCCAAGAGGAACGCTCGATGGCGATTTGCAGTACAATTAGCCGCTATGAGTGACATCCGCGTAGCCCTTTTTGGCGCACCGAGCATGGCGCGGGACGGCGTGGCGCTCAGCGTCGATACGCGGAAAGCTCTGGCGCTGCTGGCTTTCCTCGCCGTTCCCCAGCGCGGCGTCGTTTCCCAGCCCCATACCCGGGACACTCTGGCCGCGCTCTTCTGGCCCGATCTGGACCAGGCGCGGGCGCGCGGCGCGCTACGCCGCACCCTGTCATCTCTGCTCAAGGCCGTGGGCGACAATATCCTCGACGTCTCGCGTGAGACGCTGGGGGTCAACCCCGACGCAGCGATTGCGGTGGATGTGCTGGTCTTCCGCCGGCTGCTGGAGGAGGCGAGCCGCCATGAACACAGCCCGGCGGAGCTGTGCCCAGGCTGTATTGCCCTCCTCGAAGAGGCGGTGCAGCGCTACCATGATCATTTCATGGCCGGCTTTACGCTGCGCGACAGCCCCGAGTTTGACGAGTGGCAATATTACATGGGCGAGGAGCTGCGCCGGGAATTGGGCGGCGCGCTGCAGAAGCTGGTTGACGCCTATACGCCGCTGGGCCAGCTCGCCAAGGCGTTGGACTATGCCCGGCGCTGGCTGGCGCTTGACCCTCTGCGTGAGGAGGTCCACCAGGCGCTGATGCAGCTCTACGCCTGGGACGACCAGCGGGAGGCAGCGCTGCGCCAGTACCACGAGTGCGTTCGCCTGCTTGACGAGGAGCTGGGCGTCGCGCCGCTGGAAGAGACGACGGCCCTTTACGAGGCGATCAGGGAAAACCGGCTGCCGGCAGCGCCGCGACGCATAGCGGACCCCGCGCCGGCAGTGACGCAGAGCGCCGCCGTCCCCGCCGCCTATCCGCTGGTCGGCCGCGAGCGCGAATGGGCGGCCTTGCTGCAGGCTTACGAGCAGGCCCGCGGCGGCGGCATGCTCATGGTACTGGAGGGGGAAGCGGGCATTGGCAAGACGCGCCTCGCCGAGGAGCTGCTGACGCTGCTGCAGAGCCGCGGCGTCGCAGTCGCCAGCGCGCGCTGTTACGAAGAAGAGATGGATCTGGCTTACGGGCCCTGGGTCGAGCTGCTGCGCAGCGCCGCGGATCAGCTGGCGGCGCGCGGCCGGTTGGTCGAGGTCGCCCCCCATTGGCTGAGCGAGGCGGCGCGGCTGGCGCCGGAACTGGCGCTGCGCCGCCCCGAACTGCCGCCCCCTGGCCCACTGGACGATCCGGGCGCGCAGTCGCGCTTTTTTGCCGGCGTGGTCCACACTGCCGGCGCGCTGGCGCAGGACAACGCGCCGGCGCTGCTTTTCCTGGACGATCTGCAGTGGGCCGACGCCGCTACCCTGGAGCTGCTGACCTATTTCGCCCACCGGCTGCCGGAACAGCGGCTGCTGCTCCTGGTTGCCTGGCGCAGCGGCGAGGCGGGCGGCGAGCAGCAGCGGCAGCGGCTGCTCGCCGGCGCTCAGCGCAGCAACCGGGGGCTGGCGTTGAGGCTGGGGCGCTTCTCCGAAGAGGACGTGGCCGATTTGCTGCAGGCCACGGCCCACGACGGCGCGGCGGCGGTTGGCGGCGCCGCGGCCGCCCGCCTCTACCAGGAAACCGAGGGGTTGCCGCTTTTTGTCACCGCTTATCTGGCGGCGGGCCTGGAGAGCCGGGGGGCGCAGGCGGCGGAGCCGGCGACGGTACGCGACCTCTTTCTGGCGCGGCTGGCCGGCGTGCCGGAAGCGGCGCAGCAGCTTTTGCAGGCGGCGGCGGTCATAGGACGGCGCTTTGAGTTCGAGACGGTGCGCGCGGCCAGCGGGCGCAGCGAAGAAGAAGTCGTCGCCGCGCTGGAAGCGCTGCTGGAACGGGCCCTGATCGAAGAGCGCGGCGAGCCGGGCAACATTGTCTACGACTTTGCCCATGAGAAGCTGCGCAGCCTGGTCTATGAGGGACTGAGCCTGGCCCGGCGGCGCCTGCTACACCGGCGCGCGGCGGAAGCGCTCTGGCAGCACACGGGCGTGCGCGAACGCGAGGCCATTGCCGGCCTCGTCGCCCAGCATTACCAGCGCGCCGGGCAGGCGGCGGAGGCGGCCCACTTTTACCGCCGCGCCGGCGAGCACGCGCGCAGCCTCTACGCCAACCGCGAAGCGCTGGCCCACTTTCAGGCGTCGCTGCAGCTGGACCAAGCGCGACCCGAGCCGCCGGGCGCGGCGGAGACCATCGCCATCCACGAAGCGATTGGCGACTTGCAGACGATGCTGGGCGACTATGACGCCGCCAGCGCGAGCTACGAAGAAGGGCTGGCGCTGGCGGCGGCGAACGCCGGGGCGCTGGCGCGGGCGCGGCTGCAGCAGCGGCTAGGCCGGGTCGCCGACCGGCGCGGCGGTTGGGACGAGGCGGAAGCTTATTACCAGACGGCGCTGGCGACGCTGGCCGACGAGCCTGGGACAGTGAGCGTGCTGCGTTTCCGCGCGCACACCACGGCCGACCGCAGCCGGGCTGCCCAATCGGCCGGGCGCGGGCCGGCGGCCCAGGCGCTGGCGCAGGAGGCGCTACGGCTGGCCGAGCAGGTGGGTGATGTGCGGGCGCGGGCGCGCGCGCACAATATGTGCGGTGTTGTCGCTCGCCATGCCGGCGACGAGGAGCAGGCCGTCTACCACCTGCAGCAGAGCCTGGAGCTGGCGCGGGCCGAGGCCGATCCCAGCGCGGAGGTGGCAGCGCTCAACAACCTGGCGTTGGCGATTGCCGAGCCGGAGCGGGCGCTGCCGCTGCTGGAGGCGGCGTTGGCGCTGTGTCAGGCGCAGGGCGACCGCCACCGCGAAGCGGCCATCCACAGCAACCTGGCCGACCTGCTGCATGCGGGTGGGCAGCAGGAGCGGGCGATGGCGCACCTGAAGCAGTCGGCGGCCATTTATCGCGACATCGGCGGACAGAAGTCGGGCTGGCAGCCGGAAATCTGGAAGCTGATGGAATGGTAGGCAGCGCCATGTCCGCTTCGCGGCGACCGGCCCTGCCTATCCCGCCGCCCCTGCGCGGCCTGGAGCGGCATACCTTCACCTATTTTTCCATTGTCGAGCGGCTGCCGCGTATCCTGCGGCGCGTGCTGGAGAGCAACGACTATGGGGCGCCGGTAGCCGGCCGGCTGCAGCGGCTGCTCGAAGGCATCCCGCAGCAGCCAATCCGGCCGCTGCACGATGCCAGTGCGCCGGATGCAGCGGAGTGGGAGCAGTACGTTGCCCCTTACGTGGGCCAGAGCTGGCTGCAAGCGCCCTGGTTCTTTGTCGAGACTTATTTTTACCGGCGCATTCTGGAGGCGACAGGCTATTTCGGCGGCGCTGCCGGCGACGCCAACGACCCGTTCGCGCCGCAAAAGGCGGAAAGCCTGCACGCGCAGTGGGCGGCCATCTACCGTCAGGCGGAGCAGATGGCCCGCGCGGAGAGCGACGGTAATGGCAGACTGGGGCCCCGGCTGGCTTTCTCGCTCTGGGGCAATCAGGGCGACCTCAGTATGTGGCCGGCCGGCGTGGAAGAACAACCCGACGATGCGGACGGCGAGAATGACCGCCGCAGCGATTACCTGGTCGTGGACGACACGGCGGCGGTCGCCGGCCATCTACCGGCCGGCGGGCAGCGCCGCGTCGATCTGCTCATGGATAACAGCGGGCTGGAGCTAGTCTCAGACCTGATGCTGGTCGATTATCTGCTGGTAACCCGGCGCGCCCGCGAAATCTGGCTGCACGTGAAGAGCCATCCGCTCTTTGTCAGCGATGCGCTGGCGGGCGACGTGCGTGATACGGCAGCGGCGCTGGCCGGCAGCGAGCACGCGCCTACCCGGGCGCTGGGCGGCCGGCTGCGCGACTATCTGAGCAGCGAGCGGCTGCACCTGCGCCCGCACCCCTTCTGGACCTCGCCCCTGGCCGGCTGGCAGATGCCCGCGGAGCTGCATGCCTTCCTGAGGGGGTCCGACCTGGTGATCAGCAAGGGGGACGCCAACTACCGGCGGCTGCTCGGCGACCGGCACTGGTCGTTCAGCGCGCCGCTGCCGGCACTTCTCGCGTACTTTCCGGCGCCGCTGCTGCTGGCGCGCACGCTCAAGTCGCACGTGGGGGCCGGCATCCCTCCGGCGCGGCAGGCGGCGGCGCAGGCGCGCGATGTCGCCTGGACCGTTTCCGGGTTGTGGGGGCTGATGCAGTTCGTCCCCTGACCAGGCCGGCAAGATGGCGGCGCTCCGCAAGGCCGGCGAGCGGATGAGGCAGGGAATCGCTCGCTTTTTCAAGCGGGGCGCTTTCGAGTATCCTTAGGCTTGCTGACAGAGCAGCCACTTCCTCACCCTGGAGCTGAACATGGAGATTCGCAACAACAGCTTTATCGTCACCGGCGGCAGCAGCGGCCTGGGGGCGGCCACGGCGCGCCGCCTGGTCGAGCTGGGCGCCCACGTAGTCGTCGCCGACATCAACGACGAGGCCGGCGCCGCGCTGGCCGGCGCGCTGGGAGGCCAGGCCCATTACCAGTATACCGACGTGACCAACAGCGACAGTATCGCGGCGGCGTTAGTAACGGCGCAGAGCGTGGGCCCGCTGCGCGGCGCCATCAACTGCGCCGGGATTGCCATCGCCACCCGCGTGCTCGGCCGCGAAGGGCCGCACGACCTCGACTGGTTCACGCGCGTCATCCAGATCAACCTGATCGGCACGTTCAACGTCATCCGGCTGGCGGCGACCGCGCTGGCGGAGAGCGAGCCTACAGAGACCGGCGAGCGCGGTGTGATCATTAACACCGCCTCAGTCGCGGCGATTGAAGGGCAGATCGGGCAGGCGGCCTACAGCGCCAGCAAGGGCGGGGTAGCGGCCATGACGCTGCCGGTCGCGCGCGAGCTGGCCCGCTTTGGCATCCGCGTCATGACCATTGCGCCCGGCCTCTTTGAGACGCCCATGCTCGCCGGGCTGCCGGAGAAAGCGCGGCAATCGCTGGCCGAGCAAATCCCGTTCCCGTCCCGGCTGGGACGCCCGGTGGAATACGCCATGCTGGTGCAGCACATTATCGAAAACCCGATGCTCAACGGCGAGCTGATTCGCCTCGACGGCGCGATACGGATGGCGCCGAAGTAGTGGGTAGTGGTTAGAAGTTAGAAGTCTAAGCTTCCGACTTTCAACCTCTAACTTCCAACTGCCGACTGCCCACCGACAACTGGAGACCTCCTATGACCGATTTCAGCCACTATACGCGCCACGAGCTGGCGGCGAATACGATCCGGACGCTGTCGATGGATGCCGTGCAAAAGGCCAACTCCGGCCATCCGGGCACGCCTATGGGGCTGGCCGACGTGGCCGTGGTGCTCTGGCGCGAGTTCCTGCAGCACAACCCGGCCGATCCGCACTGGTTCAACCATGACCGATTCCTGCTCTCGGCAGGCCACGCCTCGATGCTGCTCTACAGCCTGCTGCACCTGAGCGGCTACGAGCTGGCGCTGGAGGACATTAAGCAGTTCCGCCAGTGGGGCAGCAAGACGCCCGGCCACCCCGAGAATTTCAAGACAGAGGGCATCCACACGACGACCGGCCCGCTGGGGCAGGGGTTCGGCAACGCCGTGGGCATGGCGCTGGCCGAAAAGTGGCTGGCGACCCATTTCAACCGGCCGGGCTACGACGTCGTCGATCACTACACCTACTGCATCGCCAGCGACGGCGACCTGATGGAGGGGGTCAGCCATGAGGCGGCCTCGCTCGCCGGCCATCTCGGGCTGGGCAAGCTCATTGTCTTTTACGACGACAACCGCATCACCATCGACGGCGCCACAGAGCTGGCCTGGAGCGACGACGTGGAGCAGCGCTTCCGCGCCTACCAGTGGCACACGCTGCGTATCGACGGCCACGACGTCGAGGCCATCCGTGATGCGCTGCACGCAGCGCAGGCGGAGCAGAAGCGGCCGACGCTGATCATCACCCGCACGCACATCGGCTACGGCAGCCCGGCCAAGCAGGACACGGCCAGCGCGCACGGCGAGCCGCTGGGTGAAGAAGAGATCCAGCGCACCAAAGAGAACCTGGCCTGGCCCACCACGGAGCCATTTTACGTGCCGCAAGAAGTTTACGACTACATGCGGCCGGAAGACGGGGCGCAGCAGCAGGCGGCCTGGGAGTCGCTGCTTCACTCCTACGGCGAGGCCTATCCGGACGAGGCGGCCACGCTGCAGGCGGCAATCAACGACGAGCTGCCGGACGGATGGCTGGAGTCGCTGCCCACTTTTCCGGCGAGCGAGAAAGGGATGGCGACGCGGGCCGCCTCGGGCAAGGTGCTGGACGAGCTGCTGCCCGTCATTCCCTGGCTTATCGGCGGCTCGGCCGACCTGACGCCCTCCAACAAGACCAAGCAGGCGGATATTGAAGAGCTGACGCGCGACGACTTCCGCGGGCGCTACATTCACTTTGGCGTGCGCGAGCATGCGATGGGCGCGGTGATGAACGGCATGGTCCTGCACGGGGCAGTGCGTCCCTATGGCGGCACCTTCCTCATCTTCTCCGACTATATGCGCCCGACGATCCGGCTGGCGGCCATGATTGGCGCGGCGACCATCTTCGTCTTCACCCACGACAGCATTGGCCTGGGCGAAGACGGCCCGACCCACCAGCCCATCGAGCAGCTGGCCAGCCTGCGCGCCATTCCCGGCCTGGTGACCTTCCGCCCGGCCGACGCCAACGAGACGAGCTACGGCTGGCAGGTGGCGCTGCAACGCGATGGCGGGCCGACGGCGCTGATCCTGTCGCGCCAGGGGCTGCCCGTCCTGGATCGCGAGCAGGTGGCGCCGGCTGCAGGGGCTCTGCGCGGCGCCTACGTGCTCAGCGATGCCGCCCAGCCGCAGGCGGTAATCATCGGCACCGGCTCCGAGGTGCACATCGCCCTGGATGCACAGCGGCTGCTGGCGGAGGAAGGGATCGCCGCCCGCGTCATCTCCATGCCCAGCTGGGAGCTGTTCGCCGAGCAGCCGCCGGAGTACCAGGAGGCGGTGCTGCTGCCGCACATCAGCGCCAAAGTGGCGGTAGAGGCGGCGGCGACGCTCGGCTGGGAGCGCTTTGTCGGGCGGCAGGGGCGCATTATCGGGCTGGATCGCTTCGGCCACTCGGCGCCCTATCAGGAGATCTACGAGCATCTGGGCATTACCGCCGCGGCGGTGGCCGGGGCGGTGCGCGAGCTGCTGGAGCGGGACGGTGGCTGAGCCGATCCTGGCGGCTTCGATCCTCGCCGCCGACTTCGCCCGGCTGGAAGCGCAGGCCCGGGAAGCGCTGCAGGCCGGGGCCGGCTGGCTGCACATTGACGTGATGGACGGCCATTTCGTGCCCAATATCAGCATGGGGCCGCTGGTGGTGCGCGCGCTGCGCCCGCTGGCCGATGCCTTTCCCGGCGCCGTGATGGACGTGCACCTGATGATCGAGCAGCCGGAGCGCTACCTGGCCGACTTCGCCGCGGCCGGCGCGGACATTATCACCGTGCACGTGGAAACATGCCCCCACCTGCACCGCACCGTGCAGATGATACACGAGCTGGGCAAGCAGGCCGGCGTCACGCTCAACCCGGCGACGCCGCTGGCGAGCCTGGCGCCTATCCTGCCGGAAGTGGCGCTGCTTCTGATCATGTCGGTCAACCCCGGCTTCGGCGGGCAGGCGTTTATTCCCGGCAGCCTGGAGCGCATCCGGCAGGCGCGGGCCATGCTGGAGGCGATCGGCTCGCCCGCCTGGCTCTCGGTGGACGGCGGTATTAAGGCGCACAACGCGGGGGAGGCGGCGCGCGCCGGGGCGACGGTACTCGTCGCCGGCAGCGCCGTCTTTAGCGGCGATATTGGCGCCAACGTCAGGCGCCTGTTAGCGGAGGCGAGGGCCACAGGTGGCTGAGCCGCTTACCTACCTGATTACCGGCGGCGCCGGCTTCATCGGCTCGCACCTGGCGGACGCCCTGCTGACCGAGGGCCATCAGGTGCTGGTGATTGACGATCTTTCCACCGGCCGCTACGCCAACATCGCCCACCACGCCGGAGAGCCGCGCTTCCACTTTGCCCGCGCCAGCATCCTCGACGCTATCGTGCTGGACCGGCTGGCCTCGCAAGCCGACGTCATCGTCCATCTGGCGGCGGCGGTGGGCGTGCAGCTCATTGTCGAGAAGCCGGTGCACACCATCGAGACAAACGTGATGGGCACAGAGGCAGTGCTCAAGGCGGCGCTGCGCTACGGCAGCCGCGTGCTCGTCGCCAGCACCTCGGAGGTCTACGGCAAAGGCAGCCGCATTCCCTTCAGCGAGGAGGACGACGTGCTGCTGGGGCCCAGCAGTAAAAGCCGCTGGTCCTACGCCGCCAGCAAGATGGTGGACGAGTTTCTGGCGCTGGCCTACCAGGAGGAGTTTGGCCTGGAAGTCGTGCCGGTGCGGCTGTTTAACACGGTCGGTCCGCGGCAGACGGGGCGCTATGGCATGGTCATTCCCCGCTTTGTGGGCCAGGCGCTGGCCGGCGAGCCGATCAGCGTCTATGGCGACGGCCGACAGAGCCGCTGCTTCTGCTCGGTGAGTGACGTAGTGGCCGCCCTGGTCGGCTTGAGCCGCCATCCACAGGCGCCGGGCCGGGTCTACAACGTAGGCAGCGAGGAAGAGACGACGATTATGGCGCTGGCCGAACGGGTGAAAGCGCTGGTGGGCAGCGACTCGCCCATTGTGACCGTGGCCTATGCGGAGGCCTACGCGCCGGGATTCGAGGATATGCAGCGCCGCGTGCCGGATACGAGCCGGGTGCGCGGGCTATTGGGCTGGCAGCCGCGGCTCAGCCTGGAAGAGACGCTGCAAAGCGTCATCGCCTACGAGAAGGAGCGAGTGGGGAGCCGCTAGCCGGACAGGGAGCCAGCCTAGCGGGTCAGCATAGGCAGAAACATAAAATCCGGCCGCGGCTGCCAGAGGAGCATGGCCGGGTCGCCCTGCAGGGTGAAGGTCCACAGCTCTGACTCGTGATGGGCCGTCGCCGCATACTCCGCCTTCGTGTAGTTGATAACGTCGCCGATGGGCAGGATGTCATGATTGATAGCTGCCCGGTAGAATTCCTGGTGCAGCTTGCGGTGCTCAAAGGCGTAGCCGAGCCCGGTGCTCGACCAGTGAGCGACCGTGCCCACTTCCGGCAGAGCATGGAAGACTTCGCTGAGCGCATCCTCACCGGGATAGACGAAATTGCCGTCGAGGCAGTCCAGGCTGAGAATGACCAGCGGCTCGCTCGCCAGCCAGGGAGGCGCCGGCGGCGCGGGCCAGGGCCAGAGGGACGGGTTAGTCACGTTGAAGAGGGCCGGGTTGCCGCCCCACGCGGTCCTGCTGCCGTGCCCCCGGTAATTGAGGATTGTGGCCCCCTGCGGGGCATGAATGGCGTCCCGGGTAGCCGAGCGAGCGGCAGTGGCGGCGGCGTCGCTTGAGTTTGCCTGGGCGATCAACGTTACCTTGAAGTCGGGCGTAAGCAGGCCAGCAACCTGAAGGCTTTCTTCCGGGAAGTTGCCGCCGACATCCGGGTTATCGGAAAGGAAGACGATGGCGTTTTGGGCCGGGCCAGGCGTGAGGTGCGCTGTCTCATAGTCCATGATCTTGGCGACGATGTTACTCGCTTCCTGGGCGCTCTCCACGGCGAACCGCCCGATAGCCATATCGGGCAGCAGGTCGTCGCCGGCCAGCAACACGTTGGGATAGTCGGTGGGGACGTGGCCCTGGAAGCGATCTTTGAAGAGCAGGTGCGTGGGGACGTGATTGCGGGCCGAGTTATCCTCCCAAATGTTGCAGATGAAGTACTGGTCGTTCGGGCCGTCACAGGTGACGTGATTGGGGTTCACCGTGGCGTCCCCGGCGAGCAGCACATAGCTCGGGGCTGTGCTCCAGGTAAAGAGAGCGTGCGAGAGGTAGCTACGGATCGCGTTGGGCAGCGGCAGCCCGTGCCCGTACTGGTTGATCACATCGTCGATAGAGACGACGGCTGTGGTCAGGCCGCCGAAAAGCGGCTTCTGGCGGTGGGCCGCCAGGGTATTGATGGGCGCGCCAAAGTCCGGGTCGATTATCGCCAGCCAATCGGCGCCGCCGGGCGGGTCCAGCGAGGGCGCCACATAGCGGCTGATAGCAGCAGGCTCCTTCATCGCCTGCGTGTTGGTGGCGACGAAAGCGGAACCAGCCGCTCCGCTGTGGAACGTGTAGGTGGCGCTGCCGCCGTCGTCCGCCGTTGTCACCTGGTCCACGGCCCGGGGCTGCAAGCGGTCGCTGATTTCCCAGACCAGGGGCGTCGTACTCAGGCTGAACCCGCTTACCTGGTAGGTGTGATTACCGGCTTCTCCCTGGAAAATGAGCAGGTCATCGTCAGCCACGAACTGGCGTGGGTAGGAGACGGTAAAGCGGTTGACGAAGAACTGGAGACGGTTAACGGTCTGGTTGGAGAAGGTCAGCTGCACCTGATTTTCGCCATGCTGCAGCGCCGATGCCGGCAGGGAAAGGACGATATTGTCGTTGCGAACGCCGCCGGTCCAGACTTTGGTAATCTGATGGGTGAAGCCGGGACCCATGCTGACTGTGACATCGCCAGACAACGCATAGGAGAGTAGCTCTACCGTCAGGCTGGCGTCGTCGCTCGTTGCCGGGTGGGGCACGTCAATCGTGCGCGTAACGGTGTGGACGGTGGTCGGGTCAACGCCGGTGCGGTCGATGAACTCCCAATACCAGGCATCGGGCTCGTTGGGCGAGGCAGCCCAGTCGTCTTCGTCGAGCCGGGTATTGCTATACTGCCACTGCGGCGCGCGCGTGACCTCGGCGCGGAAGGAGGTGGCGGGTGTGGTGGCTGTGCCCTCAGGCAGCTCCTCGATGCGGTCAGGCGTGCCGTTGGGCCAGAGCCAGAAGACGTTTTCGGCCACGTACTGCTGCTCGTCGCGCGTCCCGTCGAAAGCCCAGCCATAGAAGCGGATAGCCTCGCCTTCCTCAAACTGGTTGTTGCCGTTGCCCACAAACTGGTAGGCGACGGGCTCGCCGCGATACATCATGGCAAAGGTATTGGGGTTGACGCTGCCCACGTTCATGCCCGCCGCCGCCAGGTCGGCGCGGCTGATCTCGTAGATGCCGTCGGCGGCGACAGCAATCTTGTAGCTCTCCTGGCCGATGGGCAGGCTGGACGCGGCCGCGGGCACGTCCGGCGCTGCGGGTAGGCTGCGCCAGCCGGCCGCTTGCTGCGGGTTCAGCAGCGCTCCTGCCAGCGTGCGGGCGTAGCGGTCGTCCGGCGTCGGCGCCAGGCGCAGCTCGTCAAAACGCGCGCCCTCGAACGCAATCGTCACGTCGAGCCGCGGGCTGTGCTGCAGCTGGGAGCGCGCCGCGTTGTAGCGCAGCGGAAAAAGGTCGAGCCGCACCACGCGCAGGTCGCGAAAATACATCGGCTCGGAAAGGCGGTAGACGCTCTCCGGGAAAAGGGCGTCGCGGCTGTAGAAGGCAGGGTCAGGCGTGTCGTCGCCCGCCAGCGGGCCGGGTGCCCCGTGCAGCGCTTCGTCTACCGGCGGCAAGTCCGCAGCCGCGGCCGCGCGCGGCGCCGCCGCCAGGGGCCGGGAAAGCGTGTGGCTGGCCGTGTCCGCCGCCGCCACGGTGACGCGGGCGGTCGCCTGCGGCGGCAGGGCGATGAAGGCGCTGAAGTAGGGGAGCGCCGGCGCGCCGGGTGTGGCGCCATGGCTTGCGAGGCCGGCAGCCGTTATCAGCCCGCCTTCGTCAAGCTGGTAAGAGGGGACGCTCAGGGAAAAGTGCAGGCCGCTCTCCTGCGCGCGCAGATCCTGCACGCCCGCCGGCAGCGCTGCCGGCGCTGCGGCCGGCCGGGCCGCGGCTGGCGCCACGGTCATCAAGATGGCAAGGGACAAGAGCAGGGTCAGCAGACGGATATAACGGGACACGGATAACTCCACGATCGAGCCGGATAAGTAGACGCGACTGATGCGAAAAAGTGTAGCAGAAGGAAAAAGCAATCGCCAGCGCCTTAACAGCTACTCACGCGCCGGCGCCGTCTGCTGGTGCAGCGCGGCAACCAGGCCGAGCAGCAGCCAGAAGAGGAAGCCGGGGCGGGCGCCGAGCGCGACGGTATCGAAGAGGCCGTAGATGAAGTAGGCCAGCAGCGAGGCGGCGCAGCCAGCCGCAACGGCGCGCAGGGGCGCACTGGCTGCGCGCTGCCAGCTCTGCCAGAGCATCAGCGCCGCGCCAATCCAGAGGGCCAGGTAGGCGATGAGGCCGGGGATGCCCAGCTCGGCTGCCACTTGCAGCAGGTGGTTGTGGGCATGGGCGATGTCGATGGCCGGCGAGATGAGGAAGAGCGGGTAGAGCAGGGGCACGACGCGGCGGAAATTGTTGAGCCCCACGCCGGTAAAGGGGAAGTCTTCGACCACGTAGCGGGCGCGCGACCAGATCTCGCGCCGGCCGTCGAGCGAGTTGAGGGCAGCTTCCCCGGCGCCGGTGAAGTCGCTGCCGGCAAAGAGGGGGGCAAAGCGCTGGGGCGCGGCGCTGTAGAGGACGAGAACCAGCAGCAGCAGAGCGGCCAGCAGGGCAAAGAGGGCGCGCCGGTAGCGGCCGGCGAAGGCAGCGACGAGAAGGACGACGGCCAGGGCATAGCCGAGTAGCCCGCCGCGTGATTGGCTGAGCAGCAGGGTGGCAGCAAAGATAAGGGCCGTCGCCAGCAGGAGCAGCGGCAGCAGAGGGCGAACCTGCCCGCGCCGCCAGCCGCGCAAGAAGCCGGCGGCAAGGGCCAGCGCCAGCGGCGCCATCCAGAGCAGGACGCCGGCCACTTCGTTGGGGTTGAGCAGCGCGCCCTCCGTCGTGTGTATGGCGGGCAGCCTGGCGGCGACCGGCTGCAGCAGCGGCAGCGTGGCGGCGGCCGGAATGGAGACAAGGCCGGCGCCGACGACGCCCAGGCCACCGAGGAGCAGGAGGGCGATACCGGCCCAGAGCAGCCGCGGCGCCACGCGCACGGCCTGGACGACGGCGAAGTAGAGGGCCACGCCATAGACGACGCCGGCCACCTTGGGCAGGCTCCAGAGCAGGTCGGGCGTGATCAGCACGGTGACCAGTGTCATCAGCAGGAGCAGCAGCAGGGCGCCGTTGAGCGGCGTCACGGGCAGGAGGCGCCGGCCGAGCAGCCGGCGCAGCAGCCAGAGCAGGGGAATGAGCAGCAGGGCGAGGAAGCGAGTGGGCGAGGGAAAGAGCGCCACGGGCAGCAGCAGGCCCATCAGCAGGAGCTCAGCGGCAGAAAACAGGCGGCAGCGCGGCGATAGCTCGTTCATTCGCGGGCGAAAGCGGATAGCCGGTAGAATTCGGCGCCACGGAAGCTCAGCACCATGATATCGGTGAAGGCAGCCGCGTCTGCCTGGACCGTAAATTGCTGCACCCGCCCCGGCGCGGCCAGCGCATCGACGGTGACGCCGAGCTGCTCATCTCCATAACGAGCGTTTTCCCGGGCATCGGGCCAGAGGACGAAAAAATCGTCTTCGTCCAGTGGCGTCACGACAAAGTGACCGGGCGCCGGCTGTGACACCGCCGCGCCAGCGGGCAGGGCGCGCTGGCTGCGCAGCTCGCCCAGGACCAGAAAGCGGGAGAACTGACCGAACTCGCCATGAATACAGTGATAGAGGGCCTCATTGGCGTCGTTGGCAAAGAGATGCGTATTGCGGGCGTGGCCCGGAACGGCCAGCAGCAGGAAGGCGCGCTCTTCGCCAGCCCTGAGCTGCTCCTGGAACGAGCGGCAGTAGCGCTGGGTGAGGCGCCAGTTCTCCAGCCAGATCGCCCCGTCGTGCCGAGAGAGGAGGGCGGCCGGCAGCAGCAGCGCCGCGAGCAGCAGCAGCAGGGGGCGGCGCAGCCGGGGCAGTGCGACGGTGCTCAGAGCGGCTACCAGGCAGAGGAGCGCCAGCGGCAGATGCATACGGCGGCTATTGGCCCCGACAGGAAGTAGCGGCAGCAGGGAGACCAGAAAGAGCGCGCTCGCGGCGACCGGCCAGAGACGAGGGCGCTGCGCGCCGGCATGGCGCCGCAGAGCAGCGATCAGGAGCAGTGCGCCGCCGCCCAGCAGAATAAGCGCGACCGGCAAGAGCCAGGGCCGCTCGTAGTAGACGCCCACGAGATAGTCACGGCGGTTGGGCGCCACGAGAACCAGCAGACCGCTGACGAGCGCTTCGCCGGCGCTCCGGACGCCGAATGTGGGCAGGCCGCGCGCGCTGTTGCGGTAGATATGCAGCCAGAGAAAGAGTATGTAGACCGCCGCCGCCGCGACGGTCGCCAGCCAGGCCGGCAGCAGCCAGGGCCGCCGGGCGGGCGCGCGCTGCCCCGCGGGCGTATGGCGTGACCACCACCAGAGGATGAGGAGCACCACGGGAAGGGTGATTGCCATTTCCTTCGCCAGCAGCGCGGCGGCAGCGCCGCCGGCGACCATGAGCAGGGCCAGAAGCGGGCTGCTTCCCGCCATTAAGCGCAGAAAGCCAAGAATGCTGAGCAGGTAGAACAAGGTCACGAGGCTGTCGACACGGCTTGCTAACCAGTAGACCGGAGCCACGGCCAGCGGGTGCAGCAGGAAGACAAGGGCCAGCGCCATGGCCAGCTTCCTATCACTGCTCAGGCTGCTGGCCGCCAGATAGAGCAGGCAGGCGCTACCCAGGTGAAAGAGGAGGTTAGCCAGGTGATGGACAAAGAGGGCGCGCCCGGCGCCAAGCTGCTGCTCCAGGCGGAAAGTCAGCGTGACCAGCGGGCGGAAATAATCGCCGCTGCCGGCTGTCGTAATCCGGTCGAACAGGGCGTGATCCGGGGATAGGGCCTGCCGCATCCAGTCAAAATCGTCGGCCATGTAGCCCATCTGCAGCGCGTTGCCGAAGACGAGGAAGACAGTCATGGTCAACAATGCTATGGCGACGAGGTCTGCTCGCCTGTCAGCCCGGCTGAGAAACGTGGAAGGCGCCATTGTTTGCCTGTATCTGGTCGGCAGCGAGAGTTCGTCACGATGCTGCCAGCGGGCGGTCTTTATACCCCGCTTCTGGCTCCGAGTCTACTGGCAGGGGCGGCGTGAGGGGTGGCGAAAATTAGGAGCTAAGGATGGCTTCCGGGAACTGGCGAATTGGGGGTACAATAGACATTATCCGCGTGCGCGAGAACAGGTGGCACTATGGTCGAAGACGAGATTGATCTGCGCTATTACGTTGCTCTGCTGGCCCGGCGCTGGGTATGGCTCCTGGCTGCCGTGCTGCTGGCGGCCGCTGCCGCCTTCGCGCTGGCGAGTATGCGCCCCAGCGTGTACGAGGCGAGGGCAGCCGTGGCTATCGTGCGCAGCCGGACGGACATCAGCCTTGACCCCCGCATCCAGACGCTGGAAGATTACCAGCTGGGCGGCGGGCGACTGATCGAAGACCGGCTGGCGGCGCTGCGCGCCCTGGCCGATAGCAACGAGGTCAGGCGCCAGGTGCTCGACGACGTGGGCAGCCTGCTGGCGCCGGAAGCGCGCAGCATGCGCGCCATAGGCGCGCTGGTCTCGGTGGCGCAGTCCGGCGACATGATTGCCTTCAGCGTACGGCACAAAGATCCCGAGGTGGCGGCGGCCGTCGCCAACAGCGTGGCGCAGGCTTACGTCGCCCACGTCAACCAGGTCTACGGCGCCAGCGATGCCAACATCGAATCGATCACGGCGCAGGTAGCGGTCGCGCGCCAGCGCTATGACGCCGCGCAGACGACGCTGCAGGACTACCTGGCCGACGAGCAGCTCGGCACGTCCAGCCTGGCGCTGGAGCGCGAGCTGGGTATCAAGCGCGCGCTGCTGGACAGCTACCAGGCGTCGCGCGTCGCCATTGAGACAAGCGACGCCAGCGCCAGCAGCGAGCTGCTGACCTCTCTCTATGCCGAGCTGAAACAGATCGAGATCTGGCTGGCCGACGCCGCGACGCTGCGCGACCAAGTGGGGGCCGGCGGCGGCTCCTTTGCCTCCCGGCTGGGGGACACGCTGGCGCTGCTCTTGCTGCGCGCCCGCGTCTACGGCGGCAATGGCCCGCTGGAGCTGCAGATGGACCTGGCGAACGCGGAAATCGAAGAGATTCAGCCGGCCGACGTCGACAACCTGATTGCGGCGCTGGAGGGACGTCGCGCCGCTACCCACGAGCGCATCCAGCTGCTGACCGAGTCGCTGGGCAGCGACGCGCCGCGCGCCGCGCTCGGCGGCGAGGCGCTAACGGCGCGCATCGAGTCGCTGACCCAGGAGATCATCGACCTGGAGAGCCAGCAGGCGGGCGAGCTGGCGGCCCGTGAAGCTGACCTGCGCGAACTGGAATCGACCCGCGACCGCGCCTGGGACGCCTACCAGGCGTTGACCAACCAGCTGGTGGCGGCCGAAATCCAGGCTGAGTCAAGCAACACGGAAGTACGGGTGGCCGACGCGGCGCTGGCGCCAGAGCTGCCCGTCGGCTCAGGTACGCTGATGAACAGCTTGCTGGCGGGCCTGGTCGCGGGTATGGCGGCCGTGGGCGTTATCCTCTTCCTCGATTGGTGGTCGGCCGGTAAGCCGGTACAGCGGCCGGAAGAGGCAGAGCGGCCGCCGCAGGGCGCTGCGCTACCGGCGCCGGGAGAGGGGCCCCCGGTGCGGCCGCAGCCTGGAGGTCAGCCGGGCGACTAACCAGTCGCCGGGGGCGACTAACCAGCCGCCGGGGGCGACTAACCAGTCGCCGGGGGCGACTAACCAGTCGCCGGGGGCAACTAACCAGTCGCCGGGGGCGACTAAGCGCCACGGCCAGCTCAAACGCGGCCGTGACGGAGCACGTTCCA
>CAZOGK010000006.1:85202-102354 GCA_964579295.1 uncultured Ardenticatenaceae bacterium
GGGGCGACTAAGCGCCACGGCCAGCTCAAACGCGGCCGTGACGGAGCACGTTCCAGAGGTGGCGGCCGTGGCCGGTTGGCCGCCCGTAGCGCGCTTCTAACCAGGCCGGCTCCGGCCAGAGTGTGCGGAAGATGAGGCGGGCCGCGTCGCCGGGCCTATCGACAAGCAGGAGCAGCAGCAGGTAGCGGCCGCGGCTACCGCGCACGTCGTGTTGCGAGAGGAGGCGGCCGGGATGCAGCAGCCGCGCCAGCAGGCGGCGGCGCAGTGGACCCGGCTGCAGGGCGGAGAGGGCCGGCGCGGCGGCAGGAACCCCTAGTAGCTCGTCAAGCAGCAGCAAAACTGACCAGGTAGCCGTCGCCAGGCGCCAGGCGCGCGCCCGGCGCGCCAGCGCCTGCCAATCGACGGCCCGCCGCTGCACGGTTCGAGCCATATCTACCAGGCTGCGCAGGGGATAGAGGCCGAACTGGTGGTTGACGGCAAGATGGCAGGCCAGGTGAAGGATCGTATCTGCGGCGTCGAGCTGGAAGAGACCGGCCGCGCCGGCCAACGGCTCGCGGCGCGACCAGAGACCGTCGTCGTCGATGGCCGCGGTGCGCAGCAGCCACCAGCCGGAAAAGGGCGACCAGTGCAGCTCCAGCAGCCGGCCGTGGGGGCTGCTCAGGGCGATTTCGCCGCGTGAAAGCTGCTGCAGGGCGGGGGGCCGGCTCTCTTTGCCGCTGGCCGCAAAGCCGAGAGAGTGGAGCAGGTGAAAGGCGTCGGCCATCTGTTCGGGGTGGATCCAGATATCGACGTCGCTCATCACCCGGTCGGTCGGCTGCTCGTAGACGGTGCGGCTGAGGGCGGCGCCTTTGAGCAGGACGGCGGGAATCGCGGCCTGCGCCAGGGCGCTCTGCACAAGCTGCAGCTGGGCGCCGGCGATGCCGCTTTCGGCCACGGCCGAGTAGTAGTCGGCAGCCAGCGCCTCGCTTAGCTGCGGCCAGTGCTCGCGGTAAAGACGGTAGGCCAGCGGGCCGAGGCCGGCCGTGACCAGCCAGCGGACCAGGGCCGCCGGCGGCTCGTCGCCAGGCGGCGCTATGGGCTCGGCCATGCCGGCCAGCGAGCGCAGGAGCGCATGGGCCGGCGCCGTGCCAGGGTTGGGGAGCGAGGCGGCGGTCACCGGGAAACGAGCGACGTCAGCTGGCGCTGTTGGGAGCCCAGCGGCGCGGCGTGAGCGCTTTTTCAGCGCTTTCAGCCGGCGCGGTGGGCGGGTCGCCATCCGCTGCTGTGGCCGGCGTGTAAGCAGGCACAATGGTCTGCAGCGTGCCCGTGAGCGCCTGGCTATCGCCGCGCAGCGCGGCCTCGCCCAGCTGCGCCACCAGCTCGTGCAGGTTGGGCGGCACGAAACTGCCGGCGTTGGCGGCAATGAAGATCTTCTCGTGCGCCGTGCGCCGGTTGGTCTCCCCCTTGATAAACAGCTCTTCATAGAGCTTGTCGCCGGGACGCAGGCCCGAGTAGGTGATTTCCACGTCCTGGCCGACGCGCAGGCCGGACAGCTCGATCAGGTCGCGCGCGAGATCGACAATCTTCACCGGCTCGCCCATGTCGAGAATGAATACCTCGCCGCCTTTGCCGAGCACGGCCGCCTGCAGCACAAGCTGGACCGCTTCGGGGATGGTCATGAAGAAGCGCTCGATTTCCGGGTGGGTGACTGTGACCGGGCCGCCGTTGGCAATCTGCCGCTTGAAGGTGAAGACGACGCTACCGCGGCTGCCGAGCACGTTGCCGAAGCGCACGGTGACGTAGGGCCGGCCGCTGTCGCGCGCCGCCTCGTGCACCAGCAGCTCGGCGACCCGCTTGGTTGCGCCCATGATGCTAGTGGGGTTGACCGCCTTATCGGTAGAGATCATGACAAAGCGCTCGACACCCACTTTGCTTGCTGCCTGCAGCAGATGGAGCGTGCCCTGGACATTGTTAGAGACGGCCTCGGCCGGGTTCGCTTCCATGAGCGGCACGTGTTTGTGGGCGGCGGCGTGAAAGACGATGTGCGGGCGATGGGCGGCGAAGATGGCCTCTACGCGCTCGGGGAAGCGAATGTCGGCGACGAGCGCCGTGATTGAGGTGGGGATGTGGCGGCTGCGCCCCTGCAGCTCTTCATAGATCGCGAATATCGAGTTCTCGCCGTGGCCGACAAGAATCAGCTCGGCCGGGCGATAGCGCAGCAGCTGGCGGCAGAGCTCGCTGCCAATGGAGCCGCCGCCGCCGGTGACGAGCACGCGCCGCCCGCGCACCAGCCCGGCCACGGCCGCCGTGTCCGTGCGGATGGGATCGCGCCGTAGCAGGTCTTCGATGTCTACGTCGCGCAGCTGGTTGACGCTCACCGTGCCGTCGAGAAGCTCGTAGATGCCGGGGATGATCTTGGTCTCCACGCCGGCTTCCTCGCAGATGTCGACGATCTGCCGGATTTCCTTACCGGGCACGGTTGGCATGGCAATAATCACCGTGTGGATCGCGTATGCACGGACCACGGCGGGAATGGCCTCGCGGTTGCCCAGTACCGGAATGCCGTGGATGAGGACGTTGTTCTTGGCCGGATCGTCATCGATGTAGCAGGCGACTTCCAGGCCAAGCTGCGGATTGTTTTGCAGCTCGCGCACAATCATGGTGCCCGCGTCGCCGGCGCCCATAATGGCGACCCGCCGCCGCGGCCCGCCAGCGGCGGGCTGCGCCTGCTGGAGGCGGCCGGCCAGGCGGCCGCGCATGCGCACGGCCAGCCGCGGCGCGGCGGTGAAGGCCAGCGCCAGCAAGAAGGTGATGATCGGGGTGGAGCGCGGGATGACGTATGTGGACTGGGTCAGCTCGATGAGCAGCCGGCTGGCGATGTAGGCCGCGACGGTGGAGGCGCCGACGGCGCCGGCCAGCAGCGACAGCTCGTCAATCGAGGCGTAGCGCCAGTAGCGCGAGTAGATGCCGCTGCTGCGGAAGATGACCGGGGTGATGAGAATCAGCGAGCCGGCGAAGACGTAGCTGCCGGGCCAGTAGACGCCCAGGTCCACCCGTTCCAGGCGCAGCACATAGCTGAGGTAAACCGCGGCCACAAGGAGGATGAGGTCGAGGAGAAAGAAATGCCGGTTGCGCAGGCTCATACGTTTCATGGGATATCCCCAGCGGCAGCGGGCTGGCGCTGGTCAGGCCGCGCTGCTCTCCTGACGCTGCACAGCGCGGACAACCTGGATAATACGGGCGAGATCTTCATCGCTCAGGCTGGTGCCGGACGGCAGGCAGAGGCCGCCTGCAAAGAGCGCTTCAGCCACGTCGCCGCCGAACCGCTCATAGCAGCTAAAGATAGGCTGCAGATGCATCGGCTTCCAGGTTGGTCTGGACTCAATGTTCTCGGCTTCTAATGCCAGGCGCACCGTTTCCCGGTCGGCGCCAAAGGCGGAAGGATCGACGGTAATGACCGTTAACCAGCGGTTGCTCCGGCCCCAGGGCGCTTCCGGCATAAAGCCGAGGCCCGGCAGGCCGGCTAACCCGCGCATATAGGCTGCGAAGTTGGCGCGCCGGGCGGCGACGCGCTCCGGCAGCAGTTCCAGCTGCGCCCGCCCAATGGCAGCGAGCACATTACTCAATCGGTAATTATACCCGATTTCCGAATGCTGGTAATGGGGGGCCGGATCGCGCGCCTGGGTCGAGAGCTTGCGCGCGTGGGCGATGAGCTGCTCGTCGGCGGAAACCAGCATGCCGCCGCCGGAAGTGGTGATGATCTTATTGCCGTTGAAAGAGAAAATGCCGGCGCGACCAAAGGCGCCTGGCGCCCGGCCCTGGTAGGTGGCGCCCAGCGCTTCGGCGGCGTCCTCGACGAGCGGTACCTCATAGCGCTGGCAGAGGTCGAGAATGGCTTCCAGGTTGGCGCTCTGGCCGTAGAGGTGCACGACGACGACGGCTTTGGGCAGCCGGCCCGCGCGCGCGCGCTGGGCCAGCGCCTCGGCCAGCAGCCCCGGATCCATGTTCCAGGACTCGGGCTCACTGTCGATAAAGACGGGCCGGGCGCCCAGGTAGAGGATGGGGTTGACGCTGGCGCTGAAGGTAAAGGTGGAGACAAAGACCTCGTCGCCGGGGCCAACGCCCACTTCCAGCAGCGCCAGGTGCAGCGCCGCCGTGCCCGAGGCCAGCGCCAGCGCGTAGGGCGCGCCGACGGCGGCCGCAAACTCCGCCTCAAAGGCATCGACCTGCGGCCCCAGCGGCGCAATCCAGTTGCTGGCAAAGACCTGCGCCACATATTCCTGCTCGCGGCCGGAGATGTGGGGTGGGGAGAGGTAGATGCGCCGATTGTTCAAGGACCCGTTTCTTCGCAAGCTCGGTAAGTGGCAGCGTTGTAGTCAGCTTTGAATCGTTAGGAACTGATAATTGTACGCCAGATATAGTATAAATCCTGCACGAATGAATACTGCTCGACGTATTGCCGGTTCAGTCGAACCTTCTCTGGAAAGATGACATTATAGTTGTAAGCTTCCGGGTCAGCTTGTTGTGCCAACAGTGCTTCTTCATTGCGAAACTTCAGCGTGGCTGGCCCAGTAATTCCCGGGCGGACCGCTAATATTATCCGATCCCTTCCAGTTAGTTGATCGGCAAAGCCCGGTACGTCGGGCCGCGGCCCGACAAAGCTCATCTCACCGCGCAATACGTTGAGCAGTTGCGGCAACTCGTCGATCTTGGACCTACGGAAGAACTTACCGATGCCCGTTATGCGCGGGTCGCTCGATGTTGTGACGGTTGTATTGACAACAAGATCGTTCCGCATCGTTCTGATCTTAACCACCTCGAAGAGCTCACCGTCCTTCCCGACCCTTATCTGGCGGAAGAATCCACTCGCGCCGGTGTCCAGCCTGGCCAGGAAGTAGGCCAGCACTATTAGCCATCCGGTAATCAAAAGGCCAATGGTAGCCAGAACAATGTCGAACAGTCGCTTGCGCCTGCAATCAGCCGCTGACAAGCCACAAGAATCAGCCATCAGACAGTATAACCATGCTGTCGTAACTCGGTTTCGATGTGAGGTAATATTAGGCTGACCTCAGCCTCCGAAAGGTGGTTACGCCATTTTTCAATATTGTCGGCTCGTACGTATTCGTCAGCGAAGGCTGCGCAATCGTCTGTGAAGGTCAATTGTGCGTGTTGGTAGACGCGGCGCGCCACACCGACTGGATCATCAACTAGGTCTTCGTAGCGAAGAGTGAGTGCTTCTCCCACCGGCCACCGCTGTATGGAAGCTTCTGCAGTCTGGACACAGACTCGCCATTGAATGGCACAGACTTCTACCAGTTCCTTCTCCGCCACCAACTGGTCGAGCCCGCTAAAACGGGGTCCCCAGGATGATTGGGCGCCAGTGTTATTTGCCTTGAGACGCCCGGATTGATAGCGCAAATAGCGCAGGGCATAGTAAGGGACATCTCGGAGAGGCGCCCAACGCGCTTTTTCCAGTAAGTAACGCAGGTCCGGACGGGCTCGCCAGCGCCGGCAAGCCGATTCGGTGACAGCCCGGCCGTCACGGATCAGGTGAATAATATACGCTTCTGGAAAGACTGAGCGTACGAAGTCCAGCCGTAGTGTGTTCGCGCACGTCTTTTCCAGCACACGCTTTCCGCCTTGCGCCTGTCCACGCTTAAGGAATTGCTTGCGGATGAAGGCACGCACCTCTGGCCGCGCGTGCTCTGGCCTTAGCTCGTCGGTGGGAAAGCCGAGATTGCCGTGGCGCCAGATATAGTTTATTTCGCGTGGGAACGCCACTACCTCTGGAGCACACGCGAGAATGCTGCGGAGCAGTTTCGTCCCGGAGCGCCCGGCGCCGACGATGATGATCGGAGGAGAAGCACCCTCGTAAGAAATCATACTTCAATCTCAAACTCTCGATAGATGGCCAGATATTGCCGGACCACTGCCCTGATGTCAAACTGCTTTTCAACCCATTCCCGGCCCGCCAGGCCCATTTGGCGTCTCTTCGCCGGGTTACTTAGTAGTTGTATGACAGCGTCTGCTAATGCAGCGCTGTCTCTTGGAGGAATCAAGATACCGGTCTCGCCGTCTAGGACAGCTTCACGGCATCCTGCAGTGTCTGTTGTGATCACTGGAATCCCCGATGCAGATGCTTCCAACACAACGCGCGGCATCCCCTCCCGATATGATGGCAATACGGCAAGTGTGCTCGTTCGCAATCTATCCGGTACATCGCCAACAAAACCCAGGTATTCAATTGTGCCGTCACTCGTTGCTGCTTCCAGCCACTGCCGATCGATCGCATCCGGATGAACAGGGTCTAGTTCCCCAGCGAGTTCAAAGCGGACGTTCGGATATTGCTTACGAACGATCCTTGCGGCGTCAACATATTCGCGAACACCTTTTTGCCACAATAGGCGGGCCACCATCAAGACGCGCTGGCTATCAGCCTCCTCGGATCCCGGATTAGAGGGAAAGAATCGTTCGGTATCGACGCCAGCGCCTAACACGAGCCTTGCCCGATCAGGCTTTACCCATCCACGTTCAAGAAACAAATGCATATCATCAGAATTTTGGAAAATGGTCACGCCTTTGGAAAGCGAGATTCGATAACCAAGCCCAGCCAATTTCCGTATAAACTGGCCCTCAACAAACGCGTGTCCAAGACCCGTTATGGTATTTACCGAAACGATCCCCGGGTCGAGCAACGCAGCCAGGTTACCGAAGATTATCGGTTTTGCATTGAAATGATGAACGAAAGCCGGTCGCTGATCACGGTAGAGCTGCATCAGGGTTGTCAGCGACGCCAGATCCCTGCCTATACGGATCCCACCGCGATCGAACGGTACCGTTGTGATAGCCGCCCCCAATTCAAAGAGACGGTTCGCATGGGCGTCTTTCTCCGTTACCGCGATGAACACTTTCCAACCAGACTCAAGAAAGTGGTTGATAAGTAACTCTCTCGAATTAGTTAACGCAAAGGCGCGATTTGAGACAAAGACTGCGATCCTTGCTTTTGATCCGGAAGCTGTGGTCATAGATGAATACTCAGTAACGCCACGTTCTTATATGTCATCAGGGTTGCTTCTCTTGGGAAAGTAGATTGCAGCGCACTTCATAACTGGTGGATATCAGGGCAAGTTGCTGCCCGCACAGGAGAACTCTGGCATTTTCTACTGAGACGCCGCTTTCTAGCGACCACGAAAATTCGCTGTGCGCCATCACAATGGCAGAACTAATCAGTGACCGACCTTAGCTGCAGATAACGTTTTCGTCTTCTCGGCGCCGCTCTTCCGACTGACAAATAGAGCTGCTGGCCATGCCAGCAATAAGAACATCAGTCGATTGAAGGTCGATAATGCCTCTTGCCAGTCATGGACAACCTGTAAAGAAATAGTCTGCTCTCGCACAACACGATTGCCAGCTATCAGATGATTGACCCGCAGAGCCTGTCTTGACTTGAGCTTGTGTTGCAGCTGGGCGAGGTCGAGCTGGAGCCGCTTAGACAATTCAGCCACCGTCTTGTCCGGGAAAGCTACAAAATCCTCATAAAGGACAAGCTGGCGCTTTTTGAAGCGCCGGCTGATGAGCGCTGTCAGGAGGTTCGTGGCGTTCCAGCTCAGCGCCGTCTTGTAGCCACGCAGGGCCGAGACATCGGGAGGGCCAGAGGCAAGCTGCTTGTTGCTCCCGGTTGCGCCGGACCACATCACGGCGCGGCCGTCACGCACGAGATGGATAAAGCGGACGTCGAAGCGACAAAGCTGCTGCAATGCCAGCGCCCTGCTCAGGGTGAGGCGCGTTGACTTGGACGAATCGACAAATACTGGCGCGCCGGACGTCGTGGCAAGGGCGGCGAAGAGCGCTCGCATGTAACGGACATAGGTCTCGGCCGCGTCGCCAGTAAATCCCCAGAGAGCCCGATGGCCCGTGATGGCAGCCAGAAAGCCCCGCCAGCCTTCCACCACTCGCTGGGCTCGCGCAATGCGCCGCCAGTCATTCAGGCCGGCCTCTTGCAGGCTGCGAATAACAGGTCCCCACAAGGGGCAGTTGTGAACGGCCTCGTCGCAGGAGCAGACGGCCTCGCCGGCAGAAGCCAAGAGCGGAAACAGGTTGGCTACCTCGCCGAGGCTGATTACGCCGGCATCGTTGCCGAGGGCGATGTCCAGCACCGTCGAGCCGCTGCGGCCATAGCCTCCTATGTAAATGATCGTCGCCATGATTAGTTGACCAGGCTGGCTCCCACGCCGGCCAGCCGCTGGCGGTAGATTGTTTCATAGGCTCTTGCCGTTTTCTGGATAGTGAAACAATCCTCCACCCGCCGGCGCGCCGCGTCTGTCACGGCATCGATCTCCTGGCGCGGCAGAGCGGCGATCTCTTTGATGGCATTGACAATAGCGCCCGGCGTCTGTGGCGGTACGAACCAGCCGCTCTGGCCCACCACTTCCGGCAGCGCTCCTGCCTGAGTGACGACGACGGGCCTCCTGGCGGCCATGGCCTCGACAACGCCGTTGCAGAAACCCTCGGTGATCGAACTCATCACGAAAAGGTCGCTGGCATGCAGGATCTCATAGACCTGAGCACGCTGCACCGCGCCAGTGAAGGTAACGCGGTCGCCCAACTCCAGCTCCTGCGCCAGCGACGCCAGTCTGGAGCGCAGCGGGCCGTCGCCGACAATGACCAGGTGAACCCGCTCGTTTTCCTGGCGCGCCGCGGCAACCGCACGGATTAGCGTCTCCTGGTCCTTCTCACGCACGAGACGTCCTACATTGCCGATCAAGAGAGCATCGTCTGGGACACCAAGCTGGCCGCGAATCGCCGTCCGGGCTGTACGGCCCTTTTCTATACTATCTATATCGACGCCGTTATAGACGGTAAGCCGTTTTCGCCCGCTCGCCCAGCGCTCCCACCAGGCAAGGGAGTCGCAGGTGTAGTCAGAGTTGCAGATGATCGTGTCTACCAGCGCCTGTGTAGCTAGATTGAGGAGGGCTGCAGGGCGCGAGATATCCCTATGATCATGATGCTCGGTCAGGACGACGAGCGGAACGCGAAGCAGGCGGCCCAGAAATGCGCCCACCAATGCCGGAACGGTGTGGTTGACGTGAATGACGGAGGGGCGGATCTGGCGCAGGAGCCGATACAGAGAACGCCAGGCGCGAAGGTCATATGAGGTACGCGCGTGGAGCGGCACGAAACGCAGCGGCGCGCGGCGTTCGCTGGGCGCATCCCCGTAGTAAGGCACGACAGTCACGTCGAGACCATTGCGCGCCAGATGGTAGGCTATCTCAACGGGAATAGAGGTAGGAGGGGCGCTGCCCACAATAAAGACAACTTGAATGGTCTGTGGCGACCGGGAGAAGCTGACCACCTTAGCAAACGGCCGCTTTCATGCTGGCGCGAACGTCAGCTGCGGTGGCCAGGCCGGCTGCGAAGACCAGCCAATAGAATCTATCAAGGGACTGTGTATTTAACATGGCAATGACGGTATAGGCTAGCATAGAGGCCACTGCTCCGGCAAGGAATATCCGATTAAAAGAGGCTTTGCGGCGGCTGGACCACAGTGACGGAATTGTCTTTACGAAGAAGTAGACCAACAAGGCTGCGAACGTAATCAGGGCAACGATTCCACCCTCAGTGAGGAATAGCAGGAAGACGTTATGGGGTCGTTGATTGAAGCGGGAGATGTTCTGGTAGTTGTCAGGACCTACCCCGAGAAAAAAGTACGATTGATCAATCTCTGTGAGCGCTTCTTGCCATACGTCAGTTCGGTCTGTTACCTCAGGTGATTCAAGGTCCAATGTCATGGCAATGCGGTCGGTAATACGTTCGACAAAGCGAGCATCACGAGTCATCCATATGGTAGCGCCCACCAGGACGGATACCAGAATGGAGCCCAGGACCACCCGTTTCCAAAACTCTCGGGGATTCTTGAGGGCTATTGCATCTAGAGTCAAAAAACTAAGGATGCCTGCAACTGACGCGACTATACCAGTCCGAGACAGTGTGTAAAATAGCAGCCAGAACATAAATCCAATGAGCGTTAGAACGAGCAGGATTAGGAGCAGCCGCAGAGCCATGCGCGACACAACTTCCCCGATTGAGCGCAGTGCCACGAGTAGGAATGGAAAAAGGACGGCGATTTGAAAGCCGAGGGTCTGGGGACTTTGATAAATTGATGTGTAACGATTACGCGGCTCGCCAAAGGTTACTTCGTATACACCATAGACAGCAATGATCAAGGTGGCAACGAGGAACCCAGCCAAGCTTGCTCTTCGTCCGTCGTTCGAGCGCATTGCCGAGTAGACGAGTGGCACGACCACGATAAAAATAAACAACCACTGTCCAATATGGCTCAGAGCAGCTAGCTGATTAGGAGAGCGAAAAGCGGATACCATTAGCGCCAGCACGAATATGTAGGCAATTACGGCCCACCCGAGCAAAATATAACGGCCACCTCTCAAGAGATAGGCAGCCAGGGCGATGGCCGCCAACAGGTCAAACAGGGTCAGGTTCACGCCTTGGAGACGGAGGATCGACAAGGGGGACACCAGGGCAAGTAGAAAGAAAGCCCATTGTGGGAGGAAAGCTTTCCTAACCTCCCCCTTGGTGCGTGCAAGTACTTTCGCTGAAAGCGTCATGTTGTGCTGATGGGCATATTCGTACTAGCTGTCCGATTAGGATCTACAATACCCTCGCTTTCCCCGCTTGTCACGAGGGAAGCCCGCCCGGCACGCTCATTTTCGATGCTTTGATACGGGCAAGCCTCCGGTCGCTCTCTTGATTCGCCTCTCCACGGACGCCCACATCAACTGATCACTTTCGTCCCAACCGAAGAGCTGTAGACAAATCAAGTAGACTGCCAAGCTAGCAATAACGACCCCTACAAAATAACTAAGCGTTTCGAGATCCAAGGCAAGAACAGCCCTGGCCAGTAGCAGAGCGAAAATAGTACAGGCCGCAGCTAGAAAAGACTTTCGAAAGTGCACCAACCCTGGCACGTCGTGAAAAACAGCGCGGAGTCTCGATACTCTCAATGTTTGAATGAACCCAAAGGCCACTGTCTTGCCGACCGATGCACCGATTAGACCGCCGAGCGGAATCAGTATCGCGTTCAGGACAAGCGCAACGACGCCCCCCATGACAACATTTAATAGCTCGCGCCGTTCATTATTGCTCGTGGTGAGAATTCTGCTAGCACCCATGGTTGCCGCCTGGATTACGGTACCAAAGACCAGAATCGCCATTACGATATGACCTCCGGCGTACTCCGGGCCGTAAAACAGACTCAAGATTCGATCGCCGGCAACCGCTGCCACGATGAAGAAGGGCAAGGTGAACATAACAGCCCACTTTGTCGTAAGGATGAATGTCTCGCGCAGTTCGTTGATCCGGCGAGTGGCAAATAGCGTTGCGCTTACAGGCCCAAACACGGAGTCGAACGACTTGATCAGGAGAGTGTTCATCAAGCTGAATTGCAGGGCAGCCGCATAGATTCCACCCTGTCCTTCTGTAAGGAAGTAACCGACCAGCAAAACATCGGCCCAGCGGATCAGATTGTTGAAATTACTCATCAAGTACACCACACTGGAGTACCTCACGATCTTCGCCTTGGGTAGATGTGCCGTGGTTCCGAAGAAAGCCCTTTGACGGATAAGTACGAGTAGAATAATAAGAAGTGAGATACCGACACTTAGTGGATAAGCAATCGAAGCACCGACAAGCGGATCGGCATTTTGCCATAAGATGACTGGCAGGCTAGCCAGAAGGATGAGTGGAGATAGCACGTCGACGAGCGCCACTCCCCAGGCCGGCTTGCCAATAGCAATCAATGTGCTTGCCGCGATTCGTTGACTTCCCAGCAACGCCAGAGTCCAGGCAAAATACCGAAGGCTAGCCGCCAATTCAGGCTTCCGAAAGAGGGTTGTCGCCAGCCAGTCTGCTGCGAAGGTCAGAAGCAGGGCCCCTAAAGCACCCACAGCAGTCGCTGTGGCTATCGATAGAGTAGTCAGTCCCTTCAGGCGCCTTTCATCTCCCTGATAAAAGTAAACACCGGCAAAACGTATCGTCGTGTTTGTATTGATTAACGTGACGAGGTCAGTTCCGTTGAAGATGATGGTATAAGACAGGAAATAGACGCCAAAGCCTTCTGGACCGAGGAGACGCGCAAGAAGGACGTTGTACAGATAGAGAAGCAGCTTGCCTACTGACGAGCCGAAAGCGATTGTCCCCGTACCAACCGCAAGTCGAAGCAGCAGGCTGTTTCCTTCGGAGTTACTGCTGCTAGACATCTTATTGATTTGTCCCCATCTGGTTCAGGATATCTCGTGCGGCCGCGTTATCAGGTTCCAGTTCAAGCGCGCGGAGGGCGACAGTTGAAGCTTCCGCGAACTCCTCGCCATGTAGCAGTGCCTGTGCCTTGTATACATAGTAATTAGCATAGTTTGGACGCAAACGAATGGCCTCTTCCAATACGAGAGCACTCTCCTTCCACCGCTGCTGCCCACCAAGAGCTCGCGAGAGGGAAACGTAGTACGAGGGGCGATCAGGCCACTGCTTGATTGCGCGCCGCCAGTAATTCTCGGCACGTCCATAGTCCTGTTCAAAAAACGCTTGGCGGGCCATTTCCACCAGAACTCGCGCAAGGGTGGCGCGGCGCAACCCGTCATAAGTCTTATCGGGAATGGCAGCTAACAGTACATGGGCTGTCTCCCAGTCCTGATTCGTTACTGCTGTATGGGTACGGTGGATGAGCATCTCCTCCGGTAAATACGTCCGCCATAATGCACGGGCGACACTCTCTTCCTCACGGTAATAGAAATACTCCCCGCCGAAGCCGGCCAGGGTGGCCTGTTCCAGAGATGCGGGAGGGTAAGCGGCAAGCCTTGCCTGTAGTCCGGCGGTGTCCAGCTCGCCGGCTATCAGCGAGGCCATATCACTAAACATACAGATGCGGGCGCTCCTCGCGGCCGGCGCGGACGCACAGGCGGCGGTTAGCTTGCCGTGCAGCTCTTCCGCCTGAGCTAGATCCGCGGCGCTGTTGTTCTGACCCATGGCATATTGGCTTGCCAGGTCAACCCAGCGCAGCGATATGAGATTGCGCGAGAAGGCGCCGCCTGACAGCGCCAGCGCCAACAGAAGGCAGCCGGCTACAAGCAAAGGGAGCGCAACTCGATTACGGAATACAAAGGAACTTTGGAACAATTTTGACGCCTGACAAAGGTCCTTTCCTAATCGCCGGACAGGACATTTTCGGGTAATCAATAAGAAGCGCGTGAGGCAGCAGGCGAATCAGGATGGTTGCCAATGGTTATCATGTTGGTCAGGTTATAGACTGCAACCACGAACCAATGATATTAACAGAGACTGCTTCTTGCAGACAAATCTGCCTGCCACCCGCATACACCCCCGCTTGACGATATGTTGTATAATAATCCAACGTGAATGGAAAAGGGAAATCGAGGCAGGTTGCCTGTGTAAGGGGGCGCTTGGCGGGCGCTGAGGATTGCCCTGGGCGAATAAATCAGATAAAGTTCATAAATATTCCCTGTCATTGTTTTGTTCATTGATGGACCACTCTGGGAGGCATTGTATTTTATGAGTCACGAAGAACAGTCAAATACGGTGGATCTGCGCCAGAATCTGGGGACGCGGCGGGTACCGAAGCTGCGTATGGCCGATTTTCCCAATGCGGATGAAATCGTGCGCCAGGGGCTGCTGGAGGAAGAGCGGGGGCCGGATGCGGTCGATATTATGCTGGTCAACCCGCCGACGCCGGATGGGCAGCTCTGGATTCGCACGCAGCACCGGGTAGGGCGGCGCACGCGCGAGAATATGGTCTGGCCGCAGGTGTCGCTGGCGCAGATGGGGGCGCTGCTACACGATCGGTATAAGATCCTGATTGTGGACGCCAATGCCGAGCGTATGAGCTGGCCGGCGTTCACCCAGCTCCTCGACAAGCACAAGCCGAAGTATTACCTGACGCAGGTGACGGCGCCGACGCTGGAAAATGACATGTATGGCTGTTTTCTGGCGCGGGCGCGTGGCGCGCAGACGATTGCCTTTGGCACGCACGTGACGCCGATCCCGCGTGAGACGCTGCGCGCTTACCCGGCGCTGGACTACGTGCTGATCGGCGAGCCGGATCTGACGATCCGCGACCTGCTGGACCATATGGAGGGCAAGACCGAACAGCGACCGCCGGAGATTGCCAAGCTCTTTGCCGAGCATGACCCGACCTACCGGCCGTCGCTGCACGAAGATGGCAGCGTGGACGTGAGCGGCATTAAGGGGCTCGCCTGGCGCGACGGTGAGGAGATCAAGATTAACTTTACGCGCCCCTTCCTGAAGAACCTGGACGACCTGCCGCATCCGCTGCATCACCTGCTGCCGTGGGAGAAGTACCGCATGCCGCTGGTGAAGGGGCCGTTTACCTTCATCGTCAGCAGCCGCGGCTGTACGGCCGGCTGCACCTACTGCATCAAGCACGTCAGCTACCAGTATGGCGTGCGCCTGCGCAGCCCCGAGAAGATCATGGAAGAGCTGTGGATCTTGAAGAAGATGGGGCTGAACAGCGTGCATATGTATGCCGACCTGTTCACCGTCAACCGCGAGCAGGTGGTCGAGCTATCGAAGCTCATGATCGATCAGGGCATCAACATGCGCTGGACGTGCAACTCGCGCGTCGATTACGTGGATGAGGAGATGCTGAACCTGATGGCCCAGGCCGGCTGCTGGCTGATTAGCTGGGGCATCGAGAGCGGCAATGAAGCCATTCTCAAGCACGCGCGCAAGGGCACCAATCCGGGCAAAGCGGCGGAATCGCTCACCTCGGCGCGCAAGGCGGGCATTAAGAACTGGGGCTACTTCATCATCGGCCTGCCGGGCGAGACAGAAGAGACGATCCGGGAGACGATTGATTTTGCCAAGGCGCTGCCGCTGGACATTGCCCTCTTCCACGTCGCGGCCCCCTATCCGGGCACGCCCTTCTTCTTCGAGGTGGTGGAAAACAACTGGTTCCGGGCGGGCACGCGCTGGGAGCAGGTAGATATGGATAAGGGCACGGTGCTCGACTATCCTAATCTGCCGGCCGAGCGGCTGCTCTACTGGCAGAAGCGCGCCTTCCGCGAGTGGGCGTTCCGGCCGGGGCCGATGATGACCTACCTGAAGATGCTGCTCTCCGATACCTCGACCTTCCGCACAGCGCTGGACGTAGGGCTGCAGCATCTGAGCTGGAGCGGCTCGGATACGGGCGCGCCGGTTTCCGCCGGCTAAAGAGCGGTTCGGCTAGATCGCTTTGCACAGCCTGCCATTGCCGCCGTCGAGGCGGCAATGGCGGCTAGAGAGCGATTTAGAAAAATCGCCGTATACCGCAGTTGAGGATGCCTCCCTGGTTCGCGCTCGTCGAGCTGGCCGCGGCGGCCCTGGCGTCGGCGCTCTGGTATCTCTTGCCCGGAATTGGCGCCTGGCCGCTGCTGATTGCGCTGCTGCCGCGGGCGCTGCGGCTGCTGCGCAGCGGCCGGCCCTTCCCCCTGACCGGCTTTGAGCTTCTCCTCCTGGTATTCCTGCTGACGGCGGCGGCCGCAGTCTGGTCGTCGCCAGATCGCGCGCTTGCCGCGGCCAAGTTCTGGTTGGTGGTGGGGGCCGTGCTCTTGTTCTACGCCTTCGTCGGCATCGTAGAGGGGGGCGCCGCGAGCAAGGTAAAGGGAGGCGAGGTCGCGGCCTGGCTGCTGGCGACCTTTGGGGCGGCGGTGGCCGTCTACTTTGTCGCGACACACGACTGGGACCAGTTCCCGCTACGAATCGCGGCGGTGGACAGGCTGGGGCGGGCGCTGCAAGCGCCGCTGCCGGCGCTGCCGGGACACCGGCTGCATCCCACGGTGGTCGGCGGTCTGCTGGGATTGGCGGCGCCCTTTGCCCTGGCCGTCACCGCCTGGCGCGCCCGCCTGCCGGGCGGGCGACGCTGGGCGGCGCTGGGGGCTGTCTTCACGCTGCTGATTGCGCTGGGGTTGCTGCTCACCATGGACGGCGGCGCCTGGGTGTCGCTGGCGGCCGTCGCCGTGGCGATCGCTTTGTGGCTGGCGCTCGGCCAGCTGGCAGGCAACGCGCGGCGCCGCTGGCAGCTCTTGCTGGCTCTGCTGGCGCTTCTGCCCGCCGCCGGGCTGCTGGCGGCGTGGCTGCGGCCAGAGCTGGCTCTGGCGGCGCTGGAGCGGATGCCGGGCGGCGCGGACCTGGGGCGGCTGACCTACTACCGCGACGGGCTGGCGCTGGCCCAGGACTATCCCTTCATCGGCGCCGGGCTGGACAGCTTCTTCATGCTCTACCCCACCTATCAGTTCCTCATTCACGTCGGCTATACCGTGCACGCGCACAATCTTTTTATCGACGTGGCCCTGGAGCAGGGAATTGTCGCCATGCTGGCCTTCGTCGCCATGTTGACCCTGGCGCTGGCCGGATGGGTAATGGCCGTCGAATGGGGCAAGCGGGAAGGAACGGGAGCGTCGCTATGGGTAGGCGCGGCGCTGCTTTCCCTGCTGACTATCGTGGTCAACGGCATGGTGGACGATGCCCTCTATGGCAGCCGGGCGCTGCTGCTGCTGTTCACGCCGCTGGCCTTTGTCGTGCCGGCGCTGCGCCAGGCGGGCCTGGTGCGGCGCGTTAATCTGGCGGCGGCCGGCGTCGTACTGGTGGGGGCGCTGCTCGTCGCCACAATTCCGGCGCTGCGCGCCGCCTGGTGGGCGAATCTCGGCGCGGTGGTGCAGTCGCGCAGCGAGCTGGCGGTCTATAGCTGGCCGGAGTGGCGGCTGCAGGACGAGGTGCGGCGTGAGCTTGACCTGAGCCAGGCCGTGGCTCACTTTGAGCGGGCGCTGGCCCTCGATGCGGACAGCTTCAGCGCTAACCGGCGCATGGGGATGATTGCGCTCAGCCTGGGAGAGTATGAAGCGGCGCTCGGCTACCTGCAGCGGGCTTACGCCGCCACGCCCTGGGACAACGCCACGCGGCAGTGGTACGGCGAGGCGCTCATTGTCAACGGGCAGGTAGCAGAAGGGGCCCGGCTGTGGGAAACGGTCAACCGCAGGCAGGGGCAGCTGCAGGCCCGGCTCTTCTGGTACGGCTATATCGGCGACGCGGAGCGAGAGGCGGCGGTGCGCAGCGCGCTGCCGCGGTGACCTGATTCAGTCCAACAAAACGG
>CAZOGK010000006.1:102454-111495 GCA_964579295.1 uncultured Ardenticatenaceae bacterium
GCGGGGCGGCTACCATGCGCGTGCGACTGCCATCGAGGTGGGTGCACGGTGGGCGGCTGCCCTTTATAATCCGCGCCGATGAAAATCCTCTTTCTCACCCAGGTACTGCCCTATCCGCTGGTCGGCGGCGCCAAGATCCGCGCCTATTACATGCTGCGTTACCTGGCGCAGCAGCACGAGGTGACGCTCGTCTCCTTTGTGCGCGGCGACGACCGGCCGGAAGACGTGGCTCACCTGGCGCAGTTCTGTGCCGCAGTGCATACGGCGCCGATGGTGCGCTCGCGGGTCAGAGATGGCCTGGCAATGGCGGCCAGCCTGACCAGCGGGCTGCCGGCAGCGATTACCCGCGACCGCGTGCCGGCGATGGAGCGGCTGCTGGCGCGGCTGGTGCGCGAGACGGCGTTCGACGTGGTGCACGCCGATCAGACGGCGATGGCCCAATATGCGCTCTACGCACGCGACCAGAGCGCCGCGCAGGGCCACCGCCTGCGCACGCTGCTGGACCAGCACAATGCCATGTACCTGCTGGTGGCGCGGCAGGCGGCCTACGAGCGCGGGCCGGCGCGCCTCGTCTGGCAGCGTGAGGCGCGCCTCTTCCGCCGCTACGAGCTGGGTCTGCTACGCTCGTTTGACCAGATTCTCTGGGTGACGGAAGAGGATCTGGAGGCGGCGGCGCGGCTGGCGGCAGCCGAAGGGGAGAGCCAGGTATTTGAGAGGTCGCGGCAGACGGTCGTGCCCATCTGCGTCGATCCGCAGCAGGTGCAGGCTGTGGCGCCGGAAGCGGGAGCAGCCGAGATCCTGCACCTGGGCACAATGTTCTGGCCGCCGAACGTCGAGGGCGTGCTCTGGTTTGCGCAAGAGGCGCTGCCGCTGGTGCTGGCCGAGCTGCCCGACGCGCATCTCACCGTAGCAGGCAAGGGACCGCCGCCGGCCGTGCAGGCGCTGGCTGCCCCTGGCTCGCCGCTCTCTGGGCGCGTAGAGGTAGCCGGCTTTGTGGCCGATGCGGACCCGTTGCTGCGGCAAGCGCGCGCCTTTATCGTGCCGGTGCGGGCGGGCGGCGGCATGCGCGTCAAAATTGTCGACGGCTGGCAGTGGGCGCTGCCGGTCATCTCCACCACCATTGGCGCCGAGGGCATCCGCACACGGGATGGCGAGAACATCCTGCTGGCCGACAGCCCACAGGACTTTGCCGCCGCGGTGGTGCGCGTGCTGACTGACGACGGGCTGGCCGCTGCGCTGCGCGAGAACGGGCGGCGCTGGGTGGAGATGCACTACAACTGGCGCACTGTTTATCCGGCAACAGTAGGACCGGTGTATGAGCGGCTGGCGGAGCTGCGCTAACGAACGCCCGGGCGCTTCCTGGCAAGTACCCCTTTCCCGGTGACTGAGTAGAGAATCAGATCTATACTGTGAGCCAGTGTCGCGTTTACCATTCTAGCGCGCAGCCCAGACCAACAGCGACACGAGAAGGGCCGGAGAGACGCCCGCGGCGCATTGAAGCAAGGGTAGGGAGGGAGTCCGGTGCAGGCCGGGCAGAGCCGGACATGGGCTGGAGGGAGGTTTCACATGAAGGGACGGTATTTTCTGGCCGGTTTGCTGGCGCTGCTGTATCTGGCGGCGGGTGTGGTCCTGGTCCATGCGCGAGCGGCGGAGCTGGCATTTGAACTCGGCCAAACGTTGACCAGTCTGCCCAGCAGCGATGTGGCTCTGGCCGATTTGAACGGCGATGGTCTTCTGGACGCCTATTTCGCCAACGATGGCGGGATACCAGACCAGGTGTGGCTCAACCAGGGAGGCGACGCGGATTGGCTGTTGGCCGGAGCCGCGAACGGCGACTTTAACAGTAAGGCCGTGGCGCTTGGCGATCTAAACGGCGATGGGTCCATCGATGCCTTTGTCGTCCACGGCGATTTCCAGCCGGACCGCGTCTGGTTCAACGATGGCGCCGGCGCCTTTCCGGATGTCTCCGATGAGCTGAGCAGCCTCATCGGCACGGACGTCGCCCTGGGCGATCTTGACGATGACGGCGATCTCGACGCGTTTGTCGTCAACGATAATCCCCACCCGGATCAGGTGTGGTTTAACGATGGTTCCGGCGCCTTTAGCCCTGGTGCGGAGCTTGGCATCTCCCCCGGCCGGGCCGTGGCTTTGCACGACTTCAACGGCGATGGCGCGCTCGACGCTTTCATCGCCGACTGGGGCGAGGGCCATGAGCTGTGGTGGAACGACGGCAATGGCGGTTTCACGGATAGCGGACAGGCGCTGGGCGCCGGCCTGGCTTTCGACCTGGCGCTGGGCGACGTGGACGGCGATCAGGACGTCGACGCCGTCATAGCGGGAGATGCCATCAACGAAGTCTGGCTCAACCAGGGCAACGGCGTATTCGGTGGGCAGCCGCTGACATTTGGCGGTAACGCTAACACCGGCATTGCGCTCGAAGATTTCGATGGCGACGGCGACCTGGACGCAGCGATTGTCAGAGGCTCCAATCTGACGAACGAGATCTGGCTCAATAATGGCAGCGGCATCTTCAGCAGTAGCGGCGTTCAGGTTGGGCTCCTCAACAGTGAGGCAGTAGCCGCGGGCGACATCAACGGCGGCCGGCCGGACATCGTCATCGCCAACATGGAGCACGACAGCCAGGTGTGGGTGTCGCTGGGTCCGACCCATATTGCGCTGCATGAGGCGGTAGCCGGGCAGCCGCAGGCCAATCACCTTCTGGCAGCCATGGTTCTGCTGGCGCTGGCAACCGTGTTGTCGGCCGGGCGGCCGCTCCTGCAGCGTCGCTGAGCGGGTGGGGCATGCCGGAGCGTGGCGGCTTGAGGCCGTCTGCCGGCATGCCTGACCCCCACTTGGCGTTCCCCCGATTCCCGCCATAATTAACTCCATACCTGGACAAAGGAGATAACACGGTGAAAGTGCTGGTAACCGGCGGTGCGGGGTATATTGGCAGTATCGTCGCCTGGGAGCTGATCCGTCAGGGCGACGAAGTGGTGGTGCTGGACAACCTTTACATGGGCCATCGCGAGGCCGTGCCGGCAGAGGCGGCTTTTGTCGAGGGCGACCTGGCCGACCGCGCGCTCCTCGATAGCATGATGGCGGAGCAACGGCCGGATGCCGTGATGCACTTTGCCTCCTACACGCTGGTCGGCGAGTCGATGAGCGAGCCTTTTCTCTACCTGCGCGACAACGTGGTCAACGGCCTCAATCTGATCGAGAGTGCTATCGCGCACGGCGTGACGCGCTTCATTTTCAGCTCAACGGCCAACCTCTTTGACGACCCGGCGGAGATGCCCATCAAGAGCACGGAGCGCATCGTGCCCGGCAGTCCCTACGGTGAGTCGAAGCACATTCTGGAGCGTATTCTCTATTGGGCGGACCAGGTTCACGGCCTGCGCTATGCGGCGCTGCGCTATTTTAATGCCTGCGGCGCGGCGCACGAAGACCTGGGCGAGCAGCACGACCCGGAGACGCACCTGATTCCGCTGGTGCTGCAGGTAGCGCTCGGCCAGCGCGAGCATATTGTCGTCTTTGGCGACGACTACCCGACCCCGGACGGTACCTGTATCCGCGACTATGTCCACGTGCTCGACCTGGCCCAGGCGCACATTCTGGCGATGCGGGCGCTGGACCAGGGCAGCCGCACTTATAACCTGGGCAATGGGCAAGGCTTCAGCGTGCAAGAGGTGATCGACACGGCGCGCTCCGTCACCGGGCACCCCATTCCGGCGGTCGTTGGCCCCCGCCGGCCCGGCGATCCGGCCGAGCTGGTGGCCGACAGCCGGGCCATCCAGGATGAGCTGGGCTGGCAGCCACATTATGACCTGCGCGCCATTCTGGAAAGCGCCTGGGCCTGGCACCAGAAACATCCGGAGGGATACGAGGAATAGGTCTCAGGGATCGGGGATCGGCAGAATCCTTCTATTCACCGCTCTCCGAACCCCGGTCCCCTGTTTTTATCCTGTTCCCGTGCGCAGCATCGCGGCGAATTCATGCGGCATGCCGCCGGGCATCTCTGTGGCCTCAATAGCGCCGGCAGCGCGCTCGACGTCGTAGGACACGCGGCGGAACTCGACCGCCAGCTCGCCGTACCGGGCGCGGAGCACGGCGTAGCCGGCCCGAGGGTCTCCGTCCTTGGGCTTGCCGACGCTGCCGGCGTTGACCACGTGGCGCCCGGAGGCCAGGACACGGTGGTAGGGCTTGTGAGTATGACCGACCACCAGGACGTCGGTCTCCGCCTGATCGAGGATGCGCTCCAAGCTCGCTTCAGGGCGATCCTCGTACAGGTATTCGTTGATGCGGCGGGGGCTGCCGTGGACCAGGAGAACGCGCAGCCTGCCGAGGCGGAGTGGCATCTGGGGCAGTAGCTGGCGCAGGAACGCTTTGTTCTCGCCGGTGGTATGGGCGTTGCTCCAGGCAATGGAGCGGTCGCCGAGGGCGCGTGCTTCCGGGGTTTGGTAGGCACAGCCGCAATCGTCGCTGCTGTTGCCGACCCCCTGATCGTAATTGCCCATGAGCGTCGGGATGTTGCGCTCGCGAACCGCGGCAATGACTTCGTTCGGGAAGGTACCGTAGCCGACGAGATCGCCAAGACAGTACCAGTTGTGGTCGAGACGGTGTGTGGCCATGTCGGCGAAGACGGCCTCCAGGGCAGGCAGGTTGGCGTGGATGTCGCCAAAGACTGTGATTTGCTGCACAGGTATTCCTCTCTGGTAATGATGGGTCTGACGGGTTGTTTCAGCTGAAGCGTATATGATCGCCGGGCGCGATGCAAGGCGATCGCAACAGAGGAGGCGGGCAGGCGCGGGGAGGCGGGCCGGGAGACGTGCATGGGAATGCAGTGTGTTGTAACGGCCCAGCGAAAGCGTTATGATGTCTGGGCGCGGCCTGGCTGCGCCTGTGCGGAAAGGAGAAGCGTTTGCAAGGACGACGACAAGACAGCGGGAAGTGGTTGTGGCGAGCGGCGGCGCTGCTGGTTTTGGTCCTGGGCCTGTCGGCTTGCCGGCAGCCAAGCATCATGCCAACCGCAACGCCGGCGACCGGGGCTACCGTGCCGGCCGCGACGGCAACCAGCGCGCTGGAAGCTGCAGACTCGCCAACGGCGACGCCGACCACCATGCCGGCGGCTACGGCGACGCCCGTGCCGCGGCCTGAGGCGCGTTTTGAGCCGGCGCCATGCGAGTTCGATGCGCCGCCACAGCGCGAAGTGGAATGCGGCTACCTGATCGTGCCCGAAGAGCGGGACAACCCGGCGAACGAGGCGACGCTTTCCCTGCATGTCGCCATTTTCGCCAGCGAGAGCGCGCGCCCGGCGGCGGAGCCGATTATCTACCTGGAAGGCGGGCCGGGCGGGGACGCGCTGGAGCTGGTTCCCTTTGCCTTTGAAGATCGCTTTGCGCCCTTTCTTGCCGACCATACCTTCATCATGTTCGACCAGCGCGGCACCGGCTACTCGCAGCCATCGCTTGCCTGCCCCGAAGACACGGAGCTGATGCTGGAGCTGCTGGACGATATCCTCTCCGACGAGGAGGCGCTGCAGGCCAGCCTGGCGATGCAGGGCGAGTGCCGGACGCGGCTGCTGGAGGAAGGGGTGAACCTGGCGGCTTTTCACAGCGCCGCCAGCGCCGCCGACGTGGACGACCTGCGCCGGGCGCTGGGTTACGAACAGGTCAACCTCTACGGCATCAGCTACGGCACGCGGCTGGCGCAGACGGTGATGCGCGACTACCCGCAGGGCGTGCGCAGCGCTATCCTCGATTCGGCCTACCCGATTGCCGCCGATCTGGTGAGCGAGCTGCCGGCGAACGCCAGCCGCGCCTTTGCCACGTTGTTTGCCGGCTGCGCGGCGGACCCGCGCTGCGCCGCGGCCTATCCCAACCTGGAGACGCGCTTCTGGGATCTGGCAGCAGCGCTGGACGAAGCGCCGATTACGATTCCCGTCTTTTACCTGTTTGACCGCCAGAGCTATGAGGCGGCGCTGCAGGGCGACGATCTCATCGGCATCGTCTTTCAGGCGCTCTACTCGGCCGAGCTCATTGCGACCCTGCCCAGCCTGATCGCCGCGGTGGAGGCGGGCAATTATGAGCTGTTGAGCGCGCTGGTCTCCAACTATATCCTCAACCGCGAGTTCTCCAGCGCGGGCATGCACTACGCCGTGCAGTGCGCCGAGGAGGCGCCATTTGCCGGCCCCGAGGCGCTGGAGAGCGTCGTCTACCCGCGGCTGCGGGATTACTTCGAGGGCAGCGTGGCGCAGGATCTCGCGGCCTGCGCGCTGTGGGCGGTGCCGCCCGCGCCGCCGCTGGAAAACGAGCCGGTCCACAGCGACATTCCGGCCCTGGTGCTGGCCGGGGAGTACGACCCGATCACGCCGCCGGCCTGGGGCCAGCAGACGGCGGCGACGCTGGAAAACGCCATCTTCGTAGAATTTCCCGGCCTGGGTCATGGCGTTAGCGTCGAAGACCCGTGCGCCCTGCAGATCACCCTGGATTTCCTGGCGGCGCCGGCAGAGGCGCCGGACGCGAGCTGTGTCCAGGCGATGGCCGGGCCGGCCTTTGTCGTGCCGGGCCAGCCGGAAGCCGTGACGCTGGCGCCCTTTGATGCGGAGATTCTGGGCACGGCCTACCGCGGGGTGGCGCCGGCCGGATGGGACGAGCAGGGCAATGGCAGCTTTGCCCGCCAGCAGACGGCGCTGGACCAGACGGCTATCCTGCAGCAGGTGGTCAGTGGCGGCAACGCCGGCCTTGTGGTCGAGCTGCTGACCGGGCAGCTTGGGCTGGCGCAGGCGCCGCAGCCCAGCGGCGAATACGGCGACGCGGGCGGGCGCGCCTGGACGCTCTATGAGATGGAGGTGCAGGGCAGCCCGGTCAACATGGCGGTCGCCGAGGAGGGGCGGCTCACCTTCGTCGTCCTCCTCTTTAGCAGCCGCGACGAGCAGGCCTTTTACTACGAAGAGCTATTCCTGCCGGCGCTGGAGGCGATTGCGGCGGTCGAGTAAGCAGGTTTCCTAAGGCAGCCTTTAGTCGAAGTAGGTAAGCGGCTCGCCGCGCCAGGCGGCGTAGGCCGCGGGGATGCGGCTGGCGTGGCCGGGATCGAGGGGCAGATCGGCCAGCTCTGCCTCGGGGACCCAGCGGGCGTCGAGCACTTCCTGCGGGTGCTTCGTGGGGCCCAGGGGGCCGGCGGACTCCAGCGGGCGGCAGAGGAAGAGAAAGTGGTAGAGGTGGTGACGGGTGAGCGTGCCGCAGAAGCGCGAGTCATGGACGGCGGCGAGCTGCACGGCCTCGCAGCGCACCCCGGCTTCTTCCCAGGCCTCGCGCAGCGCGCCCTGTGCGGCTGTCTCGCCGACGGAAATCGCCCCACCGGGCATGGCCCAGAGGCCGTTGTCGGCGCGCCGGATGAGGAGGATACGGCCCCTTTCGTCGATAATGGCGGCGTCGCTCACACAGATGGGGGTTGGGCGGGAAAAGACGGGAGCGCGCAGGGGTTCCAGACTGTCGAGCGTGTCGCCTGTGGCGAGGGCCATCATCTCCAGGGCCATCGTCTGCAGCCGTTCGTAGTTTTCGCGGTCGTGGCTGTTATCGCTGAAGCGCAGGCCAAGCGCGGTCATGTCGCGGATCTGGTCAGCCCAGTAGGCGATCTGGGCGGGCGGCGTCACAGGGCATTCTCCAGGAAAGCAGCGAGGTCAGCCTTCAGGCGAGAGAGCGACGGCTGCTGCACGTACATCATGTGTCCGGCTTCGTAGTAAGACATGGACACGTCGGCGCGGCGCGCAGGCGGCAGCATGAGGTGGTTGAAGGTGTATTCGGTCGCCAGGAACGGGGTCGCCAGGTCGTAGTAGCCGTTGGCGACGAAGACCTTGAGGTAGGGGTTGATATTCATCGCCTTGCGCAGCGTCTCGGCGACGTAAACGTGGGCGTTCTGGAAGGTCTCGTAATTCCAGGGGTGGACGCGGGCGGTGAGTATCTCGTAAGCCAGATCGCTCTCGAACTGCAGCTCGCGGCGGATGTAGTCGTTGAAGGTCGCCGTGTACGGCCCCTGGATGACGGCGTAACTGGGGTCGTATTCGAAGCGCTCGCCGCCGCTGTCGCGGTCAGCGCCGGTGAAACGGCTGTCGAGCCGGCCGGTGGTCAGCCCCTGGTCGCGGAGCAGCTCCTTGGTGAAGCGGAAGATGGGCACGCGCAGGTTGTGACGCTGGACGAAATCTACTGCGACGCCCATGTAGGCCGCCAGCCGGCGGGCGATCTGCTCCTCCTCCTCGGCCGGCAGGGCATGGCCCTGCAGCAGAGCGCTGGCGTAATCGCCGAGGGCAAAGGCGCGGACCTCGGCGAGCAGATCGTCCAGGGAGCGCTCCTGCAGATCGGCCGGCAGCCGGCGGTGGTAATGAGCCGTCGCCGTGTAGGTGGGCAGGAAGAGCATGTACGGCAGGTCGTTGCCCGGCTGGAAGAGCAGCGTGCCGAAATCCAGCACCGAGGAGATCAGCATGATGCCGTTCAGGTAGAGGCCGTGGCGCTCCTGCAGGTAGCCGGAAAGGCCGGCGGCGCGAGTCGTGCCATAGCTCTCGCCGATGAGGAACTTGGGCGAGCCCCAGCGGCCGGCGCGCGTGGTGTAGAGGCGGATGAAGTCGCCGACGCTGTGGATATCTTTCTCGAAGCCGTGGAAGCCTTTGGCTTCCTCGCCGGGCAGGGGGCGGCTGAAGCCGGTCGTCACCGGGTCGATGAAGACGAGATCCGTTCTGTCCAGCAGGGAGGCGTCGTTTTCGACAAGGCGGAAGGGCGGGCGGGGCAGGTTGCCCACGTCGTCGGCCATAACGACGCGGCGCGGGCCAAGCAGCCCCATGTGCAGCCAGACCGAGGAGGAGCCGGGGCCGCCGTTGAAGCTGAAGGTCAGCGGGCGGCTCGCCGGATCATCCACCCCCTGGCGGGCATAGGCGACGTAAAAGAGGGTGGCGCGGGGCTTTTCGCCTTCGAACTTGCCCTCTTTTTCGGACTCCTCCTTGAAGACCATCGTGCCGGCGGTCGCCGTGTAGCGGATCTCCTCACCGCCGA
>CAZOGK010000006.1:111595-124354 GCA_964579295.1 uncultured Ardenticatenaceae bacterium
GGGCCAATGAACGACGTTAAAGAAAGCGCCCTGCGGATCGCTGATGACGGCAAAGCTGCTGTGCTCGTCCAGGGCGGTTTCCGGCACGTGGATGTTGGCGCCGAGCGCTTCAGCGCGCCGGGTGGTGTCGGCGACGTCGTCAACCAGGAAATAAACAGACCAGTTGCTCGGGATATTGGCCCGGCTTTCGTCCAGGGGGAGGATGCCGGCCTGGCGACGCCCGTCGACGGCAAGCCCGACGTAACCTTCCTGCCGCCGCACCTCGTCCCAGCCAAAGACCTGCCGGTAAAACACAATGGCCGTTTCGACGTTGTGGTCGCGGGTCTGCAGCTCATTCCAGACGAGGGCGTTGGGGGCGTTGACGATCTGGGCGCCAGTGTGCCGGCCCGGCTGCCAGACGCCAAAAAACGCGCCGACCGGATCCTGGGCCATCATAAAGCGCCCTTCTTCCATCACGTCCATCGGCGGCACGACGACAATGCCGCCGGCTGCGGCGATCCGTTCCGCAACGGCTTCGGCGTCGTCATGTTTGACATACGAGGACCAATGAGAGGGCATGCCCTGGGCCTGCTGTTCGGGCATCAGCTCCCCTACGCCGGCGACAGTCAGGCCGTCGAGATGAAAGTTCGAGTAGCGCGGGCCATCGGCAGGCGGCTCATCGAACTCCCAGCCGAAGAGCTGCGAGTAGAAGGCCCTGGCGCCCTCAAAATCGCTGGTGGCGAGATCGACCCAACAGAAAACGCCGTTGGGGTAAGCCGTTATCTTACGCATATGCTGATCTCCTTGGTTATATGCGACCTGGAAAGGAAGGGCGGGGACTATTCCGCCACCAGATAGTATAGCATAAAATAGAACGTATGGTCTATAGAAAAGCGTGAACTGATCAGGGCAATCAGCCGGCGGGGTGCATTTCTCCACGGCCGCGCTCAGCTGTCGCCAGCAAGCGCGGCAAGAAGGCAAAGAGAGCGTAACTGGCGATGAGCAGGCCGGCAAAGGCCAGGGAGAAGAGCCAGGGGCGGGGATCGGCGAGCTGGCGGGCCGTGTCGCCGAGAACGGCGGCAGGGCGCACGAGCAGGTCCCAGCTATTCCAGCGCAGGAAGCGGCCCACGTAAACGCCGTAGCTGCTGAGGGCGAGGCTGACGATGGCGAAGAGCCAGCCGGCGGCAGGGCCAAAACGGCCGGCCACGGCGCTGTGCAGCAGGGCCAGGGAGACGAAGCCGAGCAGCAGGCCGGTGAAAGCATAGACCAGCAAGAGCAGCAAGTCGAACCAGAGCGGCGCGCCGGGGGCGCGGCCGAGGTGCAGCAGGTCGGTGAGGATGTAGGGGGCGTTGGGCAGGAAGAGCAGCCAGAGGGCGCCGGCGGCAAGACGGGGCAGCCAGCCGGGCAGGCGCAGGACTAGCCAGGCGGCAGCCAGGGGCATCCAGGCCAGGAACAGGTTCCAGACGAGGAACAGGTAGAACGGGAAGCCGCTGTAGCGCCAGCGCACGGCGACAAATGCCAGCGCAGCGAGGGTGCTGATAGCGAGCACGACGAGGACCGGCAGCGGCAGGTGGGGGCGGGTCAGGCGCGATTTTTTCAAGCGGTCTCCTTTCTGGATGAGGGCTTCCGTCGTCATTGTCCGGGCGCCTGGCCGCCGGGCGCATAATCCGGCGCGCGGCTGTCTTCCAGGGGCGGGCAGATCTGCTGCCAGCCCTCCTGCTGGAGGGCATTCCGGGCGCGAAGGCGGCCGAGGTTAAAGGCGAACCAGGGATCGCCTTCGGCGTAGCGCATCTGGCGCCAGCGAAGGGCGCTGCAAATGGGCTCGCGTTCCTGACCCTGCACCAGAGCGACAGCCTCGACCAGCACAGGGACGGCGTCGTCGCCGAGCATAGTCAGGTAGGCGCCGTCGATGCCGCGCGCGGCGCGCAGCTCGGTGGCGCCGGCCTCGGGCTGGAATTGCCCGCCCGCCAGATAATGGCCGAGGTTGTGGCGGGCGATGAGCGCGTCGGGGTTGAGCAGGTTCAGGCTGAGCAGAAAGCCGAGGGCCGCGAAGAAGGCGCCCGTCGCGAAGCGATGGGTCGTGTGCGGCGCGCCGCCAGGCAGCCAGAGCGTCAGCAGCGTCCAGGCCAGTAGCAGCGCCAGCCAGACAAGCGAGACGTGGACATAGAGGCGCAGGCGGGTCAGCCCGTAGGCGCTCTCGTAGAGCAGAATGCGGTAGAAAGCGGAGGCGAGCATGACGCCGACGAGGGCCAGCAGCAGGGAGCCGGCCGTGTTAAAGAGCCAGCGGGCGCGCCGGCGGTCGCGCGGCGTGAGCCAGACGAGTAACAGCAGCAGAGCCAGAGCAAAGACGGCCACGGCCAGCAGCTCGAAGTAGCCACGCCGCGCGTAGCTGGCGTAGGTAACCCCTTCAGTCAGCGCCAGGTGCGCCTGCCCGCCGAAGAGGTAAAAGGCCTGGACCCAGACGAAGGCCAGGAAGAGCAGGTCGACCAGCAGCAGCACGACCGCCGCTTCGACGATGCCCACCCGGACCAGGCCGCGCACGCGCTCGCCCAGCCAGACGCCGGGCGTAGGCAGGTGGCCGCGCAGCAGGGCAAAGGCCAGCCCCCCGGCGCTGATCCAGGCGGCGGCGAAAATGAAGGTGAGCCGCCACAGCGTTTCGGCAGCCTGCTCAAACCAGGCCAGCCGGAAGAAACGGCCCACGACCTGAGCGAAGATCAGGTCGGCTGCGGCCAGCAGGACGGTGAAGAAGATCAGGATCGGCAGGGCAAGGAGCAGACCGCGCAGGATAGGCCAGGCGAGGTCGCCGCGCAGCTGCAGCCGGCGCAGGTTGGCGTGCGGCAGCAGCTCCACGGTTTCACCCAGGCTATGCAGCGCGGCGCGGGCGGCGACGAGCGGGTAGCCGGGCAGCGTCAGACTGAACGGCGATCCGCCCGTATAGTAATGGGCCAGCAGAAAGAGCAGACCGGCGGCGGCGAAGAGATTGAGGAAGACGAGAAAGGGCTGCACGCGCAGGGCGACGGAGAGCGCTACGAGCAGCAGCGGGGCGCCGAGCCAGAGGTTGCGCCGGCGCGGGCGGATGCCCTTGCTGCGGCCGACCAGCAGGGCAGCGGCGAGCAGGCCAAGCAGGAAGAGGGCCAGATTAAGGCCCAGCGGCTGCCCAAAGAAGAGGACGTAAGCCAGGAAGCCGAGCAGCAGGCCGGCGTTGAGCAGCCGCGCCGCCACGGTGGCGCGCGGTGAGGGAAGGGAAGCGGCTACGATTTCTTTCATGGGCGTAAGGGCCTCGTCAGGCTAATCCCTGTCATCATGCCGACAATAAAGGCCAGGAGCATCAGGATCAGGATCGTCTCGAAGGCCATCAGTTACTCCTTTCCGGCGCCGGCCGGCGCTGGCTGCGCGGTGACAACGCCCAGCATACGGCGAAACGGACTGGCCGGGCGACGACCTGGCGACACCGGCCCGCGCACCTGAGTGCTTGACCGCGAGCGGCTACCGGGGGCACGGTATTGTGGGGTAAGATAGAGGATTAGAATGATGCGAATCCTGGTGGTCGAAGATAACGAGAAGCTGCGCCCGGCGATGGTGCGGGGGCTGCAGAACACGGGCGAAGTGGCCGTGGTGCATGCCTGCGGCAGCGGCGAGGAAGCGGTGCGCGCCTGCCTGGCGCTGGAGCCGCCGCCGGACGGCGTGCTGATGGACGTGCAGCTCGAAGGCGACATGAACGGCATCGAGGCGGCGGTGGCTATCCGGCGCGAGCTGCCGCGCCATCCCGTCGTCTTCTATTCCATCCAGGATGACGAAACCTATTACCGCGATTTTCGCCGGTCGGGCATCCTCAGCCATTACGCTTACGTGCGTAAGTCGAACTACCTGTTGCCGGCGCTGATCGTGCCCCTGCTGCGCGACGCCGTCTCCGGGCGCAGCTTTATCGACCCGGAAGTAGAGGCGCGCGTGCAGGAGGTGCGCCGCAAGGACGAGCAGTCGCCGATGGCGCTGCTGGAGCCGAACGAGCAGCAGGTGGCGCGCATGCTGGCGCAGGGGCTGAGTAACGAGCAGATCGCGGCGCGCATGGGCTTCCGCGACAAGCGGACGATCAGCCGCATCAACGGGCAGATTTACACGGCGTGGGGGCTGAACGAGACGGCGACCGACGAGAAGGTGGCGCGCACGCGGGCGGCGATCATCGTCGGCGCGGGCCGGCTGATCCAGTGGGATGAAGCGGGCGAGCCGTGGACGCTGGACGAGCGCGGGGATTGGACGCCCTGGGCGGACGCCGGGGGCGGGGTAGGCGCGTGAGCGGAATTTTCTGGCTGGACTGGGCCACCGTGGCGGTCTCGCTGGCCAACGCCATTTTGCTCCTATGGTTGGGGGCGACAGTACTGCTCAACGCCGACCGCCGCGCCTGGGGGATCTGGCTCGCCGGCGGCGGCATGCTCGCCGGCGGCGCTTTTTTTGTCAGCCATACCGCCTTTCTCTCCCTGGACTTCGGCCAGTTGACGCGGGCGGCGCGCTTCTGGTGGTATGGGGCGCTGCTGCCGGCCGTGCTCATGCCGCTGTGCTGGTACCTGGCGATGATCTGGTATGCTGGCTATGGCAGCTCGCCGCAGAGCGCGTGGACACGGCGCAAGCGGCGCTGGTTGTTGTTGCTGCTGCTGGCGGTGGCGCTGGGCGTCGGCTCGGCCCTTATCTATCTGAACCCCTTTCCCGAGAGGTTTTCACTGCTGCCGCTGCGCTTCGCCATCAACAGGGTGGGCGGCTCGACGCTGTTGGGTGCGGGCTATGCCCTTTATCTGGCGCTGTGCATCGGCCTCTCGCTGGAGGCGCTGCTGCGCCCCGGCCCCACGCACCGGATCATGGGCGACCTGGCGCGGGAGCGCGCCCGGCCCTGGCTGCTGGGGGCGACGCTGCTTTTTCTGCTGGTCAGCCTGCTGGTGATCGGCGGGCTGACCTGGATGCTGCTCGTCGTGCGCACGCGCGAAGGGATCTTTGTCCTCTCGGCGGATACGCTGGCGACGCTGGTGCGGCTCGACCTGGTGACCAGCCTGCTCATCGGTGCGGCGGTCGTCCTGGTAGGGCAGGCAGTCGTGGCCTACGAGATCTTCACCGGTAAGACGCTGCCGCGGCGGGAGCTGCGGCGGCAGTGGCAGCGCGCGCTGCTGCTCGCCGCGGGCTATGGACTGCTGGTCGGCATGACGCTGACGGCCGGGCTGCGACCCGTCTACGGCGTGCTGCTCTCGGCCGTGCTGATGACCGCCTTTTTCGCCATGCTGGTGTGGCGCAGCTATCGTGAGCGTGAGCGGACGATTGCCGCGCTGCGCCCCTTTGTCAGCAGCCAGCAGCTTTACGACCAGTGGCTGGCCCCAGAGAACGGCGAGGGCGGGCTGGCGCGCCGCCCGCCGGAGCTGGACGCCGCGGCGCCCTTTGCCGCCCTCTGCCGCCACGTCCTGGGCGCGCGCTGTGGCTATTTGGCAGCCCTGGGGCCGCTGGCTCCGCTGGCGGGGCCGCCTCTGGCCTATCCGCTGGTCCAGCCATTGCCGCCGCTGGACGCCGTCAGCCGGCAGCTAACCGCGCCGGAGATGCTGCGCGTGCCGCTTGATCCGGCCGTCTATGCCGGGGCGGTGTGGGCTATCTCCCTGTGGGGCGAGCGCGGGCAGATCGGCCTGCTCTTGCTGGGGGAGAAGGCCGACGGCGGGCTGTATACACAGGAGGAAATGGAGATCGCCCGCGCCAGCGGCGAGCGGTTGATTGACCTGCAGGCCGGCGCGGAGATGGGCCGGCGGCTGCTGGCCCTGCAGCGCGAGCGGCTGGCGGCAACCCAGGTGGCCGACCGGCGCACGCGCCGCATGCTGCACGACGACGTGCTGCCGCAGCTACATGCCGCGCTGCTGGCCCTGGAAGCCGGCGGCGAAGGGAGCGCGACCGCCACGGATCTGATCAGCGAGGCCCACCGGCAGGTATCCAATCTGCTGCGCGACGTACCGCCGGCGCTGACGCCAGAAGTGACGCGGCTGGGGGTGCTGGGGGCGCTGGAAGAGGCGCTGGCGGAGTTCGACCAGGCTTTTGACGAGGTGGTCTGGGAGGTGACGCCGGCGGCCAGGGAACGGCTGCGCGCGCTGCCGCCGCTCACGGCGGAAGTGCTCTTTTACGCCGCGCGTGAGGTGCTGCGCAACGCCGCGCGGCACGGCCGCGGAGAAGCGAATGGCTCGCTGCGGCTGCGGCTGCAGGGCCAGGAGAGCGCCCGGACAGTGGCGCTGGTCGTGGAAGATGACGGGGTGGGGCTTGACCCGGCCGGGGCCGATGGGCGCGGGCTGGCGCTGCACAGTACCATGCTTGCCGTGGTGGGCGGCACGCTGGCGGTTGAAAGCAGCGCGGGGCGCGGCACGCGGGTCAGGATGGAGGTGGCGGCGGAGGAGCGAGGGAGCAGCGACGGAGCCGATGGGCGCGCCTGACTGGCGCGCCGAGGCAGTGGGTTAGCGTTTGTAGGCGCTGGTGGGGGCGCCGAATCAGTCGCCGAAGGCGTTTGCGGTGGAGCGGTAGGACTTGCTGGTCTCAGCTTCCTCTTTTTGGGGGAAGCGGGCAGACATGGCGCAGGCCGAGACCAGGACTACACCCGAAATGAGTATCCAACCGGCGATGAGCAGTAGTACGATGACCATCAGAGCCCCTTGTCTGTGAGACAACAATGTAAAGGAGACAACTGTCTGAAAGTATACTAGATTACAGTTCAAACCCATCTGGTACGGTGGTACTGGATTGAAGGCTGCAAACCGGGGTGATTCTGTTTCCGCTGCAAAGTGCGGCGCGCTGAGGCGGATTGATTACGAGGGCAAAGATGAAAAGAGGCCAGCAGGGTAATTGTCCTGCTGGCCTCTTTCCCGGCATCCCGAGACGGCTCTGGGTTATGGGATGGCAGGCCCGGCCGCATGACTCAGGAGCGCCGGCAGTTAGGGCAGACGTACGGTCACCGGCATCACCGTGCCATAGGGGACGGGCGCGCGCTCTACCAGCAAGTCGATCCACAACTCGCCGGCGGCCGTGGTGACAACCTTGCCGCCCCGGTCGAGACAGGTGAAGGTCTCACCGCCGGGCAGCTCGACCTCTGTTCCAAAGGGCAGCTCTACGGGGCAGGCGGCGGCCCGGCCGATCCATTCCTCCCACGGTAGCCCGCTCGCCATCCGGGAAATGCACCGGCCGCCGACGAACTGGGCGCAATTGACGCCGCCCAGCGGAGGCCAGTAGTGGCTGATCTTGGCCACACGCTGGACCCCCTGCACCGCTACCGCGGCGACTTCTACAGTCTCCACGGAGGCCGCGAGGGACGCTGCCGGCTCGGCCACAACGCTTTCGATCTCGATGCTGGCGTCGCCGGCGACGAACGCCGGCGCCGGCTTAATGGCAATAAAGATGGGCACGACGATGGCGATGAAGACGAGGATGATGCCCAGCCGCTGCCAGTTGGGGACGCCTGCTGCCCGGCGCGCGCCGGGCAGCAAGGGCGAATCGATAACGAGATAGTTATAGAAGGGTGGGGTGTACTGCGCCATCTACTCCTCCCTCCTTAAGCGTCAGCCGCTTCAGCGGCAACCGGGTGCGGCTGCGGGCGCATGGACGGGTGCGGCGCGGGCCGGCCCAGCCGCTGCCGGTCGCTCTCGTCCTCTTCCGCTTCAGCGTCACGGGCGCGCGCCCAGCGCTGCGACACCAGCGTCCTGTCTTCAGCGGCGACCGGGCGCAGGCTTACCGCAAGCGGCGCAGGCCGGGCCAGCGACGGCCGCTGCCGGCGCTCCTGGCGCGGGCGGGCGGCGGCGCGGGCCAGAGCGCGCGCCGGCTGGGCGCGCTGGCGCTGCCCCGCAATGAGAAAGCCGCCGGCCACGGCGAAGGCGCCGATGAACAGGATACGGGTCAGCCAGACGAGCACGGCGACAAAGATAGGGACACTCTCCAGTAGCTGCTGCCGGGAAAGCACTTCGTTCCCCAGATCGTGGTTCAGCAGCGTCAGAGAGACGGCCCACCAGGTCATGAGCGCGTTCATCGTCGCGCCCAGGAGCCAGGCGCCCATGAGGAACCAGAACTCGACCGAGGTTTCCCTCTCCTCCTCACCGGGCAGAAAGAAGCGCATCAGGCCGGCAAAGTCGATGGCGCAGAAGGCAATCGCCAGCATGGTGGCCCAGCGCAGCCCGCCGAGGCTGACCGGCCCCAGCAGGTTTTCTAGCGCGTATTGCGTGGTGTCGAAGTTGAAGATCTCGAAGGCAATCAGCGCTACCAGGAACAGGAGGCCGATGACCATTTGCCCGGATACGGACAGATGCAGGCCATCGAGCGCCTGCTGCTGCTTGTTTTTGATAAACGTTACAGCCATCGCAATACCTCCTCCCAGAGGATTAAGACCGGCCGGCGGCCGGTCTCACTACGGATTGACAATTGGTAAGCAAACGTGCCCAGCAAGAGCAGAGTCTATTAGAACAGATGTTCTAATTATACGCCACTTTTGCTGCTACGTGTTTGCTTATTTAGCTCCCCCTCAGCCCAAAAGGGAACAAACCGGCCAGTGGCCGGCTGCTCAACAGCTAGATTTTGCGGCGAATAACAGGGGAAGTGGCTCCGTGGTTGGCCGTCTCACTCCGCCGGCATGAAACGGCCGTTTCTCAGTTGCGCATAGTATAGCGCTACTGCGTAAACGAGTGATGAGATCAGGTAAAGAAGAACATTAGAAGATGAGAAAGCGCCAGAGGTAGAGTGCGCTATGTTAAAGGAAACGGCCCGGTGATAAGCGGCGCTACGGCTGGCTCTGCTGGCGGGCGACAGCGGCGACAATGGGGACCACATCCAGTGAGCGGATGGCATCCAGCGCCACTTCCAGGGCGCCCTCATGGCAGAGGCCGCTCATGGCTGCATCTTCGTAGCGGCTGGCTGCCAGCCGGAAGCAGGCGTCGCGCACGGCGAGCGCAATTTCCTGGGCCAGTTCCGGTTGGTCGTGCATGGGCGCCTCCTTGCGGCTGCTGCCCAGCACACGGCAGGCAGCAGCCGCAAGGATACCGTAAGCGGCGCCGGCGCGCACGGCGCCAGCCACCTTTAGTCGGCCGGCCCGCTGTAGAAGATGGCCTCCTGCTCATCTCCTTCGACGAGCAGTCGCCCCACCAGGCCGCGCTCGGAGCGGCTGAGCGCATGGTCCACCAGCAGGTATTCGCCGGGCACCTCAACCTTGAACTCGACGACCCAGGCGCCGCCGGGCGGCACGGTGATCGTCTGCACGTCCGTCAGGGGCTCGCTGGTGAGGGAGCCAAAGCTGTAGGCGCGGTCAAAGATTTCGCCGATGACGTGCAGGGACGATGTCTTGTTCGGCCCGCCCACGCCAAAGAAGATGCGCACGGTTTCGCCGACTCGGGCGCGCAGCGCGTTCTGCTCATCCGCCAGGGCGCCAGCGGCGCCATTGAAGACGTAATATTCGGGCGCCTCGCGGCTCATCTTGTCCGGGTCGAAGGTCAGGCGGCCGGTGCTGCCGTAGGGCTCGGCCGTGTACAGCTCGCCCTGCATCACGTAGAACTCGCGGTCCACGGGCGGCAGGCCCCCGGCTGGCTCGACGACGATCAGGCCGTACATGCCGTTGGTGATATGATGCGGCACGCTGGGCGTGGCGCAATGGTAGACGTAGACGCCGGGGTTGCGCGCTTCAAAGGTGAAGACGCGCTCTTCGCCCGCCGGCGCCTGCGTCAGCCCGCCGCCGCCGTGCGGGCCGTTGACGGCGTGCAGGTCGATGGAATGGACAAAGTCGCTGCCATCCTCGTTGTAGAGGCGTAGCTCGACCGTATCTCCTTCACGGACGCGCAGCATGGGGCCCGGCACGACGCCGTCAAAGGTGAAGTAGTTGTAGGTGGCGCCGTCGGCAAGCTGGCCTTCGACCTCCACCGCGGTCAGATCAATCTGCACCAGGGTCGGGCCGCGCTCCCCGATAGGTGCGGGCAGCTCGGCCGGATCGTGGACGATGTTGCCGGCTGTGGCCGCCGCGACCGGCTCGCCTACCTGGATGAGACCTTCCATCCCTGCCTGGCGGTGGCCGGGCACAGAGCAGTAGTAGCTCAATGTGCCGGCTTCGCCGACGACAAAGGAGATGGTCGCCGAGCTGTTTTCCGTCGCCAGCTCGCCCGTCGTCACGCCCAGCGTGTCGATGGTCAGGTCGTGCGGCATGCCGTCGCCGTTGATGAGGGTAATGGTCACCGTATCCCCCGGCGCGGCGGCCAGCGTCGGGTTGGTCACGCCGTCGATCGCGCCGCCGACGCCGACGAAGGCCAGGCCGCCCTCCATCGAGGTACGCAGGGTGTAATGAACTTCGCCGGTCAGGTCGGCGGCCGCCAGTTCCACGTCCTCCGGGGGTATGGCGCAGCTGGCAAGGGCCAGCACAAGCAGCGCAGCGATGGCGAGCAGCTGCAGACCGCGCCGGCGCAATGATCTCTTCTTCAACATCGGAAAGTGACTCCTTCTACCTGGGCGGCGGACGCCGCCGCGGATCTCATATCGTAGAGTAGTGGATTAAAGGGCGCCGGGCCTTGATTCAGATCAAGGCGCTGCCGGCCCTTAGCGCTTCCTCAGGCGCGCAGCAGGCGCATGCCGTTTAGAATGACGACGAGGACAGACGCTTCATGGACGAGCATGCCCCCCGCCATATGCACCTGGCCGAGCATCACGCCGGCTAGCAAGATGGTGACCGTCGCCAGGGCAATCGCCACGTTCTGGCGAATGTTGCCCAGCGTGGCATGGGAGAGCCTGATGGCCTCCGGCAGCCTGAGTAGGTCGTCGGCCATGAGGGCCATGTCCGCTGTTTCCAGCGCAATGTCCGTGCCGGCCGCGCCCATGGCGATGCCGATGCCCGCCGCCGCCAGCGCCGGGGCGTCGTTAATGCCGTCGCCGACCATGGCGACGACGTGCCCTCTGGCCTGAAGCTGGCGGATGATGTCCAGCTTGTCCTCGGGCAGCAACCCGGCGGCAATATCGGTGATGCCTGTTTGCCGGCCAATCACCTCAGCCGTGCCCCGGTTATCGCCGGTCAGCATGACGATCTCTTTGACGCCGGCGGCGCGCAGCTGGCTGACCATCTCCGCCGCGTCCGGGCGCACGGTATCGGCAACGCCCAGCACGCCAATCACCTGTCCGGCGCGGGCTACCAGCACGGCCGTCTTGCCATCTTCCTGCAGCCGCCGGCGCGTTTCCTCGGCGTGCCGCGGAACGGGAATCTCCAACCGCTCCAGCAGCCCGGGCGTGCCGACGGCAATCGTCTGCCCCTCAAAGGTAGCGACGACGCCCTGCCCGGTAAAGGTCTCGAACTGGTCGGCAGCCGGCAGTGGCGGCAGTTCGCGCGCCGCCTCCAGGATGGCGCCGGCCAGCGGATGTTCCGAGCCGGCTTCGGCGATGGCCGCCCAGCGGAGCAGCTCGTCTTCGGCGCCGGCCGCGGCCGCTCGTTCTGCAGCCAGGATTGCGGCGCCAGCGGGCGCGGCCAGCGCCGCGGCCATTGGCGTCGCCGCCAGCGCTATTACGTCGGTCACCCGGGGGCGGCCGGCCGTGAGCGTGCCCGTCTTGTCCAGCGCCAGCGCCGAGATCTTGCCGGCGTTCTCCAGATAGTCGCCGCCTTTGATGAGGATGCCGCGCTGCGCTGCCCGGCCGATGCCGGCGACGATAGAGACGGGCGTGGAGATGACCAGCGCGCCGGGGCAGCCGATGACCAGCAGAGTCAGGGCCAGGCGGATGTCGCCGCTGACCAGAAAGGCCACAGCGCTGAGGGCGATGATGGCCGGCGTGTACCAGCGGGCAAAGCGCTCGATGAAGCGCTGCGTGGGCGCCTTCTCTTCCTGCGCCTCTTCCACACGGCGGATAATGCGCGCCAGCGTCGTGTCGGCGCCGACGCCGGTCGCCTCTAGCTGCAGCAGGCCGGCCTGGTTAATCGTGCCGGCGAAGACGGCGTCGCCCGTGACCTTCTCCACCGGCAATGGCTCGCCCGTAATAGCGCTTTCGTCCACGACGGAGCGGCCGGCGCTGACCCGGCCATCGACCGGGATCTTGCCGCCGGGCTTGACCAGAACGGTCTCGCCGGTAGCCACGTCATAGGGCGCCACCTCCACCTGCTCGCCGTCGCGCAGGACGATGGCCACAGCCGGCGCCAGCTCCAACAGCCCCTGCAGCACCTGCCGGGTGCGGTCCAGGGTGCGCGCTTCCAGATAGGCGCCGAGCAGGAAGAGGAAAGTGACGGCAGCCGCTTCCCAGGCTTCGCCGATGATCAGCGCGCCGCCGGCGGCGATGGTCACCAGCAGCTCGATGCTGACGTGACGGCTGCGCAGGCTGTGCCAGGCGCGCAGGGCAATGTCGCTGCCGGCCACCAGCGCGGCCAGGGCCATCATCACAGCGTACCAGGTCTCCTGCAGCAGCAGATGCCGGGCGCCGAGGGCGGCGAGGATCAGCGACCCGCTGGCGATCATCAGCACGCGGCGCCGCCGCCCCGGATGGCGCCACGCGGCGAGGTAGGAAGTAAGCACGATAGGCTCCTCTAAAAGGCCGAAGGCTGCGCTTCGTAGCCAGCCTCGCGGACGGCGGAAACCAGCTCAGGCACTGCGGCCTGCACCGGGTCGTGCTCGACCTCGATGCGGCCGGTGTTGAAATGAACAGTGGCGCTGGCAACGCCGGGAAGGGCGCCGAGCGCTTTTTCGATCTTAGCGACACATGAGGGGCAGCTTAGCTCACGACTACGCAGAATTGTCTTCACGGTATTTTCACTCCTTTTGTTACTCTGACGGCTCCTTT
>CAZOGK010000007.1:0-92567 GCA_964579295.1 uncultured Ardenticatenaceae bacterium
CTGTTGAGGCCGGGGTCATAAACCATGCCGTCGCTGCTAACGTCTGTCACCGAAAATGTGACCGATGGTATGCTCTCGCTAAAGCTCGCGCTGACGTCGCAGCGGCCGTCCTGGCCGCCAATCAGGCTCGTCGTACAGCTTCCCGAGCTGAGAACTGCGCCGTTGCCGTCCGCCCAGCTCCAGGCTACCGTGGCGCCGTTGACAAAGACGTTGTTGCTGTTACGGATGCGAATCGTTACGGCAGGGCTCCAATTAGGCCCGGACGGGTTCGTATACGTGCCGGCCAGCGACGAGACGTAGATCCTGGTCGGCGCGTTGATGGTAATCGACGTCTGGACGTTGCGGCTGGGATCATAGGTCATGCCGCTGATCGTAATGTTCGTCACGGCAAAGGTGACGTACATCACGCTATTGCTGATATTGTTGAGCGTTATGTCACAACGGCCATCCTGGCTGTCGATCTGGCTCGTCGTACAGCTACCCGAACCGAGAGCGGCGCCGTTGGAGTCGGTCCAGCTGCCGGTCACGGTGGCGCCGTTGACAAAGATATTGTTGGTGTTGCGCACGCGCACCGTGGCCGTGGCCGTCCAATTGGAGGCATTGAGGCCATGAGCGCCGGCCAGGGAATGAACGTAGGTCCACACGGTCGGCGTCGCCGTGCCGGTGCTGGTCGGCGTGCTGGTGGGCGTGTGGGTCGGCGTGCTGGTCGCGGTTCCGGTAGGCGTGTTGGTCGGCGAAGGGCCGGGGGAGGGCGTCAGGGTCGGCGCCTGCGTGGGCGGCGGCGTGTAGCCCATCAGGTTGGGCGGCGCCAGCGGCGCCTCGTCGGCGAAGCTCTCAAACAGATCGCCGATAGCCGGGCCCATCAGCTCGACAATGGCGACCAGGGCCACGGCGACCGCCAGCAGGATCAGGCCATATTCGGCCAGGCTCTGTCCCCTTTGCGACCCGGGCCGCTCCTGACGTGGATGGCTTGAAGCTGCATTGCGGTTCATGATTATACCTATTTATTTAATGAGATAAGGAAGGCCGCTCATCGAGATGTTCCAGTGATAGGTGTCGTGCTGGCCGCCTTGATAGCTGACCATCAGCCGGCCGCCGTAGAAAGGCGTGCAGATATCCACGTTGGGGCTGCTCGGATTGCAGTCACTGCTGTAGGTGGGAATGTCGACGCGATAGGGCGGCTCCACGAAGAGACGGTTGCAGCTGCCGATGCGGCAGCGCCCGGTCAGTCCGTCTGCATCGGCCCCGCTGCCAGAAAATGACTTGGACCAGTCCGACTGCGCAATGGTGTCAAAGTAGAAGGTAACCGGCCCCGAGGCGCCGGAGTCAGAGTCATAGTTGGTGATGAAAACCGACGTGCCGGCATATTCCGGCCCCACGTAGATGAGCGGGATTTCGACGCGGTTGCCCACGTTCGAGTTCATCGGCAGGTGCCCCAGGCCAAAGACCGTGACGCCGCGCGAGCTGTGGCTGCTGGGGTTGTTGACAATCTGCACGTTGCGCGCGTTGACGTGGCTGGAGACGCTGTTGACGTAGTTGCGCGGCCCGGCCCAGATCTCGTAGCCATTCTCCGAGCCGCCGCTGATTGTCTCCACTTCCATGTAGAGGTAGCGGGCGCCGCTGGCGTCGTCGGTGACGATGCTCACCAGGTCGTCGCTGATATCGATCTCAAAGCCGCTGCCCGGCCCGGACGCGGCCGGCGTGCAGCCAGTGCGATCGCCGCGCCAGGCGACGCTGGAATCGCAGAAGGTATAGACCTGCCCCGGCTGGTCATAGATCGGTTCGCCGCCCGGCGCGATCCAGCGCATGTCTGTCACCAGGTGCTCATTGGGATCGCTGCTGAATAGCTGATCGCGGGCCCAGTGCCCCGCCTGTCCATAATAGGTGGCGAGGTTAACGCGCTGAATGGTGCCGCCCGGCGTGCGCTGGAAGAAATAAAGCGTATAGCGCGTGATGGTGTTATAGCCCGGCGTATAGCTGCCGGGCTCACCGCAGGCGCCGTTGCCCGGCGACGAGCCGGCGCCGCGATTCTCGTCGATGCGGCGGAACCACCACAGGTTAATCTGATCGAGGTCGGAGACTTGGCCCGGGACGAGCGTCCGCTCGCGGGTGTCGATCAGGCACGGGTTCACCTGGGTGGTGCCACAGCTCCCTGCTTCCGTCGCGTTCATGCCGTGGCCCATGGCTATCTGTGTATGTACGATGGTGTCGTTGTTGCCCGGCTGATTATAGGAGTCGGCGTCGAACAGCTCGACGCGCACCACGTCGCAGGTGGAGCCGACGCCGTTGCCGCCGGGGCAGAGCTGCGACTCGTAATTGTCGGGTATCAGGATACGGTAGCGGTACTCGCGCTGGTTAGGATTGCCCAGCCAGCGGGCGCGGTATTGCTGCGCCAGCGGATCGCTGAAGGAAGAAAAGGGGTCGCCAAAATCGACGCACAGATGCGGGCCGAAGACCGCCTGGTTCGAGGTGCTCAGGGCGCCGGTTTCGACGCGGCGGCTGGCGTAGATGTCGGCCAGGGGGAAGTTGGAGGCGGTCGCCGTGGCCGTCAGGTCCACCGACTCAAAGTTGATTACCCGCAAAAAGTGCAGATCGACGGGCAGCGTCACCGTCAGGGCAAAGGTGCGCGCGCCCAGCGTGGCCGAGTTGGTATCGGCGTCAAAGGCGAAGAGGCTGTTGTCCAGGGTATTGGTAATCGCCCCTTCGGGTATATGGTTGGCGTGGAGGAATTCAGCGGCGCGGTCCAGGGCGTTCTGCTGCTCGCCCGCGGAGCGGTTCAGCTCGACGACGCCAGCCAGCACGGCGGCGTCCACGGCGGCGGAAAGCTGGGCGCGGCGCGCGTAGACGAGCCCCACGTCGACGGCGATGCCCACGCCGGCCAGGAGGCCGATAAAGGCGAAGGCCACCAGGACGATGCTCTGGCCGCGCTCGCCTTCCGGCCGCTGTGTCTGAGTGATAAGGCGTCTGATAAAGCTGATCATAGTCAAAATCCCATCTCACGCCCCGGAGGGCAGAGTGCAGTCGCTAACCTTGCCCACAGGAGTTATCAATCTGGAATAGCTCAAACAGAATCCAACCGCTGCCATAACCGCGAATGCGGAAGATGCCGAAGCCGGCTATGGTAAAGTAGTTACCATCGCCGTTGTAGCCGCCGCTATCCTCCGTCCACAGGGGCAAGCGCAGCGTGCGCCCCGTGTCTATGTGGTTCCTGAGCGGGGTCGCCATATTGCCCATTGGCTCCGTCGAGCGGGCCACATAGTCATCCACATGCAGTGTCTTGTCCGTGTCGTCACCCGGTTCGTGAAAACCCAGGGAAGGATGGCTGCTGTTGCCGGGGTAGGTCATGCTGGCTGCCAGCCTGTTCCCGGACAGGGCCGTGTTCCATCTGAGGAGACCGACGTTCTGCGACCCGGTTCCCACGGCGGTCATGTATAATATGCCCTCTCGCCCTGCCGGCAGCTCGACGTCTTCCTGGTGGCCGGAAAAGCTGTTGTAGCTGGGCTTGGGCGTGGGGTAGGTAAAGGTGAGGCTGTCATACAGCGTCTTCGTCACCGAACGCGTGCCGGTGTCGACGATGAGCGGGTAGACGCCCGTGCAGCCGGTCGATTGCGTGACGGTTGTCGCCAGCGCGCTGTTGCGCATGATGCTGAAGCCGCGCACCGTATTCTGGCCGGTCAGCGCCGGGATGACGTTCAGGCCCAGGATCGACTCGACGTCATGCAGGATGAGGACGCCGACGACTTTGAGGCCGGCCGGATCGGTGCCGGGGAAGGAGAGCCTGTCTACGATTTCTTCCCGCAATGCTTCCCAGGCCTCGGGGGTCGTCGTGCTGGTGAAGGCCTGGGTGGCGCCAACCCCGTAGATATGGTCATGGCTGAAGTTAGCTTCGGGGAGATTGCCGTTAATATCCAGCTCGCCGCGCACCGCGAAGATGTCCCAGACGCCGCTGCTGAGGTCGAGCGTCTCGGTGACGGTATTGAGGGTGATGTGTTGCATGCCCAGGTCTTCGCCGCCCTGGGCGCCAAAGCGGGCGGCGTTGCGCGCGGCCGTGCTGATGCGGTTCTGCGTGATGACCAGCTGGCTCACTTCCACCACGCCGATAACCAGAATGATGAGGACAGGCAGGAGCAGAGCCACTTCCACCAGGCTCTGGCCCTTTTGTTGTTTGCGGAGCGCGCAGACTTCTACCATCTCAGTTTCCCGTATTCTTCCTGTTGTTACGGCGCCGTCTCCACAGCAATCAAATCGCCGCTCGTTGCATTCAGGCGCACCGTAAACGAGTCGCCGGTATATTTAGAAATAAGCGAAATAAACCACTCGATCTGCCCATTCTCCTGAGCCGTGCTCAGCGATGCGGTCATCGTCGTCGTCCCCGAGCCCAGCAGGAACGCTTCGCCGCCCGCCTCCATGAGCTGCGCCACGGCGCGCGGGCTATCGATACGCCACCCGGACACATCCTGCAGCGCCGGCGCCTCGGCGATGGAGCGCTCGGCGATGAGCTTCGCTTCGTCCTCGATGACCGAGACGACGGTCAGCGCGCCGGCCGCGGGCGAGACAAAGGTGAAATCCCAGGTCGCCATACCGGTTAAGAGGTCGTCCTTGCGCGCCCCTTGCGTCCAGGTGGCCGCAGCGTGAGCCAGCTGGGCGTCGGGCTGCCAGGCCTGGGCTGCGGCGCGCGCTGTGCTGAAGGCCAGGAGCGCCGTGCTGCGCGCCAGCGCCGGCGTCGGCGCTACCGGCGCATCGACCACGGGCAGTGGCGGCGCCGCGCCGATGCCGGGGCGCTGCCAGAGGAGGAGCGCCAGCGCGCCGACTATGACGACGAGGACGCCCAGAGTCCCGGTTAAGATCCACTCAAGCTTGGTCATATGTCTGTCTACGAGCGCGTCACAAAGGGCAGATAGATCGTACCGCTGCCGGCCGGTAACACGCCCTGCATGTAATAGATCTGATGGTCATTGCCGTTCACCCATTCGTACACCAGGTGCACCGTGTTATTGTGCATCACGGCGTGCGGGTACAGGCCGCGCATGTTGTAGCCTGTCACCTGGTTGCGGCCGCCGCCGCTCCAGCCGTCACAGCTATTGACATTCCAGACGACTTCGTTGGGCGAGACGGCCTGTATATAGCCGTGGAAGAAGGCGAAATTGCAGCCGCTGTGATGCGTTAAATCGGTGATCAGGTCGAAGGGGGCGCTTTCGTTGACGCGCACCGCCTGGCCAGACGCATTCAGCGGGACGCTCCACTGGGCGACCACGGTGCAGTTGCTGGAGCATTGGGTGTAGTAGGCCCATTGGTCTGACTCGGAGGTCCCCTCTGCCTGCCAGAGTGTAAAAGCCACGTGCAGCGAATTGCCGGCGACTGCGAGCGATGGGCGCCGGGCGTTGACGATAGAGAGCGGCGTGATGCTTATCGGGTCGCTCCACGGCAGGCCGCGCGCGTAGTGGATGGCCGAACCGGGCGCCGCCGTGCCCTCCTGCCAGACGGCGTGAACAGAGCCGTTGGCGCTATGCATGACCTTGGGAAAGGCCGACGTGGGCAATGTCTCGGCTATGGGCGCCGGCGTAGACCAACTAACGCCGCCGTTTGTGGAGCGCGCGTGGTAGACATTCGGGTTCTGCGTCACGTGCGGCTTCGCGGCCCAGACGACGTCGACGATTTGCGAGCCGGAGACGCTAATATCAGCGCCGAACAGACGCTCTGAGGCGGCGGCGATAAGCTTGGGCGCGCTCCAGGCGCCGCCCTGATAGCGGCTGTAGCGCAGACCCACGTTTGGCTCGTCCCATATCAGGTGCGCCACGTTGTCGGCGCCGTAGCTCAATGCCAACAGCGCCGTGTCCGTGCCCGCCGTCACGTGCACGGGCAAGGTGGCAGACCAGCTCTGCCCGTCGAAGGTACGGATATAAGGATCGCGGTCGTGGGCATTTGTGACCCGCCGGTTATAGGCAACCATGATGTGGCTGCCGTCCGGCGATTTGGCAAGAAGCGGGCCATCGGCCCCATTCGGCGCGTTGCTGGAGAGGCGCGTTCCGGGGGGAGCCGACTGCCATTGCGGGGCGTGGGCCTGGGCGGCGCTCTCCCGCGCCGCGGCGTGGCCGGCCAAGACCAGCGAAAGCAGCGCCAGGAGCAGCAAGATTGCTCTACTAAACTGTGGGCCTGTCGCGCTGCGTTTCATCAACTCGTCCTTGAAGGCTACAGTGGACACGTCATCCTCATGACGCATCAGTTAATCGGGCAACCCAGCGGGTCGTACGACATGAAAATGTCGCCAAATGGCGTGCTGGGCGAGATGCCGGGACGCGCGCCGACGAAGGTCAGGTTGTCAATCTCGATACAGGCGTAGAGATTGTAGGTGCCCGGGGCCACCCCACCGATGAAATAACGGCCATCGTACTCGGTCTGCACGGGACCGGCGCTCACCGTCGCCGTGCTGGTATCTACCAGCCACACCTGCGCCCGCCGCTGCGGCGCCCAGTTGCCAATGAAGGCCATAACCTGTCCCGAGATCTCGCCGGCCCCCTCCACGGTTGGCGACGGCGTCGGCGACGGCGCCGGCGTCACGTTGGGCACGTGCAGCGCCGACGACACGTTGTTGGTCTCGTCCCCTTCGGCCACCTGCAGGACGGAATCGACCATGCCATAGACAGTGCGCGTGCCGACAAGGCCGCCGGTAAAGCCAAGCGGCGAGTTGACCACGATGACCCGTGTGGCCCCGGCAGCCAGGCTGCTGGAGGCCTGATAGCCGTCACTATGGTCCAGGCCAATGCCCTCCGGCCGTATGGCGGTGGCCGGCGGGTCCAGGTAAACGTCGGTGAAGAACTGCGTATCTACGTCGATATCGCCGATGTTGCTGATCGTAAACTCAAACTGCAGCGGCCGGTATTCGACGATGGGCGGCGTGCTGATGAGCACCGGCCCGCTGACGATCAGGTCGGGGGGCACAGGCGTGGGGGTAGCTGTGGCGGCCGGCGCGGTCGCCGTTATGTTGGCGCAGGGCACGACGAAATTAGCCGTTCTGGTTGTCGAGCCGTAGATTGCCTGGACTTGATGAGTGCCATTGGACACATTGTTGAGCTGCCACATCTGGCTGATGGTAGGGCCGACGGCCGCGCCCTGGTAAGCAGGCTGCTGGCCATCCTCGCGCCAGAAGAGGTTGACCGTCGTGCCACTGGGGAAGTTGTAACCCTGGACGTGAATGTTCACATTCGGGCCAAAGCCGCAGCTAGGGAAGAGCACCAGGTAGGAGCTTGAGGGCGTCGGACTCGGCGCGGGCGTTAACGTGGGCGGAACGGTCGGCGACAGTGTCGGCGTCGGGGTTGGCGACGGGGTATACGTGGGCGTGCCGGTGAGCACAATGGCCGTATCAAACGTGTCGTCGCCCGGCGTGTCGTTGCGCACGAGGATGACGTGCCCGCCCTCAAATGGCGGATCGACGATGGGTTGGGCGAAGCCGTCGCAGGCATGGCCGTCGTATGGCCCTCCCAGCGCCACCGAGGCGATAGTGGGAAAGACGCCGGGTGTGGTGGTGACACTGGTATCAAAGAGGGTCACGTTGGAATAGAGCTCGCCGGTGACGTTGGCGCTGTCTTCGCCCTGGACAAGTGAGCCTTCAAACTGGGTCGGGCAGCGTGTCGCCGTGACGGTCACCGTCGGCGTGGCCGTCGCCGTACCCGTGGGCGTGGGTCCCGGCGTAGACGTTGCCGTCGGCGAGGGGGTGACGCCGGGCGTGGGAACATCGGGCATGGGCGGCGGCAGGCCGACGCCGGCCGTGGCCCCACCCAGGTTGCCCCATTGCTCATTGTTCATCACCACCTGGCCGAAGATGGGAATCGACTGGCGTATTGGCCTGAAGAAAGGCGTGACGAGTGGTACCCGGTAAATGGCGCGGACGACGACCGGCTGGCCGGGCGCCCCCGCATAGTCGGACAGCAGCTGGCCGGTTTCGTCTACGCCGTAGACCTGGATGAGATAATAATTGTCGTCTTCAAACAGGGCGTTCGGATCGTCGTTGAGCGGCAGCGTCGCCAACGAGCGATAGGTTGTGGTGACGACGCACTGCACGCGGTCGTAGCCCGTCTCGCAGCCATCCTGCCCGGTGACGGCATAGCGCGCGCCGTCACGCGCGGCGCTCTGCACCGTTACCCAGGCCCACAGAATCCGCCCGGCTTCCAGGATCAGGAAGAGGAGCATCAGCACGACGACAATCGTCAGAGCAAACTCGGCCAGCGCCTGGCCGCCGCTATGCAAACGTTTCATGGTTCACTTGCTTCACCCAACGCCCTCCACTGGAGGCAGCGCGTCCCCATATATGACCGCCGTCGCCCAGCATAGTATAACATAGTCCACCAGTCTGGCCGAAAGTCAACGTGTCAGTTAGCGGCTGTCCCTGCCGGCTGCGGGTGACGCACGATTTCATATAAATCCTACTGTTATGTATGGATGATCAACCCCTAAGGCGCTTATGGTGGATTATAACATAGCGATTTTGGCGAATAAGTAGGCTAACTGTCCTATAAACAGGAGGTAGCCGTCTGCTCGCGGCTGTCGCAGCGGCCGCGACGGGGGCTCCCTGGCGGGCTTTTGCCGGTCAGTACGACTTGGGTACCATTGAGTTGCACTTATCCGTTTTCGGGCGCAGCGCCCGCCTGCAGAGCCCCTGTATCTCCGCAGGAAGCGACCAGCGAGGGAACCATGACAGAACGGCATCCGGCGTTTGACTGGCGGCAGCTGGCGCGGCTGGCATTGACTTCGCGCGCCATGGACGATATGGAGGAAGAGAGTCTCTACCCCAGCGGCCACGTCCCCTACCAGTTCTCGGCGCGCGGCCACGAGCTGGGGCAGCTCCTCCTGAGCCAGCTGCTTACCCGGCCCGGCGACGCTGCCAGTGTCTATTACCGCTCCCGCCCCTTCATGCTCGGCGCCGGCCTTACCGTGGAAGATGCCTTTGCCGCCGGCATGGGCCGCATGGGCAGCCCCAGCGAGGGGCGCGACGTGGGCGTCGTCTTCAACCTGCCCGGCCAGGAAGGGCTGACCGTCCTGCCAATGGCCGGCGATGTTGGCTCGCAATTCACCCCGGCCGCTGGCTGGGCCCAGGCGCTCTGCTATCGCCACCACGAGCTGGGCGAAGAGGCGCTGCAGGGCAGCATTGCCCTTGCCTTCGGCGGCGATGGCGCCGTGGCGACCAACGGTTTCTGGTCGGCGCTGACTATAGCCACGACGCTGAGCCTGCCGTTGCTGTTCGTGGTCGAAGACAACGATTACGCCATCAGCGTCGAGAAGCGGCTGCAGACGCCGGGCGGCAACATCGCCGCTAATCTGGCCTCTTTCCAGAACCTGACCATCTGGCAGGGCAGCGGCACGGAGCCGGCGGAGACGGCCGCGCTCGTCGCCACCGCGGTGGAGAGCGTGCGCCGCTGGCAGGGGCCGGGCCTGCTGCGCCTCACCGTGCCCCGCCTGAGCGGGCATAGCGGCCACGATACGCAGAGCTACAAGAGCGAGGAGCGGCTGGCCGCCGAGTGGGAACGCGATCCGCTGCCTGCGCTGCGTGCCTACCTGGCGCCGGATCTCCTGGAGGAGGCAGCCTGGGAAGCGCTGGCGGCGGACGTGGCGCGCAGCGTGGCCGCCGCGCGCGACGCCGCGCTGGCCCGCCCCGAGCCGGACCCGGCCCAGGTCACCAGCCACGTCTGGGGCGCCGCCGGCCCGGCCGCCGCCGCGGGCGAGCCGCGCCCGCCAGAGCGCCGCCGCATCAACATGATCGACGCCATCCGCCGGACGCTGGACGCTGAGCTGGCTCATAACCCGCGGCTCCTCGTCTTTGGCGAGGATGTGGGCGCCAAAGGCGGCGTGCACACGGCGACAATGGGACTGCAGAGCAAATATGGCAGCTCCCGCGTCTTTGACACCAGCCTCTCCGAGGAGGGCATCATCGGCCGCTCGATGGGTCTGGCCGCCGCCGGGCTGCGTCCCGTGCCGGAGATCCAGTTCCGTAAATACGCCGACCCGGCGATGGAACAGCTGCACAACCTGGGCACGCTGCGCTGGCGCACAGCCGGCCGCTTCGCGGCGCCGGTGGTGGTGCGTCTGCCCGGCGGTTTCGGGCGCAAGGTGGGCGACCCGTGGCACAGCGTCACCGGCGAAGTCGCCTTCGCGCACGCCACCGGCTGGCGCGTGGCCTTCCCCGCCAACGCCGAGGACGCCGTGGGGCTGCTGCGCAGCGCCCTGCGCGGCGAAGACCCGGTTATCTTCTTCGAGCATCGTGCCCAGCTCGACGCCAACTGGGCGCGCCGGCCCTATCCCGGCGACGACTACATGATTCCCTTTGGCGTGGCGCGCCGCCTGCTGGCGGGCGACGACCTCACGGTGGTCAGCTGGGGCGCGATGGTGGAGCGCTGCGAGCTGGCGGCCGGCGAGCTGGGCGCCAGCGTGGACCTGCTCGACCTGCGCACTATCCTGCCCTGGGACAGGCAGGCCGTGCTGGCATCGGTGCAAAAGACGGGCAAATGCCTGATTGTTCACGAGGATATTGAGCTGGCCGGCTTTGGCGCCGAGATTGCCGCCGTACTCGCCAGCGAGGCGTTCATCTACCTCGATGCGCCCATCCGCCGGCTGGCGGCGCCGCCCGTGCCCGTGCCCTTTAACTATACGCTGATGAATGCAGTGGTTCCCACCGTGAGCGCCATCCGTGACGCCATGAGCGAGCTGCTCGCCTTCTAGCGCTTGCCGGCGCAGCTTCACAAGCCGGCGCCGGCGTAGATAGTGCAGTGGAGGAACTGTGGAAGAGGATCGCGCCGAGTTGGAAAAGCTGGGATACAGCTTCGAGGTTATCAGGGAGCCGTTAATTGAAGCAGGCAGTGAGGGCGTCTATCACCGCGTGGTCATCAGCCATAATGGCCTGGCGCTGGCGACACGCTCGGAGCTACAGGAAGGGCGGGCGCTGGCGCGCGCCTATCGTTTCGCCCGGCGCCACAGCGAGGGGGAAGATCCGCGCAAGATCATGGGCTGAACGGCCCTCATAGTCTGGGCTACGAAGCGCCGCGATTTTGCCGGGTGAAGGCGTGGACGGGCGCCGCCTTCCACGATACAGTACAGCACAGCAAGTGGAGGGTCGCGGCGCTATGTTAGAGCAGATTACGGTCCTGGACGCCAAACGCTATGGCGTCTACACAATTTCTGGCGAGGCGCGGCTACGGGAAGCCGTACAGCAGATGGTGGAAGAGGATGTCAGCGCGCTTGTCGTCGTCGACGAGGAGGGCTATCTCCAGGGCGTGCTCACGCATACCGACGTGCTGCGCGAGGCGGCCGGCTCGGACGCCTGGCACGACCTGCTCGTACGGGCCTGCATGACGCCAGACGTGGTTACGATTGCGCCCGAGGCAAGCCTGGCCGACGTCGCCCAGAAGCTGCTGGAGCACTTCATCCACCGCGTCGTGGTTGTGCGGGAGGAGGAGGGGCGGCAGCGGCCGGTCGCCGTCCTCGCCAGCAGTGACGTCGTCTATCACCTGGTGCGGTAGCCGCACTAACCGCGGCGGCGCGGCTCAGGCGTTGTTGGTGGGCGAGCGCTCCATCTCCGCCAGTGCCGGCGCGCCCTGCTGCTCATAGGCTACAGCCGCCTCCAAGAAGGCGAGAAAGAGCGGGTGCGGCCGGTTGGGCCGGCTCTTGAACTCGGGGTGGAACTGGCTGCCGAGCATAAAAGGATGGTCCCGCATCTCGGCAATCTCCACCAACCGGTTGTCGGGGGAGAGGCCGCTGAAGACCATGCCGTGTTCTTCCAGAAGCTCGCGGTACTTGTTATTGAACTCCCAACGGTGGCGGTGGCGCTCGTAGACGCGTTCCGTATCCTGCTCCTGGCTGTAGGCCGCCCGCGCCCGCGTGCCCGGCTGTAGCACACAGGGATAGGCGCCCAGACGCATAGTGCCGCCCATGTTAGCGATTTCGTGCTGGTCGGGCATGAGGCTGATGACCGGGATCTCAGTGGTCTCGTCGAACTCGGTGCTGTTTGGTTCGTCGCTGTCAAAGATGGCGCGCGTGAACTCAATGCACATCACCTGCATGCCCAGGCAGAGGCCGAGATAGGGGACGCGGTTCTCGCGCGCCCAGCGCGCGGCCGTAATCTTGCCCTCGACGCCGCGGTAGCCAAAGCCGCCGGGCACGACAATGCCGGCCAATCCGTTGAGAACCTCTTCGGCCGCGCTCCGTTCCAGATCGTCGGAGTGGATCCAGGCCACCTCCACTTTGCGCTCGCTGGCAATGCCCGCGTGGTAGAGCGCCTCGCGCACGCTCATGTAGGCGTCGTGCAGCTCGACGTACTTGCCGACGATGCCGATGCGGATCGGCTCGCGCCCCAGTCGCATCCGGGCGATCATCCGCTCCCACCCTGTCAGATCAGGCGGCTGCACCTTGTCCTGTAAGCCAAGCCGCTCGACAACCAGGTCGGCCAGGCCGGTGGCTTCCAGCTCCAGCGGAATGTTGTAGAGCAGCTCGGCAGTAACCGCGGGGATAACGGCTTCTCGCTTCACGTCCGTAAAGAGGGCAATCTTGTCAATGTGCTCGCGCGGAATCGGGTGGTCGGCGCGGGCAATGATCACGTCCGGCTGAATGCCGATGCTGCGCAGCTCGCGCACGCTGTGCTGTGTCGGCTTGGTCTTCAGTTCGCGGCTAGCGCCAATGTAGGGCAGGAAGGTGACGTGCACGTAGAGGGTGTTCTCACGCCCCACGTCCGAGCGCATCTGGCGTAGCGCTTCAAGGAAGGGCAGGCTCTCGATGTCGCCCACTGTGCCGCCCACTTCCACGAGCACGACGTCGGCGTCAGTGCTCTCGGCGACGACGCGGATAAAGCGCTTAATTTCATTGGTGATGTGCGGGATGACCTGAATGGTGCCGCCCAGGTAGTCGCCGCGTCGCTCCTTGGCGATGACGTCGGCATAGACCCGGCCGGTGGTGACGTTGGACATCTGGCTCAGGTTGATGTTGATGAAGCGCTCGTAATGGCCGAGGTCGAGGTCCGTTTCCGCGCCATCCTCGGTGACGAAGACTTCCCCGTGCTGGTAGGGCGACATCGTGCCGGGATCGACGTTGATGTATGGATCCAGCTTCTGCACGGCGATGCGCAGCCCGCGGGCCTTGAGGATACGGCCCAGCGCCGCAGCTGTAACGCCTTTGCCCACTGAGCTGACAACGCCGCCGGTGAAAAAGATGTATTTGGTCATCGGGATTACCTCACCCATCGTGTCTGGTAATGAAGCATTGCGCAGCCCGTCGTTACTGTGACATAAGGTAGCTGCGCGTAAAAAGAAAAGTGGGGCATGTCATTCTGGGTGACATGCCCCACATTGTCGAACGCTGCTTGAGGAGGTCGTGGTATTGCAACCATACCGTCCTTGCCGAAAGAGTTATAGCAGTCGTGTCAAATCGTCAGCAGCCCGGCTGGCGTCGAGAAAGATCAGGCCCAACTTCGCGGTGCTGCGCGCCAGTACGGTCAGGACGGCGTCATCGCCGACGGCCATGAGCACGATGATCCCGTTAGCGCCGCTGATATAAACGCGTTCCAGCCGGCCGCGGTTCAGCTCGTCGGCGATACGGTCGCCCAGTGAGAGCATCGCGGCAGACATGGCGGAAATGCGGTCCTCATCCACCCCGGCCGGGAGCGAGGAGGCCATAATGAGGCCGTCTACACTGACGACGGCCGAGGCTTCAATGTCCGGCGTGCCCGCCTGCAAGTCGCGCAGGCGATCCACCATCATTTCAGTACGCGATCTCATCCGCTGACTCCTTATCGCACAAACCGTTCAAAGCAGACACTGACTATCAGATTTGACCGGCATGGAGGGATCTCCGGCCGGCGCTATGTCCAGTCTACCGGAGCCAGGGGATATTACCATAGCGAAATAGGGGTGTCAAAAGCGGGCGGGATCGACGCGCGCCGCCCCATGCGGGCTCAGCGTGCGCAGGAGCTCGTCGTGGAGCCGGCCATTGTCGGCAATGAGGCCGTTGACTTTGGGAAAGCTCTTGTTGAAGCGCAGCGGCGCGCCGTCGAGATCGACACAGCTGCCTCCGCCTTCGCTGACGAGCAGCGCGCCCGCGCAGATATCCCACTCGTGCTTGGGGCCACGGCTCCAGGTGGCGTCGGCCTGCCCCGCGGCCACGCGCGCCAGCTTATAGGCGATGCTACCCACCACATTTAGCTCGACCAGCGCGGCGAACGGCTCAAACTCGCCCCGTTTCATCTCCGAGCGGCTGGCGTCGACGCGCGCGCCGGCAAGACGGTCACGGCTGCTCGTCGCGACGGGAGCGCCGTTATAGGTTAGCCCGCCGCCTTTGTGCGCGCTGTATAGCTCCTCGGTAGCCGGGTTGTAGACGACGGCCAGCACGGGCGTATCCCCCTCGACCAGCGCCACCGCGACGGAAAACTCGGGGATGCCCATGACAAACTCTTTGGTACCGTCCAGGGGATCGACAACCCAGACGAACCGGCGCTCCAGGCGCGCCTCGCTGTCGGCCGTCTCCTCGCTCAGCCAGCCTGCCTCCGGCAGCAACGCCAGCAGCCGCTCGTGCAAGAGGCCGTCGGCCGCCAGGTCGGCGTCGGTCACGGGGTTGTCCGGCGACTTGTCGGCGACGTTGAAGCGGCTCTGGTAATAGTGCATGATTGCCGCGCCCGCCGCGCGGGTAATGGTCGTCGTTTCGGCTAAGAGCTGTTCCATAGGCTTTCCTGATGTGAGGCGGGCGCGCCGCCCGCGCTCCTTTTGCGGTGAGGTTATATGTCGAGCCGCCATTCTATCTCTGGTTGACTGCGCACTCAACTTCAGTACAATGAACCGTTTGAGGGACAGGTATGCAGGATCGACCAGACGCAGTGGAATTGCTCGCAGCCGTACAGGCACATCTGGCCCAGCATGTCCTGCCCATGCTTGCCGAGCCACGCCTGCGTTTCCAGACCCTGGTCGCCGCCAACGTGCTGGCCATTGTGCGGCGCGAGCTGGAGCTTTCCGGCGGGCAGCTGGCAAGCGAATGGCAGCGGCTGGCGGCGCTGTTGGGGCGGGACGCCACCCTACCGGCCAGCAGCGCCGAGCAGATGGCCGGCGTCCGCGAAATGCGCCACCGCCTGTGCGCCGCTATCACTGCGGGCGACTATGACCGGCCCGAGCGCTGGCAGGCGCTCCTCGACCATTGCCTGCGCACGGCCGAAGAAAAGCTGGCCGTGAGCAACCCGCACTTACTGGCGCGCTGCCAGGCGGAGGCGGCGCAATGAAGCAGCCGGGACCGCCAACGAAAAAACCCGGCGCAGTGGCCGGGTTTGTCGATGCCGAAGGTGGGACTCGAACCCACATGGGCGTAAGCCCACTACGCCCTGAACGTAGCGCGTCTGCCAATTTCGCCACTTCGGCTAGCAAGGAATGTATTGTAGCCGAACCTGCCCGAAAGTCAAGATTCAGGACGGCTCCGGCCAATAAAATGAGAGAAAAAACTGGGACACTAATCTGCCTGCAGGCGCTGTTGAGGAGTGGGGGATGACTGGAGCAAAGCAGCAGTATAAGATGAGCTACGTGGTCGAGGATGGCAGCCACAACGGCGCTATCGTCAACGTCGATCGCGCGCCTCAGGTCGGCGAAGAATTGCATCTGGACGGCTCTGTTTTCCTCGTCCTAGAAGTAGAAGAGCTGATACCGCCCGTCGACGATTTTGGCTTCCTCCATGTAACCTGCCGCCGCCTGCCGAAGCGCAAATAGCGCCGGGTGCGCCTTCTAAGTAAGCTCGCGCGCCTCGACCGCCAGCCGGCCGGCCTCGACCAGACCCAGCGGCATCTCCTCTCCCTTCCCTTTAGCGTTAACCCAGTGTACGGCGCCCGTGCGCCCCTGCAGCAGCCGGTCCAGCTCCTGCCATAGGTCGGCATTGGCTACGGGCTGCCCTCCCTGCTTCTGCCAGCCGCGCTTGCGCCAGCCGTCGATCCATGAGGTGGCGCCCTGGTAGACGTAGTCGGAGGTGGTGAAGAGCTGGACAGGTTGGGCCGGCGCAACCAGCCCCAGCGCCTCGATGGCGGCGCGCAGCTCCATGCGATTGTTCGTCGTCTCCGGCTCTGAGCCGCTGAACTGCCTGGTATCGCCTCCCTCTTCAACGACGACGCCCCAGCCGCCCGGCCCGGGATTGCCGCTGACCGAGGCGCGCACGTAGAGACGGGGCGCAGCGGCATCCAGCTCGACCGTGGGCGTAATCGCCAGCCGCGCCGCGCGCGCCAGCTCGTCTACCCGCTCATTGTAGCGGTTGCCGCTGTGCCCCCGCACCCAGTGCCATTCGATCTCGTGCTGCTGGCTTAGCTCCCACAGGCGCTGCCAGAGATCGACGTTGGCAATCTTCTGCCCGGACTGGCTGCGCCAGCCGCGGCGCGCCCAGTCTTCAATCCACTGGCTGATACCCTGGCGCACGTACTGGGAATCGGTGTAGAAATCGACCTGACAGGGCCGGGTCAGCGCCTCCAGCGCCGCGATGGCGGCCTGCAGCTCCATGCGGTTGTTGGTCGTCTGCGGGTGGCTCCCGGAAAGGACCCTTTCATGGTCGCCCAGGCGGAGGATGGCGGCCCAGCCGCCAATGCCCGGATTGGGGTCGGCGCCGCCGTCGCTGTAGATGGTTACTCGTTCCATCAGAGACAGAAGGGCCCGGCCGGCTTATGGCAGCCGGCCGGGCCTGGGCCGAGCCGCGCTTGCGCGCCGGCTCAAGCCGTCTGTTTCTCCAGCGCCGCCAGCATCTCCTCCACGTCGGTGAACTTGACGCGCGGGCGGCCCAGCGCTTCGCCGCGCTGCACTTCGATCTCGTCCAGGCGCTGCCAATCCTCATAGCTGAAGTAGTGGGGCTGCCGCTCGGCCACGAGCGCCAGCGCGGCTTCCGCCGTCGGCCTCTCCGGCTGCAGAATGGCTCCCGCGGCTACGTCGTCAAACATCAGCTCCACCGTTTCGGCGGCGTCCGGCTTGTTGGTGCCAATGACGCCGCTGGCGCCGCGCTTGATCCAGCCGGCTGTGTAGAGGCCGGTGATCGGCTTCTGGGTCTCGGGGTCGATCACCCGCCCGTCCTGATTGAGAATCACCCCCCAGCTATCCTTAAAGGGCACGCCGGGAACCGGCACGCCGATATAGCCGATGGAGCGGAAGGCAATGCCCGCCTTGATTACCTCTTCGCGCTCGGTCGCCCGCGGGCGCAGCGTGCCGGCGTCGGTCTGGTACAGTTCGTTGTGCACCATGCGGATGGCGGCCAGGTGGCCTGCCTCGTCGCCGATGAACTCTACCGGGGAGACAAGGAAGCGCAGGATAATGCGGCGCGTCTTGTCGGTGGCCGGGATCTCCTGGCTGTAACTCTGGATAATCTCCACCTTGCGGGTGGTGGCCCGGTCGGCGCTTTCCGCCAGCGATTCCTCGCTCAGCGGGTCCAGGGTCGCTTCTTCCGGCGGCGCCCAGCAGATCGCGTCGTCCAGCTCGCCCAGCTCTTTGATTTCGGGGGTGGTGAAGGCTGCCTGGGCCGGGCCGCGGCGGCCAATCATATAGACCTCGCGGATATTGCTCTTGCTCAGCGCTTCCAGCGCGTAGTCGGCAATATCGGTGCGCCCCAGCTCCTCTGGCGTGCGGCTGAGGATGCGCACCACGTCGACCGCCACGTTGCCCACGCCGATTACCGCCGCCGACTCGACCGAGAGGTCGAACTCGCAGTCGCGGTAGTCAGGATGGCCGTTATACCAGGCGACAAAATCAGTGGCCGCGTAGCTGCCTTCCAGCTCTTCGCCCGGAATGTTCAGGTTGCGGTCGGTCTGCGCGCCGGTCGTGAAGATGATCTGGTGATAATGACGGCGCAAATCGTCGACGGTAACGTGCTTGCCGATTTCCACGTTGCCGAAGAAGCGGAAGCCGGGCTGCTGCGCCACCCGGTCAAAGATCTTGGTGACCGACTTAATCTTCTGGTGGTCGGGCGCTACCCCGTAGCGCACCAGACCAAAAGGCGTCGGCAGGCGCTCGTACATGTCTACCTGTACCTTCACCTGCTTCTGCTTAGATAGCTGTTCGGCTGCGTAGAATCCGGTAGGCCCCGCGCCCACAATCGCCACGCGCAGGGGGTTGGCTTCCGTGCCGAGTTCGGACATGGCTAGTCTCCTTTGCTCAGTAGGTTGGAAATGCCGGCTCGCTGGCAGACCCGGATCTTACTCTTCGCCACCGGCCAATAGCTGCACCTCGCGGGTGTCTATTTCTCCCCGGTAGGCATCACGCTGAGCTTTCATCACGTCCCCAATGGAGATGATGCCTACCAGCAGCCCCTCGTCCACAATTGGCAGGTGGCGGAAGCGGCGCTCCGTCATCGTGTGCGCTACCGAATAAAGATCGTCCTGTGGCATCCCGGTCACAGGATTTGGCGTCATAATCGTCTCCACAGGGTCGGCAAAGCAGGCTTCGTCCTGAGCCGCCCGGCGGATGATGTCGCGCTCAGACAGAATGCCCACCGGCCGCGGCGCGTCGGCGCTGACGATGACCACCGCCCCGATGTTATGCTCCGTGAGCAGGCGCACGGCTTCCCTGATCGTCTGCTCCGGCCGCATGGTAATGAGTTCGCCTGACTTCGCGGCGAGGATGCGGCGCACTTTCATGGGATCACCTCACTAACAGAGGGGGCGCCTCAGGCGCCCCCTTTTCTTGATTATCAACGTTGCCGGTCTGGCGGCGGTGACGAGCCGCCGCCAGACCTATGGGATTATATTCTCTGCCGCAAGCGGCGCCAATCAGCGCCCGCCGGTGACGCCATGCAGTGAATCGCAGGACGGACAGCTGCCGTCAGGCCGCACCATGGCGTAGCCGGCCTGCGGATCGCCGCCGGGATCGTAGGTGGTGAAGTCCACGTTGAAGACGATCATCATGCGTACCCGGCCGCTGCTCGAGGCCAGTGAGGCGGTCTCTGCCAGCCACTGGGCCTGCTGCGCCACCGACGTATTGCGCGCCCAGGCAAAGGCGTCCGAGATGCCGGGGAAGCCGTCGCCGGAGAGGTAGCCCAGCTCGGTGAAGCAAAGCTTGCGCGAGCCGCCGAAGGCATTGTAATAGACGTTCACCATCGGCTGGTAATACCAGCTATAGTGCGAGCCGCCCGAGTGGCCGCTGGTGGCGTGGGGCGACGTGGCGCCGGCGTTAAAGTGGACGCCGACGCAGTCCATGTAACTGGCGGCGCCGGCAGCGGCCATGCCGCTGATGTAGCGGTTGTCGGCCCAGGCATTGGTGCCGTTGTCAAAGCCGGTGGGCGCGGGCGCGCCGGAGATAACGAGGACGTTGGGATTGGCGGCCTTGATCGCCGTGTACGCCGGGCGCAGCACATTGTTGACATAAGCCTGCGGGCTGATCTGCCCGGCCGGCCATTCGCGGTCAATGTTCTGCTCGTTCCAGACCTCGATAGCGTCCGGGCCCAACGCCGCCACGCCGCCAAGGAAGCTGGCGTAGGCGCCAAAGTCGATGGAGCCCGGCGCCGGGTAAAGATTGGCCCCAGGAATGCTCAGCAGCACCTTGAAGCCCGCATTGTGCGCTTCACTGATCCGGCCGGCGACCGCGCCGGGGTCGTCGCCGGGGCTCCACTTGTGCTGGAACTTCACCCAGACCATACCCGCGTGGCGCATCCGGTCGGCGGCGCCCATGCCCGTGGCCTGGCCGCCCAGCTCGAAGCTGCCGCCGGTGATCGGCGGAGGCGGCGCACCACCACCCGGCGAGCCGCCCGAAGGCGGCGGCGTCGTCCCGCCGCTTGTGCCGCCGGGAATGGTCAGCACCTGGCCCACCCAGATGTAATTGGGGTTGGAGATGTTGTTCGCCGCCGCCAGCGCCACGATGTTGGTGCCAAACTGGGCGGCGATGCGGTAGAGTGTGTCCCCGGCGCGCACGGTGTAGGTGCCGCCCGGGCTCGGAGCTGGCGAAGGCGGCGGCTGCCCGCCGGGCGGCGGCGACGTGTCTCCTTCGCCCGGAACCCGCAGCACCTGGCCGACCCAGATATAGTTCGGGTTGCTGATATCATTCATGGCTACCAGCGTGGGCACGTTGGTGCCGAATCTGGCAGCGATGCGGTAGAGTGTATCCCCCGGTTGGACGGTGTAGGTTGTCTCGGCGAAAACCGTACTCGCCAGCAAGAGCGATAGCAAGAGAACAAGTACAGGCACATACCGTAAACGGCGCTTCATGAGGACCTCCCTGGCTGCCCGGGCCGGCGCGCGCCCGAGCGTCTGAGTCAAATGCGACAGTACCGCTATTATAAACGCCTCCTTCACGCAATCAACCTGGGAATGTGACAATCGCAGGGAAGTAGCCCGGCAATCGTCGCCCCCGCCGTGCCATCTCGCCGGTAGACGATGACAGGAGGGACAGTTCCGCTATACTAGAGGAAGCTTATCGACATCCGCATCCTGCTATTAAAACTGAGGACAGACCCATGGCATTTGCTGCAGTCACAGATACGGAAATGCTCTCTGCGATGGCCGTTCACCCCGATATCGTCGCCACGATCGGCAACACACCGCTGGTCCGCCTCAATTCGGTCGGGCGCGAGCTGCCGTGCCAGCTCCTGGCCAAGCTTGAATTCTTTAACCCTGGGGGGTCGGTCAAAGACCGGATTGGCCCGGCCATTATTGCCGCCGCCGAAGAGAGCGGCGCGCTGCAGCCGGGCGGCACCATCGTCGAGGCCACCTCTGGCAACACGGGCGTCGGGCTGGCGCTGGCAGCCGCCACCAAGGGCTACCGCTGCATCTTTGTCATGCCGGACAAGATGTCTCAGGAGAAGATTCAGCTGCTGCGCGCCTATGGCGCTCGCGTCGTGGTGACGCCAACTGCCGTCGAGCCAGATGATCCCCGCAGCTATTACAAGGTGGCGGAACGGCTGGTGGAGGAAACGCCCAACGCGATTCTCGCCGACCAGTATCGCAATCCGGTCAATCCGCAGGCGCATTACGAGACGACCGGCCCGGAAATCTGGGAGCAGACAGCCGGGCGCGTAACGCACTTCGTCGCCGGTATGGGCACGGGCGGCACGATCAGCGGCGCCGGGCGCTACCTGAAGGAGAAGAACCCCGCGGTCAAGGTGATCGGCGCCGACCCCATTGGCTCCATCCTCTACGAGCTACACCGCAGCGGCCGGTTTACGAAGGCCGAGAGCTATAAAGTTGAAGGGATTGGCGAGGATTTCCTGCCCGGCACGACCGATCTGGCAGTAGTTGACGAAATCGTGCAGGTGAGCGACCAGGATAGCTTCCTCATCACGCGCCGGCTCGTCCGCGAAGAGGGGATCTTCTGCGGCGGCTCGTCGGGCTCGGCCGTCTGGGCTGCGATGGCTTATGCGCGCGAGCACCACCTCGGGCCGGACGACGTCGTGGTCATCATCATTCCCGATTCCGGCTCGCGTTACCTGAGCAAGCTCTTCAGCGACGATTGGATGCGCGAGAATAGCTTCCTGGAACGCGCCTGGATCGATCTGAGCGCCGCCGATGTGCAGGCAACCAAGGGCATAACGGAGCTGATCACGGCCCGGCCTTCTGACCGGCTGACTGACGTGGTGGCCCTGATGAAGCAGCACGGCATCTCCCAGCTTCCAGTCGTCGGCGACGACGAGCAATTGGCCGGCCTGGTGCGCGAGGTGGACCTGCTCAAGCACATGCTTTCTACTCGCCGCGACCAGGATGCCACCATTGAAGAAGTGATAGACCGCAACGTCGCCGTGGTGCAGCCGGGCACGCCGCTGGAGACGCTCGTCGGCATGTTCGCCACGCGCCACGCCGTCATCATCGCCAGCGCCGGCAGTGTACAGGGTATCCTGACCCAGATTGATCTGCTCGACTTCCTGGCGGCGCAGATGCGGCAGGGCGAGCTGCCGTAGCGGGCGGGGCAGCAATTGCCTCAGTCAGGTGCCAACCGTATAATCAGACAGCGCGATCATATGAGTGAGAAGGACTGTTGCCCATGAACATTTTCATCCTGGCCGGCGTCATCGGCATCCTCGTCATTTTGCTCGGCGTCATCATGGCCGGCTTATTTGCGACCCTCAGTCGCGCCGTCAAAGAGAATACGGTGGCGATGCAGGCGGCGTCTCCGGGCCAGCGGTATAACACGGCGCAGACGTTTGGCTTCGAGATCCCGGTGGCCGCCGACGTTCCTGAGCAGCTGGCGAAGGCGAGACGGCTGGCGGCGGCTCAGGCAGCGTCCACGCCGCGGGGCGCCAATATGCGTATCGTTCCCGGCCCCAGCGACAGGCCGGCGACAGCCAGCGACGAGCTGGAGGGCGACCCGCAAACCGCCGTGCGCATTGCCGCTTTCCACACCTGGCAGGGCGCTCGCATGGGCCCGCCCGTAGGCGGCGCGCCACCCACAGCGGCAGCCGTGGCCGCGCCCGCGGCCGCCCCGGCGACCACCAAGAGCGCCGAAGACCTGGTGCCAGGCGTCGACTATCCCTTCATCGAGATTACCGACGACATGAGTCCGGACCAGGTGCGCCAGGCGCGCATTGCCAACGCTAAGGCGCGCTCGCAGGCGGTGAAGACGCTGAAGGAGCAGGGCGAGATGGCAACCGCCGTGCCGACAGCCGGCGCGCCGGGAGAGCCGGTTGTGGCCGAGATGCAGAAGCAGTCGCCGGTCGTCGCCGCCGGTATCCCCGAGCCTACCTATATCGAAATTACCGACGAGATGAGCCCGGACCAGGTGCGCCAGGCGCGCATTGCCAACGCCAAAGCGCGCTCGGCCTACAACAAGGCGCTCAAGGAAGCCGGCGTCGATCCCAGCCAGGTGACAGAAGTGCGTGAGGATCCTGCAGCAGCGCCCGCCGCCACCGCCGACTCGGCGCAGGCCGCTCAGATTGCCGAGCCGACCCCGGCGACGGCGCGCGAGCCCGAGGCTGTGCCCTCGACCTCGATCCCGGGCCCGAACTACGTCGAGATTACAGACGACATGGATGCCGATGCGGTGCGGCAGGCGCGCGTGCAGAATGCGCGGATTCGCTCGCAGTTCTTCAAAGAGCTGAAGGAGCGGGGTATAGACCCCAAAGAGTGGGAAGCACAGCAGACAGCCGTGGCCGACGCCGCCGCCTCCGCCGGGGCAACGGCCCGCGAGGAGACAGCACCCGCAGCGGCCGCGCCGGAGCCAGCAGCGCCCGCCGCGGCCACAGGCGGGGACGGCGGATTCCAGCTGCCGCCCAACATTGCGCCGCCCAACTATATCAAGGTCACCGACGACATGGAGGCCGACGACGTGCGCCAGGCGCGGGTCGCCAACGCGCGTGAGCGCTCTCGCTTCTTCAAGGAGCTGAAGGAGGCGGGCATCGACCCTAAGGAGCTGCCCGCCGAGCTAACGCAACCGTAGCCGTCAGAGGCCGGACTCGCCAGAGCCCGGCCTCTTTTCTTGACGGGCCACACTTGCCGCCCGTCAGTCGTAGCCGGCAATCAGGCGCAGCAGCTCGTACTCCATTTCCGCGCTGCGCCGGCCCAGGCTGGCCAGCTCGATGCTGGGGTCGGCCCCGGAGAGGTGCCGCTCCGCCTGCACCAGGCAGGTCACCGCCCACTTCATATTGCCCATGATCTCCCAGTAGCGCACAGCCGCGCGGTCGACAGCCGTTCCGCTCTCGCGCTCGTAGGCCTGGAGATAGGATTCGCCGTCGGCAACGCCGCCCAGCCGCAGCCTGTCGTGCCCAAAGCGCCAGTCGCGCACCAGCGGCCAGGCCACGTCTTCCAGCGGGTCGCCGAGATGCGCGAACTCCCAGTCGATGACCGCCGCCAGCCCTTGCTCGTCGACGATGATATTGCCGATGCGGAAGTCGCCATGCAGCAACGCCAGGCGCGCCGGGGCTGGCGGCGCCTGCTGTTCCAACCAGCGCAGGCCGGCTACCAGGCCCGGGCTATCAATCTGCAGCTCCGCCAGCGTGCGCCGCAGGCCGGCCACGATCTGCTGCGCCGGGCTGGCGGCCGGCTCAGGTCGCGGCAGGAAAGGCAGGGGCTCCAGCTGGTGGATAAGCGCAAGCTGCTGGGCCATCTGCGGCGCCAGCATGGCGCGCGCTGCCGCCAGCTCCGGGCGGCGTACCACCCGCGGCCCGATTGACTCGCCGGCGACGTATGTCATGAGGAAGAACGGGGCGCCCAAAACGGCGGGATCGACACAGAGGGCAACGGGGTGCGGGCAGCGGACGCCGGCGCTGCTGGCTTGCTGCAGCAGCCGAAACTCCTCGGCGCGGCTGAGCGCAGCCGGATTCATCGTCGCCGCCATGTCCAGCCGCAGCACGAGCCAGACGGGCTCGTCCGGAGCCGCCTCCAGGCGCAGCCGCCACGTCTCCCGGGAGGCGCCGCCGGCCAGCGGCTGCAGCTCGCTTACGGCGACAGGGCGCTGCAGCGTCTCCGCCAGGAAGGCCGTCAGGCCTTGCTGCAGAGCCGCAGGTCGTTCCAGCATTGATCCTCCCAGGGTGGCACGGCGCGTGATGATAGGGGATCTTGCCGCCGCCGGCAACGAGCGCTACACTGCCCGGCGCCAGTTACACAGCGGAGCGCGGTAGCGCCCACGAGGGAGGAATCGCGATGATGTTCGCCGATGCAGACCATGTGGTTGAGCTTGCGGCGCGGGTGCGCGCTTTTGTCGACGAAGCCGTCATCCCGGCCGAAGCGGAGCTGGACAGCCAGGGAGAGCTGCCGCCGGGCCGGCTGGCCGAGCTGCGCAGCAGTGCCAAAGAGTGGGGCATCTTTGGCCCGCAGCTCCCGGGCGCCCACGGCGGCCTGGGTCTCAACCTGCTGGAGATGGCCCCTATCTTCGAGGCGGCCGGCCGCTCCTTGCTGGGGCCGCTGGTCCTGAACTGCGCCGCACCCGACGAGGGCAATATGCACCTGCTGCATTTGCTAGGCACGCCGGCGCAGCAGGAGCGGTACCTGGCGCCGCTGGCAGCCGGCGCCATCAACTCGGCCTTTTGTATGACCGAGCCGGCGCCGGGCGCCGGCTCAGACCCGACCATGCTCCAGAGCCGCGCTGAGCGCCGCGGCGATGAATGGCTGATCCGCGGCCACAAATGGTGGTCTACCGGCGCCGAGACGGCCTCGGTGTTCCTGGTGATGGCGCACAGCAATCCGGACGTGGCTCCGCGCGACGGCGCCACCATCTTTCTCGTCGATGCCGACAATCCCGGTGTGGAAGTGCGGCGCCGCATCGGCGGGCTCAACCACGCGCTCGGCGGCCACTGCGAGGTGTTCTTTCATGACTGTGTCGTGTCGCACGACGCCATCCTCGGCCAAGAAGGCCGGGGGTATGCGCACGCCCAGGAGCGGCTCGGCCCCGCCCGCCTCACCCACTGCATGCGCTGGCTTGGCGCTGCCCAGCGGGCGCTGGAAACGGGCATGGCTTACATCTTGCAGCGCGACGCCTTTGGCGACCGGCTGGCAACGCGCCAGGCGATGCAGTGGATGGTGGCCGATTCGGAGATTGAACTGCACGCCAGCCGCCTCATCGTACGCCACGCCGCCTGGCTCATCGTGCAGGGAGAGCGTGCCCGGCAGGAAAGCTCCATGGCCAAAGTCTTTGTGGCCGAGGCGGTCAACCGGATTATCGACCGCGCTATCCAGATGTGCGGCGGCGCGGGTGTCTCTGACCTGACGCCGCTGGCAGCCTTTTACCGCGAAGCGCGCGCCTTCCGTATCTATGACGGCGCTTCCGAAGTGCACCGCTGGGTGATTGCCCGCCAATCGCTGAAGATGATGGCCCGGCAGCTGGCGGCGGAAGCCGAGCAGGTTTGAGCCTGCCCGACGGCGGGACGTGACCGCGCTTCATCTTCTGCCGCCAGGAGCGCGGCCTTCTCCTACACAGTTCTAACGGCCCCGACCCTCGTCGTGGCTCCCTCGCTATGTTACAATCCGGCGGGCAGGCAGCAGTGAGCAGCAGGCGCCATGTTACTGGACTACCGGGTACTGGAACGCGAATATCTCCTGGCGATCAGCCGGGCAATTACGGCCGAGCTGGATCTGGGCGACGTGCTGCGTATTATCGTGCGCGCTGCCGTCGAGCTGGTATCCGGCCAGGCCGGCATCATTGCGCTGGCCAATCCCGTGGACGAGACATTCCGCATTGCTGCCGTCTACGGCATTCCGCCTGAGCATATCAACCATTTCGAGCCGTTGCTGCGCGGGCTGCCCTACCGCGAAGGCGCCGAGCACGAGGCGGTCCCTGAGCTGACGCGGCAGATGACGGAGCTGGCTCTGGAAGCGGATCTGGGGCTGACGCAGGCCATCCGGCTGCCGATGCTTAGCGGCGACAGCGTGGTGGGCATGATTTACGTCTTCCAATCGGGCAGCTATCGCTTCCGCAGTGATGCTGCCAACCTGCTGCGCAACTTTGCCGACCAGGCGGCCATCGCCGTTAAGAACGCGCGCCTCTACGAAGCCGTTATCGCCGAGAAGCAGCGGCTGGACGCGATCCTCGAGCAAAGCGCCGACGGCGTCATGATCCTCAATCAGTATCTGGAGATTACCGTCTTTAACAAAGCGTTGAGCCGGATGACCGGCTGGTCGGCGCAAGAAGCCATCGGCCGCGCCCATGACGACGTGATTGATTGGGCCGCCTTAGAGACAGAGATGGATCTCAAGGCAGCGCTGCAAGAAGGCTGGCCCCTGCCGCTCGCCGCCCCCCTTTATGTAGAGGGTTCGGTGCGCCGCCCCGGCGGCTCGCTGGTTAGCCTGGGCGTTACCTATGCGCCCCTGCTGGACAACCAGGGTAGCATGACGGATATCATCGCCAACGTCCGCGATCTCAGCCGCTATCGGGAAGAGCAGGAGCTGCAGAAGACGTTCATCTCGGTTGTCAGCCATGAGCTAAAGACACCGGTCTCCATCATCAAAGGCTACGCCGGCACGCTGCGCCGCGACGAGGCCGACTGGCCTCCGGAGGTTCTCCACGAATACCTTTCGGTCATTGAGGAAGAAGCCGACCATCTGACCGGGTTGATCGACCAGCTGCTGGAAGCGTCGCGGCTGCAGGCCGGCACCTTCCAGCTGGAGATGGACGACGTCTGGCTGCCGGACCTGGCGACAGCCGTAGTGCGCAAATTTAGTAGCCAGACCACCAGCCATACGATTGAGATCGACTTTCCCCCGTCGTTTCCCATCATCCGCGGCGACGAGCGCCGGCTGACGCAGGTGTTCAACAACCTGCTCAGCAACGCCATCAAGTATTCACCGGATGGGGGCACGATACGGGTAAGCGGCGAAGTGCAGCGCAATGATGTGCTCATCTCCGTGAGCGACGAAGGGATCGGCATTCCCGACCATCAGAAGGAGCGTATCTTCGAGAAGTTCTCGCGGCTGGACAATGCGCTGAGCCGCCGCACCGAGGGCACCGGCCTCGGCCTCTTCCTCACCAGGGCCATTGTCGAAGCCCATCAGGGGCGCATCTGGTTTGGCGCTAACAACGGCCGGTCCGGAACCACCTTTACGTTTTGTCTGCCGCGCGAGACCGGGCAGGCAGGCGAGTAGAAATGATAAGGCGCGCCCGGTCGCGGACTAACCGGGCGACGCACCTGTTGTAAAAGAGAGAAATGAATGCTTAACCAAATCCAATGCCCCCGCTGCCAGACTCCCTTCACGGCCGAGATTCACCAGGTTGTAGACGTCGGTCGCGACCCGCAGCTCAAGTATGAGCTGCTCAACGGCTCCCTGAATCTCTTCGTCTGCCCCAACTGCGGCACGTCCGGGCAAATGGCGACGCCCATTCTCTATCACGATCCCGAGGCCGAGCTATTTATGGTGCACGTGCCAATGGAGCTGAATCTGCCGCACGCCGAGCGCCAGCGGCTGATCGGCCAGCTCGTGCAGGAGGTCATGAACCAGACGCCGCCGGAGCAGCGTCGCGGCTACATGCTGCAGCCGCAGGAAATCATCAGCTACCAGACCTTCATGGAGAAGATTCTGGAGACGGAAGGGGTCACCCCGGAGATGCTGGCGCGGCAGCGGCAGCAGAGCGAACTCCTGCAATCCCTGGCGCGGGCAGACCGCGAGACGGCAGACCAGCTGCTGGCGGAGCGGGCCGACGAGGTTGACGAAACGTTCTTTGCCATGCTGCACAGTCTCATCGAGGCGGCCCAACAGCAGCAGGGGAACAACGACCAGCTCATCCGCCTGATTAACCTGCAAGCTCGCCTCTTTACCCAGACCGAGATTGGCCGCCAGATTGAAGCGCGCCAGTCGGCGCTGCGCGCCTTCCAGCAGGAGGCGCGCAAGGCAAACGGCATCACGCCGGAGCTACTGCTCAAGCACGTCATCGAGCAGCGCCACGACGAATCAACGGTCAGCGCCCTTATTTCCGTCGGGCAGCAGGCCTTCAACTACGACTTCTTCCGCCTCTTGACAGAGCGGATCGAGGAGGCGGCGCGCAGCCACAAGAAGGAAGAAGCGACCGCCCTGCGTGACCTGCGCCAGGAGCTGCTCGAAGTGCAGCAGGAGATGCAGGCGGCCTCGCAGCGCATCCTGGACGAAGCGACCGCGACGCTAGAGGAGCTGCTGGCCGCCGAGGACAAGCAGCAGGCGCTGCAGACAATGATCGGCCGCATCGACGAGCCTTTCATGTACGTCCTCTCCGCACTGATTGCTCAGGCTGAGCGGCAGGGCGATCAGGGCCGGCTGCAGGCGCTGCAGCAGATCCATGCGCTGATCCTCGACGAGGCCGAGAAACAGGTGCCGCCTCAAATCCGCTTTATCAACCGCCTGATACGCGCCGAAAGCGAAGAGGCGCAGCGACAACTGCTGGAAGAGAATGGCGATATGATTACGCCGGAGCTGGTGCAGATTCTGGAGGCGCTGAGCCGGGAGGTTGCCAGCGGCGACGACGAGGCCGGGATTGGCGACATCATCAACCGCCTCAAGGCGATGGTTCAGGCGCGAGTCTAGGCGCCTGGGCGCACACCCGCGCCATTAATGAGGGTCGTTTTCTATGCGGAAGCCGTGGCCGCGGACGGTAACCACGTATTCGTAATCGTCCAGCTCGGCCAGCCGGTCGCGCAGGCGGCGCACCAGAGCATCGATGGCCTGCTCGGTGACGCCGACGCCGCCCGTGCCCGGCCAGACAGCTTCAATAATGCCATCACGGTCGACGACAGCGCCGTCGGCTTCATAGAGTGTCTGGAGGAGACGAAATTGGGCCAACGACAGCGGGGGCGTCAATATCCTGTCGCCGACGGTGACCGCGCGCTGGTCAATGTCGAGCAGCAGATTGCCGGCCGGGCGCACCTCTTCAAAGGTCAGCGGCAGGGTCGCGTCGGTGCCCACAAAGAGCATCTTCACGCACAGGGCAATCGTAATCTCGTCGCCATCGTGCAGCGGCGCGCTTCCGGTGAGCTGCACGCCATTGAGATGCGTGCCATTCTTGCTGCCGAGATCATGCAGCGTGTACTGGCCGTCGTCGCGCGTAATGCGCACGTGGTGGCGCGACACCTGGCGCTCTGGCAGGACTATATTGCAGTCGCCCCCTCTGCCAATCAAGAACGGATCGCTGTCAACAACCCACTGCTGGCCGGCCAGCTCGCCCTCACTGGCAACGATGACAGGCTTCTCGTACATGCTCGCTTTACCTCGGACTTAGCGAAGTTCAGACTCGCGGCTAAGGTCTAGATGCTACCTCCACTACCAGCCGACACTATTCTACGACAACGATACAAGATCACCAATATCGTTGGTCAGGGCGGTATGGGCAGCATCTACCAGGCCGAGGACCTGCGCCTGCCGGGCCGGCTCTGCGCCATCAAAGAGGTTCAGCCTGAGCCGGGCGCCTCGGCCGAAGTGCGCCATCAGGCGGAACAGCAATTCCTGCAAGAGGCCAGCATCCTGGCCCGGCTCGACCATCCCAACCTGCCTAAGGTCTCCGACTTCTTCCAGCATGACGACCGTGTCTACCTGGTGATGGACTACGTGCCGGGTAAGGATCTACGCCAGCTCATTCTCGATACCTGGGCCAGGGGCGAGCCACTGGCCGAGCAGCAGGTACTCAACTGGGCGGAACAGATCGTCGATGCACTCGACTACCTGCACACTCACGATCCCCCTGTCCTGCATCGGGATATTAAGCCAGCCAACCTGAAGCTGACGCCACAGAACCGCATCAAGCTGGTCGATTTCGGCCTCGTCAAGCTGATGAATCAGGACGATGCGCGCACCATCACGGTTGTCCAGGGGCGCGGCACGGTCCTCTACACGCCGCTGGAGCAATACGGTGACGACAGCGGCCATACAGACCCGCGCTCCGATATCTACGCCTTTGGCGCCACGCTCTACCATCTGCTGACGGGCCAGGCGCCGCCCTCAGCCAAGGCGCGTTTTCTCAACCCGGGCCGGCTCCATCCACCGCGCCACCTCAACCCCCAGCTCAGCGAAGCCGTCTCCGAGGCGGTGCTCTGGGCGCTGGAGATGCACCCCAACGACCGGCCGGAGGACGCGCGCCAGCTACTGCGCGCCCTGCTGGGGAAAGAGCGGCGGGCGCAGAAAGAGCCGGCTGCCGCCGAAACCGAGCTGACGGTTGCCCTGCGCGAGAATCGCCTGCTGATCCTGGCTACGGCGGGCCTCTTCCTGCTGGCGCTTCTGCTAACCCTGATGTAGGCAGGCCGCCCTTCAAAGCGGGTTCTCCGAACGCCCGCTTTTACTTGACAGCTTACCGTCTGGCGGCTATATTTTCGAGAGGGGAGATTGTTGCTGGGACAACGCTTTCGGGCCGGTTGAGGTCGGGCCTTTATATCTAAGGAGAAGAGATGCCATGGCCAGTGTAACTTACGAGAATGTCTACAAACGGTTCGGGGACGTCGAGGTCATCACTGACATGAACGTCGCCATTAAGGACAAGGAGTTTGTGGTCTTCGTCGGCCCGTCTGGTTGCGGCAAGTCCACTCTCCTTCGTCTCCTGGCCGGTCTGGAGGAGATCACCGAAGGGCAGATCCTAATCGGCGACCGCGTCGTCAACGACGTTCCTCCCAAAGACCGTGACATTGCCATGGTGTTCCAGTCATACGCCCTCTATCCCCACATGTCGGTCTATGACAACATGGCCTTTGGCCTGAAGCTGCGCAAGACGCCGAAGGACGAAATCGACCGGCGCGTGAAGGAGGCGGCCGAGATTATGGGGCTGGCCCACCTGCTCGACCGCAAGCCCAAGGCGCTCTCCGGCGGCCAGCGACAGCGCGTGGCGGTCTGCCGCGCCATTGTCCGCGAGCCCGAAGTCTTCCTGATGGACGAGCCGCTCTCTAACCTGGACGCCAAGCTGCGCGTCACGGCGCGCGCCGAGATCTCCAAGCTGCACCAGCGGCTAGGCACCACCTTCATCTACGTTACCCATGACCAGGTTGAAGCCATGACTATGGGCGACCGTATCCTCGTCTTAAAGGACGGGGTCCTGCAGCAGATTGACTCGCCGCGTAATCTCTACGAGAATCCCCACAATATCTTCGTCGCCGGCTTCATGGGCAGCCCGAGCATGAACTTCTTTGAGACGACGCTGGTGGGCGAGGAAGGCAAGGTGTGGGCTGATACCGGCGATTTCCGTGTGCCGGTGCCTTCCGACCGCCGCAGTGGCTACGATAATTACGTAGGTAAAGAGGTCATCTTCGGCATCCGCCCGGAGCACATCCACGCGGCAAACTACGCGCCGGCAAAGATCAACGCTGCCCCGGTCCACGCTACCGTAGATGTCGTCGAACTCCTCGGGCACGAGCTGCATCTCTACCTCTCGTCGGGCCAGAACAACTTCGTCGCCACGGTAGATACGCGTCTGGCGCCCCGGATGGGCCAGCAGCTGGAGCTTGTTTTTGATATGGATCAGATGCACCTCTTCGACAAGACGACGGAGCTGGCGATCCACTGAGTTCACCGCAAAGGCTCTTTAGAAGCTGCTGCCCTGTAGGGGCAGCAGCTTCTTTTTTTTGAGGCAAGGAACATGACACCAGCAAGAGTCTGGCCGGCGTTTCTCATGCTCGCGCTGGCCTGGGGCACCTCCTTCATGTTTATCAAGATCGCCGTGCAGACGGTGCAGCCGGTGGCGCTGGTGGCTCTGCGGTTGCTCATCGGCTCCCTTGGCCTGCTGCTCGTCTTGAAGCTGCGGCAGATCCGGCTGCCGCGCGAAGCCCGCGTCTGGCGCCATCTGGCCGTCATCGCCCTGATCAACGTCGCGCTACCTTTTGTCCTCATTGTCTGGGCGGAATCCGGGGAGCAGGGGCTGGACAGCAGCGTGGCGTCTATCGTCAACAGCACCGTGCCCCTCTTCAGCATCGTCATCGCCGGCTTCCTGCTGCAGATGGAACGGGTAACGCCCGCGGCCATTCTCGGTCTGTTGGTGGGTTTTGCTGGCGTCGTCCTGCTGATGGGCCGCGGCGCGCAGGCGGACAGCGCCGGCCTGCTGCCCTATCTGGCCGTATTGGGCGCGTCGCTCTGTTATGCCAGCGGCTCCGTCTACGCCCGGCGCTACCTGCACGGGATTGCGCCGGTCGCGCTGGCTCTGGGCCAGCTATCGCTGGCCGCTCTCTTCGCCCTGGTCGCCTCGGTACTGCTTGAACCCTGGTCGGCCAACAGCTTCCCGCCCGCCACCATTCTTGCGCTGCTCTGGCTTGGCCTCGTCGGCTCCATGCTCGCCTATATCCTCTATTTCTTTGTCCTACAGCAGTGGGGCGCTACGCGCACGACGCTGGTGACCTACCTGGTTCCCGCCGTTGGTCTGACCGCCGGCATCCTGATCCTCAACGAGCCGGTCGATTGGCGCCTGATTGCCGGCGGCGCACTGATTCTGAGCGGCGTCGGCAGCGTGAATCTGCGACCGGCGTAGCTGGCGCTTCCCGGCGCTCCTGGCTACACTGGCGCTATGCCTGACGCCAACTTTCAGCCTGGCGACTCATTCCCGTTGCACTTCGTCTGGCAGCTTCCCGAGGGCGATTTCGTGCGCGCCGTATTCCGCGCAGAAGTCATCGCCCACGACCTTTCGCTGGACCGCTACCTGCTGCGCCTGGCGGAGCTGTTGGCCGGCCGGCAGGAGTCGCCGCAGGGCAAAGTACGGGCGCGTGAGGAGTGGGCGCTCCCCTATTGGCAGATGGTGACCGACCTCATCGACAAGAAAGTCTATCTGGCCTTTGAAGTTGACGACGGACGGCCGATCCGGCTGCGGCTCGACACGCTGACCCAGGAGCATCGCTTCTTTACGCGGCTCGACAAGCCCGAGGCGGATTCCGGCGCTGGTTAGGCGCGCCGCCCGCTCAGGCAAAGAGGCGGCGCCAGAGATTAGTCTCCAGCAGCCCTTCCGGGTCGCAGCGATCTTTAAGGCTGCGGAAGCGGGCAATGGTCTCCGGCCCGAGGTAGGCGCGCACCACCTCCGGCCGCAGCGTGCTGTCTTTGGCAAAGTAGAAGCGTCCCCCCGCGTCGAGGACAACCTGATCCATTTCACGCGCCAGCTGGCGCATGCGCTCGCGGCTGCCCGGGCCGAGGTGAAAGTCCATCGCCAGCGAGTAGCCGTCGAGGCCGTGCGTCATGAGGAACGGGTCGGGCCGGTGGCGCTTAAGGACGCTGAGGTAGTTGGGCATGCCGTGCTCGCGGCCCATTTCCAGGAGCATGCTGAGTGTGGCCGGCGCCCGCGCCGCCGGCACAAAGACCTGATACTGGATGATACCCTGCGGGCCGTAGGCATTCTTAAAGGGAATGGCGTCCAGGAGAAAGTGAAAGTGGGCATGCGGCTGCTGGTAGCGAGCCCCTTCATAGCCTTCGCGGAGCCGCGAGCTGAGATATTTGGCCTGGCAGACGAGCCTCCAGCCCATATCGTTGTAGAAGGGGCGCATAAAGGCCGGCAGCCAGAGCTTGGGGACGATGCCCATGATCGTATCGGGGATGGCCTGCTGCGCCAGCGCCAGCGTCTTTTCCGGCGCCGGGTCTTCGCCGGGCTGCAGATAGACGGCGCGATGAACCTGGCCGCGGCCGAGGCTGCCGGCGCCGGGAAAGGCGTCTATCCAGCCGACGAGATAGTCAGAATCGTCCAGATGCTGCTCGAAATAGGCCAGCATGGCGCTCAGGTTCGGCGAGGCGGCCGCTTCCACGTGCAGCAGGCCGGAGTATACGCGCTTCATCTGCAGGGTGATGGACGTAAAAGCGCCCAACATGCCGAAGCCGCCGATAGCGGCGTGGAAGATATCGGCGTTCTCTTCGCGGCTGCAATGAATGACCTCGCCGTTAGGCAGCATCAGGTCAAAGTCCAGCGTGTGATCGCCGAGCGTTCCCACTTTCCAGGCGTTCTTGCCGTGGACGTTCATGGCCAGCCCGCCGCCCATCGTTATTTTCATGGTGCCTGTTACGACCGGCGGCCACCAGCCATCTTCGACCACGTACTGCCAGAGCTGCTGCAGGGTCACGCCCGGCTCGACGCGAATCGTGCCGGCGGCCGGATCCCAATCGAGGATGCGGTTCATACGCCGGAAATCGACGAGGATATTTTCGTTGTTCAGCGCTGCGTCGCCATAGCTGTTGCCGCCGCCGCGGAAGCCAACCGAGAGACCGGCTTCGCGCGCGCGCCGGAAGATGGCACGCAGCGCGTCGGCGGTGCTCGGCCGGTAGACATAGCTGATGCTATCACTGGCCTTACCCCAGGCCTCGACGCGCTCCAGCCGGGAGATCTCCAGCTCAGCGCCGGGATCATCGCTGGCCGGCGCCGGCTGCTGTCCGTTACCCGGTGCGACCCGCTTGTTAGTGGTGGTTCTCATTTCGTCAACCCTTGCAGGCAGCACCGCCTGCTGCTTAGATGCTGAGACGCCGGAAGAGAAAGGATGGTATCAGCTGGATAATCAGGCTGACCCAACGCCAGCGGCCCGGCACGTAAACGGTCTGCTTCCGCTCGCCAATCGCCTCGGCAATCTGTCGCGCCGCCTCTTCCGGCGTAATAACCCAGAACGTTTTGGCCGCATTCGCCAGGAGCCGTGTCTCCACGAAACCCGGCTTAATGGTGGTCACCGTTACGCCGCGGCGCGACAGCCGGTTGCGCAGGGATTCCAGATAGATAGCCAGCGCGCCCTTGCTGGCATGGTAGCCGGGCGAGGCCGTGCGCCCGCGGTCACCGGAGATACTGCCGATGCCTACAATGTGCCCCTGACCGGTCTGGGCAAAGCGGCGCGCCGCTTCGTTGAGCCAGGCCACGGCGCCCAGCAGGTTAGTGCGGATCATCTCTTCGTCTTTGTCGAAGTTAAACTCGTGCGGGCCGACAGCCGGCTGCGCGCCCGCTACGTAGACGATGAGGTCCAGTCCGCCTAAATCGCCGACGACCTGCTGGAAGAGGGCCGGCGCAGCCGCTGTGTCGGCGACATCGTGCGTGTAGGCAAGCGCCCGCAGCGCCCCGGCGCTTTCGTTGGCTGCCTGGCAGATGGCCGCTAATGCATCCTGCCGCCGCGCGAGGCCGGCGACGCGATGCCCGCGGCCGACCAGCTCCTGCAGCAGCGCCGCGCCAATACCCGACGAAGCGCCGACGATGATGGTTTTCGTTTCGGGCCGCAGTGGGCTTTCTTCGCCAAAAGGCTCTTTCGCCATGATTCATCCAGTCCTGTTATCTTACCGGCCGACCTGCATTCTACCATGCTGCCGCCGCCGGCAACGGGGCCATTTGTCTTAATTTTCCCAGACAAACGGCATGAAAGCGCCGCTTTCCCTCAGCGGAGATAGATGGGATTGCTGTAAATCCAGCCTCGCTCCCTCCCTTCATAGAGGATCAAACATTCGACCCGGTAGGCCCCTTCCTCCACGGGTGTATAGGTCAGCGACTGGCTGGTAAGCGTCTCGGCGACGACGGCGCCATTGTAAATGAGCCGGATATGGGCTCTGGCCGGCGCCAATACCTGCAGCGTAGCGCCGACATCCAGCGCCACCTGGTCGCCCATAATGCCGCGGGTAACGCCGTGCCCACTGAAGCGGAAGCCTCTGGTGGGGTAGGCCATGTCGTAGCCGACCCAGGCGTTGCCCTGGCTGATGGCGCCGAGGATGAGCGCTTTATCCACGCCAACATCGCCGGTCAACGGCTCGCGCAAAAGCACGTGGGTGTTCACGGCCCGGAACAGAAACTCGTACGGGAAGATTTCGCGCGTGATCGGGCCCAGATGCATGGGCGTCCCGTGGGCGTCGGCGTTGCCTATGGCAGCAACGCGGCGCCCCTGCGCGAGCAGCTCGTCCCAACGGGTCAGCGCCTCCGCTTCGGGGGCCGTGATGTAGCGCTCGGGATGCAGGGCCAACGGCAGTACGCGGGCGCGGGCCACCAGCCCGCTCTGCCAGCGCTGGCGGCGCAGGTAGCGGCTGACCTCGTTCTTAAAGCTGGACATATAGTTCCAGATTTCGAGGCCCGTATATCCTTCCACTTCCCAATTGTGCCAGCCGAGGTCGCCGCCCTCGGGGAAGAGGGGTAGATCTTCCTCGTAAGGATGGGCGATGAAGCCGCAGCCGCCCGCCCGGTTTGTGGCGTCAATCAACTGCTGCGGGTCGCGGGCAAACGGCGACAACTCCTGTTCGGCGCCGTAGACGAGAAAGTGGTTAGCCTGCGGCTGGCGGCGCGTGTCGTGGACTTCCTCGCCGGTGAGGAGGAGGACGCGCCCTTCGGCAAAGTCGTAATAGCCTTCGACGCCATGAACCCAGACGTTGTGATCGGTGACGACGATAAAGTCCAGCCCAGCGCGAGCCGCGTCGTGCGCCACCTCCTCGTGCCACTTCTCGCCATCGGAGTAGCGCGTGTGGATGTGCAGATTGCCAACCACTTCAACTAATTCGGCCACCGCTTACCTCTGTCCATTCTCCGCTCCGCCTAATGCTATCGTGTTTGCCCCCTGGCTCCAAGTTGGCGCGCAGTGGCGTTCTACGGGGATGGATTCGCCTTCACGACAATCTCTAGACATAATCGCTACGGGGAGATAGACTGTTGCCCGTGCCCGGCGTCGTTTCTGACCCGCTTCGTCTCGTTTCGGGAGTAAGCCCGTGATATTTAGGCTTTTAATCCTGCTGGCGTCCCTCATTCTGTCCGCCTGCGCTAATCAGGCGGCTACTCCTGTACCAGGACCAATGCCTGGCGCCACGGACGAGGCCGCGCCCACCGCGGCGCCGGCGCAGCGGGCCGGCAAGGCGGCAGCCGCTCCCATAGCGACGGCTACCCCCGTGGCTGCAGCGGCTGATGACCTCGAGGAGGGGGCCGGCTGGACCATCCTCATCTATACGCAAGTAAATGAGGAGAGCGCGCTGGCGGCCATCCACCAGATGGAAGCGACCGGGCCTCCGGCCGAGACCAACGTGATCGTACAGGTGGATGGCAGCGCGGCGGGTGGAGCGACGCGCCGCTACTTGCTCGCTGCCGACGGCGACCCGGCTATCCTGGATTCCACGCTGTTGGCCGAGTCAGAGGCTGGCGAGAGCAGCACGGCAGGCGAGATAGCCTCTTTTGTCGCCTGGGCAGGCGAGACCTATCCTACCACGCGCCTTGCCCTCTGGTTGTGGAACGTCGGCGCAGAGACATTGAGCCTGGCCGAGCTGCTGGCGGCGGCGCCGGCCGGGGAGCGGCTATTGGCGCTGCTGGCATGGGATTGGCCCCTGGCAGGCGATCTCACAACCCTGGCCGCGCTGCAGCCGCTGGCCCGCCTCGCGCTTGTCCCGGAGACGGCGCTGGCCGGCCAGGGCTGGGATTACGCCGCCGCGCTGGCCGCGCTGGGAGATGCGGCGCCAGCAGGCGGGCCGGAACTGGCCGCGCTGCTGGCCGAGCAACTCGCACCCGCCGGCGGCCCCCCCGTGGCGCTTATTGACCTGCAGGCGCTGCCGGCTGCGACGTCGGCGCTGGCGGCGCTGAGCGCCGCGCTGCAGGCCGAGCCGGGGCTCAACGCGGGCGCCGTCGCCGGCGCGCGGGCCGCCGCGCAGCTTGCCATGCCGTCCGACCCGGCGTCAGGGGCCGGCCTGCCGCTGGTCAGCCTTGGCCGCTTTACCGCCGAGTTGACCCAGCGCAGCCCGGACCCGCTTGTAGCTGCCGCCGCCGGCCGGCTGGGCGAGGCGCTGGCTGCGCTTGCGCCCTCTACGGACGCCATCACCATCAGCTTCCCACCGGCTGACGGCGCCCTCGACGCAGCGTACGCCGCCGTAGCGCCCGCGGGCTGGGCTGATTTTCTGGGCAGCTATGATGAGGCGACGACGACTGTACCGGCGCCATCGTTGGCGCTGCTCCCGCTCGCCGATGCGGCCGGCGGCGCGCGCCTGCCTGTCTTTGCCGCCTTTGAGCTGAGCGGGCGGCAGATAGAGTCGGTGCGCCTGGCCGCCTGGCGGCTGGAAGAGGACGGCGACCGTCTAGTCAGCACGGCTTTCCTGGCGCCGCCGCAGAGCGACGGCGAAGCAGCCGCGCTCCATTGGCCCGATGGCGTACACGAGGGCCACACCATCTGGGATGCACGCGCCGCCTACCTGAGTGACGGCGAGGCCGGCGAATTTGTCGCGCTCTGGCCGCTGGCGCTCGGCAGTAGCGATCTGCTCGCGCCGGGACGGCTGGAGACGGAAGACGGCGCCGTCGTAGAGCAGGCGGCGCTGCACTTTGATGGGGCCAGCGGCTCGCTGCAGGCGACGTGGGATCTGGCCGCAACGCCGCCGCGGCTGCTCGCGCCCGGGCCGGACGCGCGCTTCAGTCCCACCGTTTTCCGGCAGGGGTCCACGGGCGAGCTGGCGCGCGAGGCGGGCGCGGCCATACGCTTCGGCGAGAACGGGCCTGCCTACAGCCTGCAACCGCTGCCGGTTGGCGATTACCGGCTGCAGCTCACGGCGGCGACGGCCGGCGGGGCCGCGACCGCGGCCACAGCGGACATCGCCGTTAACAACGAGGGCTATGACGGCGCTACTTATACCTATCTCGATCCCTACCACGGCTTCCAATTTGCCCTGCCGGTCGGCTGGGCGCCGCCGCGCTACGAAGACGGCCGGCTGGTGAGCGCGAATGCAGATGGGGCGACGACGCTGGCGCTCAGCCTCACTCCGGCGACAGGCCGCCGGACCAGCGAGCTGCGCGCCCTGACGCTGGAGCAGTTCGGCGCCGTCAGTACCGTTTTTGCCGAGAGCCGCCCGGTGGCCGACAGCCGGGGCGAGCTGGTGGCCTATGCCTATGAGGGCGACGATGGCCCGCACACCGGCGTCTTCATCGCCTTCATCGCCGGCGAGAACGGCTACGTCGTTGACGTCGACGGCCCGGCCAGCGCGGAAGCCGAGACGCTGGCCGTGCTGGAGCAGATAGCGGCAAGCTGGCTGTCACGGCCGCTCGGCCTGAGCCGGACGCCGCGTAGCTGGCGGGAGATAGAGACGCCCGCATTCACGGTTCCCGTGCCGCAGGGCTTCGGCCACCAGTCGCTGGCAAACGGCTGGGAGCTGTTCAGCGACGAAGGGCGCTTTGTAGCGCTGCGGCGCGAAGCGGCGACCGGACAGAGCCGGGCTGCGCGCGTACAGCACTGGCTGGACGTGGCCGGCGAAGGAGTGGCGGCCTTTGCACAGGAGCCGCTCTACCAGTTTGGCCTCGGCAGCCGCGGCTGGGTGCGCGCCGATTTCATTTACGAGCGGGAGGGGCAGCCGGTGCAGGGGCTGGTGATGACGACCGTCGCCGATGGCGAGGAGATAGCCGCCTGGATCGAAGCCCCGGCCGGGCAGGGCGACGCGTTCATCGATCCCGTTGCCCTGGCCCTGGTTGCCCAGGCGACGGGAAGCCCGGCAGCGGAACGGCTGCTCTATCAGGCCAGCTTTGCAGCGCCCGGCGGCTGGGGCGCCGGCCAACAGGAGGGGGCGCGCGGCGAGGTGGCTGACGGGGTCTATCGTCTGGAGGTGGCTGCGCCAGAGGGCTTCTTCTGGACGGCGGCCGGGCAGTCGTTTGGCGATGGCGTCTATGAGGTCACGGCCACCCAGGTCGCCGGCCCGTTGGACAATGGCTATGGCCTGCTGCTGCGCGCCGCGCCGGAGAGCGCCGCCTTCTATGTGCTGGCCGTGAGCGGCGATGGTTACATCTGGATCGGGCAGTGCCGCGATAGCTGCGCCGCGCAGACCACGCTCGCCGGCGACGGCTGGTTTGCCCATGCTGCCGTTAATCAGGGCCTGGGCGCGCCCAACCGGCTGCGTGCGGTTGCCGCCGGCGACGAGCTGCAATTCTTCGTCAACGGCGAGCCGGTCGGCGCCGCCAGCGGGCTCACCCTGCTCAGCGGCGACGTGGGGCTATTTGTCGAAACCCTGGGGCAGGGCGGGGTGTCCGTCGCCTTTGACGACGTGCGTGTCTACGCGCCCTAAGTGACCGGCTCAGCTAACGTAGGCGGTGGCGCCGCCGCGGCGGTCGTCGCCGGCGGCGACCAGCCCAGAGCCGGTAGCCGCCACGCTGTGCGCCCCGCCGAAATAGATGCTGCGCGCCCGCCAGCGGTTGGCCGGGTAGCCGGCCGCCTCCAGCTCGTCGATGGCCTCGCGGTTGTAGCCCGCCTCACACTGCAATATGCGGTCGTCCAGGTGCACGCGCGCCGCGTTGACCGCCGTTTCCAGCGGCAGGTCGAAATCGAGCAGGTTGCTCAGCGTCTGTAAGATGGCGCTGCGGATACGGTTGCTGCCGCCGCTGCCGGTGACGAGCCGGATGGCGCCGTCATGCAGAACGATGGCCGGCGTCATCATGGTATGGATGCGGCTGCCCGCCGGCCAGCGGTGAAAGCCGTGCGGGTTGAGATCTTCCTCGCCGAGGATATTGTTCGGAATCATCCCCGTGCCCGGCACGACGTAGCCCGCCGACTCGCCGGCGGTCGTCGTCAGGGCCACGGCCATGCCGTCGCCGTCGATGACGCTGAGATGGCTGGTGCTGGCCGGGCCGGGCGCTTCGGCCAGCGAAGTGCTGGGCGTTGCCTGCCGCCACGCCTCGGCTACAGCGGCGGTATACGGCTGGACGAAGCTATCGTCGAGGAAGGCGGCCACCGCGTCGTCGGACGCTACGCCGGCAGCCAGCGCGTCCCAATGGCCGCGGGCGCGAGTCGTGGCGGCCATCACTTCGTAGAGCAGCCGCAGATGGGCCGCGCCGCCCCGCTGTAGCGTCGCCACCGGGAAATGAGCCAGCAGCCGCAAGGCAAAGGCGGTCAGCACCCCACCACTGGAAGGGGGCGGGGGCAGCAGCACCTCGAACTGGCGGTATGTGACGCGGATGGGCCGCTGCCGGCCGACCTCGTAGGCGGCGAGATCCTCAGCGGTTAAGAGGCCGCCGCGCTCCGCCTGATCTTCCAGCAGCGCCTGGGCCAGCCGGCCACTGCGCAGCAGCTTTTCGCCCTCCTGCGCCAGCGCCATCAGCGTCTCGGCCAGGTGGGGAATCGTCACTCGCTCCCCGGCGGCGATCAGGTCACCTTGCGGCGCAAAGATGGCGCGCATGCCGGGCGTGTGCGTATAGAGCGGGCGCAGCAGCTTGCAGGTATCGGCCTGAAACTGGTCGAGCAGGGCGCCGTCCTGAGCCAGGGCAATGGCCGGCTCCAGCAGGGTCGCCAGCGGCAGCCGCCCGTACTCTGCGGCCAGGCGGCAGAGGCCAAAGATATTACCGGGAACAGCAACTGCGCCGCGCCCCAGGTGAAAGGTCTGCGTGGCGGCGCCGTAGTCGATGGAGACGGCTGCAAAGTCAAGGTCGGCCGGCAGACCGTCACGGCCCAGGCCCGGCATGGCGCTGAAGAAGTCATAGACATTGCTTTGCCCGGCGCCGGAGTCATAGACCTGGGCCAGACCGCTGCCGCCGAGATGCACCACGCCAACTTCGGCCAGGAAGCTGGCGAAGGCCGCGGCGACAGCCGCATCGACCGCGTTGCCGCCCTGGCGCAGCATGGCGGCGCCGGCCGCTACTGTCTGTGGATTCCCTGCTGCGATTACACCTCTCATCCGCTTATTTTCCTCTGTCTCCTGTTCAGTTTGGCGATGCGCTATGGGCCAGCTGAGGCGACCACGTGCTTGCTGTCCGGTTCAGAACGCTCCTTGATAATGAGCCAGCGCGCCCCCTGCTCAGGGTCGATAGCGACAATACGGTGTCTCTCACCCGGTTCGACCATGACGACCATGCCGGCCCGGAGAAGCACCGTCTGGCCCTCAACCTCTAGCTCGGCTGAGCCCTCCAGGACGACATAATATTCGTGATAATCATGATAGTGCAGCGCTTCGCTGGCGGGCACCTTCGTCAGCGGCGCCGGCGCCAGGCCGATCTCCAGGGGCGAGCCATTCCAATGGCCGCACAGCAAGTGACCCTCGCCTGCCGAATATAGGCGCACAGCGGACCTCCGGGCAGCAGTGTGGACGATGCCGGCCTGCATGCGAGTTTATCCGAGCCCGCCGGCACAAGCGAGTGAGAGATAGTTGACAAGAGAGACAAATTCATTATCATTATTGGTAATGTTGCCAATAATGATAATCAAGAATACTGACGGCGGCTGATGCGCGTCGATTTGCTTGTTCATCCCATTCGTCTGCGCATTATCCAGACGCTAGGGCAGGACCATCTGACGACCCAGGAGCTGGCCAGGCGGTTGCCGGACGTTCCTGTATCGTCCCTTTACCGGCACCTGCAGCTATTGCGACGCGGCAAGGTGCTTGATGTCGTCGAGAGCAGACAGGTCAACGGGATCGAAGAGAAGGTCTACGCTATCACGGGCCGGACCCACCTCGGTCCTGAGGAGATGGCGCAGCTCAGCGGCGACGAGCATGTGAAATACTTTGCCACCTACTTGCTGACGTTGCTGCAAAACTTCGCCGGCTACATTGGCAGCGCCCAGGATGAAGACGGGCGGGTCGACCTGGCGGCGGACTATGCCGGCTACACTGAGGTGATCTACTATGCCGACGAAGCCGAGCTGCAGGCCTTTCAGGCGGCGCTCGGCGCGGCGCTACGGCCTATGATAGAGAACAAGGCGACGGCGGAGCGCCGCCGCTACCGGACGGCGATAATTGCCCATCCAACGGGAGAGTAGACATGGACCTATTGCGTGAGTATCTACCGTTACTGATCCCGCTCCTGCTCATCCAGCTCGTGCTGCTGGCGGCGGCGCTGTGGGACCTGCTACACAACGAGAAGACGCGCGGCCCGCGCTGGATGTGGGCGCTCATCATCGTCTTCGTCAATATCATTGGCCCCATCATCTATTTCACCGTCGGCCGCCAGGAGAGCTGAGGTGAGTGCAGGGAACAACGGCGGCCTGACCGCGGACGGAATCGCCATCCGCTGCCAGAAGTTGAGCAAGCAGTACGGCGAGGTTGCGGCGCTGAGCGACCTGGAGCTGGCGATTCCCGCCGGAGCAACCTTCGGCTTTCTGGGGCGTAATGGCGCTGGGAAGACAACCACTATTCGCCTGCTGACCGGCCTGGCCTCGCCGACGACGGGCAGCGCCTGGGTGGCGGGCGTGGAGACGACGCGAGCAGACAGCCGCGCCCGCCGTGTCTTTGGCTACCTGCCCCAGGCGCCCGCTTTCTACGGCTGGATGACGCCGGTCGAATACCTGGACTACGCAGCCAGCCTCTTTCTCATGGAGAAAGAGGAGCGGCGCGAGCGTACGGCCGCGGTGCTGGCGCTCGTCGGCCTCGAAGACGCGGCGCGCCGGCGCATACGCGGCTTTTCCGGCGGCATGGTGCAGCGGCTGGGCATTGCCCAGGCGATGATCCATCAGCCGCCCGTCCTCTTCCTGGACGAGCCGACCAGCGCGCTTGATCCTGCCGGCCGGCACGCCGTGCTCGACCTGATCCAGCAGCTGCGCGGGCAGGTGACCGTTTTTCTCTCGACGCACATCCTTGGCGATGCCGAACGGGTCTGCGACTTCGTGGGTATTATCCATCAGGGGCGCCTGGTTACCGTGGCGGCTCACGATGAGCTGGTGCAGCAATATGCGACCAACGTGGCGGCATTGGAGCTGGATCCGGCAAGTTGGGAGGCCATGCCGGAGCTGGCGACGGCGCTGGAAAAGCTGCCCTGGGTGACGGGCGTTAGCCATGAAGGGGCGCGACTGCGCGTGGCCGTGGGCGACCCGAAGACAGCGCGACGCGCGCTGCTGCCGCAGCTGGTGGAGCAGGGAATCGTGCTCAGCCGCTACGAATGGGTGCGTCCCACGCTGGAAGACATCTTTCTGGAGATCAGCAGCTAGGGCGGCAGCCGGCCCGCTGCCGTAAACGATATGAACATTCTCGCCTACACGATTGCCATACTGCTCATGGCAGCGCTGCCGCTGCTGCTGGCTATCGCGCTGCGCCGCCGGCTCTCCACGCCCTGGTGGCTCTTCTGCCTGGGTATGGCCACCTTCCTGCTCTCCCAGGCAATCCATCTGCCGCTTAACGACTGGCTGGCGGACCTCGGCGTGTTAACCGCGGACATGGAAGGGCGCGCGCTGGTCCAGAACGCCATTATCCTGGGTCTCACCGCCGGCCTCTGCGAAGAGCTGCTGCGGGCAGCCGGATACGGGCTGCTTGCCTGGCGGCGACGCTGCACCACGTGGACCGACGCCGTGATGCTCGGCCTGGGGCATGGCGGCGTGGAGGCGATGCTCATTGCCGTGCTCATGGCCGCCAGCATTGCTTCCCTGGCGGCGTTGCAGGGCAGCGACCTGTCGGCGCTGGTAGACAGCCCGGCGCAGCTCGCGGCGCTGGAGCGGCAGATGGAGCTGTTTAGCGGCTCGCCTGCGCTGGCGCTGCTGCCGCTGGTCGAGCGCATGCTGGCTATCAGCGCGCACGTAGCCTTTTCCCTGCTGATCTGGCAGGCGTTCCAGCGGCGCAATGCCCTCTACGTCCTGCTCGCCATTCTGCTGCACGCGGCTTACGACGCCATCCTCGTCTACGTGGCGCAGCAGACGACGAACGTCTGGCTGATTGAAGGCGCGGCGGCGCTGCTGGCGGCGCCGGCCTGGCTGTGGATTATCTACCTGGGCCGCCGCGCGCAGGCCGGGCTGGAAGCCAGCCAGGCGCCGCCGCTGGCCCAGGAGTGGCGGCTCTTTCTGATGGCGCTGCGCAAGGAGCTTGTGCAGCAGGCGCGCACCAAACGGCTGCTGGTCATCGCCGCTGTGTTTGCCCTGTTCGGGTTGGGCTCGCCGCTGCTGGCCAACTTCACGCCGCAGCTATTGAACATGATCGAAGGCGCGGAGCAGTTCGCCGACCTCATTCCCGAGCCCTCGGCCGCCGATGCCATCGTTCAATACGTCAGCAACATCACTCAGTTCGGCTTCCTCATCGCCATCCTGCTCGGTATGGGCGCGGTCGCCGGCGAGAAGGAACAGGGTACGGCGGCCCTGATCATGAGCAAGCCGCTGCCGCGCTGGGCATTCATCCTCAGCAAGTTCGTCGCCCAGGCCGCCGTCTATACGGTAGGCTTTGCACTGGCGGGCGTCGGAGCCTACGCCTACACAGCCTGGCTCTTTGAAGCGCTGCCGGCCGGCGCGTTCGTCCTGTCTACAGCCCTGCTGCTCCTCTGGCTGCTGCTCTTCGCCGCCGTGACGCTGACGGCCAGCGCGCTCGCCGGCAGCACGGGTGCGGCCGCCGCGCTTGCCCTCGGCGGCGGCATTGTGCTGCTGCTGGCCGGGAGCATTCCCATCCTCAGCCCTTTCGCTCCCGGCGCGCTGGTCGATTGGGCCGGCCAGGCGCCGCTGGCCGAGACGCCGGCGCAGGCCGGCGCGCTGGCGGCCGCCCTGGCGCTGATTGTGCTTGCTCTGGTCGGCGCCATCGCCGCCTTCGAGGTGCAGGAGCTATAGCTTGCGCATTCCTCGTTCTGCCGTACGATCCCCTCAACGGACATGGCGGCGGGGCGGAGATGGAGAAGGTGATGGAAGATATCGCGGCGATGCGTCGCTACCTCGAGGACAGGCTGCCGGTTTACCTGGAGCTGTTGCGGCAGATGGTGGCTATCAACAGCTTCACGACCAACACGGACGGCGTCAACCGCCTGGGGCAGCTCACGGCGGATATCTTCGCGCCGCTGGGCTTCGAGGCGGAGTTCATCCCTTCGGCTAACCCGGCGTACGGCCGGCACCTGGTACTGAGCCGCGCCGGGCGCACCCCATGGCGCATCGGCATGGTCTCGCACCTGGATACGGTCTTCCCCGCCGCGGAAGAAGAGGCCAATGACTTTCGCTGGCGCGCGGCGGGCCAGCGCATCTACGGGCCAGGTACGGTGGACATCAAGGGCGGCACGGTCGTCATGTTCATGATGCTCGACGCCCTGCGGGCGCTGGCGCCCGATTTCTACGACGACGTGAGCTGGGTTCTGCTGCTGGACGCGGCCGAAGAGACCGACGGCGTCGACTTCGGCCAGCTCTGCCGCCAGCGGCTGGCAGGCGACACCACGCTGGCCTCTCTCATCTTTGAAGGCGGGCTCGTGGACGAAAATCGCGCCCGCGTCGTCGTCGCGCGCAAAGGCATGGCAGTCTATCAGCTGCGCGCCGAGGGACGCGCAGCGCACGCCGGCACGTCGCACGAGCAGGGCGCGAACGCCATTGTGGAGATGGCCCATGCCGTGCAGCAGATCGCCGGCTTCACCGACTACGAGCGCCAGCTGACCTTTAACGTGGGCACGCTCCACGGCGGCAGCGTTGTCAACCGCGTGCCGCACGAGGCGACCGCGCGCGTGGAGATGCGCGCCTTCGACCGGGATGTCTACGAGGAAGGGATCGCCCGCATGCTGGCTCTGCCGCAGCGGGCTCGCGTGAGCAGCGCCAATGGTGACTACCGCTGCCGGTTGGAGGTCGAGATTGTGCGCAAGACCAACCCCTGGCCGCGCAACGAAGCGACCGATCGGTTGCTGCGTATCTGGCAGGAGGCGGGCGCGCTGACCGGGCTGGAAGTGGTGCCGGAGGCGCGCGGCGGCCTCAGCGACGGCAACTACTTCTGGGACGCCATCCCCACGCTGGACGGCCTCGGCGCGAGCGGCGGCAACGCCCATTGCTCGGAACGGAGCGCCGACGGGCTGAAAGACCAGGAGTACGTCGAGCGGGCCAGCCTGCCCGCCAAGGCGCTGCTCAACAACGCGGCGCTGCTGCAGCTGTGGCAGGCGCGGGCGCAGTAGGCCCGTGCAGCCCCAGGCCCTGCTGGCCTTAACCTGGCAGCAGCTACACCGGGAGCGCGCTGCCTGGGCGGCCGGGCTGTTGGGAGCGGGTGGCAACATCCTGCTCGCTTTCTGGCTGCGGCAGGCGGCCCGCCCGGCGCTGTGGCGCGAGCCACTGCGGTTGTGGTGGGAGTCCCAGATAGTTCCCGTTGGACCGCTGCTGCTGTGGGGCGGCGGGGCCGTCCTCCTCTCGCTGCTGGCCTGGTTGCTGGCGCTGCGCGGCGAAGCGGCCCTGGTAGCGGTAGGGTTGGGCCGGGCGCAGCCGTGGCGTGAGGGTCGCCGCTGGCTGGTCAGCTTCGTCGCCGTCGATACGCTGGTCTTCCTGCCGCTCTTGCTCCTCTCTCTGGCTGTGCTGGCTTTGCTGATTCTGCTGCTGGGCGCAAGCCTGGCGGCCGGGCTGCGCAGCCCCGATCCGCGCACCGCGCTACTCGCCGGCTGGGCCATTACGCTTCTATGCGTAAGTCCGCTCGCGTTGCTGTCGCTGCCACTGGCAATGGCCACGCTACTGCTGCGCGCGCTGGCCTTCCGCGCCGTCGCCGCCGAAGGGTTGGCGGCGCGAGCCGCGCTGCGCCGAGCCTGGTCGCTGCTCCGTCGCGTGCCGGGAGCGGCGGCGCTCAGCGCGCTGCTGCTCTGGGGCCTGGCTTACGCGGCGGGCACGGCGCTCACCACGGCCTTCGTGCTGCTCCATCTGGCCAGCGCCGTGCCCGAGCTGGCCGCCCCGGGCATCGCCGGCGCCGCGCTGGCGCTGCAGCTGGCGCTAGCGCTGCTGGAGTGGGTGCCGCGGGCCGTCCTCTTTGCCTTCCTGGGGCTTGGCTGGACGCATGCCTATCACCAGCTCGCGGCGAGGGCGGCAGCGCGATGAGCCGACCGGCTATTGGTGTGGATACGGGCGGCACCTTCACCGACTTCGTCTGGCTGGAGGAGGGACAGCTCCACATCCACAAACAGCTCAGCACGCCCGCCGATCCGTCGCAGGCGGTCCTCGCCGGCCTGGAACAGCCAACACTGGCGGAGGCTGCCGGCGTGGTGCACGGCAGCACAGTGGCGACGAATGCGCTGTTGGAGCGGCGCGGGGCGCGCACGGCTCTAATAACCACGGCCGGCTTTGCCGACGTGCTGGTCATTGGCCGCCAGAACCGGCCGGAGCTCTATGCGCTGGTGCCGCAAAAGCCGCCGCCGCTGGTACCGCGCACCCGGCGGCTGGAGGTAGTGGAGCGGGTGACGGCTCAGGGCGAGCTGCTGATCCCGCTGCAGATAGACAGCCTGGAAGCCATCACACAGACACTGCGCAGCGAAGCCGTGGAAGCGGTAGCCGTCTGCCTGCTCTTCTCCTACCTTTATCCCGAGCACGAGCGGCAGATCCGTGACTATCTTCTGGCGGCGCAACTGCCCGCGCTGCAGCACATCTCGCTCTCCTCGGAGATCCTGCCGGAATATCGCGAGTATGAGCGCACGGCGACGACCGTCATCAACGCCTACGTCGCGCCGCGCATGGCAGGCTATCTGCAGCGGCTGGAGGGGAGGCTGGCGCCGCGGCCGCTGCGCATCATGCAGAGCAACGGCGGCGTCATCAGCGCCGGCCGCGCCGCGCGCGAGGCGGCGCGTACGGTGCTCTCTGGCCCGGCCGGCGGGGTCGTAGGCGCCGTTTACGTGGCGGCGCGCGCCGGTTACGAGGAGATCATCAGCTTCGACATGGGCGGCACGAGCACCGACGTGGCCCTCTGTCCCGGCCGGCTGCCGCTCACCGGTACGGCGGAAATCGTGGGCCTGCCCCTGCGCCTGCCGGCCATCGATATCCAGACGGTGGGCGCGGGCGGCGGCAGCCTGGCTTATCGCGACGCTGGCGGCGCGCTGCAGGTAGGGCCGGAAAGCGCCGGCGCTGAGCCGGGGCCGCTTTGTTATGGCAGCGGCGGCGCCGCTCCCGCCAGAGTCGTGGCCGGCGGCGGCGCGAATTCTCTCTGGGTCACCACCACCGACGCCAATCTCGTTCTGGGCCGTCTGCAGCCTGACCATTTCCTCGGGGGTACGATGGCGCTCTACCGGGCGCCGGCGGAGGAAGCGCTGGCGGCGCTGGCCAACCTCATTGGCGCGCCGGACGCCGTGACGGCCGCGGCGGCGGTGGTGCAGGTAGCCAACGCGACGATGGAGCGCGCCATTCGCCGGATCTCGGTCGAGCGCGGTCACGACCCGCGCCGCTTCACACTGGTGGCTTACGGCGGCGCCGGGCCACTGCACGCCTGCGAGCTGGCGCAAAGCCTGCAGATTCCACGCGTCCTCATCCCGGCCGTGCCCGGCGTGCTCTCGGCCCTGGGCATGCTGGTGGCTGCCCCCACCTACGATTACACGCTCACGGTCTTGCGCCAGGTCAGGCGAGACGATGCGGTGGACAGCTGGTTGGAGGAAGCCTTCTTGCCCCTGACCGGCTGGGCGCAGGCTGCTATGGCAGCCGACGGCTTTTCCGCCTACACGCTGCAGCACAGCCTCGACATGCGCTACGCCGGACAGTCGCACGAGCTCACTGTGCCCTACCGGCCGGGCAGCATTGCAGCGGACTTTCATGCGGCGCACGAACAGCGTTATGGCTACCGCCAGCCGGAGGCCGCCGTGGAGATAGTGACGCTGCGCCTGCAGGCAATAGCCAGTGTCACGCCGCCGCGCCTGCCGCAGGAGCCCCTGGCGGCGGCCGATGCGCGCGCCGCGCTGGCCGGAAGGTGCGAGGTCTGGTTTGGCGGCGGGGCAACGGCGGCCGCCCTCTATGAGCGGGAGCGCCTGCGCGCCGGCAATCAATTCGATGGACCGGCCATGGTCGTACAGTATGACACGACCACGGTCGTGCCGCCGGGGTGGACGGCGCGCGTAGATAGCGGGCTGAACCTGATTCTGACGCCGGGTTAGAGAAGGGGCTGGCGGATGGGGGCGAAGCTGTGGCGGTGTTCGTCGCAGGGGCCATGCGCGGCGACGGCGCTCACGTGCTGGGGCGTGCAGTAGCCTTTGTGGCGGGCGAAGCCGTAGTGCGGAAAGCGGGCCTCGAGCGCCGCCATATAGCGGTCGCGCGTGACTTTCGCCAGGATGCTGGCAGCGGCAATGCTCAGGCAGCGGCTATCGCCGCGCACCACGGTCTCTTGCGGCAGCGTCACGCGGCGCAGAGGTAGTGGCCCATCCACGAGCAGGTAATCGGCGTGAGGGCCAAGCTGCGCCAGCGCGGCGCGCATCGCCTGCATATTGGCCGGCAGGATGCCGATCTCGTCAATGGTCGCCGCCGGCGCGCTGCCGATGCCGTAGGCCAGGGCGTTGGCGATGATCTGCTCGAAAAGTGCCTCACGGCGCTGCGCCGTTAGCTGCTTCGAGTCGGTTACCTCGGCCAGCTGCGCCAGCCGCGCGGCGTCGTCCAGCGGCAGGATAACGGCGGCGGCGACGACCGGGCCGGCAATGGCGCCGCGCCCGGCTTCGTCGAGGCCGGCAATGTGGCGCAGCCCGGTCGCCTCGCGCACTGCCAGCTCAAGCTCCAGGTTGGGCATGGGCGGCTCCCCTCAGGCCTGCTCCTGCGCCGCCAGCGCGGCGCGCCGGTAAGCGCCGGTGAGCAGATTCCAGCGCACGCGCACCGTTTCCCATAAGGTGTCGAGATAGTTGCGCATGCTGACGTGGGTGTCGGCGTCGTCAATCCAGTGGGCGGGGACGATGCGAATGGAATAGCCAAAGTGGCGCGCCAGCGCCAGCGCTTCGATGTCGAAGCCCCAGCGGTCGATCGCGGCGACCGAGAAGATATCCTCGGCGGCGCGGGCACTGAACGCCTTAAAGCCGCACTGCGTGTCCCAGATGCCGGGTACGGCCATGAGCTGGATGAAGAGATTGCCGGCGTTGCCCAGAAAGCGTTTTAGTGCAGGTTGGGGGACTGCCTGCCGCGCGCCGGCGGCGTCTTTGCGGTCACGAGAGCAGATGACGACCTCTGTACCGCCGTCGAAGAGAGGCTTCATCTGGTCGAAGTGCGAGATGTCGGTCGAGTTATCGGCGTCGGTAAAGAGGCGCACCTCGCCGCAGGCGGCCAGCATCCCTTCGCGCACGGTAAAGCCCTTGCCCCGGTTCTCCGCGCGGTTGATCCAGCGCACGTTGGCGTGGCCAGCGGCGAAGGCGCGCACCTTGTCGAGCGTGCGGTCCTTCGGGCCATCCAGCACGACCAGTATCTCCGAGGTGTAGGGCTGCCCCTGAAGGTAGCCGTGAATAACCTCCAGCGTGCGGCCAATGCGCTGTTCTTCGGTATAGGCAGGAATAATAACGCTGAGGTAGGGTTGTTTATTTGTCATAGGCATCTGGCCGCGCCGCGTCGCAGGAGTGCGATCTTACCGCCGCCCGGGAGGAGCGTCAACCACAGTTAAGCGCGCCGTAAGGGAATCGGTGGAGATACGGCGGCTCTGCTGGATGAGCCGGCGCTTACGCCACATCCGCGGCAGGCCAAGCAGGCCGGCAAGCTGGCCGCGCAGGCGCGCGCGCGCCGCCGCGCCGCGCCAGGCCCGCACGGCTTCCCGCGTAATGCGTAGCTGCGCCCGCAGCAGCAGCCGCCAGTGACGTCGCAACAGCGGGCCGGGATAGTTCTTCCAGATGAGATAGAGGAAGTTGCGCCCGTCGTAGTAGCTGCCCGTGACGCTGCCGCCGGTCGCCTTCAGCTTGTGGTAGACGACGGCGCGCGGCACGTAGACGACGCGCCAGCCGGCGAGGTTGGCGCGCCAGGCCAGATCGACATCCTCACAGGAAAAGTAAAAATCCTCGTCAAGAAAGCCGATTTGGTCGACCATCTCGCGCCGGTAGGCGGCCGCCGCGGCGCAAGCGCCAAAGACCGGCTCCTCGCGGTCGTACTGCCCCGTGTCCTGTTCCCAGACGCCACGGTTGCCGGGAATGCCGTCCAGCCGGTAGTAGTCCCCGGCCGCGTGGAAATGGTCGCGCCGGTCAAAGAGCAGCAGCTTGCTGGCCAGGATGCCGGCGCGCGGGTGGCGTGAAAAGGCGCTGGCGAGCGCAGCCAGCCAGCCCGCGTCAGCTTCCGTGTCGTTGTTGAGTAGGACGATATAGCCGCCGGCGGCTACCTGGAGACCGGCGTTGCAGGCGCCAGTGAAGCCGCGATTCTCGCCCAGCTCGACCAGGCGCACTTCCGGGAAGCTCTCGCGTACATAGGCCGGCGAGCCGTCCGTGGAGCCATTGTCCACCAGAATCACTTCAAAGCTCTGGTGACGCTGGCAACGCAGCGCAGTCAGGCACACTTCCAGGTGTTCCCGGCCGTTCCAGTTGGGGATGATGACCGAAAAGGTGGGCATGAGGCCGGGCCGGCTCAGGCCGCCGCGCGCCCGAGGGCGTGCAGGATGAAGGCGAAATACAGGGCGCGCTCTTTCAGGTAGTCGTAGCGCCCTGAAGGCCCGGCATGGCCGGCGCCCATTTCCGTCTTCAGCAGCAGCAGGTTATCGTCTGTCTTCACCCGGCGCAGCAGCGCGGTCCACTTGGCCGGTTCCCAATATTGCACGCGCGGGTCGTTGAGGCCGGCGGTAATCAGCAGGTGCGGGTAGGCCTGCGCCTGGACATTATCATACGGGGAGTAGGAGAGCATGTAGTCATAGTACGCTTTGTCCTTGGGGTTGCCCCACTCCTCGAACTCGACGACGGTCAGCGGCAGCGACTCGTCCAGCATGGTGGTGAGCACGTCCACAAATGGGACGGCGGCGACGGCGGCCTGGAACAGCTCCGGGGCCATATTGAGCACGGCGCCGATGAGCAGCCCGCCGGCGCTGCCGCCGAAGATGGCGAGACAGTCGGGCCGCGTGTAGCCGCCGTCGATGAGCCGCCGCGCGCAGGCAATGAAGTCGGTGAAGGTGTTGCGCTTGTTGAGGAACTTGCCATCTTCGTACCAGGGCCGGCCCATCTCTTCGCCGCCGCGGATATGAGCAATAGCGTAGATAAAGCCGCGGTCGAGCAGGCTGAGCCGGTTGCTGTCGAAGCCCGGATCCACGCTGAAGCCGTACGAGCCATAGCCATACAGCAGGCAGGGGACCGGCTCTCCCTGGAAACGGTCTTTGCGATAGACGAGGGAGATGGGAATCTCCGTACCATCATCGGCGGTGGCGAAGATCCGCTCGGCCTGGTAGTCGTCGCTAAAGAAGTCGCCCAACACCGGCTGCTGTTTGATCAGCTCGCGCTCGCCGGTCGCCATATTGTAGTCGAACACGGAGTTCGGCGTGGTCAGCGACGCATAGGTGAAGCGCAGCAGGCCGGACTGGAATTCGGGATTGCTCTCCTGCGTATAGGTATAGACCGGCTCCGGGAAAGCGACGTAATGGTGCGCCCCGTCGTCCAGGTTGACAATGCGGATGGTGCGCAGGCCATTTTCCCGTTCGTAGACGGCGAGATGGCTGGCAAACACCTCGATGCCGTCCACTTTTACCGCTGCGCGGTGTGCCAGGAACTCCTGCCACTGGCTGCGGCCGGGGTTATCCACCGGCGTGGTGACGATGCGGTAGTTGCGCGCCTCGTCGTTGGTGACCAGGTAAAAGAGGCCGTCGCGATGCTCCGCCTGGTAGCGCAGGTTTGCGACGCGCGGTTGAATGACGGCGAAGGGCGCGCCGGGGCTGGCCGTGGGCAGGAAATGCTGCTCGCTTGTCTCTTTGCTCTCGCTGCTGGCGATAAGATAGCGCCGGTCTTTGGTGCGGTAGAGGCTGACCCAGAATCGCTCGTCCGGCTCCTCATAGACAAGCTCGTCAGGTAGCTCCGCCTGGCCGAGCCGGCGCCGCCAGATCTGATAATCACGCCAGGCCGCATCTTTGGTGGTGTAGAAAAAGGTAGCGCTGTCGGCGGCCCACTCGGCGTCGTAAGAGGTATTGGTAATCTGTTCAGGTAGAAGCTGCCCATCGTCGAGCCGCTTAAAGTAGGTGACGTACTGCTCGGCGCCGCTGGTGTCCAGGGAATAGGCCAGCAGCCCGTGGTCAGGACTGACGCGAAAGATGCCCATACGCAGGTAACTGTGGCCCTCGGCGAGCTGGTTGAGGTCCAGCAGGATCTGCTCCGGCGCGGCCATGCTGCCCGCCCGCCGGCAATAGATAGGATACTGCTTCCCTTCCTCGGTACGGCTGTAGTAGTAATAATCGTCGATGTGCACCGGCGCCGACTGGTCGGTTTCCTGGATGCGGCCGACCATCTCTTCGTAAAGCGTCTGCTGTAGCGTTTCCGTCTCCTGCAGCATGGCCTTTGTATAGGCGTTCTCTGCCTCCAGGTAGGCAATGACGTCGGCGTTCTCCTTCTCGCGCAGCCAGTAGTAGTCGTCCACTCTGGTATGATCGTGGGTCGTCAGCTCAGCCGGCTGGCGGGCGGCGGTAGGCGGTGTGGGTCGATCTTGTGCAGTCATGCTTCTCTCTCGTATTGATGGATGTATTCGGCCAGCGCTTCCTGCCAGGGCCGTAGCGTGATGCCCAGGGCGGCGCCGGCAATGTTGTGCAGGGCGCCGAAGCGCGGCGGTGTTGACTTGCGGCGAAACTCCGCGCCGAGAATTGGCTGGTTCGCTACCCCATCCAACCCGGCCAGCCGCAAAATCTCGTTGGCAAATTCCCAGCGCGAACAGGCGCCGCTGTTGACGAAATGGTAGACGCCGAACTGGCCCGTGGTAATGAGCTGGCCGAGGGCAGCGGCCACGTCTTTCATATAGGTAGGGTTGCCAATCTCGTCGGCGACGACGCGCAGGGCGCCGTCAGCTCGGGCGCGGCTGAGAATGGCGTGCACGAAGTTGCGCCCGCCCGGGGCAAAGGCCCAGGCAATGCGCACAATGTAAGCGCGCGGCAGCAGGCGGCGCACGAAGACCTCAGCCGCCGCTTTGGAGCGCGCGTAGGGGTTGCCCGGGTTGAGAGGCATCCACTCTTCGTAACCGGCCGGATTATCGCCGCCCAGCACTTCGTTGGTGCTGATGTGGACCAGGGCCGCGCCCGTCTCCTGGCAGGCCAGGGCCACGTTCTGCGTGCCGAGCGCGTTGACGCGGTAGGCCAGCGCCGGGTCGCGGGCGCAGCCTTCGACATCGGTATAGGCCGCGGTGTGGATGACCAGCTCAGGCTGGGCTGCCTGCACAGCCGCGAAGAGCGCTTCGCGGTTGCCGATGTCCACTTCCGGCAAATCGATACCCGCCAGCGTATGTTCGGCCAGCGCCCACTCCAGGGCCTGGCCAAGCTGGCCTTTGTTGCCGGTAATCAAAATACGCATCGCTGGTCTCCGTCTGCAACTGGCGCTACCGGGCACGGATTATACCACGCTCATTGACCACGCCATTCGGCGTAAATGCCGCGTATAGATGGATTGCTTGCCCTCTGCACTTTTTTCGTTCATAATGTAGTTGTCGCCCGGCGGGCGTCCGGTCGCAGACAGATCTGCTGGCACGGTGCAGTTGGTAGCGGGTCATCGACGTCTCACAGGCGCGGCACAGTACGAGTAGTATCATGCATTTTAATATCTTCACGCTCTTTCCGGAGATGTTCGGCTGCTATCTCGGCGCCAGCATCCTGGAGCGTGTGCAGGCAATGGGGTTATTGGGCATTGCCGTCCATAACATCCGTGACTTTGCACATGATCGGCATCGCGTGACCGACGAACCGCCTTATGGTGGCGGCGGAGGCATGGTCCTCAAGCCGGAACCCATCTTCGCGGCGGTGGAAGCGGTGACCGGTCCCGATCCTGGGCAACGGGGCCCGGTTATCCTGCTCACGCCTCAGGGCCGGCTATTGACGCAGGCGGGCGCGGAGGAGCTGGCGGGTTACGAGCAGGTGAATCTGATTGCGGGCAGGTATGAGGGAGTGGACGAGCGAGTGCGTTCCCAACTGGTGACAGATGAACTCTCCATCGGCGATTACGTTCTCACCGGCGGCGAGCTGGCGGCGATGGTAGTCGTGGACGCCGTGGCCCGGCTGCTGCCCGGCGCGCTGGGTGCAGAGGGAGCGGCGGCGAGCGATAGCCATGCGACCGGGCTGTTGGAAGGGCCGCACTACACGCGGCCGGCTTCCTTTCGCGGCTGGGAAGTGCCCGCCGTGCTGCGCTCCGGGCACGCCGCTGCGATTGCCCGTTGGCGCCGCGAAGAAGCGCTGCGCCGCACCTGGCAACGGCGGCCGGAGCTGCTGCTGGCGGCCGCGCTGGACGAAACAGACCGCTATTTTCTGGCGTCGCTTGCCGAGGAGAGTGTAGGGCTACCCTCGAACGGCTAGACTCTGTGAATCGGCGAGGGCGTTACGTGTGGGAGCGGGCGCGGCATTCCTTCCGGGCAATAGCCTTCTCCCAACAGCCCTCATGTCCTATTGTACCTTAAAATATGTCCTCCTCGCGGCAAGCTGTCTTTCCACGGTCAGGCGCATGGTGTATACTGTCCCATAATGTGGGCCAAAGTGGGTTAAAGTGGAGCGAAATGCTCCGCTTTCCTGCATAAACCGACGACAAGTGGGGCATTTAGCACGTATGTTCTGATTGCCTGCTTCGATTGGAATGCCATCATCATGTTCTTAGGCGAGTATACACACACCATTGACGACAAGGGCCGCGTGACCATACCCGCCCGTTACCGGGGCGAGCTGGCGTCCGGACTGGTCGTCACACGTGGCTTCGACAAGAACCTGATGGTCTTCCCCATCTCGGAGTGGCAGGCGATGGCGGAGCGCATCGCCGCCAGACCACTGTCGGACGAGAGCGTGCGCGCTTTTCGCCGCCGTCTCTTTGCCGGGGCAGTCGATCTGGAACCAGATCGACAAGGGCGGATTGTGCTGCCCCCATATCTGCGTGAATTCGCGGGTATCGACGGCGAGGTCGTCATTGCCGGTCTGTTCAATTACATTGAACTGTGGAGCGCGTCAACCTGGAAGGATATGCGCGCTTCCGTCGAAGACAATGACGATGCCTCCCGCTGGCAGGCACTTGGCATCTAGCGAGTAAGAAGAGGGGAAGCCGAGACCCGGTTTCCATTGTTGATGATGGATGAACACGTCGCGGTCCTCTTCCGCGAAGTCCTGGACTTCCTGCAGCCCCGGTCCGGGGGCCGCTACATTGACGGAACCGTAGGAGCCGGCGGCCATACAGCCGGCATCCTCGAGGCATCGGCGCCGGACGGCCAGCTACTGGCTTTCGACCGCGACCTAGAAGCCATTCGCTTCAGCCGCGAACGATTACAGCAGTTTGGCGACCGGCTGCATGTGGTTCACGCCAGCTACGGCGCGATGGCCGAGCTGGCGCCCGCCTATGGTTTCGCAGGCGTGGATGGCGTGCTCCTCGACCTGGGGCTCTCATCCCGCCAGCTAGAAAACGCGGAACGAGGCTTTTCGTTCCTGCACGATGGGCCGCTGGATATGCGCTTCGATACGACGCAGGGCGTGACGGCGGCCACGCTCGTTAACAGATTACCAGAGAAGGAGCTGGCCGACCTCTTCTGGCGCTACGGCGAAGAGGAGAACAGCCGGCGCTACGCCCGGGCCATTGTCGCCAGGCGCCCGCTGCAGACAACGCGCGACCTGGCAGAGCTGATCGAAGAAGCGGCGCCCCGGGCGGCGCGGCGGCGCCGCATCCATCCGGCAACCAGGCTTTTCCAGGCGCTGCGGATCGCCGTCAACGACGAGCTGAGCGAGCTGGAGCAGGGTCTGCCCGCCGCCATCGACCTGTTGCGCAGCGGCGGCCGGGTGGCCGTCATCAGCTTTCATTCGCTGGAAGATCGTTACGTTAAGAATCTATTTCGTGACCTGGCCCGGGACTGTGTCTGCCCACCGCGCCAACCCGTCTGCACTTGTGATACGACCCCCACGGTGCGGCTGGTGACGCGCAAGGCCGTCAAGGCGGGCGAGGAAGAAGTGAGTGAGAACCCACGCAGCCGCAGTGCGCGTCTGCGGGTGGCCGAGAAATTATGACGAAACGGCGTTCACGACGCGAAAAGCAGCAGGAAGCCCAACGCCGGAGTGTCCTCAGCGATGCTCAGGTGGCGCTGGGCTGGTTTGTGATCCTGATCCTGGCGGCCCTGGTTGGCGCTATTTATGTTAACCAGGCCAGCCGCATTGCCAGTAGCGGGCGCCGCGTACAGATGTTGCAGGATGAGCTGGACGAGATTAAGCGGCAAAATGCGATGGTCGAGCGGACCATTGCCGAGACCCAATCGCTGGCGCGACTGGAGCAGGAGGCTATGCAGCTCGGCTTCGTGCGCGCCGACCCGGAAAGCATCGACTACCTGTTGGTGACAGGTTACCCCTCCGAGGAGGAGGAGGCCGAGGAAGAGGCGGCGCCGGTTGCCGTAGTCACCCCGGTGGAGACGATTGGCGAGGCGCTGCGGCTCCTGTTCGAGCGCAGAGGAAGCAGTATGGTAAAGGGGGCGTCTGGTGAATAGTAGCCAGCAAAGACGGCTGTGGGTGGTCATGATCGGCATGGGCTTTGCCGCCGTGTTGATCGTCGGGCGGCTGGTCGCCTTCCAGGTGGTCCAGGGCGCACACTGGGAAGAGATGGGCCGGGAGATGCAGCGCGTCAATGTCATCGCGCAGCCCGACCGCGGGATCATTTATGACCGCAACGGCGCCGTCTTGGCCGGCAATAGCGCCGACTACCAGATCGGCGCCTCGCCCTCGCTGCTGACGGGGGCGGCCGCCGAAGAGATGGCGACGGCGCTGGCGCCCATCCTGCAGCGGCCGCGCTATGAGCTGCTGGGCGCACTGCAGGCCGAACAGCCCTATGTGCTACTGGCCGGGCGCGTCTCGCCGGAAGTGGCCGAGGCCGTCCGCGAGTTAGGCTATAGCGGCATCCAGCTCGATCCCTTGCCGCGCCGCATTTATCCGCAGGGAAAGCTGCTCTGCCACGTCCTCGGCTACGTCGATTTTGACGGAGATGGCGGCTCCGGCGTGGAAGGCTATTACCAGCAGGAGCTGGCCGGTGAAGCGGCCAGCGACGTGCGCAATATCTCGCCGCTGACGCCGCAGCGCAGTGTCATCGCCCGTGAAGGCTCCGATCTGTACCTGACCATCGACCGCGCAGTGCAGTTCCTCGTCGAGCGCCATCTGGAGCAGGCGATGTGGGATCATGGCTCGCGCAGCGGCTCGATCATCGTCATCAACCCGCGCAACGGCGAGATTCTGGCGATGGCGAACTACCCCTGCTTTTCGCCTAACCATTTCTATGAAGAAGATGCGGAGCTATTTATCAACCCATCGGTCAGCCGGCAGTATGAGCCCGGCTCGGTCATGAAGCTGGTGACCATGGGCGCGGCGATTGACGCGGGCGTGGTGACGCCTACCAGCACCTATTATGACGCCGGCGTCATCGAAGTGGGCGGCCACCGGACCTACAACTGGGACCGCAGCGGCCCGGGCACCACCGACATGACCACGCTGCTCTCCCGCTCACTCAACGTCGGCGCGGCGACTATCGCCACCTGGATGGGCCCGGAAACCTACTATACCTATCTGGAGCGCTTTAACTTTGGGCGCCGCACCGGCATCGACCTGATGGCCGAGGCGTCGGGTCAGATGCACCTGCCGGGCAGTCCTTACTGGGTCGAGTCGTTTATGGCTACCAACGCCTATGGACAGGGTATCGCCGTCACGCCGCTGCAGATGGCCGTGTCGGTTACAGCGCTGGCTAACAACGGGCAGCTCATGCAGCCGCACGTCGTGCGCGAGATTCACAGCGGCGGCCGCATCTACATGCACGAGCCGACGGTGCTCAGCCAGGCCGTCAGCCGCGAGACGGCCAACCAGCTCAACACCATGGCGATCACCGCCGTGCAGCGCGAGACACAGACCGCCCACGTCGAGGGGTACACCATTGCCGGCAAGACCGGGACGGCGGAAATTCCCGAGGGCGGCGTCTATTTGTCCGACGCCACCATTGGCTCCTTTATCGGCTGGCTGCCCGCCGACGATCCCGAGCTGCTCATCCTGGTCAAGCTGGACCGCATGACCAGCTCACAGTGGGGCTCGATGACGGCAGCGCCCGTCTTTGCCCAGCTCGTGTCGGAGCTTGTGGTGCTGCTCAATATCCCACCCGACAGCGTGCGTCTAGAAGCGGGCGTCACCGAGGCGCGGAGCAACTGACAGTGGCGACGATGCTGACCCTCGGCCACATCCTGGCGCCGATCAGCGGCTACGAGCCCACCGGCGCCGAGCCGGCTATCGCGCAGGTGGTGACGGATAGCCGCGACGTCACGCCAGGCAGCCTCTTCATGGCTATCCGCGGCGAGCGCCTCGACGGGCACGACTTCGCCAGCGAGGCTGTCGCGCGCGGCGCCGTCGCCATCCTGGTAGAGCGCCCGGCGCTGGACGAGCTGCCGACGCTGGACCTGCGCAGAGGGCAGGATATGGTGTGGCCGGAAGCATGGCAGACGCCGCTGCAAATCGTCGTGGACGATGTGGCCTGGGCCATGCAGGAAGCGGCGCGCGCCTGGATTGACCGGCTGCCGGCGCGTGTGATTGCCATCACCGGCAGCGTGGGCAAGACTTCGACAAAGGAAGTCGTGCACGCCGTGCTGGCGCAGCGTTACCAGACCTTCAAGACGCCGGGCAACCGCAACAGCGTGCTGGGGCTGCCGCCGGCCCTCTTCGAAATGAAGGAACGCCACGAGCGCGCCGTCCTGGAGATGGGCATGTTCACCCGCGGCGAGATCGCCCGCCTGGCCGAAATTACCCGGCCATCGGTCGGCGTCGTTACCATGATTGACCCGGTGCATATGGAGCGCGCCGGCAGCCTGGAAAATATCGTCGCCGCTAAGCAGGAGCTGGTCGAGGCGCTGCCGGCGGACGGCGCGGCCATTCTCAACCGCGACGAGCCGCTGGTCATGGGCATGGCGGCGCACACGCAGGCCGACGTTTTTACTTATGGGCTGGACCCATCCGCCGACCTCTGGGCGGACGAGATTGAGTCGATGGGTCTGAGCGGTATCCGCTTTACCCTTCACTATGGTCCCGACCGTCTGGTGGTCCAGGCGCCGCTGCTGGGCCGGCACAGCGTGCACACGGCGCTGCGGGCGGCTGCCGTGGGGCTGGTCGAAGGGCTGGCCTGGGAGGAAATCATACAGGGGCTGCAGGATGAAGCGGCCGAGCTGCGGGTGATTACGGCGACGGGCCCCCGGGGCGCGCTGCTCATCGACGACACCTACAACGCCAGCCCGGCCTCCGTGCTGGCGGCGCTCAATTTCTTGCGCGATCTTCCCGGCCGGCGCATTGCCGTGCTGGGCGATATGTTAGAGCTGGGCACGGCCGAGGCGGCCTCGCACCAGCTCGTCGGCCGGCGGGCCAAGGAGGTCGCCGATTTGCTGCTGACGGTGGGCCAGCGGGCGCGCACGATTGCACGGGAGGCGATTGCCGTGGGCATGCCGGCCGAGCAGGTGATTTCGGTTGCCAGCGCGGCCGAGGCCGTTCCGCTTTTGCAGGATCTGATTGAGGCCGGCGACGCCATTCTCATTAAGGGCTCGCGCGGCGTAGCGCTGGACGATGTCGTGGCGGCGCTGGCACAGCCGGTAGCGGCCACGTAGGACAAACCATGACTTTTGCGCTGACGATTGCAGGATTTACCTTCATGATGGCCGTGATCTGGGGCAGCCCTCTGGTGGAGATCATGCGCCGGCTGCGGCTGGGCAAGCAGATCCGCCTGGAAGGGCCGCAGGCGCATATCACGAAAATGGGCACGCCGGCGATGGGCGGCATCCTCATCGTCGGCTGGGTCGTCATCATCAGCATCCTGGTCAACGGCGTGCAGATCGTCCGCCAGCTGGAGATTGCCGAGAGCGTCATCGTGCCGCTGGGCGTCATGGTCGCCTACGCCATTCTCGGCGGCATCGACGACTATCAGGGGCTGCGCCAGCGTCCCGGCGTGGGCATGTTGGCGCGCTACAAGATCTGGTATCAGGCCGCCATTGCCGTGGTCGCCGCCGCCGTCATCTACTGGGTAAACGGCCAGCACGGGTGGATGTCGCTGCCGCTGGTGCCGGAGCGCATCGACATCGGGCTCTGGTTTATCCCGATTGCCGCATTCGTCATCACGGCCACGGCCAACGCCGTTAACTTGACCGACGGTCTGGATGGGCTGGCCGGCATTATTGCCGCCACTGCCTTTGCCGCCTATGGCGTCATTGCCTACCTTCAGGACCAGCAGTTCCTGGTCGTCTTCAGCTTTATTGTCGTCGGCGCCTGCTTTGCCTTTCTCTGGTTTAACGCCAATCCGGCGCAGATGTTTATGGGCGATGTTGCCTCGCAGCCTCTGGGCGGCGCGCTGGCCGTGGTGGCGCTGATGACGACGCAGTGGCCCATCCTGCCGATCATTGCCCTCGTGCCGGTGACGACGACGCTCTCGACAATCATTCAGGTCGGCTCGGCCGTGCTCAGCCGCCGCTTTTTGGGCCGCGATATTCGCCCGCTGCGTATGGCGCCGCTCCATAATCATTTTGTCCTCTTGGGCTGGAGCGAGACGCAGATCGTGCAGCGCTGGTGGCTGATCGGCATTCTCTCGGCCATGGTCGGCGTGGCCCTGGCATTGGTGTAATGGTGGATCCACTCTCTGGTAAGCGCCTCGTCATTCTTGGGCTGGCCCGGCAGGGCCGGGCGCTGGCGCGCTTTGCCGCGCAGGCCGGCGCGCGCGTGGTGGTCTCCGACCTGCGCTCGGCGCAGGAGCTGGCCGACAGCATGGCATCCCTCGAAGGCGCTGGCGTCGAGTTCGTCCTGGGCCACCATCCGCTGGCGCTGCTCGACGGCGCGGACATGCTTGCCGTCAGCGGCGGCGTGCCCCTGACCGCGCCCATCGTGCAGGCGGCGCTGGAGCGAGGCATCCGCCTGACCAACGATTCGCTGGAGTTTGCCCGGCGCGTGCGCGCGCCGCTCGTGGGCATTACCGGCTCGGCGGGTAAGACGACCACGACGGCGCTGGTGGGCGCTATCGGCCGCGCTGGCGGGCGCGCCACCTGGGTGGGCGGCAATATCGGCAACCCGCTCATCGAAGACGTAGACGCCATTCAGCCGGGCGATCTGGTCGTGCATGAGCTTTCCAGCTTCCAGCTTGAGCTGTGGGATCGCAGCCCGGCCATCGCCGCCGTGCTCAATGTGACGCCGAACCATCTGGACCGTCACGGGACGATGGACGCCTATCTGGCAGCGAAAGGTAATGCGATCCGCTTCCAGCAGCCACATGACATTGCCATTCTCTGCGCCGACGATCCGGGCTCCATGTCGCTCGCGCCGCTGGCGCCGGGACGAGTGCGCACTTACAGCGCCCAACGGCGGGTGGAAGACGGCGCCTACATTGCCCGCGAGCAGGTGTGGCTGGCGACAGAGGGTGGTAGCCAGCCCCTCTTCCCCCTGGACATCATCCCGTTGCGCGGCGCGCATAATGTGCTGAACGTGCTGGCGGCGGTGACGATTGCCGACAGCGCCGGCATCGACGCGGCTGCCATCCACGAGGCGGTCGCCGGCTTCAGCCCTGTGCCGCACCGCCTGGAGCCAGTCGCCATACACGGTGGCGTGCAGTACGTTAACGATTCGATTGCCACCGCTCCCGAGCGGGCGCTGGCGGCTATTGCCGCCTTTGCGGAGCCGCTGGTACTGCTGGCCGGCGGCCGGGACAAGGAAATGGTCTGGGATGAGTGGGCCGCCCAGGTCAGCCAGCGCGTGCGTCACGTCGTGCTGTTTGGCGCGCTGGCGCCGGCGCTGCAGGAACTGCTCGCCGCCCAGCCAGAGCCGCCGGCGACGACGCTGGTGCGAACGCTGGCAGAAGCGGTGGCCGCCGCCAGCGAAGCGGCCGGGCCGGGTGACGTGGTGCTGCTGTCGCCGGGCGGAACCAGCTATGACGCCTATCAGGATTTTGAAGCGCGCGGCGAATCATTTCGCCAGCTTGTCGCCGCGCTGGTCAGCGCGAAGGAGCAGATATGAGTACAGTAACCGTCGTTCGCCGCAAAAGCAGCCGGGCGCGGCCCGGTATCAAGCTCTACGTCGATTACTGGCTGCTGCTCGCCGTGGCCGGTCTCGTCGTTATCGGCATGTTGATGGTCTACAGCACCACCTTTGACCTGGGTATGCTCGTCTGGGAAGAGCCGACCTATTATTTCCAACGCCAGGCGACGGCTCTGGGTATTGGCCTGCTGGCCATTCTCGTCCTGATGCAGTTTGACTATCACATCCTGCGACGCTACTCGGTTGCCATCATGGGACTGACGCTTGCTCTACTTATCACCCTGCTGGTGGTCGGCGAAGCGAATTTCGGCGCCACGCGCGGTCTCTACGGAAACTCCTACCAGCCGAGCGAGCTGGCCAAACTGGCGACCATTCTCTACATCTCGCACTGGCTGAGCTCAAAAGGGGATCGGATCAAGGATCTGACCTACGGCCTTCTGCCGTTTGCCCTGATTACCGGCGTTGTCTGCTTCCTCATCGTGCAGCAGCCAGATTTGAGCACGGCCGGGCTGATTGCCATCGTCAGCCTCACCATCTTCTTTGTGGCCGGCGCCGAGCTGAAGCAGATCGCCATTGCCGGCGCCGCCGGCGGTGTCATCTTCTACATCCTGATGCGCACCGCGCCGCACGCGGCAGCGCGCATCAAGGCCTGGCAGGAGGTCTTGCGCGATCCTGAGCAGGCGATCTGGCAGGTGAAGCAGGCGCTGATCGCCCTGGGCACGGGCCGTTACATCGGCGTCGGGCTGGGCAACAGCACGCAGAAGTTTGGCCCGCTGCCGGCCGCGCACACGGACGGCGTCTTTGCCATTATTGGCGAAGAGATGGGGCTCTTTGGCTCGATGTTGATCATCGGGCTGCTCGGCCTGCTCATCTGGCGCGGCATTCGTGCGGCGACCCACGCGCGCGATACCTATGGCTTTCTGCTGGCGCTGGGCATAACCTGCTGGCTCGGCTACCAGGCGCTGATCAACATTGCCGTTATTACGGCTGTTATTCCTTTCACCGGTATTCCCCTGCCGTTTCTCAGTTATGGCGGCACCAGCCTCGTCTTTTCTCTGATCGGCGCTGGTATATTGCTCAACATCTCGCGCGATGCGCACATTACCACGCGCGAGCAGCCCACCACGCAGCGAACGGAGTCAGGCCGTGCGAGTTTTGGTTTGCGGCGGCGGAACGGGCGGGCACGTTTATCCCGCCCTGGCCGTGGTCGCTGAGTTGCGCCGTCTCGGCGTAGGAATAGACGACATTATGTGGATTGGGACGCGCGGGCAGATGGAAGAAGAGCTGGTGCCCCGCGCCGGTCTCCGGCTGGAGACGATCCGCGGCGGGCCAGTCGCCGGGGTGCCGCTCGCGCGCAAGCTGCGCAACAGCGCGCAGCTCGCCCGCAGCATGCAGACGAGCGCGCGGCTGCTGCGTCACTTCCGCCCGCACGTCCTCCTGCTCACCGGCGGCTATGTCAACGTGCCGGTGGCCCTGGTGGCCCGCTGGTTGCGCGTGCCCGCCGCCATCTATTTGCCCGACGTGGAGCCGGGGTCGGCGATCCGCTTCCTCAGCTGCTTCGCCGCCAGAGTGGCCTGCACGGCGGAGGCCTCGCGCGCCTACTTCCCGGCCGATAAGGTGGTCGTGACTGGCTATCCGGTGCGCCCCGAGCTGCGCGCGGCCGCGGCTCTCTCGCGCGCGGAAGCGCTTGCTGCCTTTGCGCTGGATGACTCGCGGCCGACCCTCTTTGTCTTCGGCGGCAGCCGCGGTGCGCGCAGCATCAACCGCGCCCTGATGGCCGTCCTGCCGGCGCTGCTGGCCGAGTTCCAGGTTATCCACGTCAGCGGCACACTCGATTGGCCTGAGGTGGAAGCCGGCGCGGCCCACCTCGACGCTGATTTGCGCGCCCACTACCGGCCCTTCCCCTACTTGCATGAGCGCATGGGCGCCGCCTTCCGCGCTGCCGACCTGGTCGTGGCGCGGGCGGGCGCCAGCATGCTGGGCGAGGCGCCGGCGTTCGCCCTGCCGTCGCTGCTCGTGCCATATCCACATGCCTGGCGCTACCAGCAGGTAAACGCCGACTACCTGGCCAGCCAGGGCGCCGCCATTCGCCTTGACGATCATCTGCTGCCAGATAAGCTTCTATCCCTGGTTCAGGCGCTGTTACGTGATCAGGATCGGCTGGCCGCCATGGGCGCCGCAGCCGCGGCGCTGGACCGGCCAGAGGCCGCCGCCGAATTGGCCCGGCTGCTGCTGGCGCTGGGAGGAGCGAACGTTTCATCCGCGACGGAGAAGGAGAAGGCGCGTGATTAGTCTGCAGTTCCTCTTTTTGGTTATGGTCATCTTTTTCGCCCTGATAGGCTATATGCGCGGCTGGCAGCGCGAAGTGATTGCCCTCACCGGCCTGATCGCCGCCATTGCCGCCCTGATCCAGTTTGGCGACAGCATTACGCGCCTGGTGGGCGCGCTGACTGGCGGCGCCAATGTGGCCGACCCGTTTGCCATTCGCCGCCAGCAGTTCTGGATTCAGGCTGTCTTCATTATCATCATCGGCTTCTTCAGCTACCAGGTAGTGGCCCGGCTGGCCGACCAGGCGATGGGCGGCCGGCTTGGCGAGCGTCTGCGCGGCGGGCTGGAGAAGCGTATCCTGGGCGCGCTCATCGGCACCTTCAATGGCTACCTGCTCATCGGCTCGCTGTGGGGTTTTCTGGAATACCAGATCACCAGCCTGGGCTACGTCCAACTACCGCCGGGCGAGCCTTACCCGTTTGATCCCAGCGTCATCGTCCGGCCCGTAGCCGATGCCGGGGCGGCGGCCATTGCCAATATTTTGCCGATGGGCATGTTCTCGCCCACGGTCTGGCTCTTGTTATTCTTTATTTCGTTCTTTATTGTCATTATTGCTTTGATTTGATGAAGGAGTTGGCAGCAAGTGCGAGAGATCCTTTCCGTGGCAGCAGCCGCTTCATTTGCGCAAGTGGGGCCTGACCGGGCGCTGATGAGCATGGGGCTCGACCTCGCGCCCGGCGCGCATATCCATCTCGTCGGCATCGGCGGGAGCGGAATGTCCGCTATTGCCTGGCTGCTGCTGGGGCGCGGCTTCCGCGTCTCCGGTTCTGATATGCAGCGCAACGAGCTGACGGCCGATCTGGCGCAGGCCGGCGCCCTTATTTACGCCGGGCATGCCGCCGAGCACATGGCCGGCGCCGATCTGCTGGTTATCTCTTCGGCTGTGCCGGCGGCGAACCCAGAAGTGGCCGCGGCGCGCGCCGCCGGGCTGCCGGTGCTGAAGCGGGCCGACCTGATCGGCCGGCTCATGGAAGGTATGACAGGTGTGGCGATTGCCGGTACCCACGGCAAGACGACGACGACGAGCATGATTGCCCACATCCTCATCGCGACCGGCCACGACCCCTCGGTAATCGCCGGCGGCGTTCTGCCGCAGCTGGGTCGCAATGGCCGGGCCGGGGCGAGCCCGTTCTTCGTCGTCGAGGCCGACGAGTACGACTATATGTTCTATGGCCTGCGCCCGCGCCTGGCGGTGGTCACCAATGTCGAGCATGACCACCCGGATATGTTCGCTACCGCGGAAGAGTATCGCGCGGCGTTCCGCCATTTCGTCGGCTTGCTGCCGGAAGACGGAGCGCTGATTGCCTGCAGTGACGACGGCGGCGTGCAGCGACTGCTGGGCGAAATCGCCGCACCACGCACCGTGGTTACCTATGGCCTGGACGCGGACGCAGGATCAGACTATCGCGCCGTGGAGCTGCGCGCCAATCCGCTCGGCGGGACTGATTTTGTGGCGCTACAGGGCGAGACCACCCTGGGCCTGGCGCGCATCCGGCTGCCGGGCGCGCACAACGTGCGTAACGCCCTTGCCGCTATTGCCACATTGCGCACGCTGGGGCTGAGCTTCGCCGAGATTCAGGCGCCGCTGGCCGCGTTTGGCGGCGTCAACCGTCGCTTCCAGCTGATCGGCGAAGTAGCCGGCGTGACGATTGTCGACGACTACGCCCACCATCCGACGGAAATCCGGGTCAACCTGGCGGCGGCGCGCGAACGCTATCCAGGGCGCCGCATCTGGGCTATCTGGCAGCCGCATACCTATAGCCGCACGCGGCTCTTGCTGGACGACTTTGCGGCCAGCTTTGCGGCGGCGGACCGGGTTATCGTGCTGGACATTTACCCCAGCCGCGAGAAAGATACGCTGGGCATGAACGCGCGCATGGTGGTGGAGAAGATGGCCGGCCATCCCTACGCGCGCCACATCGGCCCGCGCGCGGAAGCAGCGGCCTACGTACTCGACCGCGTCCGCCCCGGCGACGTTATCCTGACCCTGGGCGCCGGGGATGGCGACCGGGTTGGGCAGTGGATTCTTGACGGCTTACGGGAACAAGTGCAGCGGTAAGGCCGGCACAGGGAGAACGGGTAAGAACGTATGAATGTCGATACGAGCGTGCGCAAAGAGATTGAAGAGCGACTCCGAGTTGTCTTTGGCGAAAGCCTGCAGAGCGACGTGCCGTTGTCTCGCTGGACGTCGGCGCGCGTAGGCGGACCGGCCGATCTCTTCGTCACAGCGCGCAACGCCACCGAGCTACAGGCGGCGGTCGAGCTGGCCTATCAGTTTGGGCTTCCCTATTTTGTCCTGGGCAGCGGCTCCAATGTTCTCGTCGCCGATGCCGGCCTGCGCGGTCTGGTCGTGCATAACCGCGCGCGTGCGGTCCGCTTCCGCAACACCGGCGCCAGCGTCGTCTGCACCACGGAATCCGGCGCCAACCTCTCTTCGCTGGCGCGCCAATGCATCGCCAAAGGGCTGGGCGGCCTGGAGTGGGCCGTCGGCGTCCCCGGCACGGTCGGCGGCGCTGTCGTGGGCAACGCCGGGGCGCATGGCGGCGATATGCAGGGCACGCTGATTGCCGCCACCATCTGGGAGCCGGGCGCCGGCGTGCGCATCTATAGCAATGAAGAGCTGGAGTACAACTACCGGGACAGCGTGCTTAAGCGCGAGCAGGGCGAGCCCGAAGCGCGGCGCGTGGTCCTGTCGGCCGAGCTGGCACTGGAGCCGGAAGCCGTAGACGTACTCATGGCCCGCGCCGATGGCTTTACGGCGCACCGCAAGCAGACGCAACCCGGCGGCGCTAGCACCGGCTCCATGTTTAAGAACCCAGAGCATTATTATGCCGGCTATCTAATTGACGCGGCCGGCTTAAAGGGTTTTCGCACCGGCGACGCGGTCATCTCCGAGAAGCACGCCAACTTCTTCGTCAACGCCGGCGAGGCGACGGCGGAAGATGTGCGCGGGCTGATTGCCGAGGCCTGGAACACGGTGCGCGAACAGTTTGGCGTCGAGCTGGAGCTGGAAGTAGAGCTGGTCGGCGACTGGCAATTTGACGAGGAAGATTGACTCGATGAATGCAGGGCAGCAGCCGGGCCGGCCTGAAAGAGAGGCCGGCAAACAGAGAGTCCGCGTCGGCGTCATTTTTGGTGGACGCTCCGGCGAGCATGAAGTCTCGCTGATGTCGGCGCGCTCGATTATGGATGCCCTGGATAAGGAGAAATACGAGGTCGTGCCCATCGGTATTGACCGCGAGGGCCAATGGCTGGCCGGCGACGCCATGCGCGCGCTGCGCGACGGCGAGGCCGGCGCGGCGCAACCGGCGACACTGCTGCCGGCGCCGCATTCATCGGGCTTGCTGCAGTTTGAGTCGCCGGAGCTTGAAGAGAGCAGCGCTGTGCAGCCCGTCTCGTTTTCGCGGGCGGCCAACCTGGACGTCATCATCCCCGTGCTGCACGGCCCATATGGCGAAGACGGCACGGTGCAGGGATTGCTGGAGCTGGCCGGGCTGCCCTACGTGGGCGCCGGCGTTGTTGGCTCTGCAGTCGGCATGGATAAAGCTATCTTCAAGCAGATCATGGTCGCCAACCAGATTCCCATTTTGCCCTGGAGGCTGGTGCGCACCGGCGAGTGGCGCAGCCAGCCGGATCTGGTTATCGCTGCCATTGAAAGCGCCTTTACCTACCCGCTGTTTACCAAGCCGGCCAACCTGGGCTCCAGCGTGGGTATTAGCCGCTGCGAAGATCGGTCGGCGCTGGTAGCCGGCATCGAGGACGCGGCCCGCTACGACCGCCGCATCATCGTCGAACAGGGGATCAGCGCCCGCGAGCTGGAAGTATCGGTGCTGGGCAACGACGCGCCTATTGCCAGCATTGTCGGCGAGGTCCGGCCGCGCCGCGCCTTCTACGATTACGTCGCCAAATATGTCAGCGACGACTCCGAGCTGTTGATCCCGGCGCCGCTGCCGGCCGAGGTCGCCGCGGAAGCGCGAGCGCTGGCGCTGCGTGTCTTCAATGCGATTGACTGCGCCGGGCTGGGCCGGGTGGATCTGCTGCTTGACCGTGACAGTGGCCGGCTTTATGTCAACGAAATCAACACGATGCCTGGCTTTACGCGCATTTCCATGTACCCGAAGCTATGGGAGGCCAGCGGGCTTTCCTATTCCGAGCTGCTGGATCGCCTGATCGAGCTGGCTCTGGATCGCCACGCCGAAAAGAGCGCTCTGGAGACAACCTACACGCTAAACGGAAAAGACGAGTGATGAAGAACAGACCAGCATCGTCGCAACCGCGCAAATTGCGCAAGCAGCCACGCATGGAGCGGGTCTATACGGCGGCGGCCATGCCCCTGCCCAAGTTCGATGTGCCGGCGACCGCTCGCCGCCGCCGGCGGCGCAATCGTCGTGTGGTGCGCCTGCCGCTGGCCTCGTTGAAGGGCCTGATTCTCTCTTCGCGCTGGGTCAGCCTGCTGCTGGTGGCCCTCTGCGGCGGCGCGCTGGCGCTCATTGGCCTGGAGGAGGATTTCTATATTACGCTCATCCCCGTGGAAGGCGTGGCGTCTATCCCCCCCACGGAAGTGGTGCAGGCCAGCGGCCTGGGCGGTATCCATATATTTGCCGCCGAGCCGCAGGCAGCCGCACAGCGCATCGACGAGATGCCCGGCGTCATCTCGGCCACGGTCTCGCTGGAGTGGCCCAACCACGCGCTCATCCAGCTGCGCGAGGATTCGCCCGTAGCCCTCTGGGAAAGTGAAGGCCAGATGTATTGGGTCAACGAGGATGGCGAGCTGATACCGGCGCGCATTGACGTGCCGGGGCTGCTGCACATCATTGCCGAGGGTCCGGTCGCCGCGCCGGCCAGCGCGCCTGTCGCCATGGAGGAAGACGCCGGCGAAGAAGCAGGCGAGGCAGGCGAGACGGTCGAAACGGTCGAAACGGCTCCCATTCTCTTTGTGCCGGAGCCGGTCTTGCAGGGTGCGCTGCAGCTGCGCGAGCTGCGGCCGAATATCGAGGCTCTCTACTATGATCCCGGCGGCGGCCTGAGCTACCAGGATGGGCGCGGCTGGCGCGCCTACTTTGGCGCCGGGACTGATATGGCGCAGAAGCTGGCCGTCTACGAAACGTTGGTCGCTCAGCTTGTCGCCGAGGGCGTGACGCCGCAATACGTCAGCGTACAGAATCAGGAGCGCCCGTTTTACTTGGGGCGGTGAGAGAAAGCAGGTAGGACGCCATGGAAGGAATCTTGTTTGGGCTGGACATCGGAACAACCAAGGTGTGCGCCGTCATCGGCGAGGTGCGCGGCGGCCAGCTACGCATCATCGGCTTTGGTCTGGCGCCGGCGCAGGGCATGAACAAGGGCATGATCGTCGACGTGGCCGAAGCGTCGGTTGCCGTGGCTAAGGCCGTCGAGCAGGCCGAGCAGACCTCGGGTTACGATCTGTCTCAGGCGTTGGTCAGCCTGGCCGGCGAGCATATCCAATCCAGCAATAGCAACGGCGCTGTCGCCGTACATCGCCACGAGGGCGGCGTTACCACCGAAGACATCGAGCGGGCCCTGGATACAGCGCAGGCCATTCCCATCCCGCCCAACCGCGAGATCGTGCACCTGGTGCCGCGCTTCTTTATGGTGGATAACACGCGCGTGCAACGGCCGCTGGGCATGCACGGCCACCGTCTGGAGGTAGAAGCGCACGTGGTGACGGCGGCGAGCATGGCGCTGCTCAATCTGGCTAAGTGCGCCGACAACGTGGGCATCCGCTCGGAGGAGTTTGTGCTCAACGCGCTCGCTTCCGGCGAGGCGGTGCTTGAGCCGAACGAGCGCGAGATGGACGTGGTGATTGCCGACATTGGCGGCGGGACCACCGACATTGCCCTTTACCGGCAGGGCAGCGTCTTCCATACGCGGGTCATCCCGGTCGGCGGTAATCACATTACCAACGACATTGCCATCGGCCTGCGCGTGCCTTTCGCCATTGCCGAGAAGGTCAAAGTGCAGTACGGAGATTGCCGCCCGAGCGAGATTGACGGCGAGTCGGTCTTCACCGTGGCGCCATTCAGCGGCGAACGGATTCTGGTAGGCCGGCAGGATCTGGCGGCGGTGATTGAGGCGCGTGTGGAAGAGATGTTCCAGATGGTGCTGCGGGAGCTTGAGTCGTCGGGTTACGACGGCTTGCTGCCGGCGGGAATCGTCCTGACCGGCGGATCGGCCCAGCTACGAGGGATTACAGAGGTGGCGCAACGGGTGTTGAACGTGCCCGCGCGCGTGGGCGCGCCGCGCGAGCTGGTAGGGCTGGTCGAATCGTTAAGGAGCCCTGCCTTTGCTACCAGCGTCGGTTTGCTGCGCTGGGCGCTCAGCGACAGCAATCTCTACCGTCCGCGACAACGGCAAAATCAGTGGGGAAGGCGCCTCGGTACCTTCCTGCGGGCGCTGCTGCCGGAATAGCGTGATGGTCGAGATAACTGGTGAAGCGTAACTGTTTTGGTATGTCGAGTTTTAAACAAGAGGGGTAAAGATGGGTACAGAAGGAACACGTAGAGAAGTACAGAGGATGCCCGACATCGAAGGAGCTGCGCTCATTCGTGTGGTGGGCGTCGGCGGCGGCGGCAGCAATGCCGTCAACCGCATGATCGAGGCGGGCATTGCCGGCGTCGATTTTGTGGCCGTCAACACGGACAACCAGGCCTTGCTGAGCAGCCGCGCCCGCAAGCGTCTGCACATCGGCGAACGGGTGACCCGCGGCCTGGGCGCCGGCGGCGATCCCGAAATGGGGACACGCGCCGCCGAGGAGTCGTCGGATGAGATTCGCGGCGCGTTGCGCGGCTCCGACATGGTCTTTGTCACCGCCGGTATGGGCGGCGGCACCGGCACCGGCGCCACACCGCTGGTCGCCAAAGTGGCGCGCGATGAAGGCGCCCTGACCATCGGCGTCGTCACGCGTCCCTTCTCCTTTGAGGGCTCGCGGCGGGCGCAGGCAGCCGTGACCGGTATCGAGCAGCTCAAAGAGCACGTCGATACGCTGATCGTCATTCCTAATGACCGGCTGCTGGAGACGGCGGACAAGCGCCTTTCGCTGGTCGATAGCTTCCGGCTGGCGGACGACGTGCTGCGCCAGGGCATTCAGGGCATCAGCGAGCTGATCACCGTGCCCGGGCTGATCAACCTGGACTTTGCCGACGTGCGCACGATTATGTCGCTGGGCGGCGCGGCGCTGATGGCTATCGGCCACGGCAGCGGCGACGACCGGGCGCAGCACGCGGCCGAGCAGGCGCTGTCCAACCGGCTGCTCGACGTGACCATCGACGGCGCGCGCGGCATCCTGTTCAATGTCACCGGCGGTCCGAACCTGAGCCTGTACGAGATCAACCAGGCCGCGGCCGTGATCCGCGAGACGGCGCACCCGGACGTCAATCTGATCTTCGGCGCCGTGGTCGACGAGACGATGGGCGACGAGATCCGCATTACGGTGATTGCCACTGGCTTCGACCGCGGCCTCCCGTCCGTACATCGCATGACCACGCCGCGGCAGGTCGAGCGACGCCCGGCGCAACGTCCGGCGCGCGAAACGGAAAGCGTCGCGGTTAACCGTACGGAGACGGCGCGCCCGCAGCCGCCCGACCCGCAGCGGCAGAACCCGTCTTTCCGCATCGACGATCTGGATATTCCGGCCTTCCTGCGCAAGCGGCGGTAGGTGAGGAGTTTGCTGCAACTGATCGACTACGGCCCGTTCCAGAGCCTGTGCCCGCGCGCCCGCGAGGCAGCATTGCGCCTGAATGAGCCATCCGGTCGGGACAGAGAAATACCCCTCTGAGTGGGCTGCCGGCGGCTGCTTCCTGCCGCCGGCAGCCCGCCCACCAGGGCGGAAGCGAGCAATTTCGTCGCGCAATCTTTTAAGGAAAGTGGGGACTGCCAGCCCTTGTCGCCTGCCTGGCCCCATGTTATAATGCGCCCCATTGCTGTACTAGATGTGGGGGAGATGGTTGCCCATAACCCAATATCTGGTGCAATCCCACAGATTCAGCAGTGCTGGAGATATCTGCCCTCGCCGGAGAATCGTCGTGCGGTGCCCATATTGCCATCACGAAAAGACGCGCGTTATCGATACCAGCCACGATAGTCGTGGTGGTATACGGCGGCGCCGTGTCTGCACCCACTGCGACGAGCGCTTCAGCACCTACGAGCGGCCGATCCTGGCAACGCCGCTCCTGGTTAAGCGCGACGGAACCCGCGAAGAGTTCTCGCGCGATAAGCTGAAAAGCGGCATCCGCGTCGCCTGCGCCAAACGGCCCGTGGCGGCGGTAGATATTGAACGCCTGGTCGGGGAGATCGAGGCGGAGTTACAGCAAATGGGTAAGGCGGAAGTACCCAGCCGGTTAGTGGGAGACCGGGTCATTAGGAAGCTGAAGGAGCTGGACGAGGTAGCCTATATCCGCTACGCCATCGTCTATCTGCGGCTCGACGATCTGGATTCAATTCAGGAAGAGATCGACAGTCTGCTGGGCAAATAACGGCAGGGTCCATATTGTGACAGGCCAAGGCTTGTACCTTTGCGCCTCTGGTTGTCCATTCTGCCAGGGGCAGCAGTCCGAGACGGAGGAAAGATGATTCAAGATATGAAACCGGCTGATAGCAGCGAACGAGTTGCCCTTAGCGAAAACGGCAGAGCCGTGCTGGAGCGGCGCTACCTGCGCCGTGGGGCCGATGGGAAGCCGGTCGAGACCGTGGAGGGAATGTTCCGGCGCGTGGCGCACTTCATTGCCCTCCCGGACGCCGACTATGGCGATGATGTGGACGCTGCCGAAGATACATTTTACAAGCTGCTGACCGAGCTGCGCTTTCTCCCGAACAGCCCCACTTTCACCGGCGCGGGCACGCCGCTGGGGCAGCTTGCGGCCTGTTTTGTCCTGCCCATTGAAGACGACATGGGTCGCGATTCAGCCGGCATCTTTCAGACGCTGCGCGATGCCGCCCTGATCCAGCAGACCGGCGGCGGCAATGGCTTTGCCTTCTCGCGGCTGCGTCCCAAGGGCGCCCTGGTCCGCAGCTCGGCCGGCGAAGCGACCGGCCCTGTTGGCTTCCTGCGCGTCTACGACCAGGCTTTTGGCGAGATTGCCCAGGGCGGCACGCGCCGCGGCGCTAATATGGCCGTGCTGCGCGTGGACCATCCGGACATCGAGGAGTTTATTGCCTGCAAGTCGGCCGAAGGTTCCATTACCAATTTTAACATCTCGGTCGGCGTGACCGACGCCTTCATGAAGGCTGTCGCCGACGACGAGCCTTTCCCGCTGGTCAACCCGCAAGATGGAAAGGTGTGGAACACGGTGCGCGCCCGCGATCTCTTCAATCAGATCGTCAAGTACGCCCACCGCAATGGCGAGCCAGGCGTTCTTTTCCTCGATACGGCCAACCGGGATAACCCGGTGCCGCAGCTTTACGAGCTGGAAGCGACCAATCCCTGCGGCGAGCAGTTCCTCGGTCCCTACGAGAACTGCTGCCTCGGCTCGATCAACCTGGCGCGCCACATCAAGGACGACGGCGCGGTCGATTGGGAGCTGCTGCAGCGCACAGTCGAAGAAGCAACGCGCTTCCTGGACAACGTGGTCTCGGCCAACGCCTACGTGCCGGCCGTGCCCGAGCTGGAGCGCGCCGCCCTGCGCGCCCGCCGCATTGGGCTGGGCATCATGGGCCTCGGCGACCTGATGTACCACCAGCGCGTGCGTTATGGCAGCGAGGAAGGCCAGGAGCTGGCGGGCAAGATGATGGAGTTCGTGCGCTATCACTGCATGCGCACCAGCGTCGAGCTGGCGCGCCGTCGCGGCCCCTTCACTGCCATCGAGGGCAGCATCTATGATCCCGCTGACCTCAAGTGGAGTATCCCGCAGCCGCTGGTAGACACTGGGAAAAACTGGGGCCGCCCTGAGCTTGACTGGGATGGGCTGGTTGCCGAGATGAAGAAGCACGGCATTCGCAATGCCGCGCAGACGACGGTGGCCCCCACGGGCACCATCGCCACTGTGTCCGGCTGCGAAGGGTATGGCTGCGAGCCGGTCTTTGCGCTGGCCTATATTCGCCACGTCGACGATAAGGGCACGGACCTGGAGCTGCATTACACCAGCCCGCTCTTTGAGCAGGCGCTGGTGGAAGCCGGGCTGGACCAGCAGGCGCGTGCAGCTATTGTCGAAGAGGTCATTCAGCTTGGCTCCTGCCAGCATCTGGCGAGCGTGCCTGAAGAGGTGCGCAATACCTTCGTCGTCGCCTCGGATATCACGCCGGAGGAGCATATCTATATGCAGGCGGCCATCCAGGCATTCGTGGACAACAGCATCAGCAAGACCTGTAATTTCCCGGCGACGGCGGCCGTCGAAGATGTCGCCCGCGCCTATAAGCTGGCCTGGGAGCTGGGCTGTAAGGGGCTGACCGTCTATGTGACCGGCAGCCGTGAAAAAGTGGTGCTGGAGACCAGAGCGACGAAAGAGGCCAAAGAGGAGAAGGTCGAGCAGCCGACCCTCTGGCACGAGAAGAAGAAGCCGCGGCATGCCGTGCTGCCCGGCGAAACCCACCGAATTACCACGCCCCTGGGCACGACCTACGTCACCATCAATGCCAACGGCAGCGAGCAGCCGTTTGAGGTATTCATCCACACCTCGAAGGCAGGCAGCGAGACGATGGCCGTCTCCGAGGCGATTGGCCGCCTGATCAGCTACTTGCTGCGCCTTTCCTCGCCGGTGGAGCCGCGGGATAGGATGCGCGAGATCGTGCGTCAGCTAACGGGTATTGGCGGTGGGCGGCCATTGGGTTTCGGCGCCAACCGCGTCCTCTCGCTGCCCGATGGCGTAGGCCAGGTGCTGCAAGACTATCTGGAGCGGGGCGCCACGGTGGCTGACCGTAGCAATGGCTCGCCGCATGCGAAGCAGCCGCTCAACCAGCCGCGGCTGATCGGCGATCTTTGCCCGGAATGCGGCGAAGCAGCCGTCGTCAACGAGGAAGGATGCCGCAAATGTTATGCCTGCGGCTATAGCGAGTGTTAAATAAGGCCGGCGCTACTGGCGGTCGTGTAGCACACCTTAAAAGTTTGCAGAGCATATTGACAGCTATAGCACCCGTCTGCTATGATATCTATACCTTATGGAAGCGGTTTTTCTGAGCGTTATACGCACAAGAAACTGCAGAAATGAGGGAAGGGCGCTCCAAGAAATCGGCAGCGTCTCGCTGGAGTCAGTTAACATCTGGTTATCCACCTTCAGACATGAGCTTCGGTTCGGTCCGAGGTCAACCAGGACGTTGACAGATTCAACACAGAAGCGTTGATCTTTGTTTCGCCGGTCACACGGCAAGACGAATGGAGTTTCTGTAGCGTAGCAAGACTTCACTACTCTTCTGCAGCGAAGTCCGGCTATAGAGGCGAGAATGGCTAATGGTTACTTGGGGCCCCTTTTTTTTGCGCCTGAAGGCCCGCACCACTGTGCGGGCCTTTTTATTTGTGGTTCTGGAAGACTTCGGCGCGGAGTAGGCCGATGAAAGGCAGATTGCGGAACTGCTCCCGGTAGTCGAGCCCATAGCCGACGACAAACATATCGGGGAGATCGAATCCCTTGTAGCGGAGGGGAATGTTCACCAGGCGGTGCGTGAGCTTGTTGAAGCAGGCGCAGACTTCCAGGCTGGCCGGGCGGCGTGCGCGCAGCTGTCCCAGCAGATAGTTGAGCGTCATACCCGTGTCTATAACGTCTTCCACGAAGAGCACGTGGCGGCCTTCGATGGGCACATTCAGGTCTTTTTCCAGGCGCACGGCCCCGCGCTGCGCGCTGCCCGGCTGGAAGCGGGTGATGTCGATGAAGTCCACCTCGACTGGGATGGTAATGGCGCGCAGCAGGTCAGCCATAAAGGGCACAACGCCCTTGAGCACGCCCACCAGCAGCGGGTTTGCGCCCTCGTAGTCGCGCGAGATAGCCTGGCCCAGCTCCCGGATACGGTCGTCTATCTCCTCGCGGGTAATCAGGACGCGCTCAATGCCTGCCGCCAGCTCCCCGTAAGCTTCCAGCTCGTAACCTATCACCCGGCGCCCTCTGGACCCTGGCCGCCGTTGTTCTGCGCGGCGGGCTCGTCGAGGCCATACTTAATGAGCAAGCGCCGGATGTCGCGCCGCTTGAACAGCTTGACATTGACCTCCGGATAGCGATCCTGCAGCAGCCGCAGCTTGCGGTTTTTCACGCTGCTCAGCTTGGGGCGCACGGTGGTGAGCTCAATATAGAGATCTTGCTCGGGGAGATAGAAATCAGGGGTGAAAGCGCTGATGATGTTGCCGGCTTCGTCCCATTCTAGCGGGAAGGTTCGAGGCTCGTACTCCCATTCCATCTGATAGAAGTCGAGTATCCGGGCGAATTGCGCCTCGGCGGGATGAGCAAAGACGGACTGCTTACCGTTTTCGCCCACTACCGCCGTCCAGGAACGCCCGTCGCCGCGGAACGCAGCAGATAGCAAGGCGTTTGCTAAACATAAGCTAACGCTATTATACGACAAGTGATGGCAAACGTGCAATTGGCGCCGGGCTTGTGGCCTGCCTGGCTCAGCGTGGGCGCTGTGCCGGCGCGAGCCGTATAATTGCGCCGTGCACTACGCCGTCGAGACCTGGAGTCTCAGCAAGACATTTCCACCGCGCCGCGGCTGGCGTCGCCTGGCGCGCGGCCGCCCCACCACCGCCGTGCAAGAAGTGAGCCTGCAGGTGGCGGTCGGCGAGACGTTCGGGCTGCTCGGCCCTAACGGCGCCGGCAAGACGACGCTGGTCAAGATGCTCTGCACCCTGATCCTGCCCAGCGGCGGAGCCGCGCAAATCGCCGGCCATTCGCTGGCGCAGCCGGCGGCCATTCGTGCGGCGGTCGGGCTGGTGGTGACCGACGAGCGCAGCTTCTACTGGCGACTCAGCGGCCGGCAAAACCTGAGCTTCTTCGCCTCTCTCTACGGCCTGCAGGGCGCTGAGGCGCAGCAGCGCGTTGCCGAGGTTCTCAGCGCCGTAGAGATGACAGAGCGGGCCGAGGAGCAGTTCAGCCATTACTCGACCGGCATGCGCCAGCGCCTGGCCGTGGCGCGCAGCCTGCTGCACCGGCCGCAGCTCCTCTTCCTGGACGAGCCGACGCGCAGCCTGGACCCCGGTGCGCAGGCGCGCCTGCACCATCTGCTGCAGCAGCTTGCCGCCGACCGCGGCGTTACCATCTTCCTCATCACGCATGATCTGGCCGAAGCCGAGAAGCTGTGCGGGCGCGTTGCCGTGATGCATGAGGGCCGGGTGCGGGCCATCGGGTCGCCCGCCGCGCTGCGGCAACAGCTAGACCGGCGGCTGCGCTACCAGATTCGCGTGCAGGCGTGGCAGCCGGCCCTCCAGCCCGCGCTGCTGCAGTGGGCGCCCGATCTGACGGTGCAGGACGAGCCAGAGGCGGCGGTGCTCCGCTTTGAGGCGGCCGAATCAGTGGGCGCTCTGGAAGCCGTGCTTGACTGCCTGCGCGCGGCCGGCGTCGGCATCCGCAGCATCGAAGGAACGCCGCCGACGCTGGAAGAAGTGTTCGCCCACTACACGGCGGAGCGCTGAGCCATGTGGCAGCGATTACGAGCGTTCCTGGTCCGCGACCTGCAGACAGAGCTGAGCTACCGCGCCAGCTTCTTGCTGAACTTCAGCGGCGTCTTTCTGGCGCTGGTCACCTACTATTTCCTCTCTCGGCTGTTAGGCGATAGCGTTGCGCCCCTGCTGGAGCCGTATGGTGGCGACTATTTCGCCTTCGCCATCATCGGCGTGGCTTTTGCCAACTACTTTGGCCTGGGGCTGAATAGCTTTGCGCGTGCCCTGCGTGAAGCGCAGATGACCGGCACCCTGGAAGCGATGATGATGACGCCCACGTCCGTCTCGACCATCGTCATCGGCTCCGCAGCCTGGAGCTACGCCTTTACTACCTTCCGTGTGGTGGCCTATATCCTCTTGGGTCTCTTGCTAGGGCTCGATCTGCGCGGCGCCAACTATCTGGCGGCCCTGGTGACGCTGCTGGTCGCCATCATCGCCTTTGCCAGCATCGGCATCATCGCCGCCGGCATCATCATGGTCATCAAGCGCGGTGATCCGGTGACCGGGCTCTTTAACAATGTGGCCGCGCTCATCGGCGGCGTTTACTATCCCATAGCCGTCATGCCCGATTGGCTGCAGGCCGTCGCCCGGCTCCTGCCCATCACCTACGCCCTCAATGCCATGCGCCTGGCGCTGCTCACCGGCGCCACCTGGCGCGAAATCCTGCCCGACCTGCTGACGCTGGCCGGCTTCGCCGCCGTCCTCTTCCCGCTCTCGCTCCTTGTCTTTGCCCGCGCCGTGGAGTGGGCGCGGCGTGACGGCAGCCTTGCCCATTACTAGAAAGGGCCCACTCGCCGCGAGCAGGCCCTTTCAATTTAGTTCGGCTTTCTGCGTCGGAGCAGTCAGGCAGCGGCCGATTCCACGACCGGCTTGCGCCCGTTCTTGTTCTCCATCGCCGACGGCGCGGCCGGCTTGAGGTAGACGTCGCCGACGGACAGGTATTCGTAGCCGCGGGCGACTAGCTGGCGATAATCGGGAATCATGCGCCGGCCGTCGATGACCAGGTAGGGGGGCTGTACCGTGCTCTCAATGGTCGTCGCCAGGCCGCGGAACTCTTCCCAGTCGGTGGAGATGTAGAGGGCGTCACTGCCCTCAATTGCCTCGCGTGGCGTCTCATGATAGCTGATGCGCGAGAAGAGGTGGTTGCTGTCCGGGTTGAGCCAGCTGCGCTGCGCCTCGCGCATCGCCAGCGGATCGTAGGCCCGGATCTCGCCGACGCCGCGCGACAGCAGCGCTTCCACCGCCTTGATAGCCGACGAGTCGCGCATGTCGTTGGTGCGCTTCTTGAAGGCCAGACCCAGTAGAGCTACCTTCTTGTTATTGAAGTTGAAGCCGGCCTCATAGACCGCACGGTCGATGAGATAGGTCTTCTGGTATTCGTTAATGTTGTAGACGGCCTGCAGCAGGTCGGTCGAGCGCCCGGCGCGGTTGAGCTGGTAGATGAGGCTCTGGATATCCTTGCCGAAGCAGCTACCGCCCGCGCCGTTGCTCACATACGAGCCCCAGGTGCTGATGCGCGCATCGGACGTGACGCCAATCTTCAGGTCTTCCATCTTCAGGTTGGGGTAGGCCTCACCGAGGCGGGCGCCGACGCCATTCCAGAAGGAGATATAGGTAAGCAGCAGGGTGTTGGCGACGTACTTGATGGATTCGGCTGTTTCCGGCGTCGTTTCCAGGTAGCGAATGCGCACGTGGTTGACGAACTGCGAATAGACGCGGCGCAGCAGGTCGAAATCTTCTTCGGTGTCGGCGCCTACGACCACGCGGTCCGGCCGGCGCGAGCCTTCGATGGCGCCGCCCTGGGCCAGGAACTCGGGGTTGGAGGCCACACCAAAGTTCTCGACGCCATGCTCTTCCAGGATATCCTGAAGCAGGCGGGCTGTGCCAATGGGCACCGTGCTCTTGTTGACGAGCACCACGCGGCGCCTGTCTGCGCGCCCGGCCAGCAGCTGGCCCAGCGTATGGGCAGCGTTGCTGTAATAGCTGAGGTTGGTCGAGCCGTCGCGGTTCGGCGGCGTGTTCAGACACATGAAGACAATCTCGGTCCCTTCGATTACCGGCGCAAGGTCGCCGGTGAAGAATAGGTAGCGGTCCTTCGTCTCTTCGATGGCTTCAAAGAGACCGGGTTCGTTCACATACTCTTCAATACGCTGCCGATCGCCGGAGCGGTAGGCTTCTATCTTCGCCTCATCGATATCGTAGGCATAGACTTCATGACCCGCTTCGGCCAGCACGGCCGCGTGCGGCAGGCCGACAAAGCCAGTACCGACTACAACAATTTTCATAGCGAGCTCCTTTCTTGACTCGTCGCGCCGTCTGCCATGTCGTCAATGATCATTTGGCTTGCTTCCCGGCCAATGGCGACGGCGTAATTAGTGCCGCGATCCCAGGGGTAAACCTGGCTCATACTAGCAAAGTATAGGCCGGGAAGGGGTGTACGTAAAGGGGGAATTCGGTGGGAGTGGTTCACCTCCGGCACCGGCTGCGCATAACGGGCGCGGAATAGCCAGTGGCGCCGCACCCAGTCCGGCCGGAAGGCGGGGTTGATGCGCTGCAGGTTGGCGACAAAGAGCCGCGCCAGCTCATCCTCGTCCATCTGCAGGTAGGGATGGTCAGGCGCTACGTAGTCGCCACAGTAGACCAGGTGGTCGCCGCCGTAGTGACGGCGGTCGATATAGTTGGTGTGCTCGACCAGCGCCAGGAACGGAATCTCGTTGTGCTGTTTATCGGGCGACTGGGCTGGAATGTTGAGCCAGTAGGTTTCCTTCATGAGCTGCTGCCGCAGGGCAAAGGTCATGACCACTGCGCCCATGCTCTTTAGCTCGGCCAGCTGGGCGAGATAGCCGGGCGGTAGGTCCGGCGCCATGCGCCGCAGCAGCCCGGGCGAGGTCGTCACCAGCACCCGGTCGGCGCTGTATTGCGTCTCCGCGCTGACGACGCGCAGGCGCTGCTCGCCGGCCGGCTCCGCCGGCTCGATGCGCTCTACGGGGCTGTTCAGCCGGATATCGCCGCCGAGCCGGCGCACGCTGGCAGTTAGTGTATCGACAAAGAACTGGAAGCCGCCCTGGAAATAGCCGAGACGCGGGCTGCGCACCTTGAGCCGCGCCCACATCCAGGCCATATTGGCCTGCTGGTAATAGGGGCCGAACTTGCCGATGAGTAGCGGGCGCCAGGTCTCTTCGTAGATCTTCTCGCCATACCAGCGGCGCATCCAGGCGTCGGCCGTCTCCTGCTCCAGCCGCCGCCAGGGGTTAGTGAAGCGCAGATAGGCGCTGACGAGGCCGAAGCGGGCCACGTCCAGCAGATTGAATCCGGGGTAGCGAATCCAGGCCAGCGGCGAGTCAAAGGGCACGATCCGCCCCTCATACATGACTGACGTAATCGGCCGCGGGAAGAAGAGGTGGTCGCCGATGCCCAGCTCTTCGACGAGGCCGATGATCGACTTATCGGCGGTGAATAGATGATGGTAAAACTTTTCCAGCGGCCACTCCCAGCGCTCGTCGCGGAAGCCGGCCGCCAGGCCGCCGGTGTGGTCGGCCCCTTCCAGCACGGTGACGCGGTGACCGGCCCGTAGCAGGTCATAGGCAGCGGAGAGACCGGCCACGCCTCCGCCGACGATGACGACGTGTTCCTGGCTCATGCCGCGGCCTTGCGCTCGGCGACGCGGCGCGCCTGGCTGAAGACCGACCAGCCAAAGCCGGCCCGCGCCATATAGAAGACGCCGAGCAGGGTCACCGGCAGCCACAGCGCCGCGTGCAGCACCAGCGTATAGGCCGTGGCTATCTGCGGCGCGACCCCATAGCGCACCAGCACGTCGATGCCCGGCTTGTCGAAGGTGCCCACGTAACCGGGGGCCGAGGGCAGCGTGGTGAACAGGTTGACAATGCCGTTCATCAGCATGAGGGCAAAGAAGGAGACCTCGAAGGGAAAGGCCTGCATGACAAACCAGTATTTCAGCGTTTCCAGCAGCCAGATGACGATAGAGGTCACGAAGATCATGAGAACGTTGCGGAACTGCCGCAGCGATTCCAGGCCAAAGAGGAAGCGCTCGGCCAGCCCGACAATGCGCGCGGTGGTCCGCTCGGGCAGGCTGACCGGCCAGGTGGTAAGGAAGGCGACGAGGCGCAGCGCCCGCTCCGGCATGGCCGCCAGGGCGAAGAAGACGACAAGCGCGGCGAAGAAGCCGAGGCTGGCGATAATGACGATGGAGCGCTCGGCGCTGCCCGGCGTGGGCGCGAAGGGCAGGGCGACGAAGACGAAGAGGAGCATGACCAGGCCGTCGAAGACGCGCTCGACAATCACCGTCGCCAGGCTGGCGCTCATGGGTACCTCTTCGCGGCGCTGCAGCACGTACGAGCGCAGCACTTCGCCGGCCCGCAGTGGGTAGACGTTGTTGCCCATGTAGCCGATGACCACAACCGGGAAGAGGCGACGGATAGGAATCTGCTTGAGCGGCCGCAGCATGTAGTCCCAGCGCCAGGTGCGCGCCCAGACGGCGACGAAATAGGCGACAACGCCGGGCAGCAGCCAGACGTAATCGGCGGCCAGCATCTGGGCCCACACATCACGCAGCTGTAGGCCGCGCAGCGCCAGCCACAAGAGAACGGCGCTGATAAGCAGGCCTAGCCAGAGCTGCCAACGCTTCACGCTCTATTCCATCCTATTCGTGAAAACCGGATCGGGGGTACCGATCCGGTATCGTTTCTAACCAACATATACACCGCCCGGGCGGCAAGCACGCAATTATACCACGTCCTGGCTTCTTTCCCTGCGGGCGCGCGTCCCGCTGTGCTGTGCTGAGGGTCTGGAGGCCGCCCACTGCCGAAGGAATAACGATTGGCGACTGACGCCCGCCGCCGCAGACTACTTCGCGTAGTAGTCGCCTATGTTGCCCTCCTCGGGCGCGTCGGTGAGGGTGACCCCGAGAATGCGCACATTGGCCCGCTCTAGCTGAGCCTTGGCGCGCTCGGCGTGCTCCCGTTTCGTCTTGCCGGCGCGCAGGACGAGTAGCACGCCGTCGACACGCGCTCCCAGCACGGCAGCGTCGGTGAAGCCGATTACCGGCGGCGCGTCGAGCAGGACGATGTCCGCCTGCTCCAGCAGCCGCTCCAGCACGCGTTCTACCTGGCGGGAGCCGAGCAGATCGGCCGGGTTGGGCGGCAGCGGGCCGCTTGGCAGCAGGACCAGGTTGTCGATGCCGGTGGGCTGCAGGCCGGTGGTGGCCGTTTCGTCCAGGAACATCGTGGTCAGGCCGGCGTCGTTCTCCACGCTGAAAATCGTGTGCAGGCTGGGCCGGCGCAGGTCACAGTCTACCAGTATGGTGCGCCGCCCGCCCTGGGCCATCGTGACTGCCAGGTTGGCAATGGTCACGCTCTTGCCTTCGTTGGCCGTCGGCGAGGTGACCACCAGCGTGCGGATCGGCTCGTCCAGGCTATAGAAGCTCAGGTTGGTGCGCAGCGTGCGGTAGGCTTCGCTGGCCGGGGAGCGGGGGTCGGTGAGTGTAATCAGATCTTTCATGGCTTATAGGTGGGGGATGCTGCCGATGACCGGGATATCCAGGTAGCGTTCCACATCCTCGGCGCGGCGTACCACGCCGGCTTCGATTCCTTCGAGAATGAGGATGACGACGATGCCCAGCAGCGCGCCGAAGACGGCGCCGGCAGCCGTGTTAATCAGCGGCTTCGGGCTTTCGATGGCGACGGTCGGCTCGTCCAGGTGCTGGGCGTTGATGCGGTCTTCGGCGCGCAGGTCGGCGTTGCGGTCCTGCAGCTCGAATATCAGCAGCTGCGCCCAGGTACGGGCAATGCTCTTGGCCAGCTCGGGGTCGGTGTTCTCGACGTCGAGCTGGATGACCGACTCGGACGTGCTCGGCGCGATGGTTACGTCGCCGAATAGCTCGCCGGGGGTCATGTCGAGCTGCAGTGTATCGATCACGTCGGCGGCGCGCAGCGTGCTGTTGAGCCAGACGGCAAAGTCGCGGCGCAGCTCGCGCGCGGCCTGGGTCTGCCCAAAGTCAGGGCGGGCCGTTATCAGCAGGCGCGCCGAAGCCTGCCAGACGGTCGGCTGGGCCTTGCTGAAGCCAAAAGCGGCGGCGGCCGTGAGCAGGGCCAGCAGGATAATCAGCCAGCCGCGCCGCCGCAAGATGCGTAGATAATCTCGTAACTCCAAGATATGTTCTCCTCAGGTGGCCGGCAGGTAACCGGCACCTCCAGGCTACCGGTCACCTCTCGCCTAGTGGGGCGGTATCTCGCCCAGTATAGCCATCCCCAGCGCTTCGACATCTTCACGCGCGCGCAGCGTCGGGTCCAGGTAGTCGACGGCAAAGGCCAGCCCCAGCCCGGCGGCAATCGCCAGCCCGAGGCGCAGCAGCACATCCAGCCGGCTGCGGAGCCCGGGCGGTAGCTGGTTGACAATGGCGTCGTCGAGCACGGTGACCACGGCCGGCTCGTCGCCCAGCTGGGGCAGGGCAGCCGCGTTCTGTTCCTGCAGGACCGTTATGGCCGCGTCCATCATCGCCGCCAGCGTCTGCGGGTCGCCGTGGGTGAGCGACAGGGTCAGCATACTGCGCGCCGTATCGACGACGACGCCGCTGCTCACCTCGGCCGGCTGCACCTGGATGCCGCGCCGGGCCAGCTCTTCGCTGACGGCCACGCCAAAGCGGTTGCCGCGCGCCCAGGCAGCCAGGCCATTGACGATGTATTCCGACTCCAGCCAGGTGTGATAGCCTTCTTCGTCCGAGGTGCCGGCGGCGGGCGCAGGGGGCTGGCTGGCGATGAAGCGCACGCCCACATTATACAGGGGCGGCGGCGCCTGGTAGGTTGCCAGCCCGAGCGCCAGCACGACGACCGCCGGAACGAGGGCCAACAGCCAGCGGCGACGAATCACTGCCAAGTAGGCGCGCAGGTCTATAGAGCCAGAGTCCATCTGCTGGTGGGTCCGGGCCGCGTCCTCAGCGGGCGCGGTGCGCCTCCATCTCTTTCTCAATAAAGGTCACGATGCGCTGGCGAAAGACGGCGCTGTCAAATTGCGCGGCATGAGCGCGTAGAAAGGCAGGGTCAACCGCGGCGCCGTCAAACGCTTCGACGGTCTTGATGATAGCCTCTGGCGTCTGGGCGGCAAACAGGGCGCCCGTTCCCGGGATCACCGTGTCCAGCGCGCCCCCGGCGGCATAGGCAATCACCGGGCGGCCTGCGGCCATCGCCTGAATGGGCGCAATGCCGAAATCTTCCTCTCCGGGCCAGATAAAGGCCCGGCAGCGCGCCATCAGATCTGGCAGGTCGCTATCCTCCACGTAGCCAAGAAAGGTAATGTTGCTCTGCGCCAGCGATTCCAGGCGCTGGCGGTCGCGCCCGCTGCCGGCGATAAGCAGCGGCCGGCCGAGCCGGTTAAACGCCTCAATCATCACGTCGAGCCGGCGGTAGGGCAGCAGGCGGCCGACAAACAGGTAATAGTCTTCCGGCTCGGCGCAGACGTCGAAACGCGCCAGATCCACCGGTGGGTAAATGATGGTCGAGTCGCGCCGGTAATACTTGGCGATGCGCCTACGGATCTCGGCCGAGATGGCTATGAACTGGTCCACCCGGTCTGCCGCCAGCCGGTCCCAGAGGCGCAGGTAGCTGAGGAAGGGCGCCAGGATGAGGCGCGCGCCTCGCCCCAGCTGCTCCTGGGCGGCATATTGCTGGTAGCGCCACAGATAGCGAGTCGGGGTGAGACAGTAACAGATGTGCAGCGTCTGCGGCGCGGTGATGACGCCGTGGGCGAAGCCGCTCTTGTTGCTGAGCACCAGGTCATAGTCGCCGAAGTCGAATTGCTCGAAAGCAAGGGGGAAGAGCGGCAGATAGAGCTGCTGCCGCCGGTAGATGCGCGGCAGGCTGTCGAGGAACGAGGTGCGGATATCCCACTCTTGCCAGTGAGTCGGCATCCCCTTGCGCCAGTAAATCGAGGTGTAGACCGGCGCCTCGGGGAAGATGGAGACCAGAGACTCTAAAACATCCTCGGCGCCCCCCACCTGGTTCAGCCAGTCATGCACCAACGCCACTTTCATGCTGGTTGGGCTACTCGATCCCCAGCCGCTCCATGCGCGCCGCCAGTTCCGCTTCCACTTCCAGGCTGTGCATGGCGTCGTCGAGCTGGTTGTCCAGCCGGCTCGACTGTACTTCCCAGGCGGCGTCGGCATGGTCCAGACGGCGGCGAATGTTCTCGGCGGCGCGCGCCACATCGCTATCTCCCTGCCCCATCAGGCTGTCCAGCGAGCGCATGGCTCGCGTCGATACCTCCTTGGCCTGGGCCAGCTGCAGCAGAAAGCCCAGCTCTTCCCGCTCCTGGCGGGCAATCGCCAGCCGGCCTTCCAGTTTCGTCTCGACATCGCGCAGCTCTTCGGCGGCGGCGACCTGGCGCTGCAGCGAGCCGTCGTATGTCGTGATCAGCTCCAGCGTCGAGGAAAGGCGCTTCTGGGTGACCATCGCCTCGGTCCGCTTCCCCTGCATCAGGAACTGGTCTACGGCGGCGTCGAGCCGGGCGGCATGGTCGGCCAGCGCCTCGCGCCGCCGCCGCGTGGTCGCCACCTGGGCAATCATCGGGTTAATCGTCTTCTTGAATGTTTCCAGGGCGCGCTCGGCCTCGCGGATAAACTCGTCGTAGACGGCGAGATCGCTCTTTTCGATGGCCCGGTCGGCCAGCTCGTGTAGATTGGCTCGAAACAGGGTGCGCAGTTTCTGAAATAGGGTAGCCATAAGCAGATGAGCCCTTGCAGCAGTCCGTGGGAAGCTATCCGGGGATTATAGCGGCGCGCAAAGAAAAGAGCGACCGCCACGGACGGCGGTCGCTCCTCCTACAGCCTCCGGATCCGGCCACGGCCAGGCAGGATAGTCAGGAGATTTCCCCGGAGGGTTGTAGCAGCTGGGAATGGGGGCAAGCAGCTGCCTGCCTCACAGGCCGACGCCAGTCGCTCAGGCGCCCTTGATGACGATTTCGTCTTCGACCGGATCGTTGCTGCGGGTCACCGGCTGCGCTTCCTCGGGCATGAGGATAGCCAGCAGCAGGTAGATGAGCAGGCCCGGGCTCTGCGTGAAGATCGTCAGAAAGACGAAGAAGAGCCGAACCAGAACCGGGTCGATGTTCAGGTAAGCGCCGAGCCCGCCGGCTACGCCGAGGAAGACCCGGTCACTGCGAGAGCGTACCAATCGTTTTTCCATCTTTCAATACCTCCATGTGTCCGTTCATCTTTCATTACGCAGCCGCGCGACGAAGGTTGCAGCCGGCGGCCGGAAGTGACAGGCGCCTGCGGCTTGGGTACACTCAGCCGGGTGCGCTCGCCGCCCGATAGCGAGCGCCCGCAAGGAAGAAGACGATGACACACGTGTTAGTAACAGCCCCTTTCCCGGAACATCTGCTCCACAAGATCCGCGCCGTGGCGCCGGAAGTGGAGCTGGAGCAGATGCAGCTGGCCGACCGCACATGGCCGGCCGAGCGCACGACCGGCGCCGAGGTCATCTATGCCCTCGACGGCCTGCCCTCGCCGCAGCAGGCGCCGAACCTGCGCTGGGTGCAGACGCACTGGGCCGGCGTCGATCGACTGCGCGAGCACCCGCTCTGGGATAGCGACATTCTCGTGACCAACGCCAGCGGCATCCACGCGCCGAATATTGCCCAGTATGTGCTGGCCCAGATCCTCTCCTGGGCGCACCGGACGCCGCGCTGGTTCTATTACCAGCAGCGGGGCGAGTGGCCGCGCGGGCGCTGGGAGAAATTCGTGCCGGACGAGCTACGCGGCAAGACGCTGGGGATTGCCGGCTATGGCAGTATCGGCCGCGAGGTGGCCCGGCTGGCGCGCTGCTTCGGCATGCGCGTGCTGGCGACCAAGCGTGACGCGCGGCGCATTGAGGATAGTCAGTACAGCCTGACTGGCAGCGGCGACCCCGGCGGCACGCTGGCCGCGCGCATCTATCCCGGCGAGGCGACCCGCTCGATGGTGGCCGAGTGCGATTACGTGGTCATCGCCCTGCCGCTGACCGAGCGGACGCGCCACCTCTTCGACGAGCAGATGTTCCGCGCCATGAAGTCGAGCGCCTTTCTGGTCAACGTCGGGCGGGGCGAGGTTGTCAAGGAAAGTGACCTGGTGCGCGCCCTGAAGAAGGGCTGGATTGCCGGCGCCGGGCTGGACGTATTCGCCGCCGAGCCGCTGCCGGCCGATAGCCCGCTGTGGAAGCTGGAGAATGTGATTATCAGCCCGCACGTCAGTGGCTTTACTCCGGCCTATGACGAGCGTGCTACCGATCTCTTTGCCGAGAATCTGCGCCGCTATCTGCACGGAGAGCCGCTCCTGAACGTCGTCAGCCGCGACGAGGGCTACTGATGAAGGTCGCCGTCCTCTCCGACATCCACGGCAACTGGCCGGCGCTGCAGGCGGTCGCGGATGACATCGCTTCCTGGAGGCCGGACCTGACCATTGTCAACGGCGATGTCGTCAACCGCGGCCCTTCCTCCACCGCCTGCTGGTCGTTTGTCCGCGAGCAGCCGGGCTGGATTGTCGCCAGCGGCAACCACGAGAAGTATGTCCTCCTCTGGATTAATCCCGGCTGGGACCGGGGCGCCGGGGCTCCCCCAGGGTTATTCTCGCCGTCTAGCTGGACCTTTGAGCAGCTCGGCGAGCAGGTTGGCGAGCTGGTGGGATTGCCGGAGGTCGTATCCCTCGCCGATCCGGCCGGCGGCGAGCTGCGCGCCGTCCACGGCTCCATGCGCGGCGACCGCGACGGCATCTATCCAGATACGCCGGAGGCTGAGCTGGCGGCACAAGTCAGCCCGGCGCCGCGCCTCTTCTGCACGGCGCATACGCACCGGCCCTTTGTGCGCTCGCTGAATGAGACGCTCGTCGTCAACTCTGGCTCGGCCGGCTGGACCTTGGACGGCGATCCGCGCGCCAGCTATGCGCGGCTGACCTGGCGGCGCGGCTCGTGGCAGGCCGACATTGTGCGTCTGGCTTACGACCGCGACCAGGCCGCACGTGACTTTGTAAAGGACGGCTACTACCAGTCGGCCGGTCCCCTGGCCCGCGTCATGTACGTCGAGTGGCATGAGGCCATCCCCCTGTTCCATCACTGGACGAACGATTACGAGCCGGCGGTGCTGGCCGGCGCACTCACCGTCGCCGAGGCGGCGGAGATGCTCCTGCACAGCCTGGGCCTGGATGGCATAGAGCCGCCGGGGTGCGATGGCTGACGAGCAGCAAGACAAGTCATTCCTGGCGGAGGAAGCCTACGACGACGCCGCGGCGCTTAACTCCCGGGATAACATCCAGGCCCACTATGGCAGCCACCCTGTCGCCTGGTACGACTGGATCTGGTCCCATCTCCACGCGCGCGAAGGGATGCGCTGGCTGGACCTGGGCTGCGGGCCGGGCCACCTCTGGTGGCGCCAGCGCGGCCTTCTACCGGCGGATAGCAGCGTCCTGCTGACCGATTACTCGCCGGGCATGGTGGCCGCCGCGCGCAGCAACCTGGCCGGAGCGGGCGAGCAGTTCTATTTTGCCACCGCCGACGGCGAAGCGCTGCCCGTGGCCGGCGCCTCGTTGACCGCGGTCGTCGCCCTCGGCCTGCTCGATCACCTGCCGGCGCTCGACGCCTGCCTGGCGGAAGTAGCCCGCGTCCTGCAGCCCGGCGGCTTTCTTTATGCGTCGGCCGGTGGGCGCCGCCATCTGCGAGAGCTGGAAGCGCTGGTGCAGCCCTTCCTGCCGGATGTGAGCTACGGCGGCAGCGCCGACGCCTTTGGCCTGGAAAACGGAGCCGGGTGGCTGGCGCCGCGCTTCCGCCACGTGGCCGTCTATCATTATGAAGATGAGCTGGTCTTCTACGAGGCCGAGCCGGTGGTCGCCTACATCCGCTCAGAAGCGCGAGTGGGCCGCCGATTGCGCGGCCCCTTGCTGGCGGCGCTGGAGAGCCACATCGCCGGCGTGTTGGCCGCGGAGAGCGCCATTCGTGTCACGCGCCAGAAGGGGCTATTCGCGGCCCAGCTCTAAAGCCCGCCGCTAAGCCGCGCCTTAACCCGTTTGGCAAAACGGCGGCTGTCGACTATAATTCATCTGTTCAGTTCGGGGCGTAGCGCAGCTCGGTAGCGCGCACCGTTCGGGTCGGTGAGGTCGTGGGTTCGAATCCCGCCGCCCCGACTGTAGAGAAGCCGCACCAGTCATGGAGCGGCTTCTTTCTTTATCTGCGGTATTCGATGTCTCCACGACGAAATGCTTTTCTGGCCGGCGTGCGCGCTGGGCTGCCGATTCTGGTCGGCGTGGCGCCGTTTGGGCTGATTTATGGCGCGACGGCGCTGGCGGCCGGCCTCTCGCCGTGGATGGCGCAGGCAATGTCGTTTGTCGTCTTTGCCGGCTCGGCGCAGTTTGTCATGGTGCAGCTGGTGGCGGGCGGCGTGCCGCTGCTGGTCATTGCCGCCACGGCCTTCGTCGTCAACCTGCGCCACGTGCTCTACAGCGCGACCATTGCTCCCTACCTGCGCGCCGTTCCGCGCCAGCCGCGGCGGCTGCTGGCCTACCTTCTAACTGACGAAGCGTTCACCGTCAGCATCCTGCGCTTCCAGCGCGAGCCGCCGACGCCGGCGCCGGGCTGGTTTCTGGCGGGGGCCGGGCTGGCGCTGTGGACGACCTGGCAGCTGAGCACGGCCGCGGGTATCTTCCTCGGCGCGGCCCTGCCCGCCTGG
>CAZOGK010000007.1:92667-116010 GCA_964579295.1 uncultured Ardenticatenaceae bacterium
CCTGGTCATGCCCAATATCCGCGACCGGGCCTCGGTCAGCGCGGCGGTGACGGCGGCCCTGGTGGTGCTGCTGGCCCGCGTGCTGCCCTACAAGCTGGACCTGCTGCTGGCGGCGCTGGTCGGCGTTGTCGCCGGCATTGTCGTGGAGCGGCGCGAGCTGGCGCCGCTGGCCGGGGAGGAGGGGGGCTGATGGGACTCTGGCTGACGCTGATCGCCGTCGGCGCGCTCACCTATCTGCAGCGCCTCTCCTTTCTCGGCGCGGACGGCCAGCGGCTGGCGTCGGCGCGCTTCCGCCGCGGGCTGCGCTTCGTCCCCATCAGTGTGCTGACCGCCCTGATTGTCTCTGACTTGCTGCTGGTCGACGGCCGGCTGCAGCTCGCGCTGGACAACGAGCGGCTGCTGGCCGGGCTGGTGGCCGTGCTGCTGGCCTGGCGCACGCGCAATATGCTGTGGACGATGTTGGGGGGGATGGCGGCGCTGCTCCTGCTGCAGCTCCTGTTGCCGGCTTAGCCGGCGGCGGGCCGCTTACTCTACCAGCAGGGCGCGCTCAATCCAGTCCAGGGCGCGGCCGTCGCGCACCATGTCCGGCGTGACGCGCAGCACAAGCCAGCCGTAGAGCGCGGCTTCGTTGTACTTCTCGCAGTCGCTCTCGAAGCGCTCTGGGTGCGCATGCCCTTTGCTCCGCCCGCTCTCTGTCTGCATCCAGATGCCGCCTTCAATCTCACAGGCAACCAGGTAGCCGTGGTTCTTCCAGCAAAAGTCGAAACGCCACTGCCGCTCGGCATGAAAGCGGTATTCGCGCAGGGGGTGGGGCAGCTTAGCCAGCCGGATCTGCTCCAGCAAGACCTCGCTCCAGTTAACGCTCAGGCTGCGGCGGCGACGCAACTTCATGCGCCAGATTCTAGCACATTTGTTCGGAGGAAGCGAGGGTCGGTTCGCTAGCAGAGCGCGGTCGCCAGCCGCCGCACCCCTTCGCGCAGCTGCCCTTCGGCCAGCCCGCTGAAGCCGAGGAGGATAGACGGGGGCGGATCGGGCTGCAGGTAATAGGCGGCGCCGCGATAGACGCCAACGCCGGCCGCCGCCGCCCGCCGCACCACCTCGGCTTCGTCGTAGTCGCCGGCAAGGGTCAGCATGACGTGCAGGCCGGCCGGTTCGGCCGTAAAAGTCACGGGACAGGGCAGCTCTTGCTCCAGGGCGGCGACGAGGATGCGGCGCCGCCGGCCGTAGACGCGCCGCAGCCGGCGCAGGTGGCGCTCGAAATAGCCCTGGTCGATGAAATCGGCGACCGCTGCCTGGGTCAGCGTCGGCGCGCCGCGGTCGACAATGCCCTTGGCCTGAATGAACGGCTCCAGCAGCGAGGGCGGCAGCACCACGTATCCCAGCCGCAACGCCGGGAAGAGCACTTTGGAGAAGCTGCCCAGATAGACGACGTGGCCGCGCTCGTCCAGCCCCTGCAGCGCGCCGAGCGGCCGCTCGGTATAGCGCAGCGCGCCGTCATAGTCGTCTTCCAGGATGAGCGCCCCCTGCTCCTGGGCCCAGCGCAGCAGCGCCAGGCGGCGGCTCAGGGGCATGGCCCCGCCGCGCGGAAACTGGTTGGCCGGCGTGACAAAGGCGAGGCGCGCCGCCAGCCCCTTGGGCATGTCTTCCACGGGAAAGCCGTGGTCGTCGACGGCGATGGGGACCAGGCGCGCGCCGTGGAGGCGCAGCAGCGCGTAGGCGTCGGTGTAACCCGGGTTTTCGACCAGCACTGGGTCGCCGCGCTCCAGCAGCAGCCGGGCCAGAATGTCCAGCGCCTGCTGCAGGCCGTTGACGATGACCACCTGTTCCGCCGTGCAGCGCACCCCGCGCCAGCGACGCAGGTAGCCGGCGATGGCGGCGCGCAGCGGCTCGAAGCCGGCGACAGAGCCGTAGCGGCTGAGCATGACGTCGTCGGTGCTGAGGTAGCGTGCCAGCAGGCGGCGCCAGACGTCATAGGGGAAAATGTGGGGAAACGAGCGGCCGAAGCCGAAGTCGATGAAGTCTCCACCGCCGCCACGCGCCACGCGCTGACCTGCACTGCCGAGCCCGGCCACACGCTGCCCCCAGCCGGCGAGCCGTGGCCGGAATGTCCCTTCTGCCGGGCGCGCGGCCGGCAGCGCATCGGCGACAAAGGTGCCGGCGCCGCGGCGGCTGGCGACGAAGCCCTCGGCTGCCAGCTGGCGGTAGGCCTGCTCCACGGTAACGCGGGCGACGCCCAGCTTGGCAGCCAGCGCCCGCGTGGGCGGCAGGCGGCTGCCCGGCGGCAGCTCGCCGGCCAGAATGGCGGCCCGCAGCTGGTTGTACAGCTGGCGGTAGAGCGGCAGCGCGCCGCCTTCGTCGAGGTGCAGGTCAACCATGCCGCCATTGTCCGCCGCGGGCAGCCGGGCGCAAATTAATTACACCACTCTTACGATGTTCTGGTACAATAGTTCTAATTAGCGCCACAGCAGGCAAGAGATGGCTTACGAATTACCCGAGCGCATTCGCGATATCTTAAAGAATCTGCCGACCGGGCCGGGCGTCTACATCCACAAGGACGCCGACGGTCATATCCTCTACATCGGCAAGGCGGTTAACCTCCGCTCGCGTGTGCGTTCCTACTTCCAGAAGAACGTCGATTCCTACAAAACGCTCCATCTGCGCCAGCGGATCAGCGACGTTGAGGTCATTTCCACTGACTCCGAGCTGGAGGCCCTGCTGCTGGAAATGACGCTGATCAAGAAACACCGGCCCCACTACAACATCCGCCTCAAGGACGATAAGCGCTATCCCTATATCAAGGTCCATTGGGCCGACCCGTACCCCAAGGTGACGGTGACGCGGCGCATGGTGCGAGACGGCTCGCGCTACTTCGGCCCCTATACGTCGGTCTGGGCCGTGCATCAGACGCTGGACCTGCTGCGCCGCATCTTCCCCTACCTGACCTGTGACCGCACCATTACGGGCAACGACGCGCGCGCCTGCCTCTACTACGATATCAAGTTGTGTACCGCGCCCTGCATCGGCGCGGTCAGCAAAGACGAATACCGGGCGATGATCGCCCAGCTCATGGATTTCCTGGAGGGACGGTCCGACGCCATCATCCGGGAGCTGGAACGAAACATGCAGGCCGCGGCTAAGGAGCTCGACTTTGAGGCGGCCGCCCTTTACCGCGACCAGCTACAGGCTATCGATAAGGTGGTCGCCAAGCAGAAGGTGATCGCCGCCGCCGGTACCGACCAGGACGTGATTGCCTTTGCCCGCGAGGAAGGCGACGCCTGTGTCCAGGTCTTTTTCATCCGGCACGGCAAGCTGATTGGGCGCGAATATTTCCTGCTGGAAGGCACCGACGAAGCCAGCGACGAAGAGGTGCTGCAGGATTTTGTTACGCAGTTCTACGACGAGGCGGCCCACATTCCCAAGGAAGTTCTGCTGCCCAACGAGGTGGAAGAAGCCCGCATCATCGAGGCCTGGCTGAAGCAAAAGCGCGGGCAAAAGGTGACGATGCAGGTGCCGCAGCGCGGCAAGAAGCGCGACCTGGTGCAGATGGCGGCTAAGAACGCGCGTGACACGCTGGCGACGCTGCGGCAGCAATGGGCCAGCGACCGCTCGCGCTACGTCACGGCCATGGACGAGCTGCAGCAGGCGCTGGCGCTGCCCACGCCGCCGGCGCGCATCGAAGGCTATGACATCAGCCATACACAGGGCCGGCTGACCGTTGGCTCGATGGTCGTCTTTGTCCAGGGGGTGCCCTACAAGCAGGATTACCGCCGCTTTAACATTCGTACCGTGACCAACGACGACTATGGCGCCATGCGCGAAGTGCTGCGGCGGCGCTTTGAGCGCTACCGCGACTCTGTCGCCGGCGAGCTGACCGACCCGGCGCAAATTGGCCGCAGAAAGAAGGAGACGGCCTGGACGCTCCTGCCCGACCTGCTGCTGATCGACGGCGGCAAAGGGCAGCTGGCAGTGGCCCAGGAAGTCCTGGCCGAGTTCGGCCTGAGCGACGAGGTGCCGCTGGCGGCGCTGGCCAAGCAGGAAGAAGAGCTATACGTTCCCGGGCGCGAGCTGCCTATCCGGCTACCGCCACGCTCGGAAGGCTTCTATCTGGTGCAGCGCGTCCGTGACGAGTCGCACCGCTTTGCCAACCAGGGCCACCGCAAGCGGCGCTCCAAGGTAGGCACCGCCAGCATTCTCGACGGTGTGCCGGGCGTGGGGCCAAAGCGGCGCAAGCTCCTGCTGGAGCATTTTGGCTCGCTGGATGAGCTGCGTAAGGCGACGGCGGAGGAGATCGCCTCAGTCCCCGGCATACCCTACGAGGTCGGTATTGCCGTCAAGTCGCACCTGAGCTGACCGAGGCTGGGCCGGCGCGTAACCCATTTCCCAACTTATCCCAGATAGCGCGAATAGTCTTGACTTGCTAGTACATATGTGCTAATCTGACAATTAGAACACTTGTTCTAACCCTCCCATCGGCGGCCCCGGCGAGCCGCGACCCTCGCCGGGGCTGCCCCCCTTCTGTGCCAGAGGGGCCACGGGAACAGAGTAGCGATTCAGCCGGCGGCGCCGCCGGCCCATGTTGAGGAGCCCGGGTGGAAGCTGGTTACCGGGTCAGATCAGAGGAGGCGTCAAGATGATAAGGCAGACGGTTATTCAGGGTCACTTCAACAATGATTTGGTGTCCCGCTTAAACATGTATGGGGCAAACTTCCCGCGGCGGGTGGTTATCGGCGTCATTTTGATTGTGGCGCTGCTGGCATTTGAGATCTTCAACTTCGACACGACCCGCTATGCCCTGGGCAATCTGCTGGGCAACATTGAGTTCCTCGGCATGGGCTGGGCGGCCATCCTGGCCCTGGCCTTCTGCGCCATCGACTTCGCCGGTCTGGTGCGCATGTTCACGCCGGAGAAAGGCGACGCAGAGCCGCACGAGGTCTGGTTCCTCATGGGCGCCTGGCTGCTCGGCGCCACGCTCAACGCCCTCATGACCTGGTGGGCCGTCTCCCTGACGCTGCTGCAGCACGACTTTGGCAACGAAGTCCTCAGCCGCGGGCAGCTGCTGCAGATCGTGCCCATCTTTGTGGCCGTTCTGGTCTGGCTGACCCGCATCCTCTTCATCGGCGCGCTCACCGTGGCCGGCGAGCATCTGCTTGAGTTCGGCATCGGCGACCGGCCGCGCCCGGTGCGCCGCCAGCAGGCCGTGCGCAACAGCCTGGCGCCGGGACAGCGCCAGCAGCGGCCCCTGCTCGGCGAGCGTCAGCCGGCTCTGGCGAGCCACTTCCTGCCCCAGGTCAGCGACGAGGTGCCTTCCTTCCTCCACGAACGGCAACCGGCGCCGGCAGCCTCGCAGCCAGCCCTGCGCCTCGTGCCAGACGATGAAGAGGACGACGTGGTCCCAGCCCCGGCGCCCAATCCCGCCCCTGTGCGCCGCCCTGCGAAGCCCAACGGCCACCAGAACGGCCGCGTCCGCCAGCGCCCGCCCGTCCCCGGCGCTAACTCGAAGAATATCAGCGCCCGTCCGCGCGGCCGCAACTAAACCTGGCAACAGCTAAGAGGTAACCACGATGGCTGTCTATCCCCGCTACCTGCAAGACTTCGAAGCGATTGCCACCCCATTCGTGGCGTCGCCGGTGGTAGACCAGAGGCTGCGGTCGCCTCTGGCAACGGTACACCGCCGTATGCTCCTCATCCTCAGCCTGGTGCTCCTGGTCATCGTGCCCCTGCTGGTGCGCATCCTGCCGGCGCACGAGCAGGCGGCGACGGCGGGGCTGCTGGCCAATGCCGTCGCGCCCGCTGCGCAGGCGGCGGCGCCGGCGACCGTTCAAGAAGAGGCAGCGCCGGCGGCCGTGCCGGTCGCGCCGGGACCATCCTCTGGGGGGATTGCAGCCGTGTTCACCGCCGAGGTGCGCCATTGGGAGCCGCAAATCGTCGCCTGGTCGGAGACCTATGGCGTCGACCCCAACCTCACGGCGATCATTATGCAGATCGAGTCCTGCGGCGATCCGCAGGCGGCATCTCATGCCGGCGCGCAGGGGCTCTTCCAGGTAATGCCCTTCCACTTCGCCGCCGGCGAAGACTCGCTTGACCCGGACACCAATGCCCGGCGCGGCCTCAACTACTTTGTCGAACGCCTTAACCAGACCAACGGCGACATCGGGCGCGCCTTTGCCGGCTATAATGGCGGCCACGTCGCCGCCGCGGCCAGCTGGGACCAGTGGGCCGCCGAGACGCAGCGCTATTACCGCTGGAGCACGGGCATCTACAACGACATTCAATCCGGGCTGACCGAAAGCCCGACGGTCCAGAACTGGCTCCAGGCCGGTGGCGCCAGCCTCTGCCGCCAGGCGGCGCAGCGGCTCGGCCTGGGCTCCTAATTGACATAACTTCTCCTCCTTTCCGGGCAGGGAGCCAACAGAAGGGACGCGCACGGCGCGTCCCTTTTGCTTTGGCGCGGCGGCTGCGCCCTGGCTATACTGTAGTTGGAGCAGCGACGCCTACGAGTAAAGGAGGATCCCATGAGCATTACGCTGACGTGGCACGGCCACGGCACCTATTCCCTGAATATTGACGGCGCCGCCGTCGTCGTCGATCCCTTCTTTGCGCCCAACAACCCTGCCGCCCGGGTAACGGCTGGGGAGGTCGCCGCCGACGTCATCCTGCAGACGCACGGTCACGGCGACCATATTACTGATACAGTGGCGCTGGCCCGGCGTACCGGTGCGCTGGTCATCGGCAATTTCGAGATCTGTAACTGGATTAACAACCAGGGGCACGAGAATACGCACGCTTTGAACACCGGCGGCGGCTACGACGCCGGCTTCGGCCGCGTGCAGATGACGCCGGCCCTGCATAGCTCGGGGTTGCCCGATGGCAGCTACGGCGGCGACCCAGCGGGCTTTGTGTTGACCGCCTCCGGGCGCAAGATCTATCTGGCGGGCGACACGGCGCTTTTCTCGGATATGGCCCTGATCGGCCGGGCGGCTGATCTCGACCTGGCCGTTATCCCCATTGGCGACAACTACACTATGGGCCCGGACGATGCCCTCTATGCGCTCGACTACCTCAAGCCGCGGGTAGTCATTCCCGTTCACTACAACACCTGGCCGGTCATCGAGCAGGATGCGCAGGCCTGGGCCGAGCGGGTGCGCGCGGAGTCTAGTTGCCAGCCTGTCATTCTCGAGGTGGAGGGCAGCTACACAATCGAGTAAGGCAGGCCCGAACGTTCACGAGGCATTCTGACGTGGAGCGTGGCAGGTCCCTTGCCACGCTCCACCTTTCCCCGGCGCTGCCCGGGGATTTTTGTTTTCCCGGCCTTTGTGCGCGACAATTAGCTCGGGTCGCGGCTCTTATTGGGGAGAGCGGGAGGGTTTGATGCACAAGGCATGGTGGCTGGCGCTGGCGAGCGCGCTGGGAGCGCTTCTTTTCCTGGGGCTAACGTGGCAGCTTCATGCGGCCCGCGCCGCCGACGCCAACCTAACTGCCATTCTGATCGACGCCGTGCTCTACGACGGCTATGCCTTCAACGACGAGGACGAAGCCGTGCGGCTGGTTAACGTGGGCGCGCAGCCAGTCGATATCGGCGGCTGGCGTCTCAGCGACGGCGTGAGTGTGGCGACGCTTCCCGCGGGGACTGGTCTGCCGCCGGGTGAGACGCTCTGGCTGGCGCGCAGCGCGGCCGCCTTCACCTTCCACTTTGGCTTCGCGCCCGGCATCGTCCTGCCCAGCTGGCCCGGTTTCGCCAACTCCGGCGATGAAGTCTTCCTGACCCTGCCCAATGGTCTTGTGGTCGATGGGCTGGTTTATGGGGCCGGCAACGTGGAGCAGAGCTGGTGGCATGGCCCGGCCGTGCAGCCCTACAAGGCGTCCAATCTCTTCGCCGCAGAGGGGCAGATTCTCTACCGGCGCAGCGACCCGCTCAGCGGCGCTCGCGTGGCCGACAGTGACGCCGAGCCGGACTGGGCACAGACAGCCGGCGATCCGGTGGCCGGCCGCAAGGTCCAATATCCCGGCTGGGAGCTGGACCGTTTCTATCAGCCGCTGCAGATCACGGAGACGGCCACGATTACCACCGCCATTGCTCCTGACAATGCCTTTTCCCTCTGGCTGGCGGCCATTGAGGGGGCCGGCGCGTCGATTGCCGTGGAAAGCTTCACCTTTGAGCACGCCGGCCTGGCGACGGCGCTGGCAGCTGCCGCCCAGCGTGGCGTGCACGTCGAGATCCTGTTGGAAGGCAGCCCAGTGGGCGGCGTCACAAACCAGCAGCGCTGGGCCTGCCAGCAGGTCGAGCTGGCCGGCGGCGCCTGCTGGTTCATGATCCGCGACGATAGCGCCGACATTCACGACCGCTACCGCTACATCCACGCCAAGTTCATGGTGGTCGACGGCGACGAGCTGCTCGTCAGCAGTGAGAACCTCAGCCCCAACAGCCTGCCCGACGACGATAAGAGCGACGGCACCTGGGGCCGGCGCGGCCTCGTGCTGGCAACTAACGCGCCATCGGTCGTGAACCGCGCTGCGGCAATCTTCGCCGACGATCTCGACCCCGACCACCATGCCGACTTGCGCCGCTGGCAGCCTGCCGACCCCGTCTACGGCGCGCCGCCGCCCGGCTTTGTGCCGGTGACCGTCACGGGCGGCGTGACCTACACCGTGCGCTTCCCGACCCCACTCGTGCTCCAGGGCGTCTTTCCCTTTGAGCTGGTGCAGGCGCCGGAGAGCAGCCTGCACTGGAACGCGGGCGTGCTGGGCCTCATTGCCCGCGCCGGCGCCGGCGATGAAGTGCTGGCCCAACAGCTCAGCGAGCCGGCCCACTGGGGCGCGGCCAGCAGCTCGCCGGCCAGCGATCCTAATCCGCGGCTGGAAGCGCTGCTGGATGCGGCCCGCCGCGGCGCGCGCGTTCGCCTGTTGCTGGACAGCTTCTTTGACGACGGCGACAATGCCGCCGCCTGCGCCTATGCCAACGGCGTCGCCGAGAGCGAGCGACTCAACTTCGCCTGCGCCCAGGCCAACCCGGCGGGCCTGGGCCTGCACAACAAGATGATCCTGGTTCGCGCCGGCGGCCAGGGCTGGGTGCACGCCGGCAGCCTCAACGGCACTGAGCAAGCCCACAAGAACAATCGCGAATTGGCTATCCAGGTGCAGTCGGACGAGTTATATGCTTACTTGCGAAAGCTGTTCGAGGGCGACTGGCCCTACTTCCGCTATCTCCCTCTTGTCCTGGAGCGCCCGCTGTCTCTGCCCACGCACGTGCTTATCAGCGAAGTCGTCTACGATCCGCACGGCTCCGATGCGGCCGAGTTTATCGAGCTGGTGAATCCGCTCGGCGTGGCGTTCGACCTGAGCAACTGGTACATCGGCGACGCCGTCCTGCCCAGTGATTTCGAGGATCTGCGCCGCTTTCCCGAAGGCACCGTGCTGGCGCCGCACGCCACGCTGGTCATCGCCTTCAGCGCGGTTGACTTCCGTACACAGTTTGGGCGCTCCCCCGACTTCGAGATCATTGATAGCGATCCTCTGGTCCCCGATCTGCCCGACGAGCCGGGCTGGGGCAATCCGGCCGCCTTGCTGCAGCTAGGCAATACAGGAGACGAGGTGCTGCTCCGCTCTCCGACTGGCGCGGTTATCGACGGCATGGTATACGGCGACGGCAGCTTCTTCCAGATGACGAGCTGCCCGCTGCTGCCGGCCGCCGGCTACAGCCTGGAGCGCTACCCCTACTGGCAGGATACGGATCATTGCCCGGCCGACTTTCGTGCGTGGCCGCTCCCTAACCCGGGCGAGCTATCTCCCACACCATAGCAGAAGGGGCATCTGCGGGATGCCCCTTCTGCTCATAAGAACTGGTTCTCAGCGATCACCGAAGGGCGATCGTGACCCCCGGTCGCCTTACCCGCCGAAGAGCAGGGTCGGATCGAAATCGTCGCCGCCGAACCTGTCGATGGTGCCGGCGCGGGTGGTCAACTTGCCTTCGTAGATAATTGCTGGCGCCTCATAATCAGCGCTCGGCTCCTGAGCAGGGCTATTGGGATCCATTCTTTTATTGCTCCTTATCAATGAAATCACACGGGTAAGATACCTGCTTGTAGCCATCTGCTTCGGCCTGGTCCAGCCGTGATCAACTGGACCACAGGCAACAGGAAATTAGTACTAATTATTAACCTAGCAAGATAACCTTGTCAATAGAGGAAACGAGAAAAATCCTCGCTTGTTTGCTCCGCTCTGGCTAACTTTGGTTTATAGGGCCGAGAGGCTATAATTTTGACCTCGAGTTACCCATTACCGGAGTGGTCATGACAGTGGCAGTATACAAGGCGAAACTTAATAACGGCCTTACAATCGTTCTCAAAGAAATGCATCACGCGCCGGTCACCAGCTTCTGGGTCTGGTATCGCGTGGGCAGCCGCAACGAAAAGCCCGGCGTCACCGGCGCGTCGCACTGGGTGGAGCACATGATGTTCAAGGGCTCGCCGGCATTTCCGCCGGGCACCCTCGACCGGACCGTGGCCCGGCTCGGCGGTCGCTTCAACGCCTTCACCTGGATCGACTTCACCGCTTACTACGAAACGCTGCCTTCCGAGCACATTGACCTCGCCCTGCAACTGGAGGCGGACCGCATGGTCAACGCCTTTCTTGACGACGGCGCCGTCGCCTCGGAACGGAGCGTCATCCTCTCGGAACGCCATATGTACGAGAACCGGCCCATGTTCTTGCTGTACGAAGAGCTGGCGGCCGCTGCCTTTCGCGTCCATCCCTATCACCACGAGGTCATTGGCGACGAGGTCGATCTGGAGACGATGAGCCGCGACGACCTCTATCATCATTACCGCTCTTACTACCGCCCCAACAACGCCGTGATTGTCGTCGCCGGCGACTTCGACAGCGAGGAGATGGTCGCTAAGGTCGAGCAGGCCTTTGGCGACATTGAGCCGGGGCCAGCCGTGGCCCCCGTGCTGCGCCGCGAGCCAGAGCAGCGCGGTGAGCGCCGCGTCATTCTAGAGGGGCCCGGCGATGCCGCATACCTGGTCCACGCCTATCGCGCCCCGGAAGCCACTCATCCCGACTTCTACCCGCTGGTCTTGCTCAATGCCGCTTTGGCCGGCGGCAGTAGCCTCGGCTTCTTTGCCGGCGCTGGCTCCAACAAAAGCTCGCGCCTCTACCGCCGCCTGGTCGCCGCCAATCTGGCCGCCAGCGTCAACGGCAGCATGACGCCGACTATCGATCCCTATCTCTACCGCATCAGCGCCGTGGCCCGGCCCGGCCGCTCCCTGCAGGAAATTGAAGCAGGGCTTGAGGCAGCCATTACCGCCCTGGCGGACGAGCCGATCAGCCAGTCAGAATTGGACAAAGCGCTCAAGCGGGCCAAAGCTCAGTTTGTCATGGCCGGCGAGAGCGTCACCGGGCAGGCGCAGATGATCGGCATGTCCGAAATGGTGGCCGGCGACTACCGCTGGTTTGAAGAGACGCTGGACCGGCTCAATGCCGTGACCCGCGCCGACGTGGAGCGCGTGCGGCAAAGCTATCTGCGTCCGGCGCAGCGCACCGTGGGCTGGTACCTGCCGGTCGCCGGGGAGAACGGCCACTGATGTTCCGAACCTGCCAGGTGCGAGCGACCGGCGTGCTGCCGGCGCTGCGCGGGAGAGTTGGCCGTGGCTGACGAGCTAACCAGCGCGGCGGCCGGCGCTAACGCTGCCAACAAGTCGGCCATCCACGAGCTGGAGACGCTGAACGAGATTGCCGGCGTCCTGAACAGCAGCGCCGATGCGCGCACGGCGCTGGAGCGGGCGCTCAGCCGGCTGATGGATCTTGTCGGCCTGGAGACGGGCTGGATCTTCATCTACGATGAGCGCGAGACAGACCCGTGGTGGGGCAAGATGTTTGTGCTGGTCGCCCACCACAACATGCCGCCTGCGCTGGCATTGGACAGCAGCACGGCCTGGCGGCGCAACTGCGAGTGCCAGACGCTCTGCCGCAAGGGCCAGCTTGACGCCGCCTATAACGAGGTGCAGTGCAGCCGGCTGGCAGCGGTCGAGGGCGACCGCCGTGACCTCAGCGTGCACGCTTCCACCCCGCTTCGCTCCAGCACGAACGAGGCGCTGGGCATCATGAACGTCGCCGCCCCCAGCTGGGAGGCTTTCAGCCCGCGCACCCTGGCCCTGCTCACCCACGTCGGCGGCCAAATGGGGGTGGCCCTGGAGCGCGCCCGCCTCTTTGACCTGATGCAGGAGCGCCGCATCCACGAGCAGGCCTCGCTCTTAGACTTCTCGCGCAAGCTGCTCGGCCGGCTCGACCTCGACGACCTGCTGGACTTTCTGGTGGAGGAAGTCAGGCGCCTGCTGCAGCTGGACGCCTGCGCCGTCCTCTTGCCCGACGAGGAGGGACCGGACTACCTGCGCTTCTACGCCGCGGCCGGCTGGCTCTCTGATCCCGTGGCCGATAAGCGGCGCGTGCCCGCCGACGACCGCACCGGCTCCGGTCTTGCCATGCGCACGCAGGAGCCGGTCATCCTGGAACAGACCGGCAAGCAGGGGGCCGAGCCGTGGAATGCCGGCTGGCTGCCGGCCGAAGATTTCCAGAGCGCGGCCATGATCCCGCTTGTGGCTGACGGCCGCTCCATTGGCTCGCTAGTCGTCGATATGCGCCGCCCGCGCAAGTTCGAGGAGGAGGAAGTCCGCTACCTGCAGCTGATGGCTAACCAGGCAGCGCTGGCTATCGAGAAGGCCCGGCTGCACCATGAAGAAATTCAGCGGCACCGGCTGGAAGAAGAACTGGCCGTGGCCCGCCAGATTCAGCTCAGCCTGCTGCCGGCGGCGGCGCCGCAGGTTACGGGCTGGGACATCGCCACCCACTACGAGGCGGCGCAGCAGGTTGGCGGCGACTTTTACGATTTCTTCTGGGTAACGCGCTCGCAAGACGACGAGCGTCGCTTCGGTATGGTCATCGCCGACGTAACCGGCAAGGGCGTGCCGGCGGCGCTCTTCATGGCGATGACACGCACGACCATACGCAACGTCGCCAACGGCGAACGCTCTCCGGCAGCAGCGCTGGAGCAGGCCAACCAGCTCCTGCTCAAGGATAGCCAGTCGGATCTCTTCCTGTCCGCCTTCTATGCGCTGCTGGAGCCGGATAGCGGCGAGCTGGTCTACTGCAATGCGGGCCATAACCCCCCGCTGCTGTTCCGCCCGGCCGACGGCGACTTCTGCCCCTTGACGAGCAGCGGCCTTGTCCTCGGCGTCCTGCCGGACATTACCCTGCCGGGAGGCCGCCTGGCGGTCGCGCCTGGCGACTTTCTGATCTTGTATACCGATGGCATCACCGAGGCGGTAAACGCCGCTATGGAGGAGTTCGGCATCGAGGGGCTGCAGGCGGCGGTAGCCTCCCGTGCCGGCGGCAGCGCGCAGGAGATGGTGGATGCCGTGATGGCCGCCATCCATGAGTTTGCCGGCGACAGCCCGATGGCGGATGACCTCACCCTGGTGGTAGCGCGCCGGCTGCCCTGAGCTCGCCAACCATACGCTGCGGAGATTCTATGCCTGACACTGCATACCCCGGTCCCGAATCAATCCATCGCCAGCTCCTGTCCAATGGCATCACCGTCCTCGTCTACGAGAATTTTGCCGCCGCCTCGGTCGTCGTCGAGGGCTATCTACGGGCGGGGGCGCTGGCCGAGAGCCGCGACCAGGCCGGGTTGGCCGACTTCGTGGCCTCCACCCTGCTGCGCGGCAGCGAGCACCATAGCTTCTCCGCCATCTACGAGGCGCTGGAATCAGTCGGCGCCAGCCTCGACTTCAGCGCCGGGCGGCACGTTACTGAGTTTTCCGGGGGCGCCCTCGCCGAGGATCTTGATCTACTCCTCGACTTGCTCTCCGATGCCATCCGCCATCCCACCTTTCCCGCCGAGGAAGTAGAGCAGGTTCGCGGCGAGATTCTGACGGGGCTGCAGATCCGCGCCAACGATACACGCCAGATGGCCGGCCTGCGCTTCCGCGAGCTGCTCTATCCCGAACACCCATATGGCGCCAGTGTCTACGGCTACCCGCAGACGATTACGGCGCTGACCCCGGCCGATCTTGTCTCGTTTCATCGCCAGCGCTACGGGCCGCAGGGGATGGCAGTCATCGTCGTCGGCGCCGTGAAGGCTGAAGATGCCGTGCGCCGCGTGGAAGCGGCGCTGGGCGACTGGCGCAATGATGCTTATCTGCCGCTGCCCCAGGTGCCGCCGGCATCGCGCCCGGTGGTGACTATCGAGGATTACGTGGCGCTGCCCAACAAGACGCAGTCAGACCTGGTAATGGGGCTGCCCGGCCCGGCGCGCGCGGCCGACGATTATCTCGACCTGAGCCTGGCGAACACTGTCCTCGGCGTCTTCGGCATGATGGGCCGCCTGGGCAGCAACGTGCGCGAGGAACAAGGGCTTGCCTACTACGTCTACAGCCAGCTTAACGGCGGCCTGGGGCCGGCGCCCTGGTACGTGGCGACGGGCGTCGCGCCTGATCACGTGCAACAGGCGCGCGCCAGCATTCTCGACGAAATTGCCAGGATGCAGAACGAGCTGGTAGACGCCGACGAGCTGGCCGACAACAAAACCTACCGTACCGGCTCGCTCCCGGTTAGCCTGGAGACCAACGATGGCCTGGCCAGCATCATCGGCGATATGGAGCTGCTGGAGCTCGGGCTCGACTACCTGCAGCGCTTCCCGGGGCTGATTGAAGCAATTACGCCCGAGCGCATCCAGGCAGCGGCGCAGAAATACTGGAGCACGACGCAGATCGCGGTCGCCGTCGCCGGCCCGCCGCAGCCTGGCCAACCGCCGGTGGAGGGCGCCTAGATGCTGGCGGCCGGCGTTGATATGGTCGAGATTGAGCGCCTGGCGCGCGCCGGGCAGCGGCATGGCGCGCGCTTTGACGAGCGCTTTTTTACCCCGCAGGAGCTGGCCTATTGCCAGGGCAGGGCGGATCGCCTGGCGGCGCGTTTTGCCGCCAAAGAGGCCGTCGCCAAAGCGCTGGGCACCGGCATCGGCGACGTGCGTTGGGCCGATATCGAAGTCGTCACGGACGAGCGGGGCCGCCCTCGCCTGCTGCTGCACAATGAAGCGGCCCGGCTGGCGGCCGAGTTGGGCCTGAAGGAATGGGCTATCAGCCTCTCCCACACGGCCACCCATGCCATTGCCCTGGCCGTCGCCACGGGATGAAGCCGTGGTAGGTGTAGCTTATGAGGCTTAATAGCCGGTACTGGCGAACGACCGAAGTCGTAACCGCGAAAGGCGTCATTGTAGTAACGAATTTATTCGTTCTGAAGTCGCAGCAACCTGCGGCGTCGTTGTTATAATGAAACATGAAGACTCACACGTTGGCAGCCGGTAGCCGGCTGCCCGGAGGTATAGATGGCCGTCTGGACCGCCAGCGATAATACTGCCATCAACTACGAGCTGCTCGGCCAGAGTCAGGGCCAGACGCTCTTGCTGCTGCCCGGCCTGCTCGGCGCGCTCAGCCAGTGGCGGCGCTTTGCCCCGGCGCTGGCCCCCCACTACCGCCTGCTGCTGGTGGACCTGCGCGGGCATGGCCGCTCCGAGAACCGGGCCGCCACGCTGGAGCCGGAGCGTATGGTGGCGGACATCGGCGAGCTGCTCGACTACCTCGGCATCGAGCGCGCGCACGTGGCTGGCTACAGCCTGGGCGGTTACCTGGGGCTGATGCTGCACCTCAGCCAGCCGCGGCGCGTGCCGACCCTGCTCATGCACGCGACCAAGTTTTACTGGAACGAAGAGGCTGTCGGCCACATGCGGCGCCAGCTTGATCCCGATAGCCTGGCCGAGAAAGTCCCCAGCTATGCCAACCAGCTGGCTCTGGAGCACGGCGCCAACCGCTGGCGCCGTCTGGTGCGCCAAGCGGGCGATCTCGTCGCCCGGCTCGCCGACGAGGGCCTTACCGAGGGCATGGCCCACCGCGCCCAGATTCCCGTCCTGGTGAGCGTGGGCGACCGCGACGAGATGATCCCTCTGGCCGAGGCGCAGCGGCTGAGCCGCGTCTTCCCCCAGGGCGGGCTGCTCGTCCTGCCCAACGTGCACCATCCGCTGGCCTCGGCGCCCGACGTGCCGCTGCTGCCGGCGATGCAGACCTTTCACCAGGAAGGAGCCGGTACCCGCTAACCCATGACTGGACGAAGATTACTGGCAGTTCTGGCCCATCCGGACGATGAATCGTTTGGGCCGGGCGGAACACTGGCGCGCTACGCCGCCGAAGGGGTAGAGGTCCACATTGCCATCGCCACCGATGGCGCGGCCGGTTCGGTCGTCTCCGAATTTGAGGAGCAGCGGGCGCGGCTGGCCGAAGTGCGGCGGCAAGAGCTGGAAGCGGCAGTGACCGTGCTTGGCGCGCAGCTTCACCTGCTCAATTACCGCGATTCCGGCTACATTGGCGACCCGGCCAACGAGCATCCCGAAGCCTTTGCCAATGTGGACGAAACGGAGGTAACCGGGCGCATCGTGCAGCTCATCCGCGCCATCCGGCCGCAGGTGGTGCTGACGCACGACGAAACCGGCGGCTACTATCACCCCGACCATATCATGGCCCACAAGATTACCAGCCGCGCCTTCTATGCGGCCCCCTATCCGGAGCAATATTCGCACATCGGTCCCGCCCCCTACCAGCCGCAGCGCCTCTATTACACGGCGATTCCGCAGCGCTGGTTCAAGCTGTTTGCCGTTATCATGCGGCTGCGCGGGCAGGACCCTACCCGGCTGGGGCGCAACCAGGACATCGACATGACCCGGGTCGGCCATCCGATTTCCCAGCTGAACACTCGCCTCAATATCTTCCGCTACTGGGAGGTCAAGCGCGACGCCAGCGCCCAGCACCGCAGCCAGGGCGGCGGCGGATTTGGCAACGCTTTCCCTATCTGGCTGCAGAAGCGCCTCTTTCAGACCGAATATTTCATCCGCGCGCACCCGCCGGCCGCCGACAGCGGCATCGATCGCGACCTTTTCGCCGGCGTTGTCGCCGACTAGCGCGCCGCCGTCCCCTAGAGCGGGCAGGCATCCTCGGCCGTCAGGCTGGGGTTGCCGTAGCCCATATCTTCCAGCGGGTTGGTTGGGCCGGCTTCGGCGGCCAGGAAGCTGGTCACGCTGCTGCAGGCGCCGGGAAGATTGTTGCCGTTCTGCTGCCAGGTCTCGATGAGCAGGCCGGCGGCGTCGGCGAAAGAGGAATTGGGATACTCCTCCTGCAGCCAGTTGCGCCAGCGCGTCGCTTCCGTGATATCCCCCTGCAGCAAAGGCAGCAAGGCCAGCCGGAAGCCGGCAAACTGCCGCGTGGCCGCCCGCACCTGCTCCACGGTGTAGGCATAATCAACTTCTTGCAGCGCCGGATCGACGATGACCGACTCGTAGAGCGTGCGGGCGGCAGCGTACTCTTCGTCGGCAAAGGCGTCGTTGGCATTGTAGAGACGGTGGAAGCGGTAGCCGGTATCTTCCCACTCGCGGTCCGCCAGCACGATGTTCGCGCCATCCCAGGCCCAGACCTCGCGGTAGGGACGCTGAATGCCGGCGCCGGCCGAACCGATCAGCCCGCCGCCGATAACCAGGTCGGGCAGCTCGTCGTCGGTTGCGTCTGCCAGCTCCTCCTCCTCCACCGTGGGCATGCTGATGAAGGCGGTCAGCTCCGCCAGCGCCTCATCCTCAATGACGACGACGCTGCGGATCGGGCCGCCATGAGCGCTGACAATCTGGTAATTGTTGTAGCAGGTGTGCGCGCCGCAGGTGACAAACATCAGGACGGCGTCGTCGCGCTCGTCGCCGGTCATGTCCACAAGCTCGACCAGCACGGGCATCCCGCCAAATGGATCGCCGCCTTCTTGCTCCTGCATCTGATAGGCAACGCCCGCCGCGCTGACAATCCAGAAATCACCCGGCGGCCCCTGCACGCTGCCGCTGGCGCCGGGATCGGGCGTCGGCTCGCGGTAGAGGGCAAGCAGCCACTCGTCTGGCGCGGCGCCGTCCAGGTCGGCGGCGGCGCAGGCGCCGCCCGGCGCCATCCATGCCGCCGTGCGCAAGACAGTACAGAGCGCGTCCAGCTCCGGCTGCGCGCTGTAAGCCTGGCCGAGCCAGCCAGCCAGTGCGGCGGCGTCCTGCGGCGGCTCGCCCAGCTCGGCCAGGGAAGCGGGCGCAGTACCGGTCGCCGTGACCACACCCGTCGGGGCGCCAATGGGCGTCATAGCCGGGTCGGCCGTGCCCTCGACAGGGACAGCTGTGCCCAGGTCGGTGGGCGGCGGCCCAATGGTCGGCGCGGGTTCCAGCATCTGGTCGACGAAGTTGCAGGCCAGCGCCGGCAGCGCCAGGAGGATTATCAGCAGTAAAATCGGTCGCGCTTTCATTGGTACTTACACTCTCTGTTCCCCAGGCAGCTCACCAGTGTCGGCCCCACCGGGGGCGGGCCTAGAAGGCAAGCGAGGCCACCAGCAGGTTGAGGGCGGTTGCCATCTCGCTGCGCCCCGTCTTGACGCCAACGTCAATATCCAGCAGGTGAGCGTAAATTTGCTCCAGCTGGTCCAGGCGAAAGCGCTGGCTTTGCTGGTGCAGCTTGCCGGCGACAAAAGAATGGATGCGCAGGCGCTGGGCGATAGCCGGCGGGCGCAGCCCCTCTTCGCTCAGCTCCCGAATCTGCAGCAGCAGGCGGAACTGGCGCACCACCATGGCAAAGAGATAGAACGGGTCGGCCCCCTCGGCCAGCTTCTGGCTGAGCAGCGTCGCCGCCTGCTGCCCATTGCGATTGCCCAGGGCGTCCACCAGCTCAAAGATACTGGCCTCGGCCACGTGCGGGCAGAGCAGGGCGACATCGTCTACTTCGACCGTCTCGCCGGCGCAGTACAACACCAGCTTTTCGATTTCGTTGTCAAGCAGAGCCAGGTCATTGCCGACATTGACCGCCAGGCTGTAAATGGCTTGCGGCGTGGCCTGGCCCCCGTGTCGCTCCAGCCGCTGCTCAATCCAGCGGTTGAGCGCGGCGCCTTCGGGCCGGCTGAATTGCCGCGTGTAGCCCGACTCAGACTCCTCTGCCAGGCGCAGCAGCCGGTGGTTGCTGCGCAGCGCCTGCGATTCGAGGAAGATGAGGCGCGTCGTCTGCGGTAGCTGCGGCAGATAGTCGAGAAGCTTGTCCACCAGCTCCCGTCCGCCCGCAGCCAGCATTTCTTCGACGATGACCAGCCGCACGGGGGCCAGGAAGGGAACGACATCGCACACCTCGCGCAGCCCGGTAAAGGTAGCCGTCGCCGGCAGGCGCGTCGTATTCAGCTCCAACAGAGACGGATCGCCGAGCCGGCCCAGCAGCTCCGCCAGCGTTTCTCGCTGCGAAAAGGGATCGTCCCCGTGGAAGATGTAGAACATGGCGGTGAGCTTAGCCGGCCGTCTCGACCCGGTAGGCGCGCACCTGCAGATCTTTGCCCGGCGTCAGCAACAGCTGGAAGAGGCGGGTCACCAGGGACGGGTTGATGCGCCGGACGCGGACCACGACCAGGTTGCCCAGATCGCCGTCAGTGGTCACTTTTTCTTGCAGCGCCATACCTACCGGCCGCGACAGGATGAGGCTGAGCACGCCGGCAAGAATGGCGCCGGGCAGGCCGTTGACGAAGACGTTCAGGTCCATTGTGCGCCGGCCCTGGCGGCGCTGCTCCAGGCCAAAGGCCGTCTGCGAGGCAAGCGCCCCCATCGCCGCCGTCGTCAGCAAGACGGTGCCACAGTTGGGATGGACGGCGAGATGATGCTGGCCCCCTTTCATCCGGCGATACGCCTCGTCGACAGCCGCGCGCACCTGCTCCTCGCTGATGTCGCCATAGATGTTGAGGTAGAAGCCGCGATGGTTTGAGTTACCCTGCGCGCTGAAATTCTTGTGCTGCTCGCTGAGCATGTGAATCGTGGCATGCTCCAACGCATGATTACGGCGAATCCGGCTCAGCTGATAACTAACTCGATTTAACATAATGTCTCCGTATCGCTCTCATTCGCTACCGGCTTGTTATAACATGAATAAGCCGGGCGGTACACTCACCCTTCACTCCCGCTCAGGGGTCATAGGTTGGCAGCCCAAGGTCGGGCATGCGGCGCCCGGCCAGCAAACTCTGCAGGGCAATGCGCGTCGCCTCGCGGTCGTCCCAGGGATACTCAATCGCGCCGAATGCCATCGACTGCTCGTGGCCCTTGCCGCAGACGAGCACCAGGTCTTCCGGCTCGGCCAGCGTCAGCGCCTGATAGATGGCTTGCCCGCGGTCGGGAACTCGCCAGAAGGTCTCCCCTTCAACGCCGCCGGCGCCCGTAGCCGCCACGGCCATCATCTCCAAAATGCCGGCAAGCGACTCGGTGCGCGGGTCTTCCGCCGTCAGCACGGTGAGGTCGGCCTCGCGCGCCGAGACCTCGGCCATCATGCGCCGCTTGGCCACGTCGCGCAGACCGGCGCTGCCGAAAACGGTGATGATGCGCCCCTGCGGCCCGGTCATGCGCCGCGCCGCCTCGATGGCGCGTCCCAGCGAGTAGGGCGTATGGGCAAAATCGACGACTACCAGATAGGGCTGGCCTTCGTCAATGCGCTCCATGCGCCCGCTCAGGTAGTGCACGCTCTCCAGCCCGCTGCGGATCGCCTCTGGCGTTACGTCCAGCGCCGTTGCCACCGTGGCGGCAGCCAGCATGTTGTAGACGTTGAAGTCGCCGACGAGCCGGGCCTGAATCTGCACACTGTCGCCCGGCAGCGCCAGCGCGAACGTTGTCTGCGCCGCTTCGTAGCGCACGTCCAGGGCGGTGACGTCGGCATCGCTCGCGGCCGCCAGCCCATAGCTCAGCCGCCGCAGGCCCGGCAGCGCCGCGAGCCGGTCGTAGCTCTGGTCATCACGGTTGAGCACGGCCGTGGGCTGCAGACGCCCCTTTTCGCCGTTGGGCGCCGGCAGCGCCCACGTCGCCGCCGTCAGCGAAAACAGATGCGCCTTGGCCGTGTAATAGGCGTCGTAGCTGCCGTGATAGTCAAGGTGTTCGTGCGTGATATTGGTGACGGCGGCCACGTCAAAGTCGATAGCATCCACGCGATGTTGGGCCAGCCCGTGGCTTGTCGTTTCCACCACGGCGTGGGTCAGGCCGGCGTCGAGCATGCGGCGCAGGTAATGCTGTACCACCGGCGCCTCCGGCGTGGTCACGTGCAGCGCCAGCGGCTCCTCCACCTCGCCGATTACGGCGCGGATGGTGCTCAGCAGCCCGGCGCGGATGCCGGCCGCGCGCAGGATGGCGAAGATGAGGTTGGCCGTGGTCGTTTTGCCGTCGGTGCCGGTGACGCCGACGACGACCAGCTTCCGCCCCGGGAAACCGGCCGCCGCCGCCGCCAGCCAGGCCGCCGCCACGGCGCTATCCTCCACCTGGAGATAGGGCACGGCGAGGCCGGCCGGCGCCGGCTGCTGCCCGATGATCAGAGACGCGCCGCGCTCGACGGCCTGCGGAATGTAGGGATGGCCGTCGCCGGTGGGGCGCACGCGGGCGACAAAGGCGGAGCCGGGCTCGACGGCGCCGCTATGCTCCACCAGCCCCTGGAAGAGCGCGTCTGGCCCGCTATAGACTGGCGGCTGCGGCAGCGCGGCGCCAGCGACGCTCTCTTTCCAGGCTCGCAGCAGCTCGTAGAGGCTATATCGTTCTTGCATGATGTCCGTCACTCCTGCGGATGATGATAAGGGCGTAGCGTCACGCTCTCTCCCGCGTGCAGCAGTCCCTTCGTCCCCGCCCCGGCTGTTGCCAGCACCCTGCTATCGGCAAAATAGGGGAAATCGAAATGCACCGGGTCGCCAGCCTGCAGACCGGGCAGCGGCATGAGGCGGGCCGTCAGCGGCTTGTTCAGGCGCACGGCCAGCCCGGCCACGTCAAGCAGAATGGCCGCCAGCACGGCCTCTGGGGTGTCACCGGGCAGCGGCGCCGTATCCAGCCCCACGCCGCAGACAGCAGCGTAGCTCAACAGCTCGCTCAAGCCAACCTGTCCGGCCGCCGCCCGCGCAGCCAGGACGTTATCCTCCAGCACGGGCAGCATCAGCCCGGAGAAGCCGCAGCGCGGAAAGCGGGCGCGGTCAATAGCCTCGGCGAGAAAAGCCGCCGCAAAGAGGCTGCCGGCGGCCCCCACCCACGACAGGCCCAGCGCTTCCATTGCGCCGGCCAGGCTCTTCGCATCCTCGGGAAATGGCGCCAACGAGAAGTCAATGCCCCCGAAGCCGATGCCCTGCTCCGCGGCAATGGTCGCGGCGGCGGCGCTCAGGGCAGCGCCTGCCTCCTCCAGCGCCGCCACGAGCCGCGCCTGCGCCTCGGGCAGCGAGCGAGCGCCGCCAATCGCCGACACGGCCAGGTCGGCCGCTTCCACGGCAATGGCAAAAGCGGGCGGGCCGCCATCGTGGTAGGCGACGGGAAAGTAGGGCGAGCCGGGCGGGCAATTTGCCAGCGCCGCAAAGTAGAGGTTGCCAAAGCCGTTGGCTTCAATCGTGCTGGCGGCGCGAATAACGGCGGCAATAGCCTGCGCTCGGCCAGTATCAATATTGCCCTTCGTATCGGCGACCTCGGCGCTGGCGAAGAGAGCGCTCTCACGCCCCAACAGGTCCGGCAGCAGCTCGAGCCAGCGCGCGTCGTGGCGTAGCTGCACGGGTCCGAGCGAGACGTAGTCGGCGCCCAGCTCCAGCCAGCGCGGCAGAAAGCCGGCGGCGTCGTCGCCTTCCGTCCACCAGTCGGGGAAGGGCGGCAGGGCCACGCGCCTGGTCTGCACGGTGTAGGGGAAACGGCCCGCCGCCGCCGCGAAGAAAGCGCGCACCCGTTCCGGCCCAAAATTCGGCGAGCAAAAGAGAGTGGTCGAGCGAATCTCCATAAGCAGCCGCGCCCGCGCCGGAGGTTTGCGTCTGCCTGGCGGCGGGCTACAATCCTCGATTGTACCATTGAGAGCCGATTGGAGACAGGCCGGCCTGTGGCCGGCTGGCGCCAGAGTAGGAAGCTTGAAAGCAGCACGATCAAAGCCGCAACAGCCAGAGAACGAAGCGAAGTTACAGTGGGTTGTCGATAATTTTGTCGCCTGTGACCGCTGTAGCTACTTTTGGGCCGGCTACCGCATTCTGCACGACCAGCCCGCGGTCGAAGAGGCTGTCGCGACCAGCGATGACGGCTGGCTGGAGCTGGTGTGGGACGGCCCAACCCGTCACCTGCTGCACAAAAGCTATGGCGGCGAGCTGGACGCGGAGCTCTTCTACTATGCCAGCCACTGCCCGGCCTGCCAGCGCCGCTACATCTACGGTACGGGCAGCGAAGAAGAGGAAGCGCCGGCGACCTTTCGCATCGAAGTCAAGCCGCGCGTTCCCTAG